>CAZKMA010000020.1:0-40910 GCA_964553615.1 uncultured Spirochaetales bacterium | reverse complement strand
TTGCCCAGGGTCCTGCTTCCACGAAGCGACACGAGAAAACCCCGGGAGGCTGCGCGCAAACCACTTTGAGCAAGTGCGTCGGTAAAGGGAGTTGCTCCGGTGGAAACGTATGCTTCCAGCAGCTGCGTAATTGCATCGAGTCCGGCCGCGGCAGTTATGGAAGGTGGTGAGTTGAGCGACAAATCCGGATCGATGATTGCAACGTCCGGCACGTAGGAGTCATGACGAAGCGATTTCTTGAATCCGTCCGGTCCAGGCCGGCTGATCACCGCGTTCTTGGTGGCTTCCGATCCGGTTCCCGCGGTTGTCGGGACCGCGATGTAGGGGAGCTTGTGTCCGGAGGGCTCGGAGGTCCCAACCCCTTCCAGATAGTCTTCAATCCCGCCTTCCATTGTGGCGAGTGCAGAGATGGCCTTTCCCGCATCAATTGCGCTTCCACCGCCGATGCCCATGATTGCCTGAACCCCTGCGGTCCGAAACCGATCGGTCACTTCGTTGACAAATGCTGGATCCGGCTCGTGATCAATTGCTGAGTCTTGAATCTCAATACCGTCCTCCCTCAACCGACTCAACAAGGCGGGCCAGTGCTCCGACTCACGGAAGGATCGTCCGCCGGTCACTATGCCGACTCGCTCTGCGTTCAAGCTGCGCAGGACGGCGGACGCTGAGTTCAGCGCTCCCTCACCAAAGTGGAGCTGTGGCACCCGGGAACAGGTAAACATTTTCATGATCACACAGTATAGCGCCCCGCCGCGGCGACTGTCAAAGCGCAGGCTTTACAATTGCGGAATATCGGCGCATATCCGGATCGGAATGCTCACGGTAGAGAACTGCGACATGTCCGATGATCTGTACCAGGACGCTTTCGCTTCGTTCGGCAATAGTTGCAGAAAGTGGTCGACACTCGTCCTTGAAGTTCTGGAATCGGACCTTGATGAGCTCATGCGCATTCAGGGCATTGTCGCATGCAGCAATCAGTTCGTCAGTGATCCCGTTTTTTCCGACCATTACCACCGGTTCTATTCCGTGCGCCTGCCTGATGAGTGCACGCCGCCCGGACTTCGACAGCAAATGATTGCTGCGGGAAGCGTCTTGTTCGTTCATATGAACGGAGTATAGAACGCCAGCCGGAATCTGTTCAATGCTTCGGCCGATTTCCGGCCTGGCGGCGATTTTCGAAAATTTATTGTTGTGCATGTCCGCGACAGGGCTTATCATGGTATTCGAAGCACTCACAGCATGTGCAGGGGTAACAATTTGGGACTAGGAGGATAAGATGAAAAAGTTCGCCCTGGTACTGGGAGCGTCATTACTGATGTTGCTGCCGTTTACGGTTGCAGCTCAGCAGACTCTCCAACAAGACGACTTTGCTTCGATGAGCGGATGGACGGCAGGCAGCGGCGGCTGGAGCGCGATGGGCGGAGCGCTTGAGCAGACCGATGCGACGGCGCCGATGGCCCGGGTCGATCACGCACTCAATCAGTCTGGCCAGTACGAGATTTCGTTCACGGTACAGTACGCGGGCGGCGGTTACATGAACCAGACGGATCTTGCGAACAACAGGCTCCACGCAGGCTTCGGCATTCACATTGCCGTCGACCAGCCGGCTCTTGGCGCAAAATCCTGGGGAAACGGGACATCGTACCTTCTGTGGCTGAACCTCGATACGCGGGCCTCCACTGCGAAGAACTATCCGCAGCACTACGGGTTTCGGGCACAGGTGTATCGAAGCCGGAGCGACACGGATATGAGTCTGGACCCACAGCTGAATGTGAACATCCCGGCGGCGCTGGGGATTACACTTCAGGACCTCATAAACTACGTCCAGAACAATGGCTATCTCCATGCCGAGGTACCGATCAATATCCGCGTGAACACCAATACCGGACGTATCATGGTAGAAGATCCGACGGCAATGGGAACATGGTACTACTTCGATCTGCCTGCTTCTCAATTGAAGGGGAAGTATATCTCCTTCAGGACAAACGGCATGGCAGCGAATTTCCGGAATTTCATGGTAACCCGCCCGTAACCTGCAGTTGTAGCTTTCGACGATACCGTCGTGGCGAATCTGTGAAGCGCTCAGGCCTACCTGGGCGCTTTTTTTGGGCGAATCGTGATACACTGCATAATCTTTCCACTACATAAGGAGACGGTATGGAACCCACAATTCCACTGCTGTTCAGGCGAATCTCGGAACAGTACCCGGATCACGTGGCGCAGTACAGCAAAGACGCGTCAGGAACGTTTCAACCAACGTCATTCAGTGCGTTGTACCGGGAAGTCCAGACATGGTCTGCCGGCTTGCGTTCAATTAAGATAAAACGGGGAGACCATGTCGGCCTCATATCCGATAATCGGAAAGAGTGGTTGGTGGCAGACCTTTCGCTGCTCTTCATCGGCGCCGCCGACGTACCACGCGGGTGCGATTCAACAAAAACCGAGATCCAGTACATTCTGGGATTCGCAGATTGTGCAATAGCCATTGTCGAAAACCAGACGCAATTTACCCGGATACACGAAATTCGCAAATCGCTGCCGAAACTGAAGGCCATCATTGTCCTGGACGGCGCGTTTGATCGTGGTGAAGTGAAAGACTCGCTTCGCGGCTGGGATGTATACACCTACGCGGAAATCATGGAGAAGGGGCGGTCCGTGCTCGCGAAGGACCCACAGATAATAGAGCGGGAAGTCGATGAAGGGAAAGCCGACGATCTTGCCACCATTATTTTCACCAGCGGAACAACCGGTGAGCCGAAAGGTGTTATGCTCTCTCACAGGAACTTCCTTCATCAAGTCGAAGGTGTTCCTCAGTTGATCGACATGGGTCCCGGAGACATCTGGCTCTGTGTCCTTCCGGTGTGGCATTCCTTCGAACGGATCATGCAGTACGTTGCTCTGGGAACCGCATCTACGCTTGCCTATTCGAAACCAATCAGCAAGATCATGCTCCAGGATTTCCAGGCCATTCGACCAACCTGGCTCGCTTCTGTGCCCCGAATCTGGGACGCCCTGAAATCCGGCATTTACCGGAACGTCGCCTCTCAGAGCGCAGTGAAACGCGCGCTGTTCAACTTTTTTGTGACCGTCTGTTCGACTCATGCACAGTTATCGTATATGCTCCGCGGTCTCCGCCCGCGTTTCCGTCGTCGCTCGCGAATACTGGAAATCCTCCTCGCCATCATACCGTACCTGTTGCTGGCTCCTCTCCGTGGACTCGGGAATCTACTGGTATTCAAGGCAATCCACGAACGGCTCGGCGGCCGTTTCATTGCGGGGATATCCGGAGGTGGGGCTCTCCCTGAGGACGTGGACAACTTCTTCGCGGCGGCCGGCATTCTCCTCCTGGAAGGATACGGTCTGACCGAGACCGCTCCGGTCCTCGGGGTCCGGGATCAGCACCATCCGGTTCCCGGCACTGTCGGACCCGTGTTCCCGGGAACTGAGATCAAGATCGTCGACGATGAGGGAAAGCAGCTCCCGCCCGGCCACAAGGGCCTCGTCCTTGCGCGGGGTCCCCAGGTCATGCTTGGGTATTACAAGCGTCCGGAGGACACGGACAAGATAATTTCGAGCGACGGCTGGCTCAATACCGGAGATCTCGGAATGCTTACCTTCGACAACGAGTTGAAGATTCTTGGGCGTGCGAAAGACACCATAGTCCTGCTTGGCGGAGAAAATATCGAGCCGCTTCCGATTGAGCAGAAACTATGCGAGTCGATGTACGTTTCGCAGGTGATGGTCCTCGGTCAGGACCAGAAGTTTCTTGCGGCTCTCGTCCTTCCAATCCGCGAAGCGGTTGAGCAGTTCGCGTCCTCACATTCCATTCCGACCGGAGACTACGAAGCCCTCCTTCGCAGGCCCGAAATCCTCGAGCTCTTCAACTCTGAAATTACAGAACGCATTAACCCGAAAAATGGGTTCAAGAACTTCGAACGAATATTCAGATTTCGGCTTCTTGGCGAAGAGTTCGAGATTGGCAGGGAACTTTCCGCGAAACAGGAAATCAAGAGGCATGTTATTCACGATAAGTATCAGGATCTGATCCGGGAGCTATTCATTTAGTTCTGACCGCATCCTGAAGTACGCGCAGTATGGACACGAGTCCGCCGGTGTCCATTGCGCAGTACTCGCTCAGGCTTCGACGTATCAATTCTCTCTCGGCGCCGACGGCAGGCGAATCGGTCGTCTTTGCTGCGGCACCGTGCGAGCTGAGATAGTACGCAACGCTTGCTTCAAGCCCGTCTGAAAACATCAGATTCTCATATCCGAACCCGGTAAGCGCGGGAAGGATCGACTTCAACGACATCCTTCCCAATTGATCCGGGTGATAGTAGAGGAAGCTCTGAAAGGGAACCGAGAGGTCAACGATTCGGGGAGTAATAGTGTCCACGGCCGCACGATATTCGGGGAACGCTTCCGCAAGCGAGTTCAGCATTGACCGCTCGAAATTGCTGCCGAACACGACGACCGAGCCGGTCGAGTAGATGGATTCAATCAGCGATTCAAGCAGCTCCCGTCTGCCGTCCTTCCCGGCCGGCTCCATGTGACCGGCACGGATCGCATCTGCCGCTTCGCTCTCCTGAAGATGGAGAGAGTATAGAAATGGCACATGTTGCCACGGGCGCATCCCGGGAAAGGGCGGAACGGATACAGAGTACGTCTCAAAGTCAAGGAAAGAGAGCGGGTACAGTATGTTTGCAAGGAACCGCTCAAGTCCCGGCACGTCAATCTGAGGTTCACCTGAACGGACCGCCTGCAACTGTATTTTCTGTCGTTCGGATAGAGAGATGTTTGTCGGGAGATCCCGAAGATCTATCACCCGTTCCCGGAATAACTCCTGAGACAGATCCGTACCGTGGTAGAGGGTAAACAGGTTGTGTTTCGGCAGCTCGGGAAGCGCTGGCCTGCACGCCGAACACCCTGCAGGCCGGTGGCATAGGGGGAGCGTTTCTGTCGGAGAATCGAGGGCGGCGCGAAGTTCGTTCGTCGTTGCCTCCACCGATTCAAGCATTCGGGCGGTCAGGAGGGAGATGTCCTCCACCAGGAAGAGCTCCGAAACATCGACCGAGATCTTGCGGATATAGTTCCGATTCACCGAGAGCAACCGGACGTTTTCCACACGAACTCCCGCAGATGCCAGACATGCCCGCGCGAATGCGGCTTCCTGAATATGGCGGGCTTTGGTGCGCGCAGCCGGATGGATGAATTCCAGATCCCATCCATCTGTTCCTGAGGTCGGTGCAAGAATAGGAATCAATGCGGCGCAGTCGTTCGACACGAACCAGCCGTCGGCAATGGGGACGCGTTCCCGCATGAGTTCAACGGTTCTCCGATGTGCTGCAATCAGATCCGGATATTCTGCTCCTGGGTCCGTCCCGTCAACGACGATATCCGGGGACCGCCGGTGCGCGTAGGACACGAGCTCCCGGTACTGCATCTTGCGGAATCGCTGCTCATATCCAAACTCTCGTGAGCCACCGACTTCCCGATCTTTCACGAGACGACATCCCCTGCGCATGCAACGCCGGGACTCTGAGAATGCGTCGGCAGTTATTATGCGGTGAAGTGAACGACCGCCGGAAACGGAGACCAGATCCGCTGCGCGCATCGGAACCTTTTTACGCCGAGATGAGCTCGTGGGTATCGATGGCTATCTGCAACTCTTCGTTCGTCGGAATGACGACGATGGTTGTCGGTGAATAGTCGGTTGAAATGATACCCTGCTTCGGACCGTTTTTCTGATTCTGCTCGTAGTCCATGACAATACCGAGGTTTTCCAGGCGATGGCAGATCCGCTCTCGCATCTTGATGCCGTATTGCCCGATGCCACCGGTGAAAACGAGAATGTCCACCTTCACGATGTTTGCCGCATATCCTCCGATATAGTTCCGGGCTCGGTGCGCATAGACTTCCAGAGCGTCGATCGCTCGCTGGTTTCCCTCATCGGCGGCCTTCTCAATGTCTCGCAAATCACTTGAAATACCGGAGAGCCCGAGCAAGCCGCTCTTCTTGTTCAGAAGCTGATTCAGTTCGGCCGCAGAGTAACCCCGCTCCATGAGATAGAGCAGGATCTGTGGATCCAGGTCACCGCTTCGAGTCCCCATAACAAGTCCCTCAAGCGGCGTGAACCCCATGGATGTATCGATTGAGCGTCCATTGTTGATTGCCGTAATCGACGCGCCGTTTCCGAGGTGACACGATATGACATTCGTATTCTCCGACGAACGTTTCATGAACTTGATCGCCTCCGCGGACACGTAGCGATGACTCGTCCCATGGAAACCGTATCGACGAATTTTGAACTCGTCGTATAGTTCCCGTGGAATTCCGTAAAGATACGCCGACGGCGGCATCGTCTGATGAAATGCCGTATCGAAGACTGCCACCTGTTTTCGGTCCGGCAGAATCTTCATCGCCTCACGGATTCCAGAAAGATTTGCAGGATTGTGGAGCGGCGCGAGCTCTATGTTTTCCTTTATCGCCGAGAGGACGTCCTCGTCAATCACGACCGAGGAGGAGTACTTCTCTCCACCATGGACCACCCGGTGACCTACGCCGGTAACCTCTTCAATGCTCGAGAGGATTCCGAACTCGGGGTCGGTGAGTGCCTCGCTCATGAGTGTAATTGCCGTTGCATGGTCCGGTATTTCGCCTTCTCTGCGATACTTGCCCTTCGCCGACTCCTGCGCGATGTTCCCATCCGCAAGTCCTATCCGTTCAACCTGTCCTTTTCCCAGGCTCTCCCTCTGCGGCATCCGATAAACCTCATACTTGAGCGATGAGCTGCCGCAATTGATGATCAGAATGGTGTTGTGTACATTGTTGTTGCCGTTCATGTACTCCTCCGTAGTGTACGCTTCCCTGTGGGTCAGTGAGTTTGGGTTACTTCGTCTTTTTCATTGAATCCGACAGCTGGATATATGCAAGACCAAGATTGTAGTATGCGTCCGCAAATCCTTTGTCGATACTTATCACTTTCTGGTAATCGGCAATGGCTTTGGTGGAATCTTTGAGCTCGTAGTACGCATTTCCGCGATTGTAGTATGCATCCCGATATGTCGGATTCATGGAAATTGCCCTGTCATAGTCGGCAACGGCCTCTTTCGGCTTCTTTTCATCATACAAAACGTTGCCTCGATTGTAATACGCCTCGGCATACCGAGGATCTATAGAAATAGCCCGTACGAAATCCGCCAGGGCTTTTGCGTTCTCTTTGAGATGAAAATACGCAACGCCACGATTGTTGTATACCGCCGCCTCTACGGGGGGTTTTGCATCTTTCGACGGGTTGTCGATGAGCCAGGTGAAATCAGCAATTGCCCTGGCATACTCACCGGCAAGCGAATAGCTGTTGCCCCGGTTGAAGTGCGCATCCCGATACGCAGGATCAATGGACAAAGCGTGAGAAAAATCCGCGATTGCCTCCCCGAGCATCTTCAGATCGTAGTAAACGATTCCCCGATTGTAATATGTTCCCGGAACATCGGATTTGAGCGCGATAGCGCTGCCATAGGACTGCAAAGCGGCCTTCAACTTTCCTGCCTGATATTCACTTTTCGCTTGCGCTACCAGATCGTTATAGGACTCGGCGAAGGACGACGCCACGGTACCAAAGGCCAATACCGCTGCGATACACAGCATGCCCGCGTACTTCATCGGTCTCCTCCATTTTTGTCGATTGTAGCTCATACCGGTGCTCTTAGTAAACAGAAGAGCGCTTCAAAGAGAGCTCCCAACCTTGCTCCATATTCGACCAGCGTGCTACCATGCACACTGATGCCGTCTCATATTACCCACCTGGTGTTTGCAGAGGAAGTTGCCAACCGGTGTTTCGGAAACCGGACCCCGCTTATCGGCGAGTTTGGCACGTATCTTTCCCTCGGCGCTCAGGGCCCGGACATCTTCTATCACAATCAGCGGACCATGCCGACGGCTATCCACTACGGGGTTGTGCTCCATCGCCACGGCTACGGTAAGTTCTGCGCACGGATGGTGGAAACTGCGCGAAACTCGGGGGTATCGTTCAATTCGGAAATCGGCGCTTTCGTAGCAGGTTACGTTACGCACGCAATCCTCGACCGACACGCCCATCCGTTTATAAACTACTTCTCCGGATGGGTGGACCCGGAAGATGAGCAGACTGTCCGTTATCGCTCAATGCACCCCTTCTTTGAGCGGATAATAGATGTCCACGTCCTCTCGCGGTTCCGCGGCATGGATGTAAATGAATACAACTTCTTCGGCCGGGT
Organism: uncultured Spirochaetales bacterium; assembly: GCA_964553615.1. GTDB lineage: Bacteria > Spirochaetota > Spirochaetia > DSM-27196 > DATKUC01 > DATKUC01. The sequence continues at coordinate 32,658 of CAZKMA010000020.1, read as the reverse complement.
GCTCTGTGGTGAGGCCCCGCCGGTCCAGATCATAGAAACCGAAATCGACGCGCTGAAGCATGTGTCCCGAAGGGCCCGAAATGACGAGAATCTGTCCGAACGGTTGACCAATGCGTACGTCGATGCAATGGGGTACTACCGATACTCAAATCTGGTTACGCCGGCCCGGCTGCACGAAGGCCTCAGGCGGGAAAAAGACGGGGAAATCGGGAGGCGATGGCTGGCAATTCTCCATCCGTTCGCACTGCCGGCGACGGCCGACTATCTGAACGATCGTCACGCGCCGTGGACCGATCCGTGCGACCGGAATCTGGTCTATGCAGCATCGTTCTGGGACCTGTTTGCTTCTGCCTTCGAAGAATGCACCGCTGTGCTCAAATCAGTTGCAGATGCGTGGAACGCGGAATTGCCCTTGTACGGGTCGAGTGAATCGCTTGAGAGCGTAATCGGCAACAGCGGGCTGAGCGACAACACGGATCGGCCCGCTCCGGGCCGCAAGCGGCATAGTTCGCCGCTCCCACTTCCCGAACTGCTGACCTACCTGCGTCAGCGAATTGCAGATAACGATATCCCTGATGTCCCCATCATGCCCTAACTGCTTCGGGCACGGGAGAGACCGAAGCGCTCCGCCAGCACATCTCCAAGGTAGTTGAAACAGAATACGGTAAGTCCGATTGCCACACCCGGAAACACGGCAAGCCACGGGGCCTGAAGCAGGTACGAGCGGGCATCCTTCAGCATGAGACCCCAGCTTGCCGTCGGCGGCTGGGCGCCCAGGCCAAGGAACGAGAGTGACGCTTCTATGACCACGGCGAGAGCGAATGTTGCGGAGCCCTGCACAAGCAACCTCGGCACCATGTTCGGGATGATGTGAAGAACAATTGTCCGCAAAGGAGTCGTGCCGAGAGCTCTCGATGCGACGACGTATGTTTCCCCTGAGAGCGAGAGTGCTTCGGCACGCACAATCCGGGCGAACACGGGACTGTAGATGACACCTACAGCCAGCATGACCTGGGTTATTCCGTAACCGAACACGGCAACCATGGTTATTGCAAGCAGCACGGTCGGAAACGAGAGGACGCTGTCCATGAGAAGCATGACGGCGCTGTCCACGAGTCCGCCGCGCAATCCGGCAAGAAGGCCGAATACAATTCCAACGAGAAGCGCCAGTCCGACCGAGACCCCCCCGACGAGCAATGCCGGACGGGCACCGTAGATGATGCGCGAAAGCACGTCTCTGCCGAAATCGTCCGTGCCGAGGAAATGTCCCGGGCTCAACGGCGGCAGGAAGCGCAACTGGAGTCTCTGGGTCAAAGGATCCGATGGTGCTACCACAGACGGGAATAGCGCGCACAGGAGAAATATCACCCCATACACCGAGACGATTGCGAGAACAGCCGATCTGAACCTCGAAACGGTGGCTCTTTGCATTCTCTACTTCAACGTCGTTCGCCTGAAATCGAACGTGTCGAGTTTTGGATCCAGCCGGAATCCGGTAACATTTGTTCGAAGGCCGATGTATCGGTATGGGGTACCAACGAAAACCATGGGAACATCCGTTCCCATGATGCGAAGCACCTGGTCATACAACGGTTTTCTCTGCTGGAATCCAACAGTCTTGCGTGCCTTTTCTATGAGCGCGGCCGCCTCGGCATTCTTCCAGTGAACGTAGGAGTTCCCTGTTCCGTACCCCGCAAGTCGTCCGTCCGGGTCCAGTTTCCCCGTGTGGCCTATCACGGTAAAGTCGTAGTTCCCGCCCTTGTAGACATCGCTGAGCCATGTGGACCAGTCCACGAGCCGGATTTTCACCTTCAGACCAACTTTCGACAGCATCTGCTGGAAAATCTCGCCCGCCTTCACATGAGGCTCATAGTTCTGCGGGAGCGCCAGATCAAACGTACGGTCGACCGCAGTTCCCGCCGACGCAAGCAACTCGCGAGCCTTGTCCGGATTGTACGGATAGAGGCCGGACAGGTCTTCGTAGTACGGATCGGAATAGTCCATGAATGTCCCGACTACCTTGCCCCCGCCATAGGCGACATCGAGTGCAGACTTTTTGTCAATTGCGTAGTTTATGGCCTGTCGAACCTTCAGGTTGTTCAACGGAGGCCGACTGTTGTTCATTGCAAGAACGATTACGAGCGAGGTCAGATCTGTCTTGTAGTCGGTCCCGGTATTATTCTTGAGGAGATCGAGATCCTCCTTGTTGATGAGGTAGTCAGCATCGATCTGTCCGCTCAGGAGGCCCTGCAGCTGGACCGCGTGTTCGGTTATTATGTTGAACACCACACCGTCGAGCAAGGGATAACCCGACATCCAGTAGTCGGGATTCTTCTGCAGTTCAATCCGGTTGTCACGCACCCATTGCTTGAAAGCGAACGGGCCGGTGCCTACCGGGTTCGCACCGAAATCGTGCCCCTTTGCTATGAGACTGGCAGGGAGAATTGCCGACCATCCGGAAGCGAGCGTTGCGAGAAGCGGTGCATACGGTTCGGAGAGATGGAGTACAACCGTGTCCGCGTTCGGTGTATCGATCGATGCGATGGCACGGTATTCGCTTGCCTTCGGGGATGCCGTTGCGGGATCACGGATCCGGTCGAGCGTTGCCTTCACGTCCCGGGAAGTGAACGGTTCACCATCCTGAAATCGGACGCCGGACCTCAGGTGGAAGGTCCAGACAAGATTATCCGTCGAAACCTGCCAGCTCTCAGCCAGATCACCGACCAGGCGCCCGCTGGCGTCCGGCTCCACCAGTGTGTCGTAGATGCTTCGGTCCACCTGGAAAGTCAACGTCGCGGAAGATTTTTGCGGATCGAGCGTGTCCGGATTCCCGGAAAGAACCACATGCAGCTCCCGGCTGTGCGACTCCGATACTCCTGCCGCGGACGCTGAAGTGCCGACGGCTCCGGCAAGCAGAGCGGATACGAGGACGATCGAACAGAGACGACTCATTGAATACTCCTTGGACTCCCGGAATCATCGTTTCCGAAGACGAACCGTGGCGCAGCAGCAAGCAACGTCCGGGTATAGGGATGGCGGGGATCTCCGATCACGGATTCGGTACTTCCGCTTTCGACAATAACACCCTCTTTCATGACCGAAACCGTGTCGCTGAGATACGACACAAGATTCAGATCGTGACTAATGAACAGGTACGTAAGGCCAAACTTGTTTCGCAGCGACAGCAGCAGATTGATGATCTGAGCCTGAACGGAAACATCGAGATTAGAGACAGGCTCATCCAGGATCAGGAAGCTCGCTTCCATAGCCAGGGCACGGGCAATTACTATTCGTTGTCGTTGACCACCGGAAAATGCCGAAGGGAAGCTGTCCATGGATCCGGCGCTGATTCCAACAAGCGAAAGGAGCTCGGCGGTGCGCTCCCGGAAGTTTCCCGGCAGGACTCCGCGGTTCGCAAGCGCTTCTTCGATGCTCCGGCCAACGGTCATCCTCGGGTCGAGTGCGCGATCTACATCCTGAAAGATCATCTGAGCGGTCCGCCGGAACTCACGAAGACCACGTCCCCTGAGCCGCATTGGATCCACATCTCCGACGCGAATGCTCCCGGACGTAGGCGGATCGAGGCAGAGTATCGAACGGGCAAGCGTAGACTTTCCAGAACCCGATTCGCCGACCAATCCGAGAATTGAACCCCTTGCAATTTCAAGCGATACCCCGTTTACCGCGGGGAAAAACCGGCCTTCCCACTGAAATACACCGCTGCGCCGATATACCTTGACAAGATCATGCACCTCCACGTGCGGCCTCACGATTGTGCACCTCCGCCGGTCGTGGGCGCTTCGATCATGTGACACGCAGCGGAGTGCCCCATGCCGAACTCGCGGTCTATCGGAACGACAGTCCGGCAGATTTCACCGGCAAGCGGGCAGCGCGGGTGAAACGCGCATCCAGCCGGAACATCGTGCGGATCCGGTGGGCGTCCGGGTATTGAGGACAACGCAATACCCCGTCGGCCCGGGTGCGGAACAGCCAGGAGAAGCTGCTGCGTGTACGGATGAAGAGGCCGGTGGAACAACTCGTCGCGCTGCGCCGTTTCAACTATCTTGCCCGCGTACATGACCGAGATCCGGTGCGCTATGGACTGTACGACCGCAAGATCGTGCGAGATGAACAGCATGCCCATGCCCGACCGCGCCTGGATCCCGAGCAGAAGATCAAGAATCTGCCGTTGTACCGTCACATCGAGAGAAGTCGTGGGCTCGTCCGCAATCAGAAACGCGGGATCACACATGAGTGCCATGGCAATCATTGCCCGCTGCTTCATACCACCGGATAGCTCATGGGGGTATCGCTTCGCCACCCGCTCCGGAAGCTCGACTTCCGCAAGCATTTCCCGAGCCGCCTTCAACGCGGCGCGCCGTCGTATACGGAAATGGGCCTCCAGCACTTCTCCGATCTGGACTCCGATATTCAGCGATGGATTCAGATATCGATCCGGCTCCTGAAAGATCATGGCAATTTCCCGACCACGGATGGATTGTAGCTCTTTTTCGGGAAGGGAAAGGAGATCCGAATTGTGATAGGTAATGCTTCCGTTCACTGCAACGTGCGCATCCGCGCCGACAATTCCGAGAATTGAACGTGCGGTTACACTCTTTCCCGAACCGGATTCACCGACGAGGGCGTGCACGCTCCCGTGTTCGATCACCATGGATACACCGCGCACCGCTCGTGCCGGTTCCCCCTGAGGTCCGGCCGCCAGAAACGTCACAACCAGTTCCCGAATATCGATGTCATCGTGTGCCATCAGCCGACTCTCACCCGAGGGTTCACCGCCGAGTACAGCACGTCCGCGAAGAAGCTTGCAAGCGAAAAGACGATTGCGACGAATATGACTCCGCCCTGGATGACCGGAAAATCACGTGCTGAAATGGCACTCAGGAACAGGCGCCCAAGGCCCGGAAGAGAAAACACCTGCTCTATGATGATGGCTCCTCCGAGCAGATATCCAAACTGTATGCCGGCAACGGTAATGACCGGGAACAGCGCATTTGGCAGCGCATGGCGATAGATGATGGAGCGGCTCCGGAGTCCTTTCGCCCGAGCGGTAACAATATAGTCTTTCTGCAGCTCCTCGATCATCGAACCGCGCACAATGCGGATAAGCAGCGCCGAACGTTCAATCCCAAGCGCCAGTGACGGAAGGACCAGCGAAATGAATTGACCGGTACCAAATAGTGGAAAAAGGTGAATGTGAACCGAAAATGCCAGCAGAAGAAGGATCCCCAGCCAGAAACTGGGGATAGCAAGACCGAGCTGAGTGTACACCATAACCGTGTAATCAGCCGCCTTCCATCGACGAACTGCGGAAAGCACTCCCAGCGGCAGCGATATCAGGAGGGAGATGATGAAACCCGAGAGCGCGAGCTCAAGCGTAATTGGAAAGCGTTGCAGAATGAGCCGGGATACCTGTTCGCCCGACGCGTACGATTTTCCAAGATCGAAGTGAAGAATCCCGGACATCCAACCGGTATACTGTTCGACCAGGGGACGATCTGTTCCCAGGCGTGTCGTGATTGCCGCAACATCGGAGGAAGTAGCGTCCACGCCCGCAATGACAAGCGCCGGATCCCCGGGAATAACGCGGACAATGACGAATACCAGTGTGGCAACGACGAAGACGGTCAGCAGGAGACGACCCAACCGCCGCAGGAGAAAATAGACCATCACCGCAATCCCCGTATGAGCAAGATGATAGATTCTAAATCGAAACAGACGGGAATGTCACGAGGAATTAGCTGGCGGGGAAAGTGGGATAGCACCCTGACCGATCGACTCTCTCACTTCAGGGAAAGCATAATCCGTTCAAGAACCTTCGTCCGATCCAACGGTTTGATGATGTAGTTTTTGGCTCCGGCCATGAGCGAACGCTTCACCAGATCGTTCTTTCCGAGTGCGCTGATCATGACAACAGTCGCTTCCGGATCATATTCAATGATCTTCTCGAGAGCGGTCACCCCATCCATCTTCGGCATGGTAATGTCCATTGTCACCAGATCGACATTCGGATGAAGCTCCTTATATCGCTCGACACCCTCTTCGCCGTTTGACGCGGTCCCGGCTATGTCAAAACCCGCAGATGTCAGAATTTGGCCAAGCTGCTTCGCAATAAACATCGAATCATCAACTATGAGGACACGGTACGAGCCCCCATCAGGACGCAATCCTTCCGGATCTTTGCTGTTTAGATTCGGGAAGTCACCCTTCGTACGCATCAGTCGATCTCCTCGTATTCATAGACAGCTCGACACCGAGTTTACGGTAATCCACACGATGTGTTATACGTCATTTTCTCCACTTTATCAAGAGGACTGAAGGCGGGTAGACAAAAGAACAAGGGACAGCGCGTCCGAGTCGCGCGGCCCCTCGTTCTTCTTTTTAATTTAATTTTTACATTCTTTTTTACATCACGGATCTTTTTTTACCTGCGTGTCCGTCCATCCGTGCGTACACACCTTATAGAGCAACGATCGTGCCATCTTCAAAGATTCGATCATAACTCTTTTCCTTACAGATAATTAGGAATTTGCAGGAAGAAGATCCGTAACGACGGACCCCTATGCATTTTGCATGACAGAATTTCGATAATACCGAGTAAATGATTGTGGGAAAAAGACTTGTGCAAGTTTCAGAATGAAGAGGTTATGCGTTTTGCATACGTTCCGGCTGCAGGTCGGACCGGATCGCTATGAGTCGGTTTCGTTCTTGAGTCGCCGGCTGAGGGTAGACTGGGAAACACCAAGCATCCGGGCAGCAAGTGACTGGTTTCCCTCTGCTCGATTCAAGGCTTCAGAGATGAAGTACTCTTCAACCTCCTTCAAGGTTGGGAAGGGTCCACGATAGGAAAAGGTGCGTGCGGAGGCGTCTGTGTCCTCACCGCTCGTTTGATCTGTGGACGTTCCCTCCGCAGAACCCGAATCGAGCGCAAGTGGTTTCAGGCCGAGAAGTCTTCTCTGGTTGTCCACATAGGTTGAAAAAGAGCTGATTGAGAGCACACCGCGGTCGTGTCTGCTTACTGCATCATAGACCATGGCCTGGAGCTCACGGACATTCCCGGGAAACTCATAGGTTTTCAGATAGGTGTACAGCTCCGGCGGGACCGAAGGCACCTTCTTCCCAATGCTTGACGCAGCATCGGCGAGGAATGAATCGGTCAGGATCGGAATATCATCGGTCCGGTCGCGCAGCGGCGGAAGGTGAACACGGTGGGACATGAGGCGAAAATAGAGGTCCTTTCGAAAAGTACCGTCCTTCTGTTTCTCGGGAAGATCCGCGTTGGTTGCAGCGACGATTCGCACGCGGGCACGTTCGGGGTGATCGGCACCAAGCGGGTAGTATTCACTCTCCTGGAGAAGCCGGAGCAGCTTGACCTGTGCGCCGATGGGAAGGTCACCTATTTCATCAAGGAATAACGTGCCTCCGTCTGCACGCTCGATAAGCCCACGCCTGACCGAATCCGCGCCGGTGTAGGCGCCTCGTATGTGTCCGAAAAGCGTATCGGAAAACATGGTATCGTCGAGCCCCGACACATTCACTGCCACGAACTCCCCGGACCGTTCGGACGCACGGTGAATTGCCTGCGCTATGAGCTCTTTGCCAGTGCCGCTTTCACCGGTAATGAGAACAGCCTTCGGGCTCGGGGCCACGGCCTCTACATACCGCAGGACACGAAGCATGGCCGAGCTCGTCGATACTATGTCGGAAAATGCCTCGGGGTGCTGGAGCTCGGACTCTCCGGTAGACAGGACCGATACCTCATCCCGCAACTCCCGAATGGTCGCTGCAAGACGTATAGTGTTGATCAATCGACTCGGCTCCACCGGTTTTGCTATGTAGTCGAACGCACCCTTTTTCATGCAATCAACTGCGGTGTCCACACGATCTTCGCTGGTGAGCACGATAATGGCGATGTGCGGATACTCTCCCCGCAACCGCTCGAGCAGCTCCTGACCGGTAATGTGAGGCATGTTCAGATCCAGCAGGACGGCTGCCACGCTGTTCTCACCCACAATGCGCATGACATCCCGTGAATCGGCACAGGTAATTACCGGTTCGAGCCCGGCATCTTCGAGATATGTTTCGTAGAGTTCCGCCGTGAGCTCATCGTCATCCACAATGAGAATCGACGGTAACCGCGGTCTCAAAGGCTCATCCGTGAGTGCTCGTGGTACATCGAGTCCCGCAACTTCCCAACTCCCTCGTCCCGCAAATAATCGTCGAACCGCATCATACGATCTATTATACCGCCTGGCGTAAATTCGACAATCCGGTTTGCGATGCTGTCCACAAATTGGTGGTCGTGAGATGAGAAAAGCACCACACCGGGGAACTCTATGAGCGCGTTGTTCAGTGCGCTGATAGACTCGAGATCGAGGTGATTTGTCGGTTCATCGAGCACCAGTCCATTTGCTCCCGAGAGCATCATTCGCGCAAGCAGACAGCGAACCCGTTCGCCGCCCGAGAGAACCCTGGTTTTCTTCAAGGCTTCATCTCCGGAAAACAGCATTCGCCCCAGAAAGCTGCGTACGTATGTTTCATCCGGGTCGGGGGAATACTGCCGAAGCCAGTCGAGTATTGACAGGTCGGTCTCGAACAACGGGCCGTTTTCCTTCGGAAAATGCGCAATGGACACAGTTACGCCCCAGTCAAAGGACCCGGCGTCCGGCTGAAGCTCTCCGGCAAGGATATCGAACAGCACCGAGCGTGTCAGGCTCATGGGACCCACGAATGCAATCTTGTCGTCCCGGTTCACCGTGAAGGTAAAATCATCGAGCACCTTATCCCCTTCGACGGTCTTTGTCAGGCCGCGTACCTCGAGGATTGACCGTCCGCACTCTCTGTCCGGCTTGAAATTCACGTATGGAAACCTGCGGGACGAGGCGGGAAAATCATCCAGGTTCAGCTTCTCCAGCTCTTTCTTGCGCGATGTGGCCTGCCGTGATTTCGCGGCGTTGGACGCGAACCGCTGGATGAATTCTCGGAGCTCCGACGCGCGATCTTCCGTGCGTTTCTGCTGATCCTTCCGTTGCTTCGACATGAGCTGGCTGGCCTGATACCAGAAGTCATAGTTACCGACATACATCTGTATCTTGCCAAAATCTATGTCGACAACGTGTGTGCAAACCCGGTTGAGAAAGTGACGGTCATGGGAAACAACGATGACCGTATTCTTGAACCGATAGAGAAAGTCCTCCAACCAGGAGATGGATTCGAGATCGAGGTTGTTGGTGGGCTCGTCGAGAAGAAGGATATCCGGGTTTCCGAAGAGCGCCTGTGCAAGAAGTACGCGCACCTTGTACGCGGGCTCCACCTCTTCCATGCGCCGCTCGTGAAGCTCTTCCGGAACGCCGAGTCCGGAGAGCAGAACCGCAGCCTCGGCTTCGGCCTCCCATCCGTTCAGTTCGGCGAAATCTGCCTCCAGATGCGAGGCGCGGAGGCCGTCTTCTTCGGTGAACTCAGGTTTCGCGTAGATCTCTTCGCGTTCCTTCATAATCGAATACAATCGGGGGTAGCCCATGATAACGGTGTGAAGAACAGGGTGCGGGTCGAACGCAGCCTGGTCCTGGCCCAGGATGGCTATTCGCTCACCGGAGCCGATGCTTACATCGCCCCTGTCCGAATCTATCTCTCCGGAAAGTATCTTGAGGAATGTCGATTTCCCGGCGCCGTTTGCACCGATAATTCCATAACAGTTTCCCGACGTGAATTTCAACGATACATCTTTAAATAGAACTCTTGTCCCGAAGGACAGGCTCAGATCCTGAACAGAAATCACACAAACTCCTTATGGTGTGGATGTTGGCTGCGAAATGAAAACTCTCGGCAGTCTGAGGCGGAATGAATCGTATGTACAGTGCCGTGACATGTACCCTTCTGTCAAGTGACGGAACCATGCCGGGGTGTCTGTTTCCGTCCTCTGCCACGCAGAAGACCTCCCGGCAAGCTTCGCAGAAGCATCCGCGCAAATCGTGCGTCCCGACGGCTCACTGCAATACCGCCAAAAAAGCTCCTGTGGGCGACCCGCGCAATCCGGGTAAAGACCTGCGCATCGCTTCGAGCGTGTGCACTCCCGGCAACACGGCGTTCCCCTCTTCCCTGTCGCCTCCGGCCGGATCGCCGAAGAACAATTCTTCCCGCCGCTTCTGTGCTCCAACCGGTCCATCCTCTCGCTGTCGGGGGATCAACACCGAAACGCTCGGTCCGTGCACAGATGAGCACACATGCATAGCGAAACTGATCTCCGGGCCTGCCGAGATACCTTCTGAGACGGAATAGAATTGCCAGCACAAGCAAAAGAAGGGCAACCACCGAGGCGACAGCAGACAGCCAGCTCTGCCGACCGGGTGTCGCGTTCGATGCTCGAGATTCGGTTTCCTGCAGATTCGGAAGTCGATCTCCGATAAGCGCCCGCAATTGCCGGGATGTCAGCGCGTTTGACCCGAGATTCCGATAGTATCCCGGGTCATCGTAACGGCTGGCCTGAAGCGGCGGTGTAACTTCGAATGTCGTCCATCCCTGTCCCGGAAGCCATATCTCCGGCCATGCATGAGCGGTCAGACCGCTCACTTCACGGGAACTGCTGTTGAATGGCATATTGACGAGGAAGCCTGTCACGTACCGTGTTGGTATCCCCTCAAGACGCGCAAGAATCGTGAACGCGGTAGCGTAGTGAACACAGTACCCCGTTGGATGCTGAAAGAGAAAGTAGTCAACCAGATCCGTACCGACCGGTGGCCTCCGGGTCTGGAGAGAGTATCGGGTGCGTGCCTGAATAAACTCCCGGATAGCGTTTGCCCGAGACAGGATCTCACCTTTGTCGGCACTCTTCTTTCCCGGTTCGAACTCAGACTTGAACGGAACATCGATCCTGGGTCCAAGAGAGCGGGCGGCACTTCGGACCTCCGCCGGCACGGAGTCGGGAACCTGAAGATAGACGTCTTCGGGAACTCCCGGTTCGGGTGTAGCGTCGTACATCCCACGGCGAAGCACGATAGTGTCCCCCTTGAGGAGCGGTGATTTGAGAAGATACCCTGTATTCATTGCCCCGTACTCCAGATCGAGTGCCTGCCGTGCAGCCACGGCCGAGGTACCCCCTGTCGTCCGGGAACGGTCGGCAGACAGATCGATCCCAAGACTGCGCAGATCGGGAATGACGGGAATGTAGGAGTAGAAGTCACCGAGGATAGTCACCGAGATATCGTTCCCTTCCGGATGCTCAAGCCCGGGCGCAAACAGCTTTTCCATGGCGTGCGTTGCGTTTTTCCGTGCGTGGTCAAGAATCTCCGGCGAGTCGGTCCAATTCCCGTCCTGATAACTGTCGTAGGCTGCAGTCTGGAGATAGATAGTCTGCCCCGGCGGCGCATGCACACGAAAAATCTTTGTATCCGACAGCGTAGGAGAGCTTCCCAGCGGCAGGGCGTCGAATGAGTACCCATAGCCGGGAATTGCATAGAGGAGCGGGAACCCGGGAGCCACATTCAACAGAGCATCCCGAAGGCCGGGTGCAAGCACGGTGTCTACAAGGTTGTTGCCCTGCGAACGGAATATCGACGCGGCCGCGGTGCTCGCACCGAAAACCGCCAGGGCAAAGACGGACAGGCCGAGGCCGTATCGTATCCGATGCCCCCAGGAGAGCCCTTTCCCGCCGAGCACAAATACCCCGGTAGCGCCTGCAATCAGTACTGCCGCTACGAAGTACCTGGACTGGGTTATGATGGTGCCGAGAACCGCACCGAGAATAATCAAGCCGATAAACGGCAAGAGGAAACCATGGCGGAAGATCTGTCCGCCGAGCACTGCGGCCACATATCCTGCGACCACGATGAAGACGAAAGAGACCAGACCGCGTGCGTTCCCGTTTGCCACAATGTGGAACCAGGTAATGTATGCGGACTGGGGAACAATTATGATGTTTGTGAGCACCGCGATCCCGCCGACCGCCAGTAGGATCAGCCGAATCCTTCGTATGCTCCGGAGAACTCTCCGTCCGGTGCCTGCAGCTGAAGCCGCGTAGGTCGTCTGAAGGAGCGCAGCGTATGCAATGATGAGCCATACCGGCCCTTCCGGCACCAGCACCGCGCGGAGCACCAGGACGGTCAGCATCGGAAACGCGAGTGCGACCGGAACATACAAAGCAATGCGCACGTTCTGCCGCATCACCGTTCAAGATCCTCCCGGAGGGTTGCGGAACTCTGAACCGAACGCACCGCGGCTCCCCGTTCCCGAAGGTGGGCCAGACTCCCGTTCGTTCGTTCACGCTCAAAATCCGTCATTCCCGACAGGTTGACAATTGCCGCAGCCGGAATTGAAGATGCCGAGCGGTCGCAGAATGCAAGAATCTCAGGGTCCGAGAGATGGGTTACAAAAACTACCGTGCTGACGATTACGCGGTTTGCAAGGCGCAGTTCGTCAACAACCTGAAGCGGACTGATCCGGGACTGGAAGAATATCCCGACCGTCGCGTGGTGAAATTTCCGAAACAGATCGTCGTCTCTACCGCCGAAATGGAAGGTTTCCATTCCATCCCCAAAGACGTCGACCGGAATGTCCTGCTCGGAGAAGTATTTCACGAGCGCCACGAGAATTTCCACCGAGCAGTCCTCCGTCTCGAGTGCCTGTTCATTTCGCTCGGCGCTCCCGCGTGTATCGAGCACGAGAGTAACGCCGGGGCGGGATGAAGAGTCGTACCGCTTCAGCGCGGGCTCTCCCATGGAGGCAAACTTTTTCCACGCCACATGCCTGATAGGCATTCCCGCCCGGTACGGTTCGACACTCTCGAGCAGCGTGTAGTCTTCCTCTCCGCCGCGAGTCAGCCCCGGCAGTGAAACGGAACTTCCCTCGTCTCCGAACGGAGACTTGTGCAAATCGACAACCCGCGGGTACACATAGAAGGTCCTGCACCATGCATGGACGAAGAGGCTGAACCAGCCGAGATGTCCGAGCAGCTCAATGGATTCGAGCCCCACGGTATAAACCCCTCGAAACGGACAATGTATGGTGTAAGAAAACGCGTAGCGTCTATTCGCCGCAGGATAGAGTTCAATATCCTCCAGACCAAGGCTCATTCCCTGCTGAGTCCCGACAAGATTGAGGCGAATGCGACCCGATGGAAGAAGTCCCTCCTTGGAAACGGCAATGCTGTAGACAACCTCCTCCCCCTTCAGTGGATGATCCGTCGAGAAGTCCTGGTGGTATTTCAGAAAGTATGCGGTAACGACAATCATGAGAATCGAACCGATGGGGACGAGAAGAAAAAGCGAAAACAGAAAGATGAATGTGGTTCCCAGGTAGGCAGCAGCAAGATAGAGGAGGACAAGGACGAAGGCGTAGAGCGCCGGACCTCCCCAGCGCACGGACACGATCTTCCCGTTGTCCACGCTAGTACCCTGCGGGTTTCGGGATTGTGCGCATGATCTCCTCTACTACCTCGGAAGTTGTCTTATTCTCCATTCGCGCCTCCGCAGTCGGTACCAGTCGATGCTTCAGACACGGTTCCGCAACGGCGATGACATCCTCGGGGACAACGTACTCCCGACCCTGAAGAACCGCGTTTGCCTGGGCTGCACGCATGAGGTGCTGGGTGGCGCGCGGGCTCATGCCGAGTCTGAGAAAGGGGTGCCTTCGTGTCTTGTCCGCAATGGCAATCAGGAAGAGCTTGACCTTGTCATCAACCCGGATGGCGCGAACCAGAGAACGAACAGCCTTGATCTCGTTGCCATCGCACACGGGATTGATTGCACTGAAGGGCGACTCCTCGTAGTAACGATTGAGAATAGCCATTTCGGCGGCCTCGCCCGGGTAGCCGAGGGACAGAGTGAGACCGAATCTATCTATCTGTGCCTCCGGAAGTGGGAAGGTTCCGGTAAAAGTCAGCGGATTCTGAGTCGCCACCACCATGAACGGGTCGGGCAGCGGATACGTCGTGCCATCCACGGTCACCGACATCTCCTGCATCGCCTCGAGCAGCGCCGCCTGCGTGCGTGAGGACGCACGATTCACCTCGTCAGCAAGAATGAACTGATGCATTATCGCGCCGGCCTTGAATACGAAGGAACGGGACTCCTGACTCCAGACGGTAACACCGCTGATATCGCCGGGTAGAAGATCCGGCGTAAACTGGACTCTCCCGAAGTCCATGCCTGCACTCAAGGAGAGTCCTCGGGCGAGCGTGGTCTTCCCGACACCGGGTATGTCTTCGATCAGCACATGGAGGCCGCCGAAAAATCCGGCAAGAAGAAGATCAAGGACGGCATCGCCTCCGACAAAGACGCGACGGATTTCAGTTTTCAGGCTCGCCGCCAGCACCGCGGCAGTTTCGGGTCCGGTTATCACATGCATCTCCACCCCGTAGAACCTGTCACGCACAGGGTGAGCCTATTATAGTGGGGAATGATCCATGTGTAAAATCGTCGATCCGGGTCTTTGCCACTTCACCAAGTGCGCCATTCCTGAGTATCTTTCTCATATGAATGAGACGGTAGAACAGAAGAAGGCTATTCTTGATCTCGAGGGTGCCACATGCACGTCATGTTCGATCGCAATTGAGCACTTCGGCAGGAGGCTCGCCGGTGTGTCGGAAATATATGTTGACCGGGGAACGAGTACAATCCAGATTGCGTACGACGGGAATCACGAAACAATAGACAAGATTGTGGGACTCGTGGACAGACTGGGATATTCTGCGAGCACTCGCACGACCGACTGATCCCCGCGGCCGCGAGGTGTACTGCGCATTCTGCCGGAGACTGTCTGCAATCGGATCTGCGGCGGAGGTTATTTTCCGGCGTCTCAGCCGAGATGTATGTCTGCTGTCTGTTGAAGCGACGCGACGTGCGCATTCAGCCGCGAGAGTCGCTGTGCGAGCAGGCGGGCAAGAAAGATCCCGTAGTGCGGATTCTCCTTGATAACACCAACAAATGCATTCTTGGAAATCTTGATAAGCGTACCTCTTCCGTGTGCCACGACGGTAGCAGAACGCCGGTTATTCAGCAGGAAAGACATCTCACCGAGAAATATATCATCCGCCGATAGCGTGGAGATCATCTTGTCCGACGAGTAGATGTTGAACCGTCCCGACACTATGTAGTAGAGGAAATTCGACTCTTCGCCCTCGCGAAATACGACATCCCCTTCGTGCACCACCACTTCCTGTTCGCGGGCAAACACGCCGGGAACAAGATTTGCCTCTCTGCGCTGGTGATCGAGTTCGAAAGAAACTTCATTCCCGGAATCGTTGTACCTGAGGTTCTCCACGTAGTGCTGAGTCATCCGAATACCGTGTCCGTGAAGGCTCAAGTTCACTTCTGATTCGTTCGGATCGACTCGTTCCTTCCAGTTGAACCCGTGCCCTTCGTCGCGGATGGTGTAGTAAGAACGTTCGGGAGTAATCCGGTAGCTGAAGAACACCCGCTTTGCGCGGACCTCCGGGTCCTTGCACTTGTCCCGGATCAGGTCCAGGATTGTGTCGTGTGTCTCGAGCCACCGGGACTTCTCGTCGTAGCTGATGCTGCAATTTCCGTGCTCTACGGCGTTCATGAGCATCTCGAACAGACTGACGTGAAGCCGCTCCTTGCTGTCGATATTGATCGAGTTCATGTTGTAAAGATAATTCGTTACCAGATTCGCATAGGTGCGGACGTTGAACGGATCGTTGTCCATGACGAATGAGCCGGAAATGGTTCGCAGGAGATAATTCTGAAGGTCTCGTTGAAAGAGAATTTGCCGATTCTGAATCAGTATTCTCAAGACCCGATAGAAGCTCGACACAAATTCCCCGCGCGGAATAAGACTGATAATGTTCGAATCCGGCATCTGTTCGGCAACCTGCTTCCTGTCCTTTCGAATATGAATGCCTACGACGCCGCCGTAGTGAAGCCATGGATCCGCCTTGATCTGTTCGAGCACCATCCCCGTATCGATGTTCGGATCGGAAAAGTTGATGACGTTGATTTCGGGGAGCTCATATTTCAAGTACTCGAGTGCCTTCCCCGCGTTATCGAAGAAAACTGGAGCAAAATAGTTGCGAAATCTCTCACAAATCTGCGTGATTCGATGATTGATCTCAACGTCAGTACTGATTACCGGCATCTTACGCATACGTGTTCCCCGCGAGCATATTTATTACCATACATCATACTTCATCGGTCGAAAAGACTCTTTCTTGCACTCAATAGCAGACAAAAGTGAGCCTGCAAGCAGGGTTCAAGTCAGACTACGCGAAACGTCGTCTATCTGCTCCATCTCGCTCTGCGTCAGGGCAAATTTCATAGCGCCGGCGTTCTGTTCGGCCTGATTGCGCGAGGAAGCACCGGGAATGGCGACAACTCGATCTCCGTGAAAGGTGACCAGCCAGTTCAGTGCGACTTGCGCCGGCGTCGCGCTGTATCCGCTCCCAATCTGACGAAGAAGATCTACAAGGGGCCTGGTCCGGTTCAGCCCTGACTCCCTGAACGCCTTCATGTATTTCCGGGGACCGGGACGCTTGCGGACAATTGACGGATCTTCATGGAATTTCCCCGTCAAAATCCCCTGTTCCAGCGGCGAGTAGGCAATGATGGTAACGCCAAGCCGTTTCGCGGTTTCCAGAACCCCGTTTCGTTCTATTGCACGATCAAGCAGACTGTACCGAACCTGATTCGTCAGCAGGCTATGGCCACGCTTCTTGAGCTCACGGTGAGCGGTCTCCATCTGCGCAGCAGAAAAATTGCTCACTCCTGCACTTCGAATCCTTCCGTCCTCTATCAGGTCCGCAACAACCTTCATCTGCGACGGAATACTTGAAAAACTGGTCGGCATATGAATCTGATACAGATCAATGTTGAATTCCCCAAGCCTCCGGTGTCTCTCACCGATTGTACGTTCCATGGAACGGGAGAATCGGAAAAACGGAAACCATTTCGTTGCAACGAACAGGTCCGGCTGCCGCGGATCCACATTGAGTGACCGTAGCGCATTGTTCAGCGCTTCCTCGGATCGCCCCCATCCATACGCCTCGGCGGTATCAAACCAGTTTATTCCGCCTTCCATGCTTACTCTGACAATGTCCCGCTCAACCTCCGGGTCCAGTTTCTGCCAGAATCTTCCGACAATTCCCTCTCCGCTGGAAAACTGCCAGCATCCGAGGCCAATCGGACTCACGCTCATATCCGAAGCACCAAGTTGATATTTATCCATGATCACAAGGTACGAAACGCTCCACTATTCAGCAACTGCCAGGACATGTAGTATGAATAAAGGAGCAATCCGGTGGACGCAGCACTCATGACATTTTTCGCAGTACTCCTCCTCTCAATGCTCGTCGTACGCATTGCCACCGTAATGCTGAAACTCACCGGCGTTTCGGACGACACCGCCCGGTTCCAGGCGCGGTCGGCTTTCACGGGAACCGGGTTCACAACGAGTGAATCCGAGAATGTGGTTCATCATCCGGTGCGTCGCCGGATTATCATGGCGCTGATGCTTGTCCGCAATGCCGGTTTTGTTACCCTTGCCACTTCCCTCATGCTCTCCTTCATCGGGAGCCAGTCCAACACGGAACGGCTCAGCCGAGGACTCTGGCTGGTCGGCGGTCTCGTTGCAATCCTCTTTCTGACACGTATTCATCTCCTGGATCGCACCTTCAGCCGAATTGTGGAATGGGGACTGAGGAGATGGACCGGAACCAGAATTGCCGACTATGAGAACCTTCTGAACCTGGCATCAGACTATGAGGTAATCGAGATGACGGTGGGCTCGAACAACTGGATGGCCGGTCGCACACTGGCCGACCTTGCACTGTCCGACGAAGGGGTGCTGGTACTGGGCATTCGGAAGACAGACGGCAGGTTCGAAGGTACGCCCCGCGGTTCAAGTCAGATCGGGGCAACCGACACGGTGGTATTGTACGGCCATGAGATGCAGTTGCAGGAAATCCGCACCCGTAATCAGGGCGAGTCGGGAGACAGGGCACACGCGGATGCGGTAGCCCGCATTGAAGAGTCCACCCGAAGACGACGCAGCGATCGTGAAGGCGAAACCCCGCGGCGATTAATGCCACGGTCATTACTGCGGCGAATCATTGGTCGCAAGCGGTAGGAAAAAGAAAACGCCCGGTCTATTGCCGGGCGTTTGCATGTGCCGTCTGACTCTGAATGCTACTTTGCGTAGAACTCAACAACCTGCTGCTCGTCGGCAACGGTCGGAATCATGTCACGCGTGGGCAGAGCCACCACATTTCCTGTCAGATCATCCTTGGAGACGGTCAGCCAGGGCGGAACCGGACGCGAGCTGTTATCCGCGATAAGTCTGCGTACCAGGTCGGTAGTGCCCTTCTTCTCCTTTGCGGCAACGATGTCGTTGGCCCGGACGAGAGCCGAAGGAATGGTCACCTTGCGGCCATTCAGATGAATGTGCCCGTGGCTGACAAGCTGCCGTGCCTGTGAACGGCTCGTTGCCATTCCAAGCCGGTAGACGACATTGTCGAGACGCCGCTCAAGAAGCAGGAGCATATTGAATCCGGTAACGCCCTTGCTCTGCTTGGCCTTGTAGAATAGATTGCTGAATTGCCGCTCCGACAGGCCATAGGCGAACTTGAGCTTCTGTTTCTCAACGAGCTGCTTCCCGTATTCGGTCTGCCGCGTGCGACCCTTCTTGGGCTCACCCGGAGCCTTCGGCTTTCGTTTTAGAAGGCGATCATACTTGTTGTTTCCGAAGATATTCACACCAAAGCGCCGAACAAGCTTTCCTTTGGCCTTCGTGTTTCGTGCCATTCAACTCACTCCTTATACCGCATGGCATCTGCACGTCATTCTTATTGCGCACGAGAAACGTACTTAGTCTTAGACAATAGAACTTAAAGGACAACGTGGCTAGTGTCAAGGGCCGAAAACCGGGACCGAACGGGCTCCCGGCCTTTTTTATTTTTCGTTCGATTCGTCGGCGCGCCGGAATAATCCGGCAATGCGCGACCACACGCCACGGGAACCTTCCCGCGGAGACTTTCCTGCGTTCTTCTGTTCTGCTGCTTGCGGCGAAGCTCCCGGCACTTTTTTCTGCGCCGAATCGCGACCCTTTCGGGGCGCGCCATGCCCGTTTTTCCCGGAGGATGGTTTTCCGCCCCCTGAAGACCGGGTCCCTCCGTGAGAGAACTCTTCACCGTATTTTTTCCGATAGTAATCGAGCCTCTCATCCATGGGTGCCGCTTTCCCCGGTCGTGGCTCTCCTGCCGGGCCGTTCCGACCTGCGTTCCCCTTCTGCACAGCTGCGGCCGGGCGTGGCTGCGTTCGACCGCTGCCACGGTTGTTGCTCCGGCCTGTTCGACCACGTGGTGCAACAGGCGCCGCGGACTCATGTTCCCGTGCCGGTGGAGGGCTCTTAACCCGATCCCGATCGCCGCCCCTGGATTGATCCCTGGCCCGGTTTCGGTCCCGGCCATCGTTTCGCCCGCGACTGAAGTCACGGCTCGGCGCCGAACCGCGCGTTCGGCCTCGATCACGGCCGTTACCATCCCCATAATTGCCCAGGGCAATACGGATCCCCGCACTGGAGTCCTCTGCGAGCATGTCATCGCTTGCGTATTCTGCCGGGATCTTCATCCCGATGAACGACTCAATGCCTTCCAGGTTGAACACATTCTGTTCGTCGGCAAGCGAGACTGCCTTTCCGGTCTTCCCGGCACGCGCAGTGCGCCCAATTCGGTGGACGTAACTCTCCCGGTCCTCAGGCAAGTCATAATTGATGACCATGTCCAGATCGTTGATATGAAGACCTCGTGCCGCCACATCGGTAGCTACCAGAATCCTGACCTTGCCCTCTTTGATTCGCTCAATGACCCGTAGCCGCTTACGCTGCGGAAGGTCCCCCATTATGAAGGTGCTCGGATATCCGTTCATTTCGAGCCGCCGGGAAACTTCCTCCGCCGCCCGCTTCGTGTTTGTGAATATGACGGCTGTTTCCGGGTTTTCCTTCTGAAGCAATCCGAGGAGAAGTTTGAGTTTCTCCTTCCGTCCGACGTGGTACACCAGCTGCGATATACCTTCAACGGTGACCTGCTCCGGATTGATTTCAACCTCCATAGGGTCATTCATGTGCTCCCAGGCGATGTTGCGGGCGCGTACGCTCAATGTAGCGCTGAAGAGCATTGAAGTGCGCTTCTCACGCGGGGGCATTCGTCGGAGCATCCGCCGGATATCCGGATAGAAGCCCATGTCGAACAACCGGTCGGCTTCGTCTATGATGACCATTCCGACACGGGAGAAATCGAGCTTGCCGGACTGGCTGAAGTCGATGAGCCGGCCCGGAGTCCCGATTACCACGTCCACGCCGTCGGCAATGAGTTTTTCCTGCTCGGCGTAGCCTACACCGCCATAAAAACAGCCGATTCGAAGGGGAGCGTGCCTGGCAAGAAGGCTCGCTTCCTGCTCAATTTGAACCGCAAGCTCGCGAGTGGGAGCAATGATTACCGAAATGCGGTTCTTGAAATCTTCACGTGTTAACATCAGCTGAAAGACGGAAACCAGATATGCGGCCGTCTTGCCGGTTCCGGTTTGGGATTGAACGCAGACATCGCGTCCCTGGAGAGTGTGTTTCAGTGTCTGTTCCTGCACTTCCGTACAGGTGGTGAAGCCGGCATCCTGGATGCCTTGATACACTTCGTCCATAAGTTTTAGTTCGCTAAATTCCATACATATAATAACATATAGAAAAACGATCCATCTGCCAAGGTGACAATGAGCGCTCCGGGACCGGAATGGTTGAATTTGACGATCCGGGGCCTATACGGTAGGTTGTATCCGCGCGAACAAGAATATGAAAAAGGAGATGATATGAACCTCGAATCTACCACCGAGCTCAACAACGGCGTCCAGATGCCCTGGGTCGGGCTCGGAGTATTCCTCACGAATCCCGGACCGGAGGTCGAGGAATCCGTTACTGCTGCTCTCGAGCTCGGGTATCGCCATATCGACACCGCAGCCTACTATCGGAACGAGGAAGGAGTCGGAAAGGCGGTGCGGTCAAGTGGAATTCCGCGCGAACAGCTTTTTGTGACCACGAAGGTGTGGAACGACGACCAGGGATATGACAAGACACTGAAGGCGTTCCAGGCGAGCAAGAAGGCACTGGGAATCGGATATATCGACCTCTACCTCGTTCACTGGCCGGTCAGTGGTCTATACCTTGATACCTATCGTGCACTCGAGAAACTGTACAAGGACGGCGAAGTCCGCGCAATCGGCGTCAGCAATTTCCTTGTTCACCATCTCGAAGACATTGCCGAACACAGCGACGTGGTACCAGCGGTCAATCAGGTGGAATTCCATCCGTTTCTCCGCCAGCCCGAGCTGCTTGCCTACTGCAAGGCACACGGAGTTCAGCTGGAAGCATGGAGTCCGCTCACGCGCGGTCGCCGAATTGACGACCCGGTCATCGTCGCCATTGCCCGGAAACACGGGCGTACGGCGGCCCAGGTCATGCTTCGGTGGAATCTCCAGCACGAGGTCGTGACTATCCCGAAGTCGATTCACCGTGGACGCATCAAGGAAAACTCGCAGCTCTTCGACTTTGAGCTGGACGCCGACGACATGAAGGGTCTGGACGCCCTGGATGAGGGGTCGCGTATTGGCCCCGATCCTGACACCTTTTAGCCAAGAATTCGCTTCAGTAACGGAAGATTTTGCCGGTACGGTGGATACCGTATCGGCAAATCGAACCGGTTCGTATGAAAGAGCACTCCCTTGCGGTGCGAAAAGGTCTCAAAGCTGTAACGGCCGTGGTATCCTCCCATGCCGCTTGAGCCGGTACCTCCGAACGGCAGATGAAAACTGGCAATATGCATGACGGTGTCGTTCACGCAACCGCCTCCGAACGGGAGCTCGCGAATAATCCCGGCCGCCGCTGCGCGGTTTCTCGTAAAGATATAGAGTGCGAGCGGCCGGGGCTTCGAGTTCATGATCTGCGTGACCTCATCCAGGCTCCGATAGGTCAGGACCGGCAGGATCGGTCCGAAGATCTCCTCCTGCATGACCGGGTCTTCCCAGGTAATGTCGGTGAGAATGGTGGGAGCAATGTACCGAGCCTGCCGGTCGGTCCGGCCACCCGTCACCACTGATCCGTTACTCAGATATGCAGAGAGCCGGTCGAAATGACGATCATGGATAATTCGCCCGTAGTCAGGACTTGTTCCTGGATCCTCACCATAGAGCTTTTCCACATTCTCTTTCATTGCCGCAAGCAACCGATCGCGGACTGTCTCGTGCACATACACGTAGTCCGGGCAGACGCACGTCTGCCCGGCATTCAGGAACTTGCCCCACACAATACGCCGGGCGGCCACCTCAATGTCGGCATCCGCCGCCACCAGGCAGGGACTCTTGCCACCAAGTTCGAGAGTCACCGGACATAGCCGTTCGGAGGCGGCCCGCATGACATTCTTCCCCACCTCGGCCCCGCCGGTGTAGAAGATGTAATTTACCGGGGAGTTCACAAGAGACTCACTCACCTCCGCATCGCCTTGAACCACCGCGGCAACATCCGCCGGAAGCGCGCTGCCGACAATGTCGGCAACCACGGAGGCCGTTGCCGGGGCGTACTCGGACGGCTTAATGACAACGCAATTGCCGGCGGACAGTGCGCCAACCAGCGGGCTCATGGTGAGCAGAAACGGATAGTTCCACGGCGCTATGATAAGGACAACCCCGTACGGTTCCCGGTAGACCCGACTTGACCCGATCCACAAATGCAGAGGCGTGTATGTCCGCTTCGGTCTTGCCCATCGTCTGAGATGTGTTCGGATGTGTCGCAACTCTTCCAGGACGAGACCACTCTCGTGCCCATAGGATTCGAACGCCGACTTGCCGAGATCCATGCTCAGTGCTTCGCCAATCCGCGACTCATTCGACCGAATTGCCTGTTCGAGCGACAAAAGGAGTTCCAGCCGATCACGAACACCGCGGGTTCTCCCGGACGCGAAGGACGCCGCCAGGCGTTCAACAACGGTCCCGACCGTATCTGCGGCCAAAGCCTTCACGAGCTGGTCCGGGGCGACTGCGTCCGGTTGGCCGGCTCGAAGTTCAACGAGCGCGAGTTCAGGCAATATCTGAGTCCGGTCGGGTCCGGACCGTCGTCAAACACATGCCCCAGATGCGCATCGCACTTTGCGCACACTACTTCCCGGCGAACCATCCCGAGGGATCGATCTTCATTCTCTTCGATTGCACCCGTTTCAAGCGGTGCAAAAAAAGACGGCCATCCGGATCCGGAATCATACTTCGTCTTCGATTCGAACAGTGGCTCCCCACAGCATGCGCAGGTGTAGAGGCCTTCTTCCTTGTTGTGGTTGTACTCACCGGTAAACGGAGCCTCGGTTCCCTTTTGCCGCGCAATGCGGTATGTTTCGGGGGAAAGCTCGCGCTTCCATTCTGCGTCACTCTTCCTGATCTTTTCCTTCATATCTGCCTCTCACTCATAGAATAAGATACATACTCCGTGCTCGCCTGTCATCCGACACTCGTTCACTGCACGTGTGGTAAACCGTGGTCGGCGTGAGTACATTATATATATGGACACGAATGACAAGAACGGGATGAATAGGAATCATGGGTCCGCCGCGTATCGTGAGCGCATTCAGCAGCTTGAGCGGGAAATTGGCGTCAACACCGCAGTCATTGAAGATGAGTTCCGCAACGTCGGCGAAATCATCTTCCAGAAAAGACCACGTACTATTTCCGACGAGCAGATTCTCGCGCAATATAACGAGGCCGCACGCCAGCAGGAAAAGACAGAGAAAGTCCGCAAGCAGATTGAACGGATCAAGGCCGTGGGTGCACAATTTGTGGAGACCGAGAGAAAGATCTCCGCAAACGAAGCCGAACAAAAAAAACTGGTTCAGCAGAACATACCCCACTACGAACAGATCGGTCAGGCCGCATTTGAATACTATTCGGAGAACCCGTTCAGCGATCAGGAACACGCTGACATCTTTTCCGAACTCGTCCGCAACCAGCACGATCTTACCGATATCGAGCACTCGATAAAGACCATGGAATCGGAAATGGAAGGCAAACCGCTGTTTGATCGCGTGGTTTCCCGCGGGAGACTCGCGCTACTCAAGACCCGCAGGCAGGCAAAACTCAGTTCACTTCCGCGCATGTATCGGAATGCCGGCGAAAAGTTGAGCAGCACCGAGTTCACCGCAATAGTTGAAGATGAAACGCTTGCCAGCGTTGCCGGTCCATTTATAGAGACCATGCAAAGGATCGAAACCCTTAAGGCCGCAATGGAGAAACTCCTTCAGGAGAAGGAAAAACTTGAAAACGAACTTTCGACCCTGTGCGACGGAAAGCGTCCGCAGCGCAGGATCTCAGACTTCGAGAACGGGTTGAAATCGGACTATGAAAGCCTCTCCGCGACATACCGGGGGATTGGCCGGGCATACAGGGAGCTCGTGAAAAAGGAAGGGGATCCAATTCCGCAGGTCGCAGAATATCTGTCCAGCATATCCGACACGGAGAAGGAAATTTCGACTCGAAGGGCCGCCATTGAAAAGCTCAACGCTGCCATAGAGCTGGAGCGGATAGCACGGGAGATCGAGTCGTCGCAGAAGACAATACGCATGATCGAGGACCAGATACGGAGACAGCAGGAGGAAATTACTTCGCTCACCGAAAAAGTTGCAGCGGCCGAGATTGAAAAGCGCAAACTCACCCGCGCACGCGGGCCCAAAGAAAAACTCCTGGAACGGTAATACGAAGAGTATTCGTTCTCCGCTTATTCGGGCCGAATGAGCCGGACGCCCAAACGGAAGGTCCGAAGCACGAACGCCTCCGCGTCTCCTGACGGCCTGGCCTGAAGTTGATACTGTTTCCCTGCCTGGAGTCTCACCTGAAGCCTTCCCGGGAGAGATCCTTCACCGCCACCGCTGTTCAGGTTCGTTCCAATTTCCGTCCCATCGCTTTCCCGGATTTCGATTTGCAGTGGAACCTGACTCTGGTCCGGAAGTTCGAACTGGTAGATTCCCGACCTGGTCACCGGAACCACAAACACACGCGGGACCGGCGCTACGGTAACATGGTAAGCGCCAGTTCCGGGCACCAGAATCTTTGGAACCGCGGGCGGCGCCTGTGTGGATCCATCGATCCGGTAGACTTTCCCGCCGGCGCCGGCGAGGAGAAGTGAGTGCTCGGATACCGCAAATCCCGAAGTGACCGGCTCACCAAGCGCCAGGTGCCACAACGGCGTACCGTCCGCAACGTCTATCCCGTACACGGTTCCATCACTCCCGCCGGAGAAGAGAACATCGCCCGCGACTGCCGGAGGCATGTCGATTTCGCCGCCGGTTTGAAATCGCCACAACCGCTGCCCGTTCCGCGCGTTCAGCGCAGTTATGTAGGTGTCGAGCCCGTCGACAAAAAGCCGGTCTCCCTGTACAGCAACCGGGGCAACAACGGGAGCGGAAAACGGTACATTCCATATATCGGTTCCGTCTTTCCGGTCCAATGCACGAACATTTCCAGATGTGGTGCCAATATACATCCCGTCCGCTGAAACGACCGGAGCCGTCGGCTCACCGTCCGAAAGGGTTCGCGTCCACATCACCGTTCCATCTGTGCCTTTGACCGCAGCCACTACCCCACCAGCCGATGTCACGTAGAGGGATCCCTCTGCAATTGCCGGCGACCGCAGTATCCGTCCCGGATCAATGCTTGCACTCCAGACCTGGCTGCCGTTCGCAAGATCAATACACTCAAGAGTCCCATCGCCCCCGGCAACATACGCGAAGTCCTGAGTCAGGAGCGGTGAGGCTACCAGGAGCGCCGCCGCGGCGGTTTTCCAGAGCAGCGTTCCGTCTTTGAGGCTGAGAGCGTAGATCGTTCCCCTGACTGTGCACACCACAATCCGGTCCATCCGGATTGCGGGCGAGGCGATAATGGGACCATCGGCGCGAAAGGTCCAGATTGTGCGGTCGGAGGAGAGATCCACTGCCGACAGAATGCCGCTCTGCGATGGGATGTACGCGATCGGTGCAATGTAGGCCGGCGTAGCAGAGACAGCGGGCGTGAAGGAACTGCTGTAAGCTATTCTTGGGTCCGAACGAATGGGCTCCGAAGGAACCACTCCGGTTCTCCCACCATCGGCCTGATATTCCCATACGGTCCGTTCCTGAGAGTTGGTGCTGGTTTCTGCGGGCGGTGCCGACTCGGTCGGTTGACCGGTGGCATTCGCAGCGCCGCCGGATCCTTCCGCCTGCGCCCCTGGTTTGCTGCAGGAGGCAACGGACCCCGCCATCAGGATTCCAGCAAGAAGCGCACAGGCACGAATCAGTTCTCGGGCTCCAGTCCTGGCAATCATTTCCGCGCTCCCAATTTCTGCGCTTCCTGTCTGTTGACCAGATTCAGCCGTTCGAGCAGATTCGCGATGTCAACGGTCTGAAGCTGCTCCTCGCGCGCAAGCGTGACCGTTGCGTCGAATACCCGGCTCCGCCATTTCTGGAACTCTTCACCGGTAACCCGCGACCGTCGAGCTTCGCTGTTTACGTGGCGCAGCGCCCTGATTGCAAAGGTCGCCGCGTCAGCTCCATTCGATGGAACGAGAAACTGACGGGTATTGAGAGACGCAACCGCACGCGCCTCGAACGAAAGGCGTTGAAGCGTTGATTCGGCAGTCAGGGAGAATCGCCGAATTATCTCCGAACCAAGACGCTCCGCCTGCAATGGATCCGCGGTCGTCATTGGCGTACCAAGCCAGAGCATCGAAAGCCGGGAAAGCGCCTCCGGAGGCGATTCCGAGAGCGAGCCGAGGTCGCTCAGCAGGCTCAGAGTATACCGTTCGCGATCGGTCAGCAGTTCATACGGAGAAACCCCATACCCCGCAATGGGGGACAGGAGCTCACTGTCCATCTGCTCCCGAAGCATCAGGAACCCTATCGCAAAACGGCTCCACCTTCGGTCCTGTTCGACATTGGCGGATCCGGATACAACTCCCGGTTGAAAACTGGAAATTGCGTCCGAACCGAGCGCTCTTCCGTCCACAGAGTTCCGTATCCATGGACTCAGGCAGTCGCTGATGAATGCAATCTTGCTCTGAAGGTCATGTTTGTAAACGCGCCGTTCGCCGTGAAGATATACCTGCAGACTTTTTTCATCCATCAGGGCGGTCGGATTCACGTCCTGAGCGCGCATCCAATACCAGTGGACGACAGCCTGACCGTGCAGGAGCGCCCAGTCGAGAGCCACCGACGGGTCGCCGGTAATGGTTCCGTGGCCCTGCGTTGCCTCGTAGAATGCAGTGGCAAATGCATTCCAGACAATACTCCCGGGAATCTCCGCCCTGACGAGTGTTCCGTCCGCGGTCGAATACTCGGAGTATGCCGCAACTTCTCGAAGCGTCAACGAGGGAGCGGTCATATTCTCGAGCACGATCTTTCCTCCAGCCTCGGCTGTCGGCGAACCGCTCTTCATAGCATCACGAATGAGCGCAACGGTCCGGGTATTCACCTCCGTCCGGAGTCGCTCGACGAAATTCAGAATAACCGGGCGGAGCGCGCCATACGCCGGGTCTTTCATCATCGTGCGCCAGGCATACCGGTTCTCAAGCAGCCCCAGGAACGCCCAGTGCCGATTTTGTGAGCCTTCCGAATACTGGAGCGCCGCAACCGCCTCCTGAAGTATTTTGGACGCCTCGGAGTTGCGTCTTTCAGTAAACGCCAGGCCCTGCGAAAGCGCCGCGTTCTCAGTTCCGGCCTTCAGTCTTGCTGCACGTTTTGTGTCGGCTGCCTGCTCTGCCTGAGCAAGAAGTGCACGGATCGAGTTTACCGACTCGAGATCCGAACCGGCAATCCTCCCGAGCCGAAGACGGTCTTTGACGGAAATTGTGGCGAGAATCGATCCGAAATTTGCAGCAAGCGCCGAAGCAAGCGGATTCGAGGTCAGCAGAGTTTCCAGCCGATACTCGGGAACGGACTTTACGTCATGAAGAAGGCTTCCAAACTCTCGTGCCACCTCGGAGATGAGGGCTGCAGAACTCGAACTCGAGTTCTGCGTCCCGCTCTTCGGACGGGGCGAACCTGCTTCCGTCGACATTCCCGAAGCTGACACGGCAAGAAGAAAACCGCTATTCAGGTCTGTCCAGAAACGCCCAAGATTCTGCTCCAGCGTCGCAGTCTCAGTTTCTCCTTTCTCCGTCTCCCGTGCGGTCCGCGCCATAAGCTCAGATAGTTGGGAGGAAAGTGGGGCTATGCGCGACGCTTCAGAAGTGAGTTCGGAAGCCATTTCCTTCAGGTCCACAGACGCAACGATGGTAAGCCAGTTGCGATAGAGAGCCTGGCTCAACAGGAACCGCCAGCCTGCAACATCGTCATTCCGCGGGAAGCGTCCCATGTCTCCGCCCGATGCACGGATGTATTTCTCCATTGCGGCTGTGTCGGAAGCCGACCGCGCAAGAGCATCTATGCCGGAGCCGATTTCCGTCAGGGCACCGGTGTCGGCGCCTTCAGCACTCAGGGACACAACAAATGCACTCGCGGTATTCCGATAGTTTGAGGTACCGGGCTCGGGCGGGGCGTGAAGCACCAGCGTGCGTCGCTGGGCCACCAGTTTTCGGATGCGAGATTTCAGCTGGGCAATTGTCTGACCGCCGCGCTGGACGGCGCTCCCACCGGACACGTATTCCGCGGCAAGGCCAAGAATTCTGGATCGTTCTGCAATAATCGCGGACGGAAGGGTCGAGGGTTCGGGCGAAGTGAGCAGATGCTTCAGTACGCTATCCTCGAGGGATTGCTTCTCGGACTGAATCCGTTCGAAGACGGCATCCTGCGTGTCGGTCAGCTCCTTTCGCGAGGACTGAAGCGCATTCTGAATCTGCAACGCCTCATTTCGCGCACTTCCGGTCAAGTAATCGTACCAGGTCTGATCAGTCAAATTGGACGTGGAGCCCCGTTCGGTTCCACCAGTTCCAGTTACCGACTGAGCGAGTACAGGAAGCGCACCGGTACCGACGATCAGAAGAAAGAGGAGCACGAATAGCCCTGTTCCCGGCAAACGGTTTTTGTCCTTCAAATCAACACACTCAGTGATAGTGTACTCAAATCTGCGTTTTGATCCTACCGGGTCTCGTGTGGTATAGTGAGCCGATGAAAAGTCCACCTCGGAGAAGCCGCTCGGAGGGTCGGCAGGATCGGTCAGATAACCTGTTCGAATCGGCCAACGCTCGGGAGGGTTCGGCTGATGAGCCGCTCGCAGCCCGGATGCGCCCGCGCACGATTGACGAGTTTGTCGGTCAGGATCATGTTATGGCACCGGGACGCCTCCTGCGCCGCGCAATCCAGGCAGATATGCTGTCTTCGATTATTTTTTCCGGCCCTCCCGGCACGGGGAAGACGACTCTTGCCAGGATCATTGCGAACAGCACGCGAAGTCAGTTCCTCTCCCTCAATGCTGTCTTGAGTGGAGTAAAGGAGGTCCGTGCGGCCATTGCTCAGGCGCAGGATCACCGCTCTCTCTACGGCCGAAAGACCATACTGTTCGTCGACGAGGTTCATCGGTGGAACAAGGCGCAGCAGGACGCGCTGTTGCCGTGGGTAGAAAACGGCACGGTCGTCCTCATAGGCGCAACAACCGAGAACCCGTTTTTTGAAGTGAACTCGGCGCTCGTATCTCGAAGCAGGGTGTTCCAGCTCAAACTGCTTACCCGTGAGGACATGTTTACCATTGCAAAAAAGGCGCTCGAAGATCCCATCCGCGGGTATGGCCGATACTCCGTTTCAATAGATGAAGACGCGCTCGAACATCTGGTGAACATTTCCGATGGCGACGCGCGGACACTGTTGAACGCGCTTCAGCTTGCGGTCGAGACCACTCCGGCGTCTTTTCCGCCGCCGGACGGCACGGGGATCCACGTGGACCTCTCCTCAGCCGAGGAGAGCATCCAGAAAAAAGTCGTCCTCTACGACAAGGAGGGTGACTACCACTTTGATACGATAAGTGCATTCATCAAGTCTATCCGTGGATCAGATCCTGACGCTACCCTGTACTGGATGGCACGAATGATGCGCGCGGGTGAAGATCCGCACTACCTTTTCCGCCGGATGCTCATATCGGCAAGCGAGGATATCGGTCTTGCAGATCCGATGGCACTCGTTATTACCGAATCTGCGGCGGCTGCCTTCGATCGAATCGGTCTCCCTGAGGGTCAGTTTCACCTCACACAGGCGGCACTCTACCTGGCGACCGCGGCGAAATCCAACTCCACCCTCGGATTCTTTGATGCCGTTCGCACGGTTGAAGAAGAATCCGCAGGGGAAGTCCCGACTCACCTGAAGGACGCCAGCCGGGACAAGGAGGGCTTCGGCCACGGGCAAGGATACCTCTATCCTCACGCCTATCGAGATCACTGGGTGGCACAGGCATACCTTCCTGCAGCGCTCCGCGACAAAACATTCTATCATCCCGCCGGAACCGGCTACGAGAAGCGGATCAAAGACGATGTGGAACGACGACGCGAGCTCCAGGTAGCCGCAATGCTGGAAGAGCCTCCTGCCGACGTGCTGACGTTTACCCCTGAAAGCCGTTCATTCCGCCGCTGGCTGGACCGTGTGTCGGCACGGACGGAACGACGGGACGGCCCGGTACGGGACGGCCCGGGACATTTCACGAGCTCCGGTCAAGGAGACACGATAAGCGACATTCTCTCGGACATCCGGATTCGGTTATTTGAAGGTACTTCGGTACAACGCCATGACCGGGTTTTTGTTTTCGATCCGGGGCAGGGCAATCTGATCTGGGAAGCGTACCGGGCCGCGCCGGAAGGGCTGGTTTACGGCGTTGTGCCGGATGAGCGAAGTCGGGAGGTCGTCCAGCACGCGGCGGCGGAACTTCCCGAGGTCGAACGGCCGCAGCTTTCTGTCGGCACGCTCGCCGCGCCACTGACCCTGTCGGAGGAGGTCCGGTTCGAAGTGCTGTTTGCCCGGGATCCATTTACCCGGGCCCTGGCGGAAGACACTACGGCGCACTTTTCGGATGTTTTCGCCCGTGTCGTTCAACATATGAGCGACCTCCTTTCGCCATCCGGGTCATGTGCCGTTGCGCAGATTGTACCGCAGTCCGGACAGCGACTGAGTGAGCTTGTAACGTTCGACCCTTCGGAGTCCGAGCTTGAGCAGGCGGTGAAAACTGCGGAAGAATCGGTGTACCTTCGTTCCGACAGTCCGCTTGTCGGGTGGAATGGAGCGGATATCGTCCGTACTATGGAGACGAACGGGTTTGCCGGATGCCGGTTGGAGACGCGCACGTACCGAGAGCTTCGCACCGTTCGGCGGACGGACATTGATCGATGGCTCGCAGCCGGAGCCGCCGGTGCGTATGGAACAATTCTCTCCGCAGCGCTGGACACTGCGCAGCTCGTTCGTTACAGGGATCTGCTCTACCGGTCTGCGGATGCAGACGTAGTTCAGTGGAGAATCCAGATTATCTACATCTATTCGGAGAAGGAGTAGGCACAATGGCTGAACTGCAATTTGATTTTTCCGGCCACACGGCGCTCGTGACCGGGGCCACCAAAGGCATTGGGCGGGAAATAGCGCTTGCGCTCGCGCGCGCAGGCTGCAGGATAGCGGCAACCGGACGGAGCACGGATGAGCTGCTGTTGCTTCAGGAGGAAATCCGCGCAATGGGTCAGGAATGCTCAACCTATGCCGCCGATCTCGCGGACGTTGCCGCGGCAACCCGGATGGCTGAACATTTCTGTGCGCTCTACGATCCGATTACGATACTGGTCAACAATGCGGGGTTGAGCTTCCCCGAGCGGCTTGTGGACATGGATCCCGGAAACTGGGATGCGACCATGAACGTAAATCTTCGCGCTCCCGCATTCATTTCCCGGGTTGTTGCGCGCCAGATGATGGAGCACCGTTCCGGTGCAATCGTGCATGTTGCCAGTCTGTCCAGTGTCAGGGGGCTCGCCGAGCACGCAGCATATTGCGCGAGCAAGTTTGGTCTCCATGGCCTGACCAAGGTGATGGCAATCGAGCTCGGTCCGTACAACATTCGGGTAAACGCCGTCGGTCCTACCGTCGTGCTCACAAAGATGGGAAAAGAGGTGTGGGGCCCACCGGAAAAAGGTGATCCGATGCGCGCGAAAATTCCACTCGGGAGGTTTGCCGAACCCGCGGAGGTTGTGAACTCGGTGCTGTTCCTCGCCTCTTCTGCCGCATCCATGACCACCGGAGAACTTCTTATGGTAGACGGCGGGTTCATGGCGTAGTAAGCTTGACAAAGGCAGCAATTTCGTGCATTTATTTCTTTCTAAACACGGTGGATGTAGTTCAGTGGTAGAGCGCCAGATTGTGGTTCTGGTTGTCGCGGGTTCAAATCCCGTCATCCACCCTACTGTTGCTCTCTTCGGGGGTTGAAAAAAAACCCGATATGTGGCACGGTGCTTGAGCGTGAAACGACGGGCTCACCCCGTAACGATTCGCGCTCATGCGACACGATTGCGCGTCCGTAGCTCAGCTGGATAGAGCGCCGGGCTTCGAACCCGTAGGCCGCAGGTTCGAGTCCTGCCGGACGCAAGAAAGAGCACGCAGCGGATTGCCGCTGCGTCGCACGACAGTATACGGGCCGTTAGCTCAGCTGGTAGAGCAGCAGACTCTTAATCTGCGGGTCGAAGGTT
>CAZKMA010000019.1:13131-75159 GCA_964553615.1 uncultured Spirochaetales bacterium | reverse complement strand
GTCGGCGGCACCACGATCGAACGCACCACGCGCGCAATGGTGAAGTTCTGGCCGGCGATGCTCGCGGTGCTGCTGCTTGCGACATTCGTGCCGTGGTTTACTGAGTTTCTGCCGAAGCTTATCATGCATACAACCTGATGAAACGGAGAGTCATATGTCTGAAAATCTCTTTGACCTGAGTGGAAAGATCATCCTGGTTACCGGCTCCTATCGGGGGCTTGGATACGCAATTGCTGAGGGTCTTGCAAATGCGGGCGCCACTGTGGCAATCAACGGACGCGACGAGGCGAAGGTTACGGCCGCGGTTGAACGCCTTCTCCATGAAGGACACAAGGCGGTAGCATGTCCTTTCAACGTAATGAGTTCCGAGTCCATCGAAGCGGCCGTCCGCACGCTGGAATCGCAGACCGGACCAATTGACGCACTATTCAACAATGCGGGAATCATTCGCAGAGTACCCATTGCAGAGATGGCCGAAGACACGTGGCGGGAGATCCTGGACACCGATCTGACCGGTCCGTTTCTTGTCGCGCGCGCCGTGGTTCCCGGCATGATCCGGCGCGGCGGCGGAAAGATCGTGAACACCTGCTCGCTCCTTTCAGAAGTTGCCCGGGAAACGGTTTCCGCCTATGCAGCCGCGAAGGCCGGTCTCAAGATGCTTACTCAGTCAATGGCAGCCGAGTGGGGAAAGAACAACATTCAGACCAATGCAATTGGACCCGGCTATTTCTCCACCGAGTTGACTAAACCGCTTGAGGAGAATGTCGAGTTCGACACCTGGCTGAAAAAGCGTGTCCCCGCAGGACGGTGGGGCGATCCGAAGGAGCTTGTGGGCCCCGCAGTGTTTCTTGCCTCTGCGGCGTCGAGCTTCGTGAATGGTCACGTGCTCTACGTGGACGGAGGACTGCTCGCGCAGATGTAGTGGACACTTGGGCACTATCGGTGCGTACGCCGCATCAACACGCTTCGTTATACACCCTCCTGGCCCGCCATCATTTCAAACACGGGTACCAGCTGATCATACGCGGTGCGGAAAATCGGGTACTGCCTCCTGTGCACCGCAAAGTGTTCGGTGACGGGGGGAATGGTGTCCACAATCTGAATGAAGCGGTCCGCCTGCTCAATGGAGTCGAATAGACCTATACCGACACCACCCGCTATGGCGGCGCCAATGGAAGTCGCCTCATCAGCGTAGTTTAAGGTTGCCGTGGGCCGCTCAAGGATGTCCGCGAAAATTTGCAGCCACACGCGGCTTCGGGCGCCGCCGCCGATTACTCTGAAGAGCGAAAAATCCATTCCCAGTTCCCGGAAAGCGTCGGCTATGATTTTCATGTTGTAGGCTACACCCTCCATGACGGACCGTATCATGTGCGCCTTCCGGTGAACCATGGAAAGACCAACGAAGCTTCCACGGGCGTCCGCGTTCCAGAGCGGACTTCGTTCACCCATAAGGTAGGGAAGGAACACCAGACCGTCGGATCCCGGAGGAACGCTGCCCGCTTTGCTGTTGAGGATATCGTAAACATCGATGGCGGAGCCACGGACCGCAGCGCTCTCCGCGTCCGCCAGCGTATCCTTGAACCACTTCAATGATCCGCCCCCCGTCTGCATGGTTCCACAGGGGAAGTAAAGTCCCTTGTAGAAGTGTGCAAATGTGAACGTTCTCTTCTGCGGATCGATGAACGGTTCGTGACTTGCCGTGGCCATCCATGTGGACGTTCCGAGGCAGATGTAGGAGTCTCCTTTCTTGACGACGCCGGCGCCGCAGGTTGCACACGCTCCGTCTCCGCCGCCTATAACCACGGGCGTTCCTTCCTTGAGCCCTGCTGCAGAAGCTGCCGAGGAAGTGACTTTCCCAACTATATCCGGGGATTCAAAAAGGTCCGGGAGCAGAGACCGGGAGATACCTGCTGCCGACAGCACTTCGTCCGACCAGTCCATTGTGGAAAGATCCAGCAGATTCATGCCGCTGGCATCCGAGTAGTCAGAGCAGATTCTGCCGGTAAGCTGTAAGACCAGGAAATCCTTTGCATGTATGAATTTGGCTGTTCGCTTATAGACATCAGGCTCGTTCTTCTTGATCCACATTATTTTCGTGGCCGAATAGGACGAGCTCAGTCGGTGGCCGGTTATTTCGTAGACCCGATCCGGAGAAAGCCTGCTTCCGAGTTCCTGTTGTTCCTGTGTCGAGCGCTGATCCGCCCAGATAATGGAGCGACGAAGGGGATTCCCTGCGGAGTCGACAGGGAGCGCCGCCATCATCTGGCCGGAAAAGGAGACTACGCCGATATCCCCGGGATTGCATTTCGCTTTGCCAATGAGCTCCTTCGTGGAACGGCAGAACGCGCTCCAATAGTCGGCGGGATCCTGCTCCGCCCACCGTGCATGATCGTAATGGGTCTCGTACTCGCTGAACGAGCTTGCAACGAGATGTCCGGTTTCGCTGAACAGAGTTGCCTTGTCTCCGGTTGTACCGATGTCGTGCGAGAGGATATATGTGGCCATATGTGCTCCTTTGCCCGACTATAGCATGGGTCGGGAAAATCCCGCAATCGGAATTCATCACGGTGGTTGTTCCGCTGGACAGGATCTTGAAGGTGGGCTTACTATGCACAGTATGAAACAAAGACGAATCTCCGGTCTTGATCGCGACGTATCGGTTGTGGGATTTGGTTGCTGGGCGGTATCCGGCGCAGATATCTGGAATGGATCAACGGATACAGAATCGGTGCGGACCATTGAGCGGGCGATAGACCTTGGCGTTACGTTCTTCGACGTTGCGCCGGTGTACGGGTACGGACATGCCGAGGAGGTCCTTGGTCGGGCATTACGCGGAAAACGGGACAGCGTTGTCGTTGCCTCCAAGTGCGGCCTTCTGTGGGATGATGCCCATGCAACCCGGAACTGCCTGAAACCGGAGAGCGTCAAACGGGAAATAGAGGATACGCTCCGCCGCCTGGGAACGGATCACGTGGATCTGTACCAGCTGCACTGGCCCGATCCGTCGACTCCGATCGAGGAGACGATGGAGGCGCTTGATCAGATACGGCGCCAGGGAAAGATAATTGCCGTCGGCGTATCGAACTTTCCGGTTTCTCTTACACAGCGGGCAATGTCGGTCGGGCGGGTATCCTCTCAGCAGTGTCTGTACAACGTGCTCGAACGAAATGAAACGAGCTACCACTCCATTCCGCTTGAATACCGGACAGAGGAGGAGGTTCTGCCGTTCTGCGCCGAGCACGATCAGGCATTCTTCCCCTACAGTCCCCTGTGCCAGGGTCTTCTCACGGGCACCTTCCGGGCGCAGGACAACTTCGATGAGCACGACGTACGGAGCCAGAATCCGAAACTCCGCGGTTCATCGCTTGCATACTATCTCTCGATCGTGGATGAGCTCGAGGACCTCGCACGGAGAATCGGCCATCCGTTGAATGAGGTTGCCCTGAATTGGCTGATCAGCCACCCCGAGGTTACCTCTGTAATTGCCGGAGCGCAGACTCCCGCTCATGTGGAGGCGAATGTGGCGAGCGCGGAGTGGGATCTGGACGCGGAGTCGATGAAGCAGATCGACAGGATTGTGACCCGCCGCTAGCGGGCTTTTGATCCGGTAGCGAGGTCGGCTGCCTGACGGACCGCTTGCGCGGCGGCTTCAGGATCCTTCGCACCTGCCACGAATCCGCCCACTATCAGGATTTCCGGCCGATACCGAACGAGCGCTTCGATCCGGTCCGGGGTAACGCCGCCGGCAACCGCCGTCCGTGTGGACACGACCGCGGCGGCCACACGGCGCAGGTCCTCGAGCGGGCCTGTCCCGGATGTCTGGACATCGTAGGCGGTGTGGCAGCAGATGTAGTCGACTCCGATGCGTTCTACTTCGGACACGCGGGTTTCCAGATCGATCAAGGCAATGAGATCCACCATGATCCTGCGGTTTCTCCGGTGTGCTTCCTGTGCCGCATTCCGGATGGTTGTGGATTCGGCTGCGCCGAGGACACTCACAATGTCTGCCCCTGCCTCGAAGCCGATGGCCGCCTCGAGCGAGCCGGCGTCCATAATCTTGAAGTCGGCACAAATTGTGTGGTTCGGATACCGTTTTTTGATTTCCCGAATTGCACTGGCACCTTCCTGCAGTACGAGCGGAGTTCCGATTTCGAGAATATCGAAATAGCGGGCGGTGTCGGCCAGGAGCGTCAGCGCGGCATCCAGCGAAGTCTGGTCCAGGGCTATCTGGAGTTTCATGTTCGCATCCTACACATGCCGGCCGGGCCTGCACAAGTAGCCCCGGTGGGGTAGAATACCGGAATGCCGAAGGAGGCCGACAGGTGAGTACGCTCATTGAAGTGCTCAAGGCGAACCGCATCGACACGGTGCTGCCTGAGCTGAAGCTGGATTTTGACCGAATGTTCGGAGGATCGGTTCAGGTCGATCCGAATCCGTACCGGGACCATGAATGGGTTGTCAGGAACGTTCCGGTGTTCGGGTACGTTGTAAATGCGGTTCCTCGCCCGGAGCGAATCCAGGATCTGTTCTGGGAGGAATGGTTTCGCAAAGACGGAAAGACGTTTCATCACATCCTTTTTCTGAAGAAGCCGGAACGGTGGGATGAAATCTTCGTTGCCCCCGAGCGGGACGATATCCACCCCCCGGCAACCCTTGGCAGGACCTGGTATGTTGTGGACGACCCGGACATGAGTCCTGTCTTGTTGCGATGATGTAATAATGTCTTGACAATAGAAACATCCAGTCCCTATAATTGCATGACAGAAGTATGCACAAAGGGGATTAGATTGGAAAGCCGGACATATTCACCTGCCACCAGACCCACTATGTATTTTATCGGTGTGACCACGGGAATGTCTTCGATCATGAAGGTGTTCCCCGGCTGGGCGGAATATCTTGGATTTGGCGATTGCGAGCTGAAAGGGATTGATTTCAAACCGCATGCGGATCCCGCCGGCTACCGTGAAGCGGTGCAATTCATCATGCAGGACCCGCTCTCTCTCGGTTCTCTCGTGACCACGCACAAACTGGATCTTCTCGCCGCATCCCGTGACCTGTTCGACGAACTCGACCCGTACGCGCAGTTGCTCGGTGAGGTCTCGGGCATTGTGAAGCGAAACGGTCGTCTGATCGGATACGCAAAGGATCCCATTACCAGCGGACTTTCTCTCGAGGCGATAGTGCACAAAAAGTACTGGAGCGAGACCGGAGCTGAGCTATTGCTGCTCGGTGCCGGAGGATCTTCGGTTGCGTTGTCCGCATATCTCTTGAGTCCGGAACGGGGGAACGAGCGTCCGTCTCGCATCGTGGTAACAAACCGGAGTGCTCGAAGGTTGGACGAGATGAAAGCCGTTCACGCCAAGCTTCCTGCTTCCGTTCCGATCGAATACCATCTGGCACCGGATGCACGGGACAATGATGAGGCCCTTCACAGTTTGAAACCATATTCTGTAGTCATAAACGCCACCGGCCTGGGCAAGGATGTGCCCGGTTCGCCTTTGACGGATGGTGCAGTGTTCCCGGAGCACGGAATTGCCTGGGATTTTAACTACCGGGGAGACCTTGTCTTTCTGGATCAGGCGCGGGCCCAGCAGGCCGCAAGGGGTCTGACAATCGAAGACGGCTGGGTCTACTTCATCCACGGATGGACGCGTGTCATTGAAGAGGTGTTCAGCACATCAATTCCCGTGAGCGGGAAGGTTTTCGATGATCTTTCGGATATTGCCGCCAAGGCCCGACGATAGATGGAGAACGAAATGAGTCAGGAACTATTTATGCCATTCGGATTGAAGCTCGACCTGAGTCGTGGAGTCATGGAAGACCCGGACGAAGTGGTTGTCCGGAAAGCGTCGAGCATGCGAGGGATGTATGTTGACGAGACCGCATTGGCGCAACTTATTGATTCCGGCGATCCGGTTCACTACGAAGTCTTTGAGAAGAATATCCCCGAGGAACCGGGACACCTGCGGATCTGTATCAGCAAGCTCTATCCGGGGCTGATTGCCAACGAATACTTCATGACGAAAGGGCACTATCACGTTGTTGAAGGCACTGCCGAGATCTATCTCTGTCTTGCAGGAAGCGGTTTCATGCTCATGAAGACTTCTGAGGGCAGACACGTCGCCGAGCCCATGGCACCGGGACGAATGGTCTACGTTCCGCCGTTCTGGGCACACCGATCAATTAACACCGGCAACGTGCCACTGATCTCGTTCTGTGTCTATCCTGGCGAGGCCGGGCACAACTATGGAGACATCGAGAAAGAGGGATTTCCTGCAGTCGTTGTGAAGGGACCGACTGGACCCGAGGTTATGGAAAAGGCGGATAGGCTTCATGAATAAGGTGCTGGTTACGCCGCGATCGCTCACGGAATCCGGGCATCCATCGCTTGCCCTGCTTACGGAAGCCGGTTACGAAGTTGTCTTCTGCACTCCGGGCGTACAGCCTTCCACCGAGGAGTTGAAACGGCTTCTCCCCGGCTGCGTGGGCTATCTTGCCGGCGTGGAGAAGATCGATGAAGAGGTCCTGGCGGTGGCGGAGGATCTCTGTGCCATCAGCCGCAATGGTACCGGGGTGAACAGCATAGATCTTGCCGCATGCGAGCGGCGTGGAATTCGGGTGTTGAGGACTCAAGGGGCGAATGCCCGCGGTGTTGCCGAGCTTGCACTCGGGCTTATGTTTTCCCTGGTGCGGTCCATCCCCTTTTCCGATGACCAGCTGAAGGCCGGAGTCTGGACGCGCCGGAAAGGCGTGGAACTGAACGGGCGTGAACTCGGCGTCATAGGCTGTGGCATGGTCGGCAGGCTGGTCATCCGCACGGCGCTTGATCTGGGAATGCGCGTGCGTGGATACGACCCGTTTCCTGAGCGGGGGTTTTCCCCCGGTGATGGATTTTCATATACGGACCTCGACACGGTACTGCAGAAGTCCGATGTGGTAACTCTTCACTGCCCGCCGTCGGCCGACGGAAAACCGCTCCTGGACGCCATGGCAATTGATTCAATGAAGCCGGGTGCAATGCTCGTAAACACCGCACGCGCGGACCTCGTTGACGAAGCGGCTCTGCTCGCTGCTCTGAACGCGGGGAGAATAGGCGGGTACGCCACCGATGTATATGTGACGGAGCCGCCGGAGGCCTCGCCGCTTCTGATGCACGACCGCGTGGTGTGCACGCCGCATGTGGGTGGCTACACCGAAGAGAGCGTTGCCCGTTCAACCCTGGCTGCGGTCGAGAATCTGCTCCTCGTGCTTCAGGAACCGGAACGCGGAGGTGTATAGGTGACGACGGTGCGGCTGTCGGAAACGGACAGGGGAACCGCCCGTTTCGTGCAGGATTCGGGGAAAGGCGGTGTGGCGGAAAGTCTGCACATTGCCTGGCTTGGCCAGGCAGGATTTGCATTTGGCTACGCGGACCGGTTCCTGATGATAGATCCGTACCTTTCGGACTTCCTTGCCGCAAAGTACCGCGGCAGGGAGTTTCCCCACGTGCGCCTCATGCCGCCTCCGGTGGAACCACACGAGGTGCGAGCGCTCGACATGGTTCTGGCGACTCATCGACACTCCGATCATATGGACCCGGAAGGACTTCCTGCCCTGATGGCGAATAATCCCTCTGCACGACTCGTTCTTCCGAGAGCGCTCATGGCGCACGCGGCGGGTCTCGGAATTGATGTTTCCCGGTCCATCGGCCTCGATGCCGGTGAATCGTTGGATGCGAGCCGGGATATCCGTATCCGGGCGGTTGCCTCGGCGCACGAAACGCTCGACCGGATTGAAACGGGTGAGCACCTCTTTCTCGGCTACATTCTTCAGTTCGGCAACATCTCGGTATATCATTCCGGCGACTGTGTGCCCTACGAAGGCCTCGCCGAGACTCTCTCACAGTTTCAGATTGACGTTGCGCTCCTGCCGGTCAACGGTCGCAGCGAGTTCCTCGGATCCCGCAACATACCCGGGAACTTTTTCTTTTCTGAGGCCGTTGCGCTCTGCCGGAGCGCCGGGATTCCGGAGCTTGTCTGCCATCATTTCGGCATGTTTGCGTTCAATACTGTTGAAAAGGACTGGCTCCAGGAGCAGATCGCGGGTGCTTCGCATGAGGTCCGGTGCCACCTTCCCTCGGTTGACAAGACCTTCGATGTGCGTGAATACTCGCAGTGAGGCATAGACAATGGAACTCGGCGATCGCACCATAGATAAGAGTACTCCTGTTCCCCTCTACTACCAGCTGAAGGAAATCCTGCTTGAAAAAATCCAGGACGAGGCGGTTGGAAGCTCTTTTCCGACCGAACTCGAGCTTTGCGACCGGTTTGGCATAAGTCGACCCACGGTGCGCCAGGCCATCAATGAGCTCGTGAACGAGGGTTACCTGACACGGTTCAAGGGAAAAGGCACGTTTGTTGCCACCCCGCGAATCAAGCAGGATTTCCTGATTATCCTGGAGAGCTTCAATCAGGAGATGGAGAAAAAAGGGTTGCATCCGCGAACCAGGGTTCTCGAGTGTACCGTGACCACCGCGAACGAGCATGTTGCCCGGATGCTCCAGATTCCGAAGGGGAATAAGGTGGTTCAGCTGCGTCGGCTTCGTTTCACCGAGGACATACCCATTGTTATTGTGCAGACCTTCCTGCCCCACGAAGTTGTCGGTGATATCATAAAGAAGGACCTCGAGAACGAATCGATGTACGACATCCTCGAGCGGGATTTCGGCTGCACCATTGATCGGGCCGTACGCACGCTTCAGGCCACGGTTGCCGGAGAATACGAGGCCAGGCTGC
This sequence comes from uncultured Spirochaetales bacterium, assembly GCA_964553615.1. GTDB lineage: Bacteria > Spirochaetota > Spirochaetia > DSM-27196 > DATKUC01 > DATKUC01. Next base: position 66,385 of record CAZKMA010000019.1, on the reverse strand, counting down.
TACGCCTGAAATCCGGCGCGCCGATTCAGTTAATAGAGACGGTGACCTATCTCACCACCGGCGCGCCGATCGAGTTCTCTATTGCCCATTACCGGGGAGACCGGAACACATTCACCTACGAGCTGCGGAAGTAAGCGGCTTTTTTTCATAAAATTCAGATCTCACGGAGGGAAATCCATGACCAGGGAAAATCTGGCTCGGATGATTGACCTGACGGCGGTACGCCCCGACACGAATGAGGCGGAGGTACGCCGGCTGGCCGAAAGCGCCTCAGCGTGGCACTGTGCCGCAGTATATACGCTGCCGGCATTCACGCCGCTGTTGCTCGAGCTCCTTGGCAACGGTTCACAGACTGCAATTGGCGGGGCGGTGGGGTTTCCATCTGGTGCAGTTACAACGAAGACGAAACTTGCGGAGGTGGAGGAGTTTCTTCAATTCGGCTGCACCGAGTTCGACATGGTCATGAACTTCGGCATGCTCATTTCCGGGAAGTACGATTATGTCGCCAGGGAAATACAGGAAGTAAAACAGGCTGCCGGCGAGCATATCGTGAAGGTCATCCTGGAGTGCCACTACCTGAGCGATGATCTGATCAAACGGGCGAGCGATCTCTGTCTGCGCGGGGGTGCGGATTTTGTGAAAACCAGCACCGGATGGGCTCCAACGGGAGCGAGCGCTCAAAATGTTGCGTTGATTAAATCAGTTGTCGGTGACCGAATCGGAATCAAGGCAGCCGGCGGCATTCGGAGCCTCTCGGCGCTGGAGGAGTTGTACGAGGCGGGAGCTCGAAGATTCGGCCTCGGAATTGCGTCCGCGTCGAAAGTGCTCGAACAGGGAGCTTGACAAACGCTGGAAATGTGATATCGTAATGACATATTTACATTCCACAAGGAAACGGAGGTATGAACGTATGAAAAAGCTCGTTGTGGTTCTGACCGCATTGATGCTTGCAGCAGTAATGGCTCTTCCGGTGTTCGCATCGGGTTCAAAAGAGTCTTCCTCAGCGTCGTCCAGTGCAGCGGCACCCAAAAAGCCGTACAATATTGCACTGATCATCAAGGCTACCGACTCGGATTTCTGGCAGTACGTCATTATTGGGGGACAGAACTACGCACTCGACAATCCGGATCAGGCCAAGGTAACCACCTATGGACCGCCCTCAGAGGCAGACATAGACAAGCAGGTTGCTATCCTCGAGAACGTTGTTGCGAACAAACCTGACGCAATTGTCATTGCGTCCACCAGCTCGGATGCCACGGTCCCGGCAATTGAACGGGCAGTAAGCGAGGGTATTCCGGTTGTGACAATCGACAACAAGGTGAACACGGACAAGGTAGCAGCACACTTTGCAACGAATAACCTCGTTGGTGGCGCGCTTGCGGCAACGCAGCTTGTCGACTTCATCAAGGCATCCGGTCGTCCCCTCCAGGGGTCCGTTGGTGTTATCAGCGCGATGGCCGGAATCCAGGTTCTCACTGACCGTGACACCGGGTTCACCAACAAATTGAAGGAGCTTGCACCGAATGTGAAGATTCTTCAGACGCGTTACACCGACAACGACATTGTAAAGGCCCTCAGTGCAGCGGAAGACATGATTACCTCCGAAGGAGACAATCTTCTGGGCATCTTCGCGGACAACAACCACACCGGCGACGGCGTTGCGCGTGCAATAACCGAGCGCAAGCTTGAGGGTAAGGTTTCCGTAACTGCTTTCGACTCCGATCCGGAAGAAGTCAGCGCACTGAAGACCGGCGCCATTGGGGCCCTTATCCTTCAGGATCCCTACGGCATGGGATACAAGGGCGTGCAAGCGGCAGTTACGCTGCTGGACGGCGGAACGGTTGCCAAGTACGTGGATACCGGCGTAACCGCGGTTACCAAGACCAACATGGATCAGGAAAAGATCAAGGCTCTGCTTGACCCGACAACCCTGAAACGAAGCAAGTAGTTCAGGTAGAGCGTATATTTCGCGACTGCTCGTCCGCAAAAACACGGACGAGCAGTTCTGTCTTCTGGGAGATCGACAGTGAACGCTACTGACAACACCATTGTGCGGATGGAGAACATCCGGAAATCCTTCCCCGGAGTCCAGGCGTTGAAAGGGGTCCAGTTCGATGTGCGGGCCGGTGAAGTGCACGGTCTCGTCGGAGAAAATGGAGCTGGCAAGTCTACACTCATCAAGATACTCATGGGCGCGTATGTCATGGATGAGGGCTCGATTTCCATCGACGGGAAAGAAGTTGAGATACACAATCCGGTTCAGGCAAAGTCCTACGGTCTCGGCGCAGTATACCAGGATGTCATGCTCGCACGGCATCTTTCGGTGGGGGAGAACTTCTTTCTGGGAAAGCTGCCACGGACGAAGTTCGGTCTGGTGGACTGGAAAACCATAAATCGGATAACGAGCGAGACTCTCGAAGAACTGGACATCTACATTGATCCGAAGGCACTTATCAACCAGCTCTCTCCTGCAAATCAGGAAATGGTGGAAATTGCCAAGGCGGTCTACGAAGAGAGCAAGGTCATTGTCTTCGATGAGCCGACTGCCCTGCTCGCGAACGAAGAGGTCGACGAGCTTTTCGGGCTCATCAGGAAACTGAAGGCAAAAGGTGTCGGCATCATCTACATCTCGCATCGTCTGGAGGAGATCTTTGCAACATGTGACCGCGTTACTGTCCTGAAGGACGGCGAATGGGTCGACACGCTTCCGGTAGGCGAGACGAACGAGGACGTTCTCATTACAAAAATGGTGGGCCGCAGCATAGAGGACATGTATTCTATCGGCCATCTCGCGCCGGGAGAGAAGGTCCTCGAGGTCAGGGGCCTTACCCGAAAACCGCGGTTCGAAGACGTGAGCTTCGATCTTCACGATGGAGAGATACTTGGGTTCTTCGGCCTGGTCGGTTCGGGTCGAACCGATATTATGCGCTGCATTTTCGGCGCAGACCGCCCCGATGCGGGAGAGATATGGGTCAAGGGACAAAAAGTGAACGTCCACTCACCGAGCAGTGGTATAGCAGCAGGAATCGGTTTCCTCCCGGAGAACCGGAAAGAGGCCGGACTTGCACTTTCGCTTCCCGTGGATGTGAACGTCAATCTCGCCTCCTACGACGGAATCTCGCGCATGGGGTTCGTGAATCTGGGAAAGGAGTCGGTCCGCACACAAACCTACATCAAGGATCTGAGCATAAAGACGCCGTCCGCGAAACAGAAGGTGAAAAACTTGAGCGGCGGGAACCAGCAGAAGGTAGTCATTTCGAAGTGGCTATGCCGCAACAGCGACATTTTCATCTTTGATGAGCCGACTGTCGGCGTTGACGTCGGTGCGAAGGTTGAAATATATCGGCTGATCGAAAAACTTCTGAAAGGCGGAAATGCGATAATTATTGTCTCTTCGTATCTTCCGGAAGTAATGGGGCTTTCCGATCGCATGGTGGTGATATACGAAGGGCATATCATGGGTACGCTGAACCGTGATCAGTACAACGACGAACGCATACTTCGTCTGGCGTCCGGCATGCAGGACGCCGTTGTTCAATAACGAAATATTGATTCGGTAATATCGAAGGAGGACCATTTTGGACAACAAAACCACCGGTGCGGACGAAGGCAAGCAGGCTATGTCGCTCGCTACAAGAATCCGCCTGAAATTCCAGACCGGCGTTGCTGAAAAAACGCTCATTCTGATTCTTATCGTGCTTTTTGTGGTGCTCTCTTTTGCGTCGCCCACGTTTCTGACGTTCAGGAACATTTCGAACCTGGTCAGGCAGACATCTATTGTAGGTATTGTTGCCATAGGCATGACCTTCGTTATTATTTCGGCCGGCATTGACCTTTCGGTCGGGTCGGTTGTCGGGTTCAGCAGCATTGTCGTAGCGCTGCTGCTTGCTGCCGGTGTTCCGATCTGGGTCTCGGTTATAGTTTCTCTTCTTGCCGGCTCGGTGCTGGGGCTTGTCAGCGGCATCCTGATAAATGACGGAAAGGTGCCTCCGTTCATTGCAACTCTCGGAATGATGACCGCTGTCCGCGGGCTTGTCATGCTGGTTTCCAACGCACGCATGATAGCAGGACTGCCGAAACCGTTCCTGAATTTCGCGCAGATAACTATTCTGGGCCTGCCGTCACTGTTTTTCGTGTGGCTGCTTGTAATCCTGGTGTCTATAGTCATAACTACCTGGACGCGTTTTGGACGAAGTGTATTTGCCATTGGCAGTAATGCGGAAGCCGCCCGCTTAAGCGGAATCAAGATCCGTTACAGCATCTATGGTATCTACGTACTGTCTGCTCTGACTGCCTCAATTGCCGGTGTGCTCCTTACCTCGCGGCTCGCCAACGGCATTCCGACGGCAGGTGAAGGCTATGAGCTGGACGCAATTGCGGCCGCGGTCGTGGGCGGCGCAAGCTTGATGGGAGGCGAGGGAACAATCCTGGGAACCGTGCTCGGCGCCGTCATAATTCAGACGCTGCGAAACGGAGGTAACCTTCTTGGCATTAATCCGTTCATCCTCCAGATTGCCATTGGCACACTGATCATTGCGGCCGTCCTCGCCGACCAGTTGAACAAGACCAAGAAAGGATAGCGGATTGTCCGTTCACAAAAAAAAGCCGGCAACTGCCGGCCTTTTTTTGTATTTCCTCAATTTCAGTATGCGCAGCCGCACACGAGAATGACGCTCGGGTAGGGAGTGAACTCACCGGTCCGGATAATGGCCATAGCATCCTGCGTCTGTCGTTTCAGATCTACATGCTTGACGTACTCTATTTCAAGTCCATTCGGCAGAGTCTCGAGGATCTTCTTGTGCATTTCCGGGCTGACAGTCTTGAGCTCTTTCGCCAGGATTGCCTTTTCGACAACGATGTGCTTCAGCACCTCCTCCAGCACATCCAGGTAGCGCGGCTCGTTCGGCTTCCATGCCAGGTCTATCCGTTCGGTTTCAAGGGGCATGGGCAGCCCGGCATCGCTTACCACCAGCGTGTCTTTGTGTCCAAGGCTGGCCAGGACCCGGGCCATCTGCGGATTGAGAATTCCACCTTTAAGCATTTTTGCCTCCTTCCAGTTTTTTCATCATTGCGTCTATATCCTTGCGGTACGGTGTGGATGGAGCGGTTCCGATTTTTGTCACCGAGAGTGCTGCCGCCACATTCGCAAACGCTGCCGCATCTTCTATCGACCTTCCCTCGGCAATTGCGGTGGCGAGAGCTCCGTTGAACGCATCGCCCGCGCCCGTCGTATCGACTACATCGACCTTTACCGGTTCAATCATTCGCGTCTGTCCGTCGTGAACAACCATTGCACCCTTGCTTCCCAGCGTGATAATGACGCTCTTGACGCCCCGTGCAAGGAGAACGGCTGCAGCTCGTTCGGCGTCCCCCGGCCCCTCGATGGGCACACCCGAGAGGATGGCGGCCTCGACTTCATTCGGAGTCAGGATATCCACTTTCTGATAGATCTCATCGGGAACCGGTTGTACCGGCGCGGGGTTGAGAATAATGCGTGCGCCGCGACTGTGCGCAACATCCAGAGCGTACTGAACGGCATCCAGATTGGTCTCCAGCTGGGTCAGAAACACCGTCTTTCCGTCCACTCTGGCCAGCGCGCGGTCAAGGTCGGCGGTTGTCAGATGCTCGCACGCTCCAAGTGTTACCAGAATCATGTTCTCGCTGGTGTTCTCATCTACCAGAATGAGAGCGGCACCGGTGGGGTAAGATTTTTCGACGAATATGAACTCGGTATTCATCCCTTCGCTGCGAAAGCTGTTCAATGCCACTTCGCCGAACTGGTCCTGACCGATCTTGGTTATCATGAGCACGTTTGAACCGGCGCGGGAGGCCGCAACGCCCTGATTGGATCCTTTGCCGCCCGGTCCAATCTTGAACCCTCCGCCTTTGACCGTTTCGCCGTTCACCGGCAGGTGCGGAGCTCTTCCCATGAGGTCTACGACAAAGCTCCCCATTACGACAATCTGTGCTGAACTCATGTTCTCTTCCTTTCTGATAGTGTCTTGAGCGAGGAATTATACCGTGTTAGGATAATGTAATGACATTACAACATATGTTGGGGCGGTTGTCAAATTCTTCCGGTCACACAGGAGTGAAGATTATGAGTTTCGATTCCATGCGATTCGTGGCGATAGATGAGCTGCGTGAACTTTTTTCCCGGGTGGATTCCGGAAGCGTGGATGACGTGGTGGACGCGGTGAGCAGCGTACCACGTGTTTATAGTGCGGGTGCGGGGCGCTCCGGCCTCGTCATGCGCGGCTTTGCAATGCGGCTCATGCACATGGGCATCGAATCGTATGTGGTTGGCGACGCGACAACCCCCGCCTTTGGCGCGGGGGATCTGCTTGTTATTGGTTCCGGCTCCGGAAACACGGCAAGTCTGCGTGTGACTGCAGACAAGGCAAAGTCTCTCGGTGGCCGCGTGGTGCTTCTTACTACCGACGGCACATCCCGGATAGGCGCCATTGCGGACCTTGTTGTGGACATCCCGGCATCAACCCCGAAGGCGGATCCGGGTGCCCGAAACGCGGTTCGCAGCATCCAGCCAATGGCCAACCTGTTCGAGCAAAGCCTGTGGCTGGTGCTGGATACGATTGTCGCGCTCCTGATGGAGCGGATGAACCTGACATCGGAACGCATGTTCGAACGCCACGCGAATCTCGAGTAGCTGCGGAAAGCGGCTCCGTGGAGTTCTCAGTACGAGAAGCTGCCCGTGAGTCCCACGTAAACTCCCGCAAGGCGCAGTGCGGAGTCGGTCTTTTTCAGTGAGATTGGTCCGGACGCTGTCGGGGAACCTGTTGTTACCTGGTAGTAGGTTCCCGTGAGGTCGAGCGGAGAAACCGTGTACCGGTAGCCTCCATCGAGTGCTACGCGGACGTTCCGGACGTTCACGCCAATGGAACCGCCTGCATAGTACCCGTAGCCGAACGGTGCAATGGCATTCACGGACTGCATTGCCCAGATGGTTCCCGGTGGTGCAAGCGACGCGCCGATATTACCGTCCAGCGGAAGGATGCCTGCATTCCACTGACCGATGCCGCCTGCCTCCGCCTGCAGAAACAGGACCGATATGGGGATGGTAATCCGGATTCCGGTAAAGAGCATGAATGAATCGGTTACTGCCCACGGCAATGTCGACCCGGTCTGGGCACCCCCCTGGGGAAGGAGACCATACACCTTGTCATAGGCAATACCGACCGGGAGACTGAAGAGCCCTCCGAGCCCGATGCTCGTCTGCACCTTTGCCTCGTAGCTCACCGACCCGTGTCCGAGCCAGGAGGACTCGGGAATGAAGATACTTACACCACCTCCGATTTGTTGAGCGGCAAGCGGCATCGATACGAATCCCAGCAGTGCAAGCAACACCCATGATGCTCTGTTCACAATAATTCTCCATCTGACTATAGTCGATCGACGTACATGACAATATCGTCCGCCGGCGCGTAAAAATCCTTGATCCGTGCTTCGGCCGTGTACCCGATCTTTTCGTAGAAACGTCGAGTCTTTTCATAATCGGCGCGGCTCGAGGTTTCCGCAACTATCATGCGGCCTCCAATGGCCCGAATTTCCTCCCGTATACGCCGATTGAGCGCCGCGGCTACACCGCGCCTGCCGTCGTTGGGATCTGTAGCTATCCAGTACAGGTCAAAGGTCCCTTCGGTCAGCGCACGGGGTCCATGGCATGAGAAGCCCAGTACACGACCGTCATCGACACAGCTGAGGAAGTAGTATCCGCTCTGAACAGGGCCCTTTTCGAAATAGTCGTTCAGAAGCTCATCGACAGTATCTACCTCGACATCCGAAAACACGCCGACATTTCTCGAAATGGCCAGGATGGGCCCGATATCGTTTCGAATTGTCTGGCGAATGAGAAACGGGTTACCGGATTGTGCCATACGTGTGCTCCTTTGGCGACCAGGCCTGGAGAACCAATCTTCGGGCCATTGCCGCATAATCCATCCCGGATGCCTGAGCAGCGCGGGCGAATCCGGCGTCTGCGGCGAGTGAGGGGTTCGGGTTCACTTCGAGTACATAGACCGAATCACCGTGTTTGCGGAGGTCTACCCGCCCGTATCCGTTGCACCCGAGTGCCTGGTACGCTTCGAGTCCGATTTTCTCCAGGTGCCTTCGTTCAAATGCGTTGCCGCGTGCCGGGTACAGCCCGGGGAATCGATCCGACCATTTGTTACTGAACGTTTCAATGCGTTTTCGGGGATCCGGGCAGCTCGAGAAGTCAATTTCTCCCGTCCCCACGACACCTGGTTCACTGTTTCCCCAGACGCTGACTGAAAACTCTCGCCCGTCCAGGAACTGTTCCACGAGGGCGGGCTGCCGGTATGTCGAAAGAACGTAACGTATCCGTTTGCGAAGAGCGTCTTCGGAATCCACCACTGCATCTTCGCTGATAGCCAGGCTGCAATCTTCCCGTGTCGGTTTCACGATGACCGGAAACGTCAGCCGAAGCGGCTCCTCTGAGTCTTCGAACACCTGGTACCGCGCAACAGGAATCCCGGCTTTTGCCAGAATTGCATGGGAGCGCGCCTTGTCCAGACACCGTTCAAGCACATCCGGGTTTGCACCGGTGTACAGGAATCCGTTTCGTTCAATCTCGCGCGCAGCAAGAATTTCGCCGCCGGTGTTCGAGTTATCGAGGGCCTCGCAGAGATTAAAGACGAGAGTGCTTTCCCGATCCAGTGGGAGAAGTGCAGCGGCAATATCACCGACCGTTCGGATCGGGATGCCGGAAACTGCGAAACCACTGTGTACCAGCGCCGCCCGGACTGAAATGGCTATGTCCGCGGTCTCCAGATCCGGCAACAGATCACCGTCTTCTCCGCGCCCGAGTGAATCGACGAGCGAGTAGAGAACCGCTACGTTGCGAGGCTCGTTGCTTCGATGGGGGATTCGAACCATACAGGAGTCCTGTCGTCCGGGTTGCCGTTGTGGTTGATAGTGATCTCCTCTCCAGCTGCAATAATTCGGAGGGCGACATACTCCATGACACGTTCATCGAACTTTCGGAAATACAGCACGTTCGGGACGTACGAGTGATTGTAGATCGACCCGTAGCCGAGCACTATAGCCGCGGCATGGGCTCCCCCTATATTCACCATGCTTCAATTGTAGCATCGTATGGGGGATGCGTATCAAGTGACCGGTACGGGTACTCCGCCTGCCGCGGCGGACCGCCGAAGGGCAAGGATGAGTGCCTGGTCCATCCGGGCCTGCCGGGCGCCGTATGCCGGATCCTCGTTGAGCTCCACCGCGCTGACAAGACTCATAATGCAGGAGGCAACGCCTATCTCATCGTCATGCCACTGCGGGTTTTCTCCCGGCAGCCCCGTTGCAAACGGATTCGCCCAGGTAACGAGCGGTGTGCGCGGATCGCCCGTGTGGGCTTCAACTCTGACAAGCGCTCCTCCGTCGCACCGTTCGTACACGCGCTGAATCCCGACCGGGCGTGGTGCGGCTCCGTCCGATGAGAGAAGAGTAATCCGCTCCTCACTTTCAGTGCTATTGCCGATCGAAATCCCCATTCCGTTCTCTGCCATGAATCGACTGCTCCGCCACCAGCGCAGCGCGGAGTCGTATCCAACGCCTGTCCAGTGGAAAATGCCGGTCTGCCCGTTTTCGAACCTGATAATACCGTGTTCCTGCGTTTCGGTTCTTGCCTCGTTGGTACCCGAGATCTGACTGTAGTGAGGAGTGAGCGGGTAGTCCGCCGTGAAGCCGACAACGCTGAGCGGACGTTCGTCGAACCCGATATAGCTGCGCAGCACGCTCATCCCGTGATACCCATGGCCGGCATAGTCGTTGAACGCTGTGGAGACTTTTCCGAAGAGTCCGGACTCGATCAGCTTGAGTTTGATCTGCTCCATGGGCCGCAGATGAAACTGCTCACTTACCTCTACCTTCAGGTTCTTTCGTGTGGCAATTTCAATAATGGCGTCTGCTTCTTCGAGGTCGACCGCTATGGGCGTTTCAATGAGCACATTGAGTCCGTGGTTCAGCGCCATGAGCGCAACCGATCCGTTTGCCTGTGCAGTAACCGAGACAATTCCGGCTTCAGGCCGTGTCTCTCGCACCAGGCGGTCCAGGTCGGTGTACCAGGGTACGTCCAGCTGTTCTCCCAGCTTTCGCGCGGATTCCTCGCTGCGGCCCCAGACAGAGACAAGCTGTGCGCTTTTTCCGAGCCTGCGGAGCAGTGGACCGTACATGTAGAACGAACGGGATCCTGTCCCGATTATGGCTATGTTCATGAGTCCATATTACCACGGATTATTGCGAAGGCGTTTCGCGGTGCCCGCTCATCTTTTCTTCTATATATGACCGGAGATTCGAATGGCCGAAACCGAATCCGGTGTCCTGCGCAAACTCTGTCTGTGAGGCAAGGTCCGCGTAACGGACAGTTGTTCCATCACCGCTCATCGAACTCCTCCACCGATTCACCTTTTAACGCTTCGTACACACGGCCCATTCGAATGCTCAGGCGCCGGTACAGCTCAACTTGCTGTGCCTCGGGTTGCAGTATTTCGGGCTCATCCGGACAGACCGTGTGAAACGCGGACTGGTAATCCGCGTAGATGCCCAGGGTAACTCCGGCATTCATGAGTGCCCCGAGGGTGGATGCCTCACTGTTACGGTATCGTCTGAGCGGCCGATTGAAGCAGTTGGCTTGAATAGTATTGAAGAGCCGAAGACGAACAAGTCCACCCGCAACGCTGATTTCGCGTATGCTTCCGAGGAGATCCTCCATGATGGAAAGATTTTCTCCCATTTCAACGGCAATTCCTTCAAGAATGGCCCGGGCAATGTCTCCCCGGGTTGTGCTCATCCCGATGCCGTAGAACAGGCCGCGCGCAAGTGGATTCCAGTGCGGAGCCGCGGCGCCCTTGAAATGCGGGAGCACCAGTACACCGTTCGATCCTGCCGGAGATTCTCCGGCTTCCCGGCTCATAGTCTCCATCTCCCGCGGAGTCGCATCCCGGAAGAACTGGTCCTTTGCCCACGAGTACACCATCCCGCTTGTGAGCAGTCCCGCCTCCAGCACCCAGGTTCCGGGAATGGCCCCGCAGCTGCAGATGACGCGCATCCGTTCATCGAGCACGGGTTCCTCCGCGTAGGCAAGGAGGAACGAGCCGGTTCCTGTGTTTGCTTCCGCCGTACCGGAACTCAGGACGCCGAGGGCAAGTGCGGCGTTCTGCTGATCCCCGCCGGAGATGATGACCGGGGTACCTTTCGCCAGACCCACCGCCCGGGCGAAGGGGCCACACAGCCCGCCGGATGCAGCACCCGGCTCAACTATGTCCGGCAGTTGACCAGGACGGACGCCCGCTGCCTTCAGCAGTTCCGGATCCCACCTGCGCGTGCGGATATCCATGAGCATGGTTCGACACGCCTGGGACGAATCGGTGAGGTATTCTCCGGTCATGTTCCAGATAATCCAGTCCTGTACGCCGATCAACCGTGAGCTGCGGCGAAAGACATCCGGTTCATTTCGATTGAGCCAGAGCATCTTCGGTGCCGAAAAATAGGAATCGGCACGCAGCCCGGTGCGTTCATACACCCCGCGCAGCGTCAGGCGCTCCGCGATCTCCCGGCTCTCGGCAACGCTTCTCCGGTCCTGCCACATGATGGCGGGACGCATCGGCTCGCCTGAGGAATCCACCGCTATGACCGAAGCGCGCTGCGAGGTAACGGAAATTCCGCACACGGCATGACCATGTTCGGTACAGAATGCCGCCGACTCGCGGACGGTTTCCAGGAGACTCGTTTCCCAGATTTTCGGGTCCTGTTCGACCCGTGTCGAGTCGAGGAAGTTCGGAGCGTAATCCCGACTTGCCGTGTTGTACACCGTCCCGTCTGTTCCCAGGGTCGAACAGCGAAGGCTCGACGTGCCGGCGTCGACAACGAGAAGCGTATCCAAATCAAGCAGCTCCGTTGAAAATTCCGATGTATTTCCTGACAACCTCTTTCACGAAGGTCACCGCTTCCCGAGAGATGCGGGAGAAATGGTAATCCTTACCGTCAGCGAGCATCTGCCTGAGCCCATCTACCGTATACGCCGAGATTTCGGTATTCACGTTCACCTTGCAGATTCCGTGACGGATACAATCGTGGAGGACTGAAACGGGAGTTCCCGAACCGCCGTGAAGAACGAGCGGAATCGGTACTATCCGATGGATCTCCTTCAGTACTCCCACGTCAACCTTCGGTTCGCCCTTATACATTCCGTGGACCGTTCCGATGGAGACCGCGAGGGCATCTATGCTCGTTCGCGCTACGAAGTCCCGCGCCTGTCCGGGGTCGGTGTAGATCTGCTCGGCTCCCTCTTCGTTTGAGCGCTCCCCCAGGCTGATCGCACCAAGCTCGGCCTCCACGGAGACTCCGACAGCATGGGCCACCCGCGTAACCTCCCGGGTGGTCGCAACGTTGTCGTCGTACGGAAGAGCAGACCCATCGTACATGACCGAGGTAAAGCCGGCACGTATTGCCTGGACAATGTGATCCACCGACTTGCAGTGGTCGAGGTGGAGGGAGACCGGGACCTCCGATTTTGATGTAACGGATGCGGCAAGCGATGCAACTTCTGTGAAGCTCATGTTCTCGAGGTACCGTTCTCCGAATGCAATTATTACCGGGGTTTTTTCCTCGACACCGGCTTCCACCACGCCGCGGATTGTCTCGTAGTTGTAGACATTGAACGCGCCGACCGCATAGCTTGCCTTGCGCGCCCCGGTAAGCAGTGTGCTCAGTGAAACAATCATTTTCTAACCTCCGCGAGCCAGTCCGCAAACTTCGGGGTGCCGATCACATCGGGATTCTTTATGAAACGAGGGTTCTCATTGTCAAAAAACTTACGGATGTCATCCATGAGCAGCCCCGGCGATCCTGTCAGCGCCTCTGTCGTTGTTCCGGCAATGTGAGTAGTGAGGGTAACATTGTCGAGGCTCAGGAACTCACTCGTACTGGAAAGCGGCTCATCTTCGAACACGTCCAGGCCGGCGCCCGCTATTCGCCGGTCTCGCAGCGAGGCCAGGAGGGCGGTTTCGTCTATGAGACCCGCTCGCGCGGTGTTAATAAGGTAGGCGGTCGGTTTCATAATGCTCAGCTCTTTTGCGCCGACCATGTGTTTCGTATTCTTGTTCAGGCGCGCATGGACGGTAATGAAGTCGCATTGCCGGAACAGTGTCTCCTTATCCACCCGCCGGGCGCCGTGGGACGCAACGGTCTGTTCGTCGACGAACGGATCGTATACAAAGATCTCGACGCCGAAACCGGAAAGCTTTCGGGCAACAAGCCTGCCAATGTAGCCGAAGCCGATGATCCCCACAACCTTCTCCTTCAGCTGCGGAATATTGGCGGCGTTCGAGAATTCTTTGCGCCAGGTGCCGTTCTTGATTGCAAGATGCGCCCGCGCAATGTTTCTGAACTCGGCAATCATCAGTCCAACCGCGTAGTCGGAAACGGCCTCCGCATTGCGGCCCTCCACGTTGAACACGAGTATCCCACGCCGGGTTGCCTCTTCTATGTTCACGTTCTCCACCCCTGCGCGTGAAACGCCGGCGATACGCAGGGAAGGCATTGCGTCGTATACTTTGCTCGAGAGCGGAACGAAAAGGCCCATAATCATCTCCGCGTCCTTTCCTTCCGTCCGTACGAGCTCCGGCACATCCTCGATCTCCGGGCCCTTCTTCTCTACCTCGAGCCTGCGTGCCTGCAGCCGATCCCAGCTCGATTCCCAGTCTCCGGTTTTGAGTAACCCGATGACGGAACCGAGGTGCTTCTGTGCCGCCGCCTGAAACAGGTTTCCGGGAATCATTGCATCGCCGATCACGAGTGCTTTCATCTTTCTTGCCATGTCCGTCTCCTTAAATCTTTTTCGAAGCGACCGCGAGTCGTGAACGGTTCACCTTCTCGATACCGTCCGGACCGAGGTGGACCACGGTTGCCACATAGAGAATATCGATTATTACCAGCTGCAGTATTCGCGAGGTCATAGCGTCCGACCGATACCGCGTCTCGTTCGTCGAGCTGAAGAGCACACAGTCGGCGCGACGTGTTATTGTTGAGTTCTGATAGCTCGTGAGCGCGAGGACCCTCGCTGCGCCAGGCGGAAGCTCCCGCAGTGCATCCATGATCTCGGTACTCTCTCCGGAATGTGACACCGCAAAGATGAGATCGCCCGGGCCGGCGTGCGAGCAGACAATGCTCATCAGATGGGAGTCTGTCACCGCCGTCGCATTCAGACCGATGCGCGCGAACTTATGATATGCATCCTGTGCAATGAAGGAAGAGGCGCCCGCTCCCATTGTCACAATTCGTTTTGCACCGAGCAGAAGACTCACCGCGTGCTCGAGCTGCTCGTCCGGCATGGCCCGATTCAGGTCGTTTATCGACTGACTTGTGGAGATGACCACCTTCTTTCGGATATCGGAAATGGTGTCTGTGGAATCGATCTCCTCGTACACGGCCTGAGCCGGATCCCGCGCTGCATCCTGCGCCAGCTGCACACGAAAAACCTGATAGGAACTGAAGGACAGCTTGTGCAGGAAGCGGAGAATTGTTGTTTCACTCGTGTCACATTCTGAAGCAATATCGCTGATGGTCATGAGCACGGTACGTCCGGGATTCTTCAGAACGAAATCTGCTATTCGCTGCTGGACGTTCGACAGAGTGTTGTAGCGGGTGCGGATTGCCGTAAGTACCGCGTCATTCACCTCTGATCTCCCCATGCCGCCTATGCGTAGCAAAAAAACTGTAGCCAAGACGGCGCCGTTATTTTATTACTCAGGATACCCACACCTCAGGAACGTGTCAACCGCATCCGGTCGGCCGTAGCGTATGTTATCCCGAATGGAACCGCTGAACAGGACCGGCTCCTGGAGGCACGAAGAATCGTATCTTCCACACGACTCATGCATAGGGTTACAGATAGTGCTGAATATGCGCGCAAAGTCCATATTGTCACGGCTCCGAAGGAGCTATACTGGTGCTATTCTGTGTTAAGGAGATACCATTTGAATCGTATATCGCTAAGTCCCTCAGAGATCTTCAATGAAGCGTTATCCTCCGGCGAGGTTATCGGGCAACCCCGCCTCGTAGGCAACGGTATCGAATTCAAGGGAAACGACGGGCTTCTTCTCCCATACAACCCCATGCCGCCATGGGAGCAATTCTCGTTGAGCGTCGACTTCATGCCAATTTCCGCTGGAGGAGGAGAACAGAGGTTCTTGCATCTTGGACATGGAGACGGCCCGCGGTTTCTGCTCGAAACCCGGAATAAGGACGGGAACTGGTGTCTCGATGTCTACTTGCAGAGCGAAGATGGGATGTCATTGGTACTGATGGATCGAGAGAGACTTCATCCGGAGAATCGTTGGTATTCAATTGAAGTTGATGTCAACGAAAGCGGCGTTGCTGTCTATGTTGACGGGACACTGGAAACGGAAGCATCATTCAGTTTCAAACCGTTTGCGGGCGGCAAGATGTCTCTCGGGGTTCGCCAAAACAGGGTAAGCTTCTTTTCCGGCACAGTGGGGGGTATCTTGATCGAGCGAGGGCATCATATGAGTTGAGGACAGCGAAGATTCACCTCTATTCCCTTGCGCAGCTGTGAGCTCCATCGGCTCTGCAGGTATCGTCGCTGTGAGTACGGTTGCGCGAAAGTTCACGACTGATGGTAGCGGCCGGACGACCAGGCTCACGGGCAACGTGCCCGCCATTTTCACCCTACGCGGGCTTGTCCGAAATTGCTTCAACAGTGCATAATCGGGCCAATGACAGACACATCCCTGGTTCCCGGAATTCGGCGAGCGCATCCGGCGGACCTTACACGGATAACGGAAATCTACAACCAGGCCATTCTTCACACCGTTGCCACGTTCGACACCGAGACAAAATCGATTCAGGCCATGGTCCCGTGGCTCGCACAGCACGATGATGCACATCCCGCGTTTGTTGCTGTCGTGTCCGGGAAGATCGAGAGCGGAGGGGCCGCAGAAAACATAGTCGTCGGCTGGGCATCACTCTCCCGCTGGTCGGACAGGTGCGCGTACAGCGGGACCAGCGAAGTCTCTCTCTATGTAGACGAGGCGTATCAGGGCAAAGGCATTGGACGCGCTCTTATGGCACAACTCATGAAAGAGGCACGTGTGCGACCACTGCACACACTCATATCCCGTATTGCAACAGAGAATATCGTCAGCGTACACATGCACGAAAGATTCGGCTTTCGGCATATCGGCACCATGCGCGAAGTCGGCGTCAAGTTCGGCCGATTCCTCGACGTTGCGCTGTACCAGCTTATCCTTCCTGATCCCCAACCGCAGGCGGTGGAGTAGTGTACCGATTCGAAACCGCACGACTCATCCTTCGCGAGGCGCGGATGGCGGACGCTGCGAACGCGGCCGCGTACTATCGCCGGAACCGGGACTACCTTGCTCCATGGGAACCGCTTCATGATGCGGAGTTCTACTCAACGCGAGGGCAGAAGCGATTGATTCGTGCGGACCGTCGCGGCCTGAGCCACGGAACCGGTCTTCGACTCTGGATCTATCGGGCCGAAGCTGAAGAACCGAACGATCCCATCGGTAACCTGGCAGTAACGAACATTGTTCGCGGACCGTTCCTCTCCTGCTTTCTCGGATATCGACTGGATCAGGGTCAGGTAGGCAAGGGCTACATGACCGAAGCCGTACGCCTCATGGTCACGGTCGCGTTCACTCAGCTCGGTCTCCACCGAATTGAAGCAAACGTCATGCCAGGGAATGCCGCCTCAATTCGAGTTCTCGAAAAGTGCGGTTTTACGCGGGAAGGAATCTCCCGAAGTTACCTGCGAATAGCGGGGAGGTGGGAGGATCACTACCACTATACCGTGGTGAACGATAAGCTGCGTTAGCTTTCCGCGCCGGGGCTCTCTCGGGTCGCATCAACACGCTTGTTGATACTTCAGAAGGAGCCCGCCACGTCCCGGAGCATGAAATAACGGCTCGCGTAGGAAAGCTTTTGCTGGATGACCTGTGCACGTTCGGTGAAGACATCCACGCGCTTCTGGAAGTATTCGAGCCTGCTCCCGGTGCCTATGTCCAGCAGATGCTGCTGGAACTTCTCGAGCTCCTGCATATCTGAAACGCGGCTTTCGAAGTAACTGATATCCTCGCGGATTGAGTCAAGCTCGGACAGGGTCTGGGCGATGTACTTGGAGACATTGCGCACGGCGGCCTGTCTGCCGTACTTCGCCTGTGCCAGCTGCGCTTGCGCCGTAGCAATTTCCGCTCCCGATTTCCCGCCGTCGAATATCGTGCTGTTCACCGCAACGGTTACATTGGCAATCCAGTTGTCCTTCGAGCTCCAGTCTGCGCCGAGAAATGGAAGCCGTGGTCCGCCGTAACCGAACTGCACGTCCAGCGAAAGATCCGGCTTCGCGAGCGTTCCCGAACGGGCAATATCCACGCGACTCTCGTGTACTTTCTCGGATACGGCGGCAAGGCGGATGTCCCGGTTGATTCCGAGCGCACGGTCCGTGAGCTCGGCCTCGGAGGGTAGCTTCGCGCCGGAAAGCGTCGTATCTACAGCACCGAAGGAGACCATGTCGATGGCAAGCGTTGGAATGCCGGTCAGATAACGCAGATTTCTCAGCGCGGTCTCCCGCTGCCTGTCGGCGGCAACTATTGCGTGGGTTATTTCCCGGATTGCCATGCGTTTTTCAGTCAGTGCAGCATCCGTTATCTCGCCTGCAGTGTATGAGTCCCGGGCTATGCCGAGCATCTTGTCGGCCACCTGCTTCTGTTTGTTGAGCAGGGAGTCGAGCTCGTTCAGGTAGTAGAGGCTGTAGTAGTTGATAACCGTCATTGTGCGGGTCTCGTCCCGCTGTTTCGCAAGCTTCAGATTGTCTGCTTCGACTATGTTTTTTCTCAGTGCAATATTGCTCCGGATCCTGCCCCACATGAAAAGCGGCATCTGCATGTCGACGCTGTAGTTGAGCTGGAAATGCTCGCCGCCCTCAACGACCGTGACGTCCTGTTCGGGAAGTGGGAAGGGGGGTACAAGGGGAAGTGTTCCGAGGGATCCCTTGCTCAGGATGTACGGTGCCTGAGGATTGCCTACATAGGTATTCGTGTTTGAGAACTTAACCGTCGGAAAGAGAGATGCGCGGGCACCTGCAAGCTCCCCTTCATCTGCCTGCATTGCGCTTTGAAGCTGGAGGATATCCGGATTGTTGGAGAGTGCCAGACCTGTCAGGTCGTCCAGGGTGTAGGTCTGCTGCGCCAGGAGTCTGCCTGCTCCCGCGAGAAGAAAGGCGAGCACCAGCGCCGTTCGGGTAAGTCTCATGTCCGTCGTTCTCCTCTGCGCTCGAGCAGATAGTAGAGCGTCGGGATAAGGAAGAGGGTAATCAGAGTAGATGTCAGAAGCCCTCCTCCTATCACCTGTCCAAGTGGTGCGTTCAGCGAAGAGCCTTCGCCGAGCGCGAGCGCCATGGGGATGACCCCGAGTATGGTGGTGAAGGTTGTCATCAGGATTGGCCGGAGCCTGAGCCTGCCGCCGTCGAGTACCGCTTCACGAAGGGACATCTGATAGTCACGGCGCAGCATGTTCATGTAGTCCACCAGCACGATCGCGTTGTTTACAACAGTTCCTGCAAGAGTTATGAGCCCGAGAAATGCGATGATTGAGAGGGTAGACCCGAACGCCAGGAGCGAGGCTACCGCCCCAATGAAGATAAAGGGAATGGACCCCATAATAATGAGGGGCTGCGCGAACTTCTGAAACTGGATGACCATGACTATGTACACAAGAAATACTGCGATCGCGAGTGCCGCTCCGAGCGACGCGAAGGAACTCCGCATCTGTTCTGCCTGGCCGGAAATCTGCCATCTGACATCCACCGGAATCGTCAGTTTGTCGATCTTTGCAACCACGCGGGCGGTCGTTCCGCGAACGTCCGGCTTTATCAGATTGGCGGTTACCTGAATGGACTTCAGCTTCTCCAGATGCGGGATATCGGAGTACGAGGGTTCGGTGTGAAGCGATGTGAACGCCGAGAAGTTGACAAACGCACCACTTTGAGACTTGACTGCCATCTCATTGAGCAGGTTGCTCGAGATTCTCCCTCCGGCGATGTCCGATTCCAGGTTTATCGTGTAGTCGTTATTGTCCTTCCGGAACGTTCCGGCGTTTACTCCGTTCAGGATGATGCGCGAGGTGAGCGTTGCTTCCGATGGAAGCACACCGAGCTGTGACATGATGGTCTTGTTGAACTCCTCAACCAGGTCCTGTCGGTCGAACTGAACGTTCAGCTCTACCGAGGAAACGTTCGAATCTTCGGCAAGAATTGCCTTTATCTGTTCGGCCGCCTGCCGGACGTGCTCGAAGTTGGAGCCGGATATGTCCATCTGCAGCCCGCTCGATCCGATGGCCGCGGCGACCGTGGACGCAATGCCACCGTTCTGGACCGACAACCGGATGTCCGGGATGGACGCGGGAAGCTCCCGTCGAAGCAGAGCGATGATCTGAAAAACCGAACGATGGCGACGGTTTGCCGGAACGAGTGCAATGACCGCGCGGGTGGTGGAGTTGGAGTTGCCAATGCCTGCAAGGTTCGATTCCCCTACATAGAAGAGGGTAGACTCGATCTCGGGAACGAGCTTGCGCGTCAGCGTGTCCACTGCAAGAATCTTTTTCTTTGTCTGATCGAGCGTGTATCCGGGCGGCGTGTCTATCCTCATGACGATCTGGCTCGTGTCGGTATCCGGCAGGAACTGTGCACCGAGGAAATTGAGCGCGCCCACACTCATGATGAGCACAATGACTGCGGTTCCGAGAACGAACGGCGAGTTGTCCAGACACCAGGTAAGTGCCCGGGAATACGCGTTCTCCAATCCGGTAAATGCCCCTTCGCTGAGGCGTGCAATTGATAGTCTGCGACTCGGCAGGTGGACAATGCGGGAAAAGAGGAACGGCACAACGAATACCGCGACAATGAGAGACGCGGTCAGTGCAAAGATGACAGCGAGAGCAACGTCGCTCAGGATAATCCCGACAAACCCCTGGACGAACAGAATGGGCACGAACACCGCGAGGCTTGTTGCGGTGGATGCAATGACGGCACCCACTACCTCGGTGGTTCCACGGGAGGCCGCGGCAACCGGGTCTGTCCCGCGCTCCAGATGCTTGTAACTGTTTTCCAGCACTACAATGGAGTTGTCCACCACCATGCCGATGGCAACGGTAAGCCCTCCAAGCGTAACCAGGTTGAGCGTCCGTCCTGCCTGGTACAGACCAACAATGGCCAGAACAACCGAGAGGGGAATGGAGATGGCAACAACCACGGTACTGCGAATGTTATGAAGAACCACAAAGAGGATGATAATGGCAAGCACCGCCCCGAGAAGTGCCGAGTTGGCTACAGACTGTACCGAACGGTGGATATCGACGCTCTGGTCGGTAATGGGGTAGAAGTTGATCTGTCCCTGTTCCCGCTTCTCGATTTGCCTGGCCGCCTGTTTGACCTGGTCTATGATCCGGATTGTATCCGTTCCGCGCTGTTTGGTTATGTCGACAACCAGCGCGTCCTTTCCATCTGCAACCGTGTACAGGCTTCGCCGTTTCTCTGAAATCTGAACCGTTGCTATGTCTCGCAGTCGGACGGTCGTGCCGTCCTGCACTCCCACAACCATGTTCCGTACCTGTTCGAGCGATGAAAACTCGCCAACGCTGCGGACATTGAGGTTGCTTCCGTGAAACTGCACGCTTCCAGCGGGAATGGTCACGTTATTCGCCTGTAGCGTGTGCAACACATCCACCGGTGAGATGTGCCGGTTTGCAAGACTCCGGAGACTGAGCTTTACCTGAAGCTCCTGGTCCGGAACACCCTTCACGGAGACCGAAGCTACTCCGGATACGCGCTGGAAGAAGGGAACCACCTGGTCGGTCAGGTAGCGGTGAACAGACAGGATATTTGCCTTGCTTCGCACAATGTAGGTCAGTACGGGAAGGTCTGCAGCGGTAAATGAGAAGAACTCCGGAGGTCCGGTAATTCCGCTGGGAAGCTGGGACATGACCGTGTTGACCTTCTCCCGCAAGGACGAGAACTTGGAGTCCACGTTCTCATTCCAGCTGAACTCGAGAGTGATTATGGAGAAGGAGTCGCGGGAATCGGAGGTTATCCTGGATACACCGGATACCGTGCTTACCACGTCTTCGAGTGGTTTCGTTATCTCCCGTTCAATGTCCTTCGGTCCCACGCCGGGATACTGAGTTACAATGAGGATAGATGGCTTCGCCACATCCGGGGTCCGTTCCTGCGGGATACTTGTCAGTGCTATGACGCCGAATACCACCGCCGCGGCGATCGCAACAATAACGGTGGGACCGTGATTGATGGAGTAATCTGCAATCCTCATTTTCCCGCCCTGGTCGTCGAGTCAATTCGTACGCGGGTACCGGCACTCAGGAAATGCTGGCCGGCGAGGATGAACCTGCGGTCTGCGTATTCTGCCGGAATCTGGAAGTACTGGTCGTTGCCGTAGGACGGAGTAAACAGCATGGATTGCGCGGTGCCTGCCTTATCCACATACCAGAGCTGATCGCCACCGACGAGTGCGGTGTAGGGCAGGTACGAAACGCCTGAGCGCTCGTCCACAACGAAGGTGACCGATGTGAACATCCCGGGAAGAATGCCGCTTGTGTCCCCGTCTATCTCGCACTGGACCTCGAAGGTTCGTGTCCGCACATTGACCGAAGGGGCTATGTTGCGAATCCGCACCGTGTACGGTTTGTCTCCCATTGCAGGAATATGCGCACGAATGCGCATGGTCCTGCGGTTCTTCTGGAACGCGAGCGCATCCATCTCCGGTATCTCGGTGTTGATGACGAGGGTGTGCGTGTTGCTGATGGTAACTATGGGCACCGACTGGGATACCAGTGCGCCGTCTGAAACATGACGACGGATCACCGTGCCATCCACCGGGGAGGTGATTGTTGTATAGCTCAGATGCAGCTGCGCAAGTTCAAACCGGGATTTCGCGTCCTGGTATTGAGCGAGCGCCTGGTCGTAGTTCTGCTGGCTGGTGGCGCCGCTCCCGTAGAGCTGTTTTGCCCGTTCGTAGGTGGATTTTGTCCCATCATAGAACGCCTGAGCCTGATTCAACGCAAGTCGATACGGCTGTGGATCTATCTTTGCAATCGTCTGCCCGGCAGAGAGCTGTGTTCCGATCTCGGCATCCAGGGCAGACAAGGTGCCGGACACCTTCGGGAAGATCGTTACTACCGAATCGGACTGCACGTAGGAGTTCAGGGTCATTGTCTTCTCTATTGTTCCGACAGTGGGAACCACAATCTCCACCGGAAGAGGCGGCTGTCCGGTCTCGGCCGCCGCCGGCCGTTTCAGAACAAACAAGACTACCGCTGCAAGTCCGATTAACAACGCAAGGACGATGTATCGGACCGGAAATCGCTTCCGGGCATTACTCGTGTTCATGATGCGTTCCTTTCACAATACCGTTCCACACGAGGTCCCGAGCCATGTTGCTCAGGTCATCGAGCGATTTGCCCCTGCCGTCCCCGGATATTTCCAGATCCTGAAGCACTGCTATTCCGAAGACGATAGAGCGCAGAAACATGATAAGAAAGTCGATATCCACATCGCGTATGAGACCCAGAAGTTTCAGGTTCTCCAGTCGTGGGCGCAGCATTTCACCCATGGAGGCAACCAGCACCTCGTCCAGTATTGCCCGTACGTCCGGATCCCGCTTTGCATGGTAGAGGATGAGCGTCGGACTCAATCCAGTACGGAACAAGGTGAGCCGGTCAAGGAAATATCGCGCCGCAAAGTTTGCCTGTCCACCATGGGCCTCCGGATCCCCCGTTTTCTCGTGAAACGCGTCCTTTGCGTTCCGGGCAAACCTGTGAACGAGCGAGAGGAGCAGATCGCGTTTCGCGGGGAAATAGTTGTATATCGTGCCTTCGGAAATTGCCGCCTCGCGCGCAATCTCGCGGGTTGTTGCGCGGTCAAAACCCTTTTCGTTGAAGACCATCGCAGCGGCGTTCAGGATGATATCTTTCAACTCATCTGTGCGGCGTTCCTTCCAATCCTGCGCGTTTCCCATGGACTTCCTTTCTGTTTCATTGCTGAAATGAGCAACCGCTCACTATTTTGAGCCGTCGCTCAGAAAAATCTAACAGGTTACCACCCTCCGGTCAAGGGAGCGGCGAAACCGGACCGATCTCGTGAACGGGTGCAGACCACGCAGGACACACCTTCAGCGTAGCCAATTTGGCCCGAGATCGGTACATTGTGTGCAGCAACTGATAGTAACCGGTGATTGTGAAAACGCCGGGAGTTTAGGAACACCGTGAGCAAGAAGAAGACACCCGCAAAACACATGTTTTTTTACCGGATGATCGAATGCTTCAATGCCGACAGGTGCCCGTTGTGCGAATACGTGGACACCCGCATTGACCAGTACTTTCAATCCCTTGTTTACGAACACGTGAACGACCGGCGATTCCGCAAGCACTTTTCCGAAAGTCACGGATTCTGCAATCACCACGGCTACCAGTTTCTTGCATGCAACGATGGGCTCGCAGCGGCAATCCTGTATCAGGGAATTCTGCATGCGGATATGGAGAATGTTTCTCCAATCCGAAGCGCCGAGTGCCCTGCCTGTCAGAAAACTGAACACTACACCGCCGAGTATCTGAAAGTCCTCAAGGGATTCATTGCGGACTCCGAGCTCCAGGAAGGATTCAGTCGGTCAACCGGGTACTGCGTTCCGCATTATCAGGCCATTCGTGCACAGTTACCCGAACTCCCGGACTGGCTCAGCCGGGGGCAGGAGGCGAAACTCCAGGAACTGGCACAGGCCGTTGAACGATACATTGAATACTCGAACTTCTCCGACTCGACCCGCCCGGAGCTTACCCCGCGTGAGCGGATAGTCTGGCGGAGACTCGTGACAACCGTTCACGGATACCGTGGACTGGAAAAATAGCGACAGGTGCGAATGATATTCGCCGCATCAAGTACTATCGGTTGACCTTCTGCCGAGGAAAGCACGTGTTGCATCAACAATGTCCGTAACATTCGTCTGATATATAAAATGAGAGCATTCGATAATTCCTGATTCAGCGTCCGCTCCCAGTCTGTTCAAGTGATTTGTCTGATACTCCTGGCCTGCTCTCTTTACCGTTTGTGAGGAGATGAGCTTCAATACCGGTATTTCCTGAGGGAAGTCGATTGCGCTTACCTCTTTGATATTTTCCAGCAGGCGATACGACTGATCAATCATGGTATCGTTGAGTACGTGGTAGGAAAACAGTCTATAGTCACCAATTTCCTTTGCGGTGTATCCATTTTCAGTTTTCTGAGAAGGAGGCATCAATCCAAAGGAAATGCGTGTCAATCCACAGGCCTGCTGCAACAACGCCATTCCGTAAACGAATTTCGGCAGATTTCCGCTTCCTGTTTTTGCAGTTGAAGTTGTGTCCAGCATGACAATCGCAGAGATTTCATCCGGGTACCTGGCAGCATAGTACTCGCTGTAAACGCCGGACGCAGAGTGAGGCATCAGGACATACGGCGCCTCAAATCCGGCCAAAGACAATGCCGTTCTTATTTCTTCCGTGTAGTTTTCATTTGTTCGTGCTGTTCTTGTCCGGTCGCTGAAACCAGTACCGAAATATTCAATACAGACAACAGTGTATTCTCTGGAAAGCTCTCTCATCAGCGGGCCAAAGTCTGCGCTTGGTAACGACACACCAAATCCAGGCAATAGCACAATGGTTTCCTGGCCATTTCCCATGGAATACACATGCATCTTCCGGCCGTCTATTTCTACGATCTGTCCATACGGCGAGACAGTTTCAAGCTCGCTTGAAAAGAATATTCTGTTCACTGCAAACCCGATTACATTGAGACAAACAATAATTCCCAGGACAATTGCAGCAACAAACATCACCTTCCTGCCTCTTCCTGTTTTCAATTTACACATGTGCCCTGCTCAGCCTCTGGAGACACAGATATCAGAGAGAGATTCCCCAGGACATGGATGGGTGTTCAATGGAATATTGAGACGACGGTACATTTCCCGCTCCCCGTTGTCAAGAGTCCGCGTATCCGCGTCCGGCGCGGACGTTCAGCAAGAGATTGGGTGGCGCCATCGGAAAGAATCCTCTGTTGATGCCGGACATGATTTCTTTGCCGCCTTGCTGTACACTGTCGAAAGGAGGCAGCAACCATGGATGAAACCGTCTACAAGAGAAGCCCCGCGGGAAAAGAGATTGCTCACAGCGGTGAAAAGAATACGTTTCGCCTCAGGTTCGGAGCGCAGTCAATAGACATGTCCAAGACTATCCTGATTGGCAGAGATAAGGAGAACGATGTGGTTCTCTCGAACGATCCCCTCGTTTCCCGGCGACATGCCATCATAGAGATTGTTGAAGGAAAGTGCACGCTCAAAGATCTTGGCAGCACGAACCAGACATATCTGAATAACAAGCCGCTTCTCCCCAAAACGGAGGTCTCGGTCAAGATTGGTGATATTATCATGATCGGTCATACGCAGCTGCAGATCTTCCGGGCCTGACCGTTTCGCACCACGCCGAGTTTCCCTGCGGGACATCTCCGCAGTCTTCGAGATGTCCCACCGACTCGTCCTGAGCTTAATCAGTCATGGAAAAAGATGGTTGGATAGGGGCACAGGGGATCGCTCTCCATGGCGTCTCCCGTTGCGGCAAAGGCGCGTGCGCGGGACCCGCCGCACAGGAGGCGGTAGGGACAGCGTCCACACTTACCTTTGAGCGCATCCGCATCGCGGAGAGAGACGAAGAGATCGCTTGTGCGATAGATATCGAGCAGACTCTGCGAACGAATGTCGCCACCTTCTATGGGCAGGAAACCGCTCGGATAGACCTTCCCCAGATGCGAAACGAAGACCACACCGTTTCCATCGCGAATCCCGAGTCCTCGGCCCAGAGGAGAGTGGACGAACTGCTCATCATCGCTTCCGCGAGCGTGCATGCGTTGATAGGCAATGCGGCGAAGATGCGGGGCTTCCGTGGATTTAACCGCAAACGGCAGGTCGTCCCTGTCCATGAGATCGCAGAGCCAGTGCAGGAGCCGCTCTCCCTGACCCGGGGTGACTTCTGAAAGCTCCCGGCCCCTGCCGGTGGAAATGAGGAAAAACAGCGCCCAGCGCTCTATTGGAAGAGTGGAGAGCAGCTCGAACGTCTGCGGAAGATCCGGAAGCGTCGCAGCGGTAACCGTCGTATTGATCTGAAGATTGAGCCCCGCGCTTCCTGCAGCCTTGATCGCCGCTATTGTCCGGTCAAACGTTCCTTCTACTCCGCGGTGCGAATCGTGGAGCGCCGCGTTCGAGCCGTCAAGGCTCAATGCAAGGCTATCCACACCCGCATCCCGGAGGCGCTCAATCATCTCGACCGTGAGGCTCGGACTTGCCGCCGGAGTTACGGAAACCGTAATTCCAAGCTGCCGTGCGTAGGCGATGAGCTCGAACAGATCGCTTCGTTTGAGCGGATCGCCGCCCGTAATGACGAGGTGCGGAGCATGCTTCTCGCCAAAAGAACGGATTTCCCGAAAAAGTCTCTGTACTTCTTCGGTAGAAAGCTCGAGGGGGTGATGAGCGGAAATTGCCTCTGCACGGCAATGTATGCACGCAAGATCACACGCCTGCGTGGACTCCCAATAGACCAGCATTGGAGCCTGGTCGAACGTAAAACGCGAAGCAAAGGGGTGCAAGGCCGGGGCAGTCTGGGTGCTCACTATTTATCTCCAAAATGTACTGTACCATGGCGCCGAAAAGCGGTCAAGGAAAGCCCGGGTCGGACAGCAGTTCTCATTTTGCCACGGCACCGTCAACTGGCATGCTATCGTGCGCCGCGCCTATCTCATTTCATGGGACGTTGCGGCGACCACTGGAATTGCATAGCGGTTGAAGAGAAGCTCCCGGGATCCGCCCATCCTTGACAATTGCACCCCCGGGACCTAATCTTCTTCTAGAGGAGCATGATTCAATGTTTTTCAGTCCCATATTTCTGTGGGCTCTTGCAGGCCTTATTCTTATAGGGGCGGAGTTCCTGGTCCCGGGCTTCGTGATTTTCTTCTTCGGTGTCGGGGCCCTCATAACCGCACTCCTGACCGGTGTTGTCCCCGGTCTTGCGAGTCATCTTGGGCTACAGGCGCTCATCTGGCTTGCATCCACGGGACTGTTCGTCGGTTTTCTTCGCAAGCGCTTCACCCGCATCTTTCGAGGAACGCTTATTGAAGGCGGCATCGGAAACAATGAAATCGGTCGGAGAGCGGTCGTGACCGAACGGATTACTCCGGATGAACCGGGACGGGTAAAGCTCGGGGGCACGACATGGAAGGCCATAAGTTATACTGAGGTGTTCGAGGTCGGCGACAGCGTCGATATCATTGAGAAAGACAATCTTACATTCACTGTTACACGCTCGGTACTCAACGGGCCGAAGGAGGAGTAATGGGAACAATTCTCGCCTATGTTTTTGCGTTGCTTGTGCTGTTTATCATCCTGAAACTCGTACGGATTGTGCCGGAACAGGAGTCTTGGATTATCGAACAGTTCGGCAAGTATAGAAAGACCTTTGGTTCCGGTCTGCACTTTCTTGTGCCCGGGGTTCAGCGTGTTGCCTACAAGCACATCCTCAAGGAAGAGGTGATAGATGTTGAGCCGCAGATCTGCATTACCAACGATAATGTGCAGGTCACCGTGGACGGAATACTCTATCTCAAGGTGATGGATCCTGCAAAGGCGAGTTACGGCATAGAGAACTACCGGTATGCTACGGCCCAGCTTGCGAAGACCACCATGCGCTCGGAAATTGGCAAGCTCGTGCTTGACCACGCATTCTCCGAGCGGGACGCCATTAATGATGCAATTGTCAAGGCGGTAGACGAAGCCTCAGATCCCTGGGGGATCAAGGTCACGCGCTATGAGATAAAGGATATTTCACCGACCGAGACCATCGAGCTGGCAATGGAACGGCAGATGCGCGCTGAACGGGACAAGCGTTCGAGCATTCTCAAGAGCGAAGGCGAAAAGACTGCACGGATCAATATATCAAAAGGAGAGCGACAGGAAGCCATCAACCTGAGCATGGGCGAGCGGCAGCGTGTGTTCAATGAGTCGGACGGCCGTGCACGTGCAATTGAGATTGTAGCTGACGCCACCGCGCAGGGCATCTCGGAAATCGCGGCCGCGCTTCAGGGCGCAAAAGGCAAAGAAGCAATGTCGTTGCGGATTGCCGAGCAGTTCATAGAGCGGTTCGGGAACATCGTCCGGAGTGCGAATACCGAAATCCTGCCGGAGGGGCTTGCTGAAATTCGCGGCGTTTCCGACATCCTGGGCAGGGCGCTGAGAGGAGAAAAGAAATGAATCCATTGCTGCCGCTCTATGTAATCCTTGGTCTCTTTGGAGCAATTGTTGCGTTTTCGCTCCTTCGCAGCATTAGAATTGTGCCGGCAAAATCGTGCCTGGTCGTTGAGCGGCTCGGGAAGTACAGCAAGACGCTCGAAGCCGGGTTCCATGTTCTGACGCCATTCATTGACCGTGTACGGTACAAACACAATCTGAAAGAAATGGCCGTCGATGTTCCCGCGCAGTCATGCTTTACTCAGGACAACGTGAAAGTTACCGTTGACGGTGTGCTGTATATGCAGGTAGTAGACCCGGAGAAGGCGAGCTATGGAATCAGCAACTACCGGTACGCGACCATCCAGCTCGCACAGACCACCATGCGCTCGGTTATTGGCAAGCTCGAGCTGGACCGTACATTCGAGGAGCGTGGCAAGATCAATTCCGCAGTGGTAAAGAGCGTGGATGAAGCATCCGATCCGTGGGGTGTCCGGGTTTCGCGGTACGAGATCCAGAATATTTCAGTTCCGGACCCCGTATTGCACGCTATGGAAATCCAGATGAAAGCCGAACGGGAAAAGCGTGCCGAAATAGCCAAGAGCGAAGGGGAGATGGAATCGCACATCAACTATTCGCAGGGCGCAATGGAAGAGGCGATCAACAAGAGCGAGGGCGAAAAGGAACGGCTCATCAATCAGGCCGAAGGCCATGCGCGGGAGATCCTCTCGGTTGCGAAAGCCACAGCCAACAGCATCCGGAAAGTTGCTTCAGCCATAGAGGATCCGGGTGGAGAGGATGCGGTAACGCTCAGAATTGCCGAGAGCTACCTTACCGAGCTTGAAAATCTCGCCAAACCGTCGACCAACGTGGTTCTCCCCATGAACCTTACCGATGTAGGGTCGGTCATGAAGACCATCGAACGTTTGATGGAGCGATAGACCCGTTGCTCTGTATCCCGGCGGTCGTTATTTCTCCGCAATGAGCGGATCCGCCGGGTCTATTCCGAATGTGGACAACATTTCATCGATCCGTACAATGCGGTGTTCCCGTACGGATAGTTCCGCCGCACTCCCCACAACCACGGACCAGAATCCATCCTGTACATTCGCCGTGACCGTATCTACAGGATTGCCCAGCAGGTTCTCGATGAAGTTCACATGTTCGAAAAAAGTGGCACCATTGTGACCGCTGCGTTCTATGAGCTCCGGATAATGGGGTTCGGAGGTATAGGATGGTTTGTCTCCGCCACGATGGAGCTGAAACTCCGTTTTCAGGGTTTGACCCGTAACGAAGTCCTCTTTTTCGGACGCACGAAGTCGCCCCGTTTCACCGCAAATGGTAACTTCCTCGTAGAATAGCGGAGAGAACATGCAGAGATTGAACATCGCCTTGATCCCGTTCCCGTATCGCACCGTTACGAACGCGTTGTCAAGAATATCCGATCGCTCACCCTGATATTCAAACTCGGTGAAGTTCACGTCCATATCTCCCACCGCATACACTTCTTCGGGTTTCGACTGCGAGAAGTAGTTGAACAGGTCGAAGTAGTGGCAGCACTTCTCCACCAGCGTGCCCCCGGAGTATTTGGAGAACTTGTTCCATTGCTTCACCTTATCCAGAAAGGGAGGCCGGTGCTCCAGGATGGAGATGGTCTTGATCCCTCCGACGGCTTTCTCAGAAAGCGCCCGCGCAATGGCCTCCTGGTAGATTGCCTTGTATCGGTATTGCAGGCCGACCTGGAAAAACGCCGGATAGCTCGCGCTCATCCGTACTATCTCGAATGCATCGGGAACCGTGGTTGCCATCGGTTTCTCGAGGAGAATGGGCTTGCCCGATTGTGCCGCAACCTTCAGAACATTCAGATGGGTGTAGTTCGGGGTACAGATGATAAGCGCGTCTGCCCTGGGATCATTGCAGGCAGTCTCGAGCGATTCGTAAATGGTCAGATCCGCATCCGGCCTGAATTGCCGGAAGACCGCGCGACCTGCCTGTGCGCTGCGCGCGCTCTCATCGAATATGCCGTTGATCGTAGCCCGCCCTTCGAGAAGGGTAATCCGGATATGTTCCATCCCGATAATGCCGCTGCCAATGATGTTGAACCGGAAGAGCGGCTCCTCCGGGGGAATCAGGTACCGATCCACGGGATCGAGATAGGTGAAACGGTCTCCCATAATCGAATCCCGGTAATAGACATTTCGTTTCATGCTTCACTGCCTCTTTTGTTTCTTTCAGTAAATAATAGTTAAATGTCTCACATGAATCCGTCTTTGTCAAAAGAAAAGACGGGCTCCGTTGTGCCTCTGACCTTGTTATCCGGCGCATTACGGGAGATAATACCCGCGGCTTCAATTCACCGACCAATTTTAACCGACGCTGACGCTCGAGTGGGGTAACAGACACGGGGGGGACGCGAAATGGGAAAGGCAATGCGAGGTCCAGCCGCATACGCGATCTGTGTGGGTGCTCTCATGTGTGCAATGTGGACATTCTTCATCCTGACCGGACAGGTTCCCGAGTTCAGTTCAAGACCAGCGGAGATCGGATTGCACCTGACAGCCGAGTTCGGTACGTCTCTGCTGCTGCTCCTGTCAGGTGTCCTGACCCTTGTCCGATCAAAGTACGGTCCATCTCTGCTCGTTACCGCATTCGGGATGCTACTTTATACGATTGTCGTCAGCCCCGGCTACTATATAGAGCGTGGTCAGACCATCTATGTCGCAATGTTTGCACTCCTGTTTCTGCTGACGATCGTTTTCCTTATCCCGGCAATACGCGCTATGAGCTCTCCACGAGACAACATCTGAAGGCAGGACGAGAACGGAAGCCCCACGCCGCGCAGGAGCCCGGTCGGCGGCATCAAGACGTCGCTCACCAGGGAGGTGACAATCGATCCAAACGCTGCGCCGATGACAATTCCCACCGCCATATCGACGACATTCCCGCGCAAGGCGAACTCTTTGAACTCCTTGAACATGATTCGTCTCCTTTACTCTTGTGGTGATTCTTCCCCCGGTACCTCGCTGGCGTCTCGTGTATTTTCAGTATACCATTGTTCGTACGGAGGCACGTATGCATGCACTTCAGGTCCTGCCGGCACAGGTCGAGAAACTGCTGTTCGGGAAACGAAGGTCCCGGACAACCGAAGGGGTCAGTCACATTGTGCTCAACCTGATTCTGATACTGGGGCTGTTCTACATCCTGCTCAACAACATTGTATACGACTGGACGGGCTCCCTGTACACGCAGGGCTTTCACCTGAACACCGTACTGGACAATGCAATTCCCTTTGCCCCCGCATGGGCTATTTTCTACCTCTATCTTTTCTACCCCCTGTCCGCCATAACCATGGTCTACTTTACCTTTGTTGCGTACAAACCCGGCTATGCTCTTGCCTGGTCGCTCGTGCTGATCAATCTTATCTCTGATTTGGTCTATATGGTGTTTCCGGTCACGACCGATATCTACCGGGCAGAGCTCCTTGCTCATCCTCTGCAGGGAAACCCCCTTGCCAGTGCCATGTACCACCATTTCACGACTGATCCATCGTTCAACTGTTTCCCGAGTCTTCATGCGAGTGTAGCGGTCATCTGTTTCTATGTATGGTACCGCTATGCCCGACTCAGGCCGAGCAATCTGACCCGCGGAATTGCCATTGGGATGGCGGTTGTTGCGCTCGGTGTCATGCTCTCGACGTTGTTCGTGAAGCAGCACTACATTGTGGATGAGATTGCGGGCCTTCTGCTCGCGTGGGGCATCGGCGCCTGGATATTTGGCCCCCATGGAGTATCAACAACCGTGTTGATGGAACCGGTCACGTGATTTCGAGATAGATCTCAACTTCTCAGGGACGTTGGCAGGCACGAGGGGCGGCGACTCCGACAGCTATTGGGCAGGCAGCGTTCCGTAGCACTTTATCAACACGCTCAGTGATACTTCATACGATACTCGGAAGGGGTACATCCCTCTGCGGCGCGGAACTGCGCGTAGAACCGTTGCGGCGTTGTCATGCCGCATTGCACGGCCACCGCCCGGATTGGGAGGTTCGTTTCGCGGAGGATGGTTGCCGCACGCTGCATCCGCGCCCGGACAATCTCCTGGTGGACGCTCCGACCTGTTGCCGCGCGGAACCTCAGCTCGAGGGTCCTGCGGGATACCGATGCCGCGGCAGCAATCCGGGAGACGAGCAGCTTCCGGTCCGCGTGTTCGCGTATGTATTCGGCAGCTCTGGCCACAACCGGATCGCTGCTCTGAATTGTCTGTGTTGATGCGCGTTCCACAATGGGAAGAGCGGGCACCACGGGAAACGGTGTTTTGTTCTTCTCCGCGGCATCGTGATTCTCGATGAGTCGAGCGAGTTCGGCTGCGGCACGGTAGCCTATCTGCTCGCAGTCGAGCGGTATGCTGGAAAGCGGAGGATCCGAGAGCTCGCAGAGGATCTCCTCGTTGTCCACGCCGAGTACCGCAATGTCGCGTGGGACGACGATTCCGAGCTGCTTGCAGAGCGCAGTTACCTTGATGCCCGCGGTATCGTTGCAGGCAAAGAGACCGGCCGGCTGGTGAAGCGCTTCGATCCAGGCGGGTAGCGAGCCGAACTCCTCGGGTTGTTCCCACCAGGGCAGGCTTTGTTCGAAAACGGAGACTGGCGCGGAGACTCCATCCATGTAGCCGCGCAGTCGTTCGAGAGACCACCCGACGTTTCCGACGCCACAGAAGGCAAAGTTGCTGAATCCGGCGGCCGACAGATGTCTGCCCGCGGTCTTTCCTGTCTGATAGTCGTTGCCCGTAACCGGATGCAGTCCGGGTACGAGATAGGCACCGGCAACGTCCACTGTCGGGAGTCCGGTTGCCGCGAGCAGCCGGGCCTGTTCGGCGGACTCGGCACGCGCAATGATTCCATCCCCATGCCAGGCCCGAATGTTGCCGAGCCCGCGAAACATCCACCCGGCACCGTAGAGTTTCCAGTGCGTCTTTTCACGGGCATAGCGCACAATGCCACGCACAATGCCGTGCTCGTAGCTGTCGTTGAGTCCCATGTACAGTGCGATGCGAAGTTCTTCATTGCGCAAAACAGGATAGAGTATACGCAATTTGCGGCTTGCGTCGCTACAGGAGCCATGTACAATGGTCGTATGGACATACTTACCGAACGACGCCCGCTTGGGAAAAGTGGAATGATGGTTCCCCCCATCATCTTTGGTACGAGCGCAATGGGCAATCTCTACGTTGAGCTCTCACCGGAGCAGAAAAAGACAATTGCCGCGGAGTGGTTCAGTCATGTTGCTCCTCCGGCGGTTCTTGACTCGGCGGGCAAGTACGGCGCCGGGCTCGCGCTCGAGACGATCGGCAGATTGCTGCGTGAGC
Source organism: uncultured Spirochaetales bacterium (assembly GCA_964553615.1). Lineage (GTDB taxonomy): Bacteria > Spirochaetota > Spirochaetia > DSM-27196 > DATKUC01 > DATKUC01. The sequence continues at coordinate 32,630 of CAZKMA010000019.1, read as the reverse complement.
TCGGCGTAACACCCGATGGTGTGGTCATCAGCAACAAGCTCGGCTGGAAGCGTGCTCCCCTCAAGGGGCCTGAGCCTACGTTCGAACCGGGCGTGTGGAAGAACCTCGCATTCGATGCGGTACAGGCAATCTCCTACTCGGGCATGAAGGAGTGCTGGGAGCAGGGATGTGAACTGCTTGGCGATCCGTACCGGCCCGATCTTGTTTCTGTCCACGACCCGGATGAGTACATCGACGGTGCAGCGGACGCAGGGGACCGTGAGCGAAGACTCTCGGACGTGCTGGACGCGTACCGCGCGCTCGGCGAGCTCAAGCGCAGCGGCCAGACCTCGGCAGTCGGTATCGGTTCGAAGGATTGGAGAGTCATTCAAGAGGTATCGCGGCAGGTGGATCTCGACTGGATCATGCTTGCCTGCAGCCTCACGATCTACACCCATCCGCAGGAGCTTCTCGAGTTTGTGGAGGAGCTCAACACGAAGGGGGTGGGGATTATCAATTCCGCGGTATTCAATGCGGGGTTTCTGACCGGAGGATCCTATTTCGACTACCGTATTCCGGATCCGGCGGAGGATGCAGAGCTGTTCCGGTGGCGCGAACGGTTTTTCGCGCTATGCACGCGCCATGGCGTGAAGCCTGCGGACGCATGCGTCGAATTCGGACTTTCCGCTCCCGGTGTGTGCTCTGTCGCGCTCAATACGGCAAATCCGAGCCGGGTTGCCCAGAATGTAGAATCGGTAGGTCGGCATGCACCGGCAGAGTTCTGGGATGACATGAAGTCTGAATCACTCATCGATCCCGAATATTCCTATGTTGGAGAAGGATGAATCATGAAGGCACTACAGATAACCGAGCCGAAGAAGACCGCACTCGTCGACATTCCAGAACCGTCCGCAGGGGCGGCGGAGGTCCTGCTCCGCATCCGATTTATCGGGATGTGCGGATCGGATCTTTCCACCTATCTCGGCAAGAACGCGTTGGCCGGTTTCCCGCGTATTCCCGGACATGAGATTTCCGCGACTATCCTTGCGTGCGGATCCGATGTTCCTGCCACACTCGAGCCGGGGATGGATGTAACGGTGCTGCCATACACGAACTGTGGGCGATGCACCTCCTGTCTGCGCGGAAGGCCGAATGCGTGCCGGCACAATCAAACTCTCGGGGTTCAACGCGATGGGGCGCTTACCGAGTATATCGCCGTCCCGTGGCAGAAGATCATTCCGCCGGAGGGGCTCTCTGCGGAAGAGCTGGTGTTTGTCGAGCCGCTGACGGTCGGTTTTCACGCGGTAGATCGTGCCCGGGTAACAGACAGCGATACCGTGCTCGTATTCGGTTGCGGTATGATCGGACTCGGGGCTATCGTTCGTGCAGGGCTTCGCGGCGCAACCGTCATTGCTACCGATATAGACGATGAGAAACTCGCAAACGCGATTGCCTTTGGCGCTACACACACAATCAACAGCCGGGTTGCGTCATTGCACGAGAGTCTGGCCGAACTCACCACGGGGAATGGACCGGACGTTGTGGTGGAGGCGGTCGGAAACCCCGCAACTTACCGTGCCGCGGTAGAGGAAGTAGCGTTCTCCGGACGTATTGCGTGCATAGGCTATGCGAGCGAAGACGCACCGCTTCCCACACGGCTCTTCGTTCAGAAAGAGCTCGATGTTCGCGGTTCGCGCAACGCAACGGTCATGGACTTCCGCAGCGTGGTTCGTTTCCTCGGGAAGCGATCTGTGCCGCTCGAGCGGGTAGTGTCTCGACGGATCGGGATTGGTGACGCGGGTCAGGCACTTGCCGACTGGGCGGAGAACCCTGCACGGTTTGTGAAGATTCTGGTGGATCTCTCGTTATGAGAGTGGATTCTCATCAGCATTTCTGGATCTACAACCAGGAAGAGTACGGCTGGATGTCGGACGGTATGGATGCAATCCGACGCGACTTCCTTCCGCCGGATCTTGTTGCTGCCGCGTCAACGAGCGGTGTGCAGATGAGTGTTGCCGTTCAGGCGCGACAGACGCTCGCGGAGACCGAATGGCTTCTTTCACTTGCAGAGTCCAATCGGTTCATTGGAGGCGTGGTCGGGTGGGTTGATCTGCGGGCCCCGGATGTCGAACGAGACCTTGAGCGGCTTTCCGTTCATGCTCTTCTGAAGGGCGTGCGCCATGTCGTTCACGACGAAGTGGATGATGATTTTATACTGGGAAATGCATTCACACGCGGAATCGGAAAACTCGCCGGATTTGGATTGACATACGATATCCTCATCTTCTCCCGTCATCTTGGGCAGACAGGCAGGTTTGTTCGCATGTTTCCCGATCAGCCATTCGTTATAGACCACATTGCAAAGCCGGCTATCCGCGACGGAGAGTTCGATACCTGGCGGAGAGCGCTGCAAGACGTTGCCTCATGTGAGAACGTCATGTGCAAGCTCAGCGGGATGGTCACCGAGGCTGCATCCGGTGCGTGGAAGAAAGAAGATTTTCGCCGGTACATAGAAACGGTTATCAACCTGTTTGGCCCCCGGCGTGTCATGTTCGGGAGTGACTGGCCCGTCTGCACTCTTGAAGCTCCGTACCGGTCGGTCTACCGGATTGTCGAAGACGCAGTCTCGTCGCTCAGCGAAGATGAGCGTGCGGACATATTTGGTGCAACCGCCGAGCGTTTCTACGGTCTGACGAGGAGGTGATCTGTCGTGGGCTTTCCACCGTGGTTCGCGTCTACACGGTTCCATCGCCGTCGAGGAAGACTCGTTGGCCCGGGGTGAATCGTTCGCCGGGAGGCGTTGCAAGGAATACCTCATTCAACGACGACAACACGCGGTTGACCTCCGGCATCTGAACGAGATTGTCTCCCACAAGAAGCCGCCTCGATTCGTCTGCCCCGAGTGAGGTGAAGTTGAGATCGCAGTGGCGTAGTTGCCACTGTGGCGAAACTCGGTGTATCCGCTTTCCTTCCCAGTCGTACTCTTCGACTTCGTAGCGGAGTGCGAGCCCCTGAAGTCGGCAGATCGTCGGCCGGGCGCCGTACACCGTACACACATTGTCTTTCAGGAAGGCGCACGTGGATCTTTCCCCGTTGCGGCGTGCGCTGCTCCTTTCACGAAGGACATCCGGGTGGGCAACACGCAGCGCGTGCCACTCGAGCGGGAGGACGGTGATGCGGGTGCAGCAGAGCGCACATCCTGCACGGCACTTGATGTGCAATCGGTGCCGGCCGAAGAGCCCTTTGCTCTCTGCGTCGATGTGTTGGATGAACCGGTGGTAGCGGCCCAGGATCTGATGCGCCGAAGCGGCGTGCAAGTGGTCACTCACGATGGGCTATCCTCGGACTTTGTGGAGGAAGATGCAAGCCTCAGGTTTCAAACAGAACAGCGGGCAACTTGTTTACTTGCCCGGAATGCCGAGCGTATAATGAGTGCCGAAACAGGGAGCAGCAGATGAACGGGAATACATCCATTGAAGGTCCGGTTACCATCGGCATTATCGGTACCGGACGAATAGGACGCATCCATGCGACTAATCTTGTACGGCATGTCGATAGTGCCGAGGTGCGGTGGGTCGCCGACCCACGGATTGCGCAGGCACAGGAGTGGATCGATGAACTGTCGATTCCTGAGACGAGCACCGACTATCATGATATCCTGGGCGATCCAACGATTGATGCGGTATATGTCTGCTCGAGCACGGATACCCATGCACGGATAGTCGGTGAGGCAGCGGATGCGGGGAAGCATATCTTCTGTGAAAAGCCGATAGATCTCGATGCAGGAAAAGTTCTCGCGGCACTGGCCAGGGTCGAAGCTGCGGGGGTAACCATGCAGGTCGGTTTCAACCGTCGTTTCGACCACAATTTCGCGGCGCTGCAGGCAGCCGTTTCGGGCGGTGACATCGGGCAGGTACAGCTCTTGAAGATCACGTCCCGGGATCCGGAACCGCCCCCTCTCGAATACGTGAAGGTATCCGGGGGGATGTTCCTCGACATGACCATCCACGATTTCGACATGGCGCGATTCATAGCCGGTAGCGACGTGGTTGAGGTCAGCGCGTCCGGTGCGGTGCTGGTCGATCCCGAAATTGGCCTTGCGGGCGATGTAGATACCGCGGTAATTACCCTTCGATTTGCAAACGGTGCGCTCGGCATCATAGACAACAGCCGCAGGGCAGTCTACGGGTACGACCAGCGAGTGGAGGTCTTCGGGAGCGAAGGGATGCTGCGGGTGGAGAACGATACCGGCAACACCGTTACGCTCATGGGGGCGGATGGCCTTCGCGCCGGCAAACCGCTCTGGTTCTTTCTCGAGCGTTACGCCGATGCGTTCATTGCCGAATCGCGAGCATTCGTTGCTTCGCTCCAGTCAGGAACTCCTGCACCGGTGAGCGGGGTCGACGGCCTGAAGCCGATCCTCATCGGTCTTGCTGCGCAGCGATCAATGAAAGAGCGGCGTACCGTGCTCATCGAAGAGATCGAAACGCACACGAGAGATTGAACGGCAGACACAAGGAGAAGCGTGTGATCAGGATTGCGAACGCACCGTGCTCATGGGGAGTCCTCGAGTTCGGGCTGGAAGGGGAGACTGCCGGATATGAACGGGTACTCGATGAGATGCAGGAGACCGGTTATTCCGGCACAGAGCTCGGAGACTGGGGATTTATGCCGACGGACCCTGCCCTGCTTCGGGATGTGCTTGCTGCGCGAGAGCTACAATTGGTGGGTGCGTTTGTGCCGGTGGCGCTTGGCGACGCATCCGCTCACAAAGAGGGAATCGCGCAGGGAGTCCGCACGGCCCGGCTCATGGCCGAAGCAGGTTTTCCCGATGCTCTGGTTGTGCTTGCAGACCAGAACGGTTCCGTTCCCTCGCGCACAAACCACGCCGGCCGGGTAACGCCTGATCTATCTCTCTCGGCCGACGAGTGGCGAGTATTTGCCGATGGTGCAGCCGGATTTGCCCGAGCCGTCAGAGATGAGACCGGAGTCAGAACCGCTTTCCATCATCACTGCGGAGGATATGTCGAAACAGCCGCAGAGATCGAGAAACTTCTCGCTTCCACTCCGGAAGATTCATTCGGGCTCGTGCTTGATATGGGCCACTACCGGTACGGGGGCGGGTACCCCGAAGCAGCGATACGCCTGTTCTGGGATAGAATCTGGCACATCCATTTCAAGGATTGCTCCGCCGAGGTCGCCGCGAGGAGCAGGGCGGAACGGTGGGACTATCTGCGCGCGGTGAGAGAGGGAGTGTTCTGCGAGCTCGGCCGCGGAAGCGTCGACTTTTCGATGATTGCGCAGGAGCTGAAAAACCGAGAATATGACGGGTGGATTGTCGTGGAACAGGACGTGCTACCCGGGATGGGAAGCCCGAGCGAATGCGCACGCCGCAACCGGGAGTTTGTCCGTGACCTTATTGCCTGACTCCTGCTGCAGCGACCGGGAGAGAACATGACTGACAACTCCGACAGGATACAACAGAAGACCGTTGTGGCACAGGTCATGACGCGGATAAAGGATCTGATTGCGTCCGGACGCTTCAAGGTCAACGATAAGATTCCGACCGAGAGCGAGTTGTCCGAAATGTTCGGCGTCGGCCGATCGTCTGTCCGAGAAGCTGTGAAGATATTTCAACATATCGGCGTCCTCGAGGCTCGTGTGCCCAAGGGCACCTTCGTGTGTGATCGATCGAAGATCTCCGAGGAAGCCATAACCTGGTCCATCCTGCTTGGACAGAACAGCCTCGGAGAGATCATCGATCTTCGGCGGATAATCGAGCAGGAGGGAGTGGACCGCGTGGTATCCGATCTTTCTGCGAATCCGGACGCCGCCGGTGTAGTGCTCGCCCGGCTTCAGGCCAGCGTGAACAAGATGAAGAGTGCTGCAGCCGCTTCACTTCGGGCCGACCTGGCCCAGCAGGACTACGAGTTTCACGCCGCCCTGATCGAGGCAACCGGAAATGCGCTCTTTGCAGCCATTTACCGTACACTGCACGGATTCATGCAGGAGGAGATCCTTCGCACATACAACGCAATTCGGGACCTGTCTGAGATCACCGTAGATCATCAGGAGATCATTGACTGTTTACGGTCCGGAGATGCCGCCGAAGCTCTCAAACGTCACAACGATCATTTCCTGAGAATCCGACGACTTCTGACCGAAGCAACGGATGCACGTCGATCCATAGAATCATAATATCTGGAGCGGTATACGCATGCAGACTCTGTTAACCTCGTTTCATCTCTCACTTCTCAACTGGATACTTCTGGGTGGATCGGCCCTGCTCATAGGCATGGCCAAGACCGGCCTGCCGGGAGTTTCAATGATCACCATCCCGATTGCCGCGGCAATCTTCGGCGGACGCGATTCGAGCGGGATCATGCTTCCGCTGCTGATAACCGGCGACATCTTTGCAGTGATCTACTATAACCGCCACGCCCAGTGGAAGTACGTTATCCGGCTTCTGCCGTGGGCAATCGTCGGAATAGGACTTGGTGTTTTCGTCGGAGCCCACATCTCCGATCTGCAGTTCCGTCAGCTCATGTCCACTACCATTCTGCTTGGACTTGTAATCATGATCTACCGGGAGACGCGAGGCAGCGAGATAATGATTCCCGACACATGGTGGATCGCGGCACTCCTTGGACTTGCCGGCGGTTTTACCACGATGGTCGGGAACGCCGCCGGCCCGGTCATGGCACTCTATCTGCTGTCCATGCGCCTTCCGAAGAACTCGTACATCGGTACCGGCGCGTGGTTCTTTTTCATAGTAAACCTCCTGAAGGTGCCCCTGCATATAATATTCTGGCACACCATCACCATTGAGACCGTGGCACTCGACCTTACAATGGTGCCGATCATCATCGGCGGCGCGTTTCTTGGGGTCGCGATAGTGAAGAAGATCCGGGACAAGCCGTATCGCATCCTTGTTATTGTTGCCACCGCTATCGCGGCAATCCGGCTGTTCTTTTAGACCCCTCCGAAGTGTCAACAACCGTGTTGATACGGTTAGGCGGAACCAAAAACGGGAAAAGACTGCGCTGCGGAACGCCCGCCACCGCACGGGTTTGTCGGCGGCACACGGTCTGGTCCGGCATTCGAGCGTACGGTGTTTATCAACACGCTTGTTGATACTTCAAGGGAGGCACGATATAGTATCCTATCATCAGATGATAAGACAATACACTGATGAACCGGCGAAAGGAGGCGAACGGTGCTGATCCGGAGACCCCTTGTACCTTTTCCAATCGGGTACACCGCAATTACCGCGCTTGACGGTGAGCAACCCCACATGCTTACCGATTTCGGAATCCTCAAAATTGACCCAGCACATCCGCACACCGATGAACGGGTGAGGGAACGCGCTTTTCTGCTCATGAACGGTGCGGTGCGAATCGAGTGGAAACTCGAGAGTGCCGAAGGGCGTGAGGGCGAGGAAGGGAGCGTAGAAATCGAACGGCACGATCTCCTCGAACAGGAGCCTGTGGTCGTGCATGTGCCGCTCGGGACGGCTGTCACCATTTCCACGGTTGGCGGGGTGGCGGAGCTTGCCGTACAGGCGGTACTGAATCCGGTTCGGTTTCCTCCCCGCATCTGGTCCCCGGGAGAGTACCGCAGTGAGCGGTTCGGCGAGGGGATACTCGAGGGGACAAGCACGCGGGTGGTCAGAACGTTCTTCGATGCGGCAACGGCTCCGTGGAGCCAGATGGTGTTGGGCGAGGTGGTGAATTTTCCCGGCAGATGGTCGAGTTACCCTCCACATTTCCACGCGCAACCCGAGATCTATCACTTTCGCTTCTTCCCGGATCAGGGTTTTGGTTTTTCCGAGCAGGGAGATGATGTGTTCAAGGTGCAATCGCGCGATACGGTTACCATTCCTCCGCGCGTGGTTCATCCGCAGACGTCTGCTCCCGGCTACACAATGTACTACATCTGGATGATTCCCCATCTCCCCAACGATAGATTTGGCCCGGATTCACGAATATTCACGCCCGAGCATGAATGGGTCTTGAATCCTCCGGGCAACTGAAGGAGCATGTCATGAAGACGGTACGGTTGACCATGGCTCAGGCACTGGTTCGGTTCCTCGACAATCAATTCGTCGAAATGGACGGAGTCGAGTACAAGTTTGTTGAAGGGATTTTTGGAATTTTCGGCCACGGAAATGTCGTCGGACTGGGCGAGGCTATCGTCGAGAGTGACCACTCCCTGATTTTTCGGCAGGGTCACAGTGAACAGGGAATGGCTCACGCTGCGATGGGTTTTGCGAAACAGCACAACCGCCGGCGTATCTACGCGGTTACGAGCTCAATTGGGCCGGGCGCGATGAACATGGTGACTGCGGCGGCAACGGCTACGGTGAATCGCATTCCGGTGCTCTTTCTGCCCGGGGATACGTTCGCCTGCAGACAGCCGGATCCGGTCTTGCAGCAGGTGGAGTCGCCGGGAGATCTCACGGTGACCGCGAACGATGCGTTCAAGCCGGTGAGCAGGTACTGGGACAGGGTGAGCAGACCGGAGCAACTGATGTCGGCAATGGTTAACGCCATGCGAGTTCTGACGGATCCGGCGGAGACCGGGGCGGTAACGGTTGCGCTGCCCCAGGATGTGCAGGCCGAGGCGTACGATTTCCCGGAGGTCTTCCTGCAGAAGCGGGTGTACCATCTGGATCGACAGCAGCCGGGCACGTCGGCGCTCAAGCGTGCAATCGATCTGATCTGTGCGAGCACCAGACCGGTCATGATTTGCGGTGGCGGCGTTCGCTACAGTGAAGCGGGAGATGTCTTTGCGCAGTTTGCTTCCGATTTCGGCATCCCCTTCGGGGAGACTCAGGCGGGTAAGGGAACGGTTGCCTGGGATCATCCGATGAATCTTGGCGGCATTGGCGTAACGGGCGCGGAGTCTGCGAACCGGATTGCGCGGGATGCGGATCTCGTGCTCGCGGTGGGGACACGGATGGGAGATTTCACCACAGCCAGCAAATGGGCATTCCAGAATCCGGATCTCAAGGTGCTTGCAATCAATGTCGGATCCTTCGACGCCATGAAGCTCAACGGCGAGCCGCTTCTGGCCGATGCACGGGAGGCGCTCGAGCAGCTTTCTCGTGGACTATCGCGCAAGAACTACCACGCCGGGCACGGGGCCCGAATTGCCGACGTACGGAGTGAGTGGAAGGCAGAGGTCGACCGGCTATACCGGGAGGACGACCCCGCAGGTCTGAGCCAGGTGCGCGTCCTCGGCGAGTTGAATGAGACGCTGCTCGATCCCGGCGCGGTTGTGGTCAGCGCTTCGGGGAGCCTTCCCGGCGACATGCAGCGCGTCTGGCGCCCGGGTGCCCGCGGAAGCTATCACATGGAGTACGGCTTCAGTTGCATGGGATACGAGATAAATGCCGCGCTGGGCGCAAGGCTTGCTGCGCCGGATCGGGAGGTGTATGCGCTGGTGGGAGATGGCGGGTATGTCATGCTCCACTCCGAGCTCTTGACCGCCGTGCAGGAGGGGATAAGGATGATTGTCCTTGTCTTCGACAACAACGGTTTCCAGGTCATCGACAACCTGCAGACCAATCAGGGTATTTCGAGCTACGGAAATGAGTGGCGGAAGCGGGATGCTTCCACCGGCAAGCTTACCGGAGAATACCTGACGGTTGATTTCGCGTTGCATGCGCAGGCGTACGGTGCGCTTGGATATACTGTCCGGACAATCGATCAGCTTCACACGGCGTTCAATGCGGCAAAGAGCGCAACGGGTCCGGTTGTTATCGATATCAAGGTCACTCCGAAATCGATGACGCACGGATACGACAGCTGGTGGCGCGTTGGGGTTCCTGAGGTTTCCACGAGCTCCTCGGTGCAGAATGCACGGCAGGATCTCGAGGCGCACCTTGATTCGACAATGAAGTTCTGAGATACCGAATACGGAGGAAAGACTGGTGAGCACAACGAAGAAAGACCGTATGCAGGAGAGTCCGCTTGCCCGAATGGGCAGCACTACGCACACCGACTACTGGAACGATTCCTGTTCAATAGAGGAGCTGCAGTACGGGATTGACAACGGCGCGGTTGGCGCAACGACCAATCCCGTCATTGTCTTCAATGTCCTGAAAAAAGAGATGCATCTGTGGAGGGACCGGATTGGTGAGATAATCCGGGAAAACCCGACGTTCGGCGAAGACGAGGTTGCCTGGCAGTTGATCGAAGAGATGGCGGTAAAGGGTGCGGCGATGCTCAGACCGGTCTTCGACCGCGAGGGCGGGAAGAAGGGACGGTTGTCCATCCAGACCGATCCCCGACTTTACCGGAACGCGGACGCGATACTGCGCCAGACACTTCACTTCCAGAGTCTTGCGCCGAATATCCAGGTGAAGATCCCGGCAACTGCTGCCGGAGTCAAGGCAATAGAGGAGGCAACCTACCAGGGGGTGAGCATTAATGCCACTGTCTGTTTCACCGTTGCTCAGTCAATTGCGGTTGCCGAGGCGGTAAAGCGTGGGCTTGCGCGACGCGAGGGGGAGGGGAAGGATACGACCCGTATGTCTCCGGTGTGCACGATAATGGTCGGACGTGTGGACGACTGGCTGAAGGTCGTTGCTGACAGAAGGGACATCATAACCAATCCTGACTACCTCGAGTGGGCGGGAGTCGCGGTTATGAAACATGCGTACCAGATCTTCGGCCGTGCGGGATACCGCACGCGACTGCTCGCCGCTGCATATCGGAACCACTACCACTGGTCCGAGTTCATCGGCGCGGACATGGTGCTGACTATTCCATACAACTGGGCCCGGCGATTCAACCAATCTGACGTGAGCGTTGAATCCCGCATCGATACGCAGGTGGATCCTTCTCTTATTGCCGAACTGCGGCGCAAGTTTCCGGATTTCGTTCAGGCATACGATGTGGAAGGGTTGACGGCACAGGAGTTTGACGGTTACGGGGCCACTGCTCGAACCCTTCGTTCTTTCATTGCCGGATACCATCAGCTTGTCGAGGTAATCCGGGATATCATGATACCAAATCCTGATCTGAAATAGGGAAAAACAAAGTGGGAAATATACAGAGCGATGCAATGAATACCGTTCGCAATTACTGTGACGGCAGTTTCATGATTCCACCGCAGGCGGGTATGCTTGATGTAGAGAATCCGAGCACCGGGGAAACAATTGCCCGGGTGCCGCTCACATCCTCCGAAGAAACGACCAGGGTTGTGGAGACCGCGCACGCAGCATTCCTGAAGTGGCGGAATGTTCCGGTTTCCCGCCGCGTCTCCTACCTGTATAAGCTGCAACGTATCATGGTTGAGCATGAAGATGACATTGCCCGCGTAATTGTGCAGGAAAATGGGAAGAGCATGGCCGATGCACTTGCCGAAGTGAAGCGTGCAATAGAGAATCTCGAGGTTGCCTGCGGCATGCCCGTTCTGCAGCAGGGAGACATTATTACCGACAGCTCTTTCGCAATTGATGGCGAGGTAATTCGTCTTCCGATTGGCGTATTCGGCATGATAGCGCCGTTCAACTTTCCCGCCATGGTTCCGTTCTGGTTTGCCCCATATGCACTCGCGACCGGGAATACGTTCGTCGTAAAACCGTCCGAGCAGGTTCCGCTGACCATGCAGCTCATTGCCGGCTACGTTCATGAAACGGGACTGCCTGCCGGAGTGTTCAACGTGGTGAATGGCGATCGGGTTGCGGCGGATGCGCTTGTATCCCATCCCCTGGTGCGTGGGGTGTCGCTTGTCGGATCAACGGCCACCGCCCGAACGGTTGCTGCCCGCTGTGTTGAAAATGGAAAGCGTTTCCAGGCAATGGGAGGCGCAAAGAATCATCTGGTGGTAATGCCCGACGCGAACATGGAAAAGACGATCCAGAACATGATTACGAGCTGCTACGGCTGCGCCGGGCAGCGCTGCATGGCGGCGTCTGCAATTGTGTGCGTCGGCGATGAGACCTATCGAAGTGTTGCATTGCAGTTCGTAGAGGCCTCGAAAAAGGTACGAGTTGCAGATCCGCTGGATCCGGCCGTCTTGAATGAGGCAATGGTCATGGGGCCGGTCATTTCGGAAAAGGCCAGGGATAGGATCCTTTCTCTTATTCAGGACGGCATAGACGAGGGTGCAACCCTTGCCCTGGACGGCCGCGGCGTGAGTGTTAGCGGAGCTGAGCACGGTCACTTCATTGGACCGACAGTTTTTACGGACGTGAAACCCGGTATGAAGATTCACCGGACCGAGATTTTCGGCCCGGTCGTGGTCATGCTCCGTGCAGAAAATCTGGCCGAGGCCATAACAATAATCAACGACCACGAGTACGGAAACGGAGCATCAATCTACACGCAGGATGGTCACGTTGCCCGCACGTTCAAGCTCGAAACGCAGGCGGGTATGATTGGTATCAACATCGGCATTCCCGCTCCAGTTGCCTATCTGCCGTTTGGAGGTATGAAGGCGTCTCTGCTCTCAGACATCAAGGCACAGGGGAAGTCGGTCATCAACTTTTTCACCAACGAGAAGGTCATTACCTCGCGCTTCTGGGAAAAAGAGGCGGACTGAAGGAGCCGGACTGAAAAATCCGACAGACGGCGCCCGTCGACTCATTGCCCGAGTCCGGGGAGCTTCAGTCCTTTCTTGACCGAATCGAGCTGGTTCTGAACTTGCTGCCGAGCCTTCGCCGCGGACGGCGCTACGGCCTGCGCCTTGAGCTCCGCAATACGCGCGTCCACTTTGGCCCGTATTGCGGCTATCTGCCGCCGGGACTGTTCCGCACCGTCGCGAAGCGTTTGGGTCTGACCAAGGATGGTATTCACGCGCGCCTGTGCTGCGTTCAGTGTCGGTTGTTTCAATGCGATGATTGTGTCCAATTCCCGGCCTACGCGGGTGCGGGTGGCAGAGAGGAGTCCTCCCGCACGGGAGCGCAGGAGTTCCTCGAGTGCTCTATCAACGCTTGTCCTGCCGTCGGACAGTGCAACGGATCCGTCTGGACCGATACGATAGTCGAAAGACACATCGATGCTCTTTGCCCCTGTCACCACCTCGTTGACGAGTCCTCCGATCGAGTTTGCGGAATAGCTTCCCTCAAGATCTACTGCACTGAGTTCCAGCCGGATGCTTCCCCTGGCGCCGCCCGAGGACTCGAGTGAGATGTCCCCGCTTCCGCCTGCTGTTGCGGTGAGCCGTGAGACCTCCAGTGCCGGGATTCCCCCGGTCATGTCGACCGGCCGGCCGGCGAGCGCCACGGAGATAGATGCGCGATCTTTCGCCGAGGTACGGGTGTCGAGGCTGCCCGAAACAGCAATCCGGGAAAGACCATCCTTCCGTTCGAAGGCAAACGTGGCCGGGCTGCCGGTAAGCACGGGGTCGCTCGAGAGCGAACGGACACTGCCCGTGACTGTTGCGCCTCCGTCCACGGCAGTGACCGCGGCACTCTTCAGGAGAAAACGGGGAACCCGCGCGGTTGGAAAGATCACGTTGCGCCCCGGAAGGCGCCGGGTTCGTGGTTTTGCGCGACTGGCGGATTGCGAAAGTCGCGTTGCGATTTCGTAACCCTGAAGGATGCGGCCGTACCAGTTGCCAAGTGTTGAACGGACGGCGGGTTCTGCAAGGCGTGCAATGACATCTTTCGCACTGCCTGAGAGGTCGGGAAGAAGTGTGGCGAGGTGTGCGGCATCCGCCTGCACGGAACCCGGCAGGGCCGAGATATCGTTTCTGACTGACTGGAGGTTCGTGTCTGCTGCCCGGTAGGCGCGCTCAGCTTCATTCGCCACGCTGTCCATCGCGGTTTGGGCCGCTTCTACCCTCTGAAATGCGGCAAGAGCTGAATTGAGGTTGCTTATTCCGGCAACGTCAACCGTGCCGAGCGCGCCGACTTCAGCCTGAGCACGTTTCAGGTCCGCCTCCAGTGCTGTGGTTCGACCTGCCCATTCGTTCTGAAGCTCAGCTGTCCTGGCTCCCAGTGCGTCTATCCGGGCAGGAGTCTTGAGCTCCGTGAGGTGATCTGCGACAAACGTTTTTACGTCCATTGTTCCCGGGAGTCCGAGGTTGAATCCGCCTCCGGCAGCCGTCTCCGGTCCGGGACTCGCATTCGGATGCGGGTTTGACATCCTGACGGAAGTGCTTCCGGACACCTTTCTCGGAGTGTTCCAGCGGATATCTCCGGAGGTTAACTGAGAAATCACGACGTTCCCGCGGAGGAGTTGCCAGGTATCTATCTGAAGCTGTGTTTGCCCGAGCTGGAAAAGGTTGCTCATGGGGTGGTTTCTGTCGGCAATGGTGAGCCATGCGAACGAAAGATCTCCCCGCAGTGGGCGAAAATCCATGCCTCCGATATCCGCCTTTGCCTGGAATACCGTCTGGAGGAGATCTTCAGTTCCCCGCGCCGCAAGGTTGTTCTTGAATGCGAAATCAAAGACCAGGACTGCCGCTACAATGAGAAAGAGAACTGTGATCTTCCCCTTACCAACCGCACCCCGGTTGCTGCGGATCTCCTTTGCCAACCGTGAAAGTCGCTTCCGCTCGTCAGCCGACAACTCACGGGCAACCGCCATTCTGCCTTCGCCATCCGGTGCGAACAACGACCGCATGAACTCACGGTCCTGTACGAGATACACCTTTCCAAGTACCTTTTTTTCGAACCGGGAACGAGAAATGGGCTTGCGAAATTGTCGGGGAAGCCTGTGTGCCGGCATGTACGGCTCCTCTACGCGGGGTAGGCTGAACGGACGCGGGCAACTGCGCCTGAGAACCGCTTTATGAGCGGCGCCGAACGAATTGCCTTCACAATCCTGCTATTGACTATGCGCGGATGCAGGTGCTTGCGATAGATGTACACGCCGCGAATGGCAAGCAGACAGACCGGTATCCATGCGGCAAGCCCGATCAGAAACCCTCCCATGACCATTGAGTTGTTGAAGCGGAAAAACTGCAGGAACGGCACAGCGTACAACGCGGAGAAAACCGGGGTTAGTCCCGGACGGGTCAGTACCCAGTATCCGACGCCGTCGAGAAGTCTGTCTGCTGCTGGAACAGCCAGGGAG
The DNA here is from genome assembly GCA_964553615.1 of uncultured Spirochaetales bacterium. GTDB lineage: Bacteria > Spirochaetota > Spirochaetia > DSM-27196 > DATKUC01 > DATKUC01. Next base: position 17,619 of record CAZKMA010000019.1, on the reverse strand, counting down.
AACAATGCAAGGAACAGCAACTCCATTCCGAGATTCAGTCTGATGAAGAATGAAATGAGAAAGAGAAATATCCAGAGGAGGTTCCCGGACGGCATGAGCGCAAGGAGAAGGGCAGAAGCAACTGCCGCTCCAATTTCCACCGGTCTGCGATTTGAGTGAAGCACGGCAATGAGCCGCGCGACCAATCGTATCACTTGAACTCCTTCAATATTCTGGCTGCTATCGGAAGTATAGCGCAAAGAGCCCGTCTGTGCATTGAATTGCGTTCCCGGTGAATCTCGTCTATACTGACCGTGCATACCTGAAAAGAAAAATGAACCAGACGACGCTCGGCATCGATGTCGGCTCGGTGTCTGTTTCTCTGGTGCGGCTCCGCGCCGATCGAACCATTGCGGAGACGCGCTATGTTCCTCACGGCGGGAAAGTCCGTGATTGCCTCAGTTCTCTGCTCAATGAGCTCGAGATCGATACGCCGGAATCGATCGGGATTACCTCTGCGAGTGCGGGTCTTATTCCCGATGCCACACCTGTGGATACCACCGTTTCCTTTGCCACCGCGGCACGCGTGCTTCATCCGGACTTGCGCACCCTCCTTATCGTCGGCGGGGAGCGATTTGCGCGCATTCTCTTCTCGCCCGACGGTCGATACACCAGAATGTGGCGAAATACCTCCTGTGCAGCGGGCACAGGGAGTTTTCTCGATCAGCAGGCGCGTCGCCTCGGTCTTTCGGACAGCGGTGCATTGAGCAGGCTTGCAACCGAGAATCGGGGAAGCGTGCCGATTATTGCCTCCCGGTGTTCGGTGTTCGCAAAGACCGATATTATCCATGCGCAGCAGGAAGGGTACTCTCTCGAGGAGATATGCGACGGTCTCTGTCAGGGACTCGCCCGGAATCTCCTGGATACGCTCGCCGCGGAAGCCGAGATACCCGAACCCGCGTTGTTCGCAGGTGGCGTTGCACGGAACAATGCGGTTCTTCACCACCTGTGCAGGCTGTCAGGGTCAAGCATTACCACAGACAGATGGGCTCACCTCTACGGCGCACTCGGTGCCGCGTTTGTTGTGCAGGAGCGTCAGTCTCAAGCGGGTGAACAAATTGAAGCGAAGATCTGGAAGGTGAACGAACTGATTCCACCGTCTTCAAATAGCCGAACGTACGAACACGAACCTCTGGTGTTCGGTGACAACGGATATCCGGATTTCACTTCCGGAATCCGAAGCCTGTTCAATGCACGGACTCTGGGTTCAGGAAATCCGGTGGAAGTGGAGGAGTTTGCTCCCGCCTGCAGGGAGCGTACGCGCGAGGTGTATTTCGGTATAGATATTGGCTCCACCAGCACGAAGGCCGTAGCAATGGATGGCGATCACCGCGTTATTGCGGGTTTCTATACTCGCACCGCGGGGCAACCACTTCTTGCCGTTCAGGCAATCTTCGAGGCGGCGGAGGAGTTTCCATTCCGGGTGCTGGGTTCAGGAACTACGGGTGCAGGGCGAAGGTTTATTGGCTCCATTGTTGGAGCGGACCTCGTAGTAGACGAGATTACCGCGCACGCACGAGCGGCATGCGAGCTCGATCCGGAGACAGATACCATCATAGAGATTGGTGGGCAGGACGCGAAGTTCACCACGCTCCGAAAGGGAGTCGTGACCTTCTCTCACATGAATACGGTGTGCGCCGCGGGAACCGGGAGCTTTCTCGAGGAACAGGCGGCGCGTCTGTCCACCTCTCTTTCAGAGTACTCCGATCTGGCGGTGGGCGTGGCATCGCCGCTTGCCAGCGACCGGTGCACAGTTTTCATGGAGCGTGATATAAACCATCTCCTGCAGCAGGGGTACGAGCGGCGGGAGCTGCTCGCCGCGGCACTCCACTCGGTGCGGGAAAACTACCTGCAGAAGGTTGCAGGCGGTGCCGCAATCGGAAAGCGGATCTGTTTTCAGGGTGCCACTGCGCGAAACCGCGCACTCGTTTCAGCTTTTGAACAGCGCATCGGCCGCTCCATATCGGTCTCTCGATACTGCCACCTGACCGGCGCGCTCGGTGTGGCGCTTCTGCTGAGCGAATCACCGCCCGCGGATACCGCCTTTTTCGGGTTTGGCCTGCACCGACAGGACATCGGAATCCGATCCGAACGGTGTTCGCTCTGTGCAAATCGATGCAGGCTGCGCGTCGCATCTGTCGGGTCCGCCGAGGTTGCCTATGGGTTTCTCTGCGGCAGAGACTACGAGACTCAGCACTTCGTGGACCGAAACCGCTCGGGGTTTTCCCTGCTTCGCTCTCGCGCGCGTGTCCAACGGGAGGTGCTCGGTGCGTTGCAGGGGGAGAGTCCACCGACTCAGTCAGCCGGCCTCTCTGTGGGCATTCCCGCGTCGCTCCATCTCTTTGGCGAAATTCCGTTCTGGCGACTGTTCTTCGGTCGTCTCGGGTTTACGGTGGTTGGCGGTGAGGCTGCCGACGATCCGGTTGGGCGAGGGAAAGCGCTCTTCTCTGCGGAGTTCTGTACGCCCATGCGCGATCTGTTTGGGCAGTCAACCTGGCTGTTGGATCATGCCGACTACGTATTTGTTCCCTTTGCACTGCGCAACCGAGACAGCGGAAAGAATAACTGCTACTACACCCAGTTTGCTCCCGCGTTGCTGAAGTCAGCGGCTGAACGCGCGAACGGGACAGGCCGCATCATTTCCCCGCTCATTTCTTCCGGACCGAATGCACTGCGGGATCTCGCACCCGCCCTTGCCCGCGATTTGACAGAAATTGCAGGGAGGAAAATCAAAGACGCCGAGGTGCTGGCGGCGCTCCATTTCGCGGATCACGGATTGTCGCTGACAAGAAAGAAGATGAAGGAAATCCTCGAGAGTCGGGTGGCGGTTCACGAGCGGGCGCCTGCCGCGGACATTTCAGTGATGCTTCTTGGAAGACCATATACCGTTCTTTCGCCGATCCTGAACAAACGGATTCCGGAGATCTTCGGCGAACAGGGTGTTCCGGTGTTCTTCCAGGACATGATCCCTGATGACTCGGACGATGAGGAGGAGAAGTTTCTCTCGCTGTTTCCCTGGCATCACGCCTCGGAAGCTCTTCGCTCCGCTCAGTACTGTGCGCGGACTCCTCATATCTACCCGGTGTATATCTCTTCGTTTCGCTGTTCCCCGGATTCATTTGCGCTGGAATACTTCCGGAAGATTATGGATGCGAGCGCCAAGCCGTATCTGGTCCTGCAGTTGGATGAACACGATTCAACTCTTGGATACGAGACCCGGGTGGAAGCGGCGGTACACGCGTTTCGAAACCACAATTCAAAGCCGTCTTCGGCCGGACCGGATGCGCCACGGCCCGCCGGTCCGCTGCGACAACCTTTGCATCCACCGAGCCGAAAGGACCTTCGCCGGAAGACCATTCTCCTGCCAAATTGGAATACCTTCGCCACCCCGCTACTTGCTGCGACTCTGCGGCGGCGCGGTTACGATGCTCGCGTTTTGCGGGAAACTCCCGAGCTCATTCGAAAGAGCATGGTCCATAATAGCGGTCAGTGTATCCCGGTAAATGCTATTGCCGAGGAGACCGCCGAATACATACGGGCTCACCGGCTCGATCCGGCGAAGACCATCCTGTGGACACTGCAGAGTGAGTGGGCATGCAACATTCCTCTCTATCCGCAATTCATCCAGACATTGCTTCGCTCATTCGGAAAGGGCCTTGAACAGGTGGCGATCTATCCGGGACTGTCGACATTCGAGGACATTGCCCCGACGCTGCCAGTAGACGTTTACTTTGCCTACCTGTTCGGCGGCATGCTGGCACGCCTGACCTGCAGGATCCGTCCCTACGAGCTGAACCCCGGTATGACCGATCGCGCGGTGAAGGAGGCGTTCTCTACGCTTGTTCGCTGTTTCGAAGGAAAGATGCGGCGCGCCCGAGCGGTTCGCATTGTGGAAGACCTGTTCCGTTCAATTCCGTTTGACAGCTCGGCGGAGCGACCAAAGGTGGCCATATTCGGGGACCTGTATGTGCGGGACAATACTGTTTTCAATCAGGATCTTGTACGGACAATAGAACGTGCAGGCGGAGAGGCCATCGTTACGAGTTACAATGACTACGCAAAGATCATCGCATCTCCCATGTTCTCCCGCTTGAAGAAGAACGGAGAGCTTGTGAGTTTTGCCCGGTATCGGATCTTACTCGGACTGCTGCAAACTCTCGAGCGGCTGTACATGCAGGGTGTTACCCCGCTGGTCGGGCCGGTATACCCCTATGTGAACCGTGATGCAGAGAAACAGCTTGGAATGTTTCATCTCCGTCTCGAGCACGAAGGCGAGTCGGCGGAGAATGTGCTGAAGGTACTGCATCTGCTCGAGCGATATCCGGATATATCGCTCTTCGTCCAGGTAAGTCCCGCGTTCTGCTGTCCAGCGCTTGTGACCGAGGCCATGACTGAGGACATTGAACGGATTACCGGCATTCCGGTACTCTCAATTACGTACGACGGCAC
>CAZKMA010000019.1:0-13031 GCA_964553615.1 uncultured Spirochaetales bacterium | reverse complement strand
TGTGCCGACGGGACAGGCTCCGGCGGCAACGACGTGATTTTTCCCCAGCTCGCCCTTCAGCTTGGCCGGCCGAGTCGCCCGGCCGGTGTCAGCGAATAATCCCGGAAGCCGATTACCTGCCCGCACGCTTCTTCTTGTATTCACGTGGTGCGCGTGGCCCGCGGGCGGGACCCGAGCCGGATCTCTGTGGTTCCACACGAAGTTTTGTGCTGTGAAAGCTCTGTCCTGCAACCGAAGAGAGAACCAGTCCAACGGCACTGGATTCCACCTCTACCATGGTTTCAAATTGTCCAATACTGATTCGTCCAATACCGACGTTGTTCCCCCGAGTGGCGCGGTTGACTATGCCGATTATGTCGGCGGGCAGAACCCGTTCTTTCTTCCCGATGTTTACGAGAAGTGGCGTGAAGTCCCCCTGACGTCCACGGTCGCCGCGACCCGGGCGGCCCCGACCGCCAAACCGATCGTCTCCCCGTCCTCGTCCTCTTGAATCGTCACCGAAATCGGTAACCCGACTCAGGTCCGAGGCGGACTTGTAGTAGTCGAGGAACTGATTGAACTCGAGCGACACGAAGTGTGCGAGGAGCGTTTCCCGGTCGAGACCCGCAAGTTTCTCTTCGATGATGGGCATGTACCTGGCTATTCTGTCGGTGTCCACATCCACCGTCTTGACGCGGTCTATGAGGTGCATGAGCTGCCGTTCGCAGATGTCCTGACCGGTTGGAACATGGATTTCAATGACCTTGCCGCGGATCGTATTTTCTATCTGCCGAAGCTTGTATTTTTCGCGCATGTTGATAATGGCAAGCGATATACCCGATTTCCCGGCTCGGCCGGTCCTTCCGCTGCGGTGCGTATAGATTTCCGGATCATCCGGAAGGTCATAGTGAATGACATGGGTCAGGTCGTCGACATCCAATCCGCGTGCGGCAATATCGGTGGCAACCAGCAGCTGGACATTGCGCTCCCTGAACTTGCGCATGACAAGGTCCCGCTGTCCCTGCGAAAGGTCTCCGTGAAGGGCCTCCGCATCGTAACCGTCCTTGATCATGTGATCCGTGATTTCCTGTGTGGATGCACGGGTGCGGCAGAACACAATTCCGTAAATGTCAGGGTGGAAATCCACAATGCGTTTGAGCGCCAGGTATTTGTCCCGCGCGTGGACCATGTAGTAACCGTGTTCAACCGTCGATGCCCCGGCATTCCGGGGACCCGCGCTGATCTCCACGGGTTTCCTCATGTAGTCGGACGCAATCCTTGCCACTTCGGCCTGCATGGTTGCCGAAAGCAGGACGGTCTGTCGCTCCGCAGGAACGGAGCCGAGAATTGCATCCATCTCCTCTTTGAAACCCATGTTGAGCATGATATCGGCTTCGTCCAGAACGAGGTGCTGGATGTGTGTGGTGTCGACCGCGCCGCGACTCATGAGATCAAGAAGCCGTCCCGGTGTTGCAACCAGAACGTGCGTCCCTGATCGCAGAGCGCGCATCTGTCGTTCCATGCTGTCGCCACCGTAGACGGAGGTGACCGAAAGACCGCGGAGATACTTACCGTATGATTGGAGATCGCCGGTAATCTGGACGCAGAGTTCACGTGTCGGGCAGAGAACAAGCGCTTGCGGGTAGCGTTCTGCAAGGGCGACCGCGTTGAGGATGGGCAAACCGAATGCTGCAGTCTTGCCGGTGCCCGTCTGTGCAAGACCAATGAGGTCATCGTCATTCTCTATCATGAACGGGATAACCTGTTCCTGAATGGGAGTGGCGATCTCGAAACCGATCTCGCTCACCGCCTGGATGAGCTCACTCTTCAATGCGAAGTCGTTAAATGTCAATCGTGTACCTTCAGTCGAAATGTTTGGAGCATATATATGGAATGGAGCTGTATGGAAAGCTACGCAAAAACAGTGAAAAAGTCAACTTGGCTCATGGATGCGGACGCCTATGCGTCCACCAGCGCGACCGCTTCTATTTCCACCAGTGCACCTTTCGGAAGAGCGCTTACCTCAACGGTCGATCGCGCGGGATAGCCTTTTCCACCGGCCGCACCACGGTCTCCGGTTGCATCCAGATACTCGGTGAATACTGCGTTCACGACCGGAAACTGCGTCATGTCGGTAATGAAGCAGGTGAACTTGACCACACTTCCCAGACTCGAACCGGCTGCCGCGAGTACTGCCGAAAGATTGTCGAACACCCGTTGGGCCTGCGTCTTCACATCGCCCTCAACCGTTCCGGTTGCCGGATCCAGTGCGATTTGGCCGGAGGTGAACACCATGTTTCCAACCCGGATAGCCTGTGAATAGGGGCCAATTGCGGCGGGTGCTTTCGGGGTGGATATTATATCTCTGCTCATTGGTGCATCCTTTCTCATTCTTCAGAATGGACTCAAGTGTTGCACGAGTAACACCAATTTTCAACCATTTCGCGTTTTGACCGTCGATTATCATTTCGACACGGCAACGTTCCATGGCACATCGGTTTCCCACGGTCAGGACAGCGGACCGGGTCATCGTGCTGGCGAATGGTGAAATATCGAAGAGGGGACCCGCAATTGGGGGTTACCGAAGAACCTGTCTCGGAAATGAACTGAGACCCTGCCGCGCCCGGCTCAGGAAGCTGCGTTCGTTCGGGGATGAAGCAGCGCCTCATCGCGTCGGAATCGACGGTGGACGAACGGCAGGAGGATGGCCGGCGGCACAATCCAGCCGAGAACACGGAACAGTTTGTTCAGACCGCCGGGAATAATGACCGGCTGACCACGAAACGCTCTGGGCAAGGTATACCGTGCAAGCTGGTCCGGGAACATACGAGAAAGGCGTCCGAAAAATCCTTGCAGCTCGATTCGCTTTCGGACGTCTTCATTCGTCATGACACCGCCGGGACAGAGGGCGCTCACGACAATCCCGGATTCCTTCAGTTCTTCGCGAATAGCCATGCTGAAGTTCAGGATGAACGTCTTGGATGCCGAATAGATTGGTTTATACGGCATGGGGAAGAACGCTGCCGCACTTGCCACATTCAGGATGTAACTCTTTTCCGAGCGCTTCAGTTCGGGAAGCAGAAGATGGGTCAGTTTCACAACCGCAACCACGTTGAGATTCATCATTATCTCGTGATCTGCAAGAGCACGTCCGTCGAAGCGGCCGGCCAGATCCACTCCGGCATTGTTCACGAGCATGCGCAGACTGACGTTTTGCTGCCGAACCCACTGATAGACCTGGTAGGGTACATCAGTCTCGGTCAGATCACACTCGAGGTAATCCGCGTGCACCCCATAGTCTGCGGTAATCTGTGCAGCAACCCGTGACAGACCCGTATGCGGGAGTGCGACCAGCAGGACGTTCATACCCATTGCTGCGGATTCTTCGGCCAGGGCGCGGCCAATGCCGGAACTGGCTCCGGTTACGAGGACGTATTTATTCGCTGTGAAATCGCGTGTATTTTCCATATCTGGTTAAAATTATATAACGAATGATCATTCGGGTAAAGTGACCAGTGCTGGAAACTGTCTACGTTGTTGAGCTGCGTAGCTTCTCGGGCACATATCCGGGGAGTCTTGCCTCAACGAACCGCGGTTCAATACGCGCGAATCGCTGCAGACCACCCGAAAGCTCAAAGTCAGGCCAGGTGTTACCAATGAGCGGCTTCGCATACCGGACAAAATCGTCGGTCACATCCACGCCGTTTTTCGCTATCCACGCATTGGGCATGAGGCGTTCCGAGTTCGCAACAAGCTCGAGCGGGACCTTATCGTACACCGCACGGTACTCGCTTCCTTCGGCGCGGAGAATAGTGGCCATGTACCCGCTTCCATCGCGAACGGCCACATCTACCGCTGCCCGGCCCACCTGATACGCTTCCTCTGTGTCCACAGCGGATGCGAAGATGGATGATGAGCGCTGCAGCACACCCGGAACCTGGCTGCTGGCGCTTCCGCGTGCGGCAAGGTGGACGCCGTTCAGGTAGTTCGTAACCACTTGCGCCGCCGTGCTCCTGCTTGCCCCGTACTCGACATGGCCGAATCCGTCGTGCGCTTCACCGAGCGATCCAACGTCGAAACCTTCGCTTACGACAACGATGCAGCGTCCCGATCGCTTGAGCTCATCGTTGACATTGTCTGCAAGGGATTCGAGTGTGTGATGAGACTCTGCCATGTAGATCTGGAGCGGGATTGTGCGTTCAGGGTCTGCAAGGCGCGATGCCGCAGGAATGAAGCCTGCCTTCCTGCCCATAGCCTGAATAACGAGCACGCATTCCGACGGGCTCATCCCGCGGTTCTCCTCATTCAGTATCTGGGTAACGAAAGCCCAGTAGCGGGCGGCACTTCCGTATCCGGGTGTATGGTCAATGAGCCGAAACTCGGAATCGCCAACGTCGTTATCGATTGTCTTGGGTACGCCTGTGGCGCACAGGTCCACACCACGCTGCCGAGCGAGCAATGCGACTTTGTTGGCGGTGTCCATTGAATCGTTCCCGCCGATGTAGAAGAAGTATCCCACCTCGTGCGCAAGACAGACATCGATTATCCGGTTGAAGTCCTCGGTCTGCTCGGGATGCAGCTTGTAACGGCAGGTACCGATTGCACCTGCCGACGGCGTGTTTCGCAGGCGCGCGATTTCGGATGCATCCTGCCCACCCATGTCAATTAACTGTTCCTGAAGGATTCCTTCCACTCCGTGCCACGCGGCGAAGGTACTGCCAATACCTTCCCGGTCCCTGCACGCTTCAAGAACCCCCTGAAGGGATGCGTTGATGACCGGCGACGGACCGCCTGATTGCGCAACAATGACGTTCTTCTTCATGATTGACCACAATGGTACCCGTTCAGCGCAGGTGGCGCAAGAGAATGCGTCGGCTATTCATGCTTCAGCATAAGGACTGAGAGCGGCGGCAGAGTGAGCGGAAGCGAGTCGTACATGCCGTGTGCCTGCACGGGCGTTGTATGAAGGCCGCCGCCGTTTCCGCTGTTGCTCCCGCCGTAGATTCCCGCATCGCTGTTCAGTATCTCCTTCCAGAAGCCGGCTTCAGCGACTCCCACGTGATAGTTCTCCCGCGGGATCGGGGTAAGATTGCACACTACCAGGATCTTCTCGTCCGATTCGGTGTCCAGGCGGAGAAAGCTTATGACACTGTTCTCCCAATCGTTCGTATCCACCCACTGAAAACCGTCTTTGTCGAAGTCCATCCGGTGGAGTGCCGACTGCTCCCTGTGGGTCCGATTGAGATCCTTCACCCAGCGCTGGAGCCCCGATGGCAGCGGTTCGTTGAGAAGATGCCAGTCGAGACTCGCCTCGTGGTTCCACTCGGATTCCTGGCCGAACTCGTCTCCCATGAAAAGCAGCTTCTTCCCCGGATGGCCGTACATGAACCCGTAGAGGAGCCGCAAGTTCGCGTATTTCTGCCACAGGTCTCCCGGCATCTTTCCGAGGAGGGATCCTTTGCCGTGCGTTACCTCGTCATGCGACAACGAGAGGAGAAAGTTTTCGCTGAATGCATACAGGAGGCTGAAGCTGAGCTCGTCGTGGTGATACTTTCGAAACAGCGGATCCAGGGAGAAGTATTCAAGGGTATCGTGCATCCAGCCCATGTTCCACTTCATGCCGAAGCCTAACCCGCCAATGTAGGTGGGCCGGGAGACCATCGGCCAGGAGGTGGACTCCTCCGCAATTGTCTGAACATCCGGTTGCTCCGAGTAGACCACGGTATTGAGATCCTTCAGAAACTGGACCGCCTCAAGATTTTCCCTTCCGCCGTACTTGTTCGGCACCCATTCTCCCTGCTTGCGCGAGTAGTCGCGGTAGAGCATTGAGGCAACTGCATCCACTCTGAGACCGTCTATGTGATAGTACTTGAGCCAGAACAGCGCATTGCTGATCAGGAACTCCTTTACCTCGTTTCGGCCGTAGTTGAAGATGTAGCTGCTCCAGTCCGGATGGTAGCCTTCCCTGGGATCCCGGTGTTCGTACAGCTGTGTGCCGTCGAAGTCGTGAAGGCCGTGGAGATCGCCGGGAAAGTGCGATGGCACCCAGTCAAGGATGACGGCAAGCCCCGCCTCATGCAGTTTGTCTACAAGATACATGAAGTCCTGGGGCGTACCGTATCTGCTTGTGGGCGCGAAGTATCCGGTGGTCTGATAGCCCCAGGAGCCGTAGAACGGGTGTTCGGTGACCGGGAGCATTTCAACGTGGGTATAACCCATGTCGGAGAGGTAGGGGGGGAGATACTCAGCCATTTCCCGGTACGTGAGCGAACGGTTGCCATCTTCGAATACCCTTCGCCATGAGCCCAGATGGATCTCGTAGGCAGACATGGGCGCGTCGAGTGCATTCACTGCCGCGCGAGTCTTCATCCATTCGGCATCCGTCCAGGAGTAATCGAGGTCCCAGACAACTGATCCGGTTTTCGGCGGCTCTTCCCACCGGAAGGCGAAAGGATCTCCTTTTTCAAGGACCTCCCCTCTGTCCCGGGTAGTCACCTGGTATTTGTAGATGTTGCCCTTCTTGATTCCTGGAACAAACCCCTCCCAGATTCCCGATTCGTCGGAACGGACGGTGAGTGGGGCGGCGGCGCCATCCCAACCGTTGAAATCTCCAATAACGGATACCGCGCCCGCATTCGGTGCCCATACCGCGAAAGCGACTCCTTTCTTTCCCGCCTTCGTGGTCAGGTGTGCTCCCAACGCGGTATAGAGGCTGAAATGAGTTCCCTCTTTGAACAGATGGATGTCATATTCGGTCAGCTCAGTCGCTTTCATAGTCATTCTCCATGAGTTTCACGATTCCCCGAAGCGGGATGATTGCCCAGTCGGGCCGATTGTTGATTTCGTAGTCCACCTCGTAAATGGCCTTGTGAAGCAGGAACGCATCCAGAAGCAGTCGCAGCTGGTGCGGATCCGACGGAATGAGGTCCGTCTCTCCCAACGTTTCCATGTAGGAATCCAGAAACAACCGGGATATCGTGCTTGACCAGGCATCTGCCCACGGAGAGAGGTTGGAGACCTGCTGTCCGGAGAGTGTGTTCCGGGTAAACAATGTGGTGAACCCCGAGTAGTGGAAAGATCTGAGCATCCCCGCCACATCGCGCAGGGGCGAGCGCTTTATTCTTCGTTCTCCGATCGGCCGGGACGGTTCGCCTTCGAAGTCGATGATGACAAAGTCGTTGCCGGTAAAGAGGCACTGGCCGAGATGGTAATCGCCGTGGATTCTGATCTTGAGCGCCGGGATCTTTTCCCGGAAGAGCCGGGCAAGACGTGCGATTATTGCCTTCTCCATGCTGAGCACGGTCTCCGCGACGGCGGCTGTTTCGGGCGGCATTGAGGTCATCCCTTTGCGCAGTGCGTCCAGGCCGAGTCGTGACTGTGCCCGCATTGCGTGGTAGAGCGAACGCTGATAGAGCAGCGTAAACGGTTCGGCCGTAAAATGGGAGTTTTGAGTCTGGCTGTTCAACGCGAGGTGCATCTCTGCGGTCCGTCGACCGAGCAGCTTCATCCTGTCCGAAAAGACCGGGCCGATCAGGTCGAGCATGAGCGGCGAGAGGTCATCGTCCGCAATTCGCGGCGGATCTTCGGCATCCAGCCCTTTTTCCATGACGAGCTCAAAATAGCGGGTTGCCGCGTCCTGCGTAACCGACCACGCATCGCCGTTGTTTTGAACAAAGTGCTGCAACATTCCGAGCACCATGGGCTCCGAGTCCGGGCGCAGCAGCTCGATGTCTCCTGCGTACGCCGCTATGTTTGGATATTTTGCGTGTACCGTCAGGAAACGCTCCATCTCCAGGTCCGGATTCTCGCCTTCATCCTGACGGCGATAGAGTTTGAGAAAGAGCTCGTTGTCGTAGACTATTGACGTGTTGCTCTGTTCCACCTTGACGACCTGCGAGTTGCCCTCGGCAATGCCGGCAAGGATCTTCGGAGACGCACGTTCTCCTGCATGCGAAACGATCTGTCCCGTTCCGGCCGCTTTCTTCCCGCGTTTTGCTATGAGGAGCAACAGGTTCCTGCGAAACTCACTGTCGTAGACCGCGTCATACAGCACACCGCTTGCACGGTCCGTTTCCAGCCTGCAGACAATTGCCGCCGGGTTCTGCTGCGGCTCCTGATCCTGCCCCTCCGGTGCAAATGCAAGCGGCAGCAGGTAGGTTTCGCTGGTGCCCGCCTTGTAAGTGACCTCTATGAGACAAAGTTGAGCACCCTGCCCGGCAGCGATCGGAGTGTGTTCTACGACCCGAATCTGCGTTTTTGCTCTGGCCTTTCCTCCGAACCATCTGCGTTCGTTCAGAAATGCCGGGAGTATTATCTTCTCAAACCGTGTCAGCGCCGGACGTTCGAAAATGCGTTGCCACGCTCCCTTCATGGTCATTGTCGGAATCGCTACATCTTCCCCGGTGGCACTGCGCTGTCCGTCTTCGAGTGAGAACCAGTAGTGATCGTAGAAGCCGAGTGTCAGCAGATAGGGTTCATCGTGAATTGTCGGAAACTCATTGCCGCCGAGAACTTCCTCCGGCACGAAACCGGAATAATCCGAGAGCTCGAGCGCCACCGCCTGCGAAAAGCGTGACAGGTTCACCACCACAAGAATAGTCTCTTCTTCGAATGAGCGGACAAACGCGAGGATTTTCGGGTTGTCGGAACCAATGAACCGGATGGATCCGCGCCCGAAAGCCTTGAACCGTTTCCGGATGGCAATCTCCTTTCGCATCCACCAGAGCAGGGACGAGAGGTTGCCCTCCTGATTTTCGACATTCACACTCTGGTGGTGGTAGTCCGGGTCAATGATTGCCGGGAGGAAGAGTTTCTGAGGATTGGCGCGGGAAAAGCCCGCATTGCGGTCTGCGCTCCACTGCATTGCCGTTCGTACGCCATCCCGGTCGCCCAGGTAGTGGTTGTCGCCCATCCCGAGTTCGTCTCCGTAGTAGATGACCGGTGTTCCCGGTAGCGAAAGCAGAAGAATATTCATGAGTTCAATTTTCCGGCGATTGTTCCCCAGGAGCGGGGCAAGGCGACGGCGGATTCCCACGTTGATCCGTGTGGTCGGGTCCTTGGCAAATACGCGGTACATGTAGTCCCGCTCTTCGTCGCTGACCATCTCCAGAGTAAGCTCATCGTGGTTTCGAAGGAACAGTGCCCACTGGCAGGTGTCGGGAATATCCGGCGTCTGATCAAGTATGTCCATGATGGGAAAGCGGTCTTCCATCCACGTGGACACGAATAGCCGCGGCATGAGCGGAAAGTGGAATGCCATGTGACACTGATCGCCGTTGCCAAAGTACCTGGCGGCATCCTCCGGCCATTGATTTGCCTCTGCCAGGATCATTTTGTCGGCGAATCGTTCATCCACGTGTGCGCGGAGTCTCTGGAGGAACTGGTACGTTTCCGGAAGGTTCTCACAGTTCGTACCCTCGCGTTCGTAGAGGTACGGGACCGCGTCCATACGCAATCCGTCTACACCCATCTCGAACCAGAAGTCCACCGCCTTGAAGATCTCCTGAACGACTGCGGGGTTGTCGTAATTCAGATCCGGCTGGTGAGAGTAGAAGCGGTGCCAGTAGTACGCGTTTGCCACCGGATCCCAGGACCAGTTCGAGGATTCAGAGTCGGTAAAGATAATTCGAGCATCCTGGAATTTGTCCGGCGTTTCACTCCAGACATAGAAATTCCGCCATGCACTTCCCGGCTTTGCGCGGCGGGATTTCTGAAACCACTCGTGCTGATCCGACGTGTGGTTTACCACCAGTTCGGTAATAACACGAATGTCTCTGCGGTGCGCTTCGACAAGGAACGCCTTGAAGTCGCGTATGGTGCCGTACTGCGGATTCACGCGGTAGTAGTCCGAAATATCGTAGCCGTCATCCCGGAGAGGGGAGGGATAGAATGGAAGCAGCCAGATGGCGGTAACACCGAGCCGATCGAGATAGTCCAGCTTCTGGGTGAGTCCCCGGATGTCTCCAATTCCGTCGTTGTTAGAGTCGTAGAAGCTCTTGATGTGGAGCTCGTAGATGATTGCGTCTTTGTACCACAGACGGTTTTCTGAAATCTGCGCCTCTTTTTCTGCCATATCAGCTCTCCATTCACTTTTGGGTACTACATGTAGTAGTCGAAATCGTTTTCTCGCTTCATGAATTTTCTCAATCTGAAGATATGCGCCGGAAGTGAGTTCGGACTCAACTGTACGAAATTCGTACGTCCGCTCCAGACGTACCGATCTTCACTCAGCAAGTCGTGAACGAGAAATGACTGGTTTTCCGGAATGTCCAGATGTTCCGGTGGAAGATGCAACCAGCCCGATTGCGCATGGTGAAGATCGAGATTCACTACAACTATGACCGTGTTGGCGCCGGTGGCGTCCTTTTTTGCGTACGCGAGGAGAAACTCATTGTCCACCGGGAGAAACGTGATATTTCGCAGGAATTGCAGTGCCGGGTTGTCGGAGCGGATATTATTCAACCGGGTTATGATCTCCCGTATGTTTCCGCTGGTGTTTTCATCGAAGCTGCGCAGCTCGTATTTTTCTGAATTCAGATATTCCTCGGTTCCCGGGATTCCCTGCGAAACGCAGGTCTCATATACGGGTCCGTAAATCCCGTAGCTTGGAGAGAGCGTAGCTGCAAGCACCACACGGGTAATGAACGCCTGGCGACCGCCGAATTGCAGGATTTCCGGCAGAATGTCCGGAGTGTTGGGCCAGAAATTCGGACGAAAGAACTGTGCGTCTCCCGATTCTATGAGCTCCCGCACGTAACTCTCAATTTCGTGTTTTGTATTTCTCCATGTAAAGTAAGTATAGGACTGGCTGAAACCGGCTTTTGCCAGACGTGACATCGCTTTGGGGCGGGTAAATGCCTCCGCCAGAAATATGAGGTCCGGGTATTCGGCCTTCGTCTCCCGGATGAGCCATTCCCAGAAGTCGAATGGTTTCGTGTGCGGATTGTCCACACGGAATATTCTGATTCCTTTTTCGGCCCAGAAGAGCACTATGCTCTTGAGCTCATCCCACAGCTCTTTCCACGAATCGGTTTCGAAGTCTATCGGAACAACATCCTGGTACTTCTTCGGCGGATTCTCTGCGTACTGGATGGATCCGTCCGACCGCCACCTGAACCATTCCGGATGCTCCTTTACATAGGGATGATCCGGCGAACACTGGAGCGCAAGGTCCAGCGCAATTTCAATACCGCTCTCCGCCGCTTTCCTGACGAGCTCGTCGAAATCTGCGGCGGTACCGAGGTCGGGATGGATTGCCTTGTGGCCGCCTTCCGGAGAACCGATTGCCCAGGGGCTCCCCACATCTTCCGGACTGCATTCGGCGCTGTTGTTTTTTCCTTTTCTGTTCGTCATCCCGATAGGATGGATCGGCGGCAGGTACCAGACGTCGAAACCCATTGCGGCTATTCGTGGAAGCAGCGCTATGCAGTCCTTGAATGTGCCGTGTTTCCCCGCGGTTCCGGAAGTGGAACGGGGGAACCGTTCGTACCAGGCACTGAAGAGTGCTTTCTTGCGCTCCACAAGAACCGCGTAGTCCGGATCGCTTCTCGTTACGATGTCTCCGGCGGAATATCCGGCCATGAGCTCGCCGAGTCCGCTGCTCAGGGCGTACTGTAACCGTGCTTCTCTGTCGTCGTCCTCCCGGAGCCGCGTAACAGCTTCGGTGAGCAGTTTCCTGTCTTTCCCTTTTGAGCGGAGCGCTGCAGATTCTACAAGACGCGCCCCCTCGGTCAGGTGAACGTCCGACGCCTGTCCCGCTTCGGCACGTTTCTTCAGTTCATGTTGCCAGGTGGCGAAATTGTCGATCCATCCTTCAATGGCAAACTGATGCAGTCCAATTTCGGTAACCGGGAAGCTGCCGGTCCAGCGGTCATTCAGCATCTTGCATAGCTGAACGCTCTGCCACGATGCCATACTCGGGCTTCTATAGAGTGCTCGTGCGGCAATTCTGTCATGTCCATCGCAGAAGATGTCGGCACTGAGCTCTACGTTTTCGCCGACCACGCGTTTTGCCGGGAATCGGCCGCCGTCTATGGCCGGCTCGACATGTTCAATAACCACGCGTTTTCGTCCGTCGTTCACCACAGGCATCCCTCTCCTTCTCTGACAGGCTGCCCGTCGCTCAATGGATATGAATGTGGAGTGCCAGGCGGGGGCAGAACCGCAAAAATGCGCATGCGTCCGGGCGGACACACGACACCAATACTACAAAACTAATGATTTTAGTTCTAAATATCAAAGGAACGATGCGCGAAGTCTGAAATCCGGGGATTCTCGTCATCCTGCAGAGGGGTAACTGGCCACAGAACACACCAGGTCAAGGCGGCAACAGACACCGGCTGTGCCCGGATTCGGCGGCAGCCGGGCCCCGCGCGGCAATGGCGCAAAAGCTCGGATGCTGATATTATCCCTTCATGGAAGACAAGCTCTATTTCACCTATGCGCATCTGCACAATACCGTTCGTGGTCTTGCCCGGGAAATTGCGGACTCGGGATTCGATCCGGACGTGATTGTTGCAATAGGCACCGGCGGGTTCATTCCGGCGCGTATTCTGAAGACATACCTGGACCGGCCTATCCTGACCGTCGGGCTGAAGCTCTACGATGAGAATAATCGCCCGGCCGCGAGTCCTCGGAAGATTCAGTGGATAGACGAAGTGGAAAAGAGACTGCCGGGCAAGAGGATCCTTCTTGTGGATGAGGTCGATGATTCGCGCGTTACTCTTGAATACTGCATAAAGGAGCTCCTGAGCAACCGACCCGCAGAAGTTGCCGTGGGCGTTCTTCACAACAAGAAAAAGGAAAAACGTGGCTCGTATCCGCCGGAGGTAACAAAGATCTTCGTTGGGAGTGAAATCGAAGATAGATGGGTGGTATACCCGTGGGACGCAGAGGATATCTACGCCCACGAGAAACGGGCCCGGGAGCTCAATCCGGAATGAGCGTGACGACCTGCGTGCGATCCCACGATCGGGCCGTCGTTCACATGCAGGGCGGCCTTTGTCAGTCCGCTCCCGAGTGCCGAGATGTCCTCACTGCGTGAGAACTGCCAC
>CAZKMA010000018.1:58523-75398 GCA_964553615.1 uncultured Spirochaetales bacterium | reverse complement strand
CAGTCGGAGAATGGGCAAAGGAAGAATGGATTTTATGGAGGGACTACGCCTGTGACGGCTGCTTTTCGATCTTCTTCTCGAAGTGGGAAAACTCCATTGTGTAGGTACCCCGTCCCTGGGTGGTGCTTCGAAGCGCGGTTGAATACCCGAACATGCGCTCCAGAGGCACCTCGGCGTGAATGTGCTCAACTACGGTACGCGAGTCCAGGCTCTGCACAATGCCACCTCGCATGGTAATACCGCTGATGACATCTCCCATGAACTCCTTCGGGCAGGTCGCGTCGAGTTTCATGATCGGTTCGAGGAGGACCGGGTTTGCACCCCGACATGCATTGTCGAGTCCCAGGGAGCCGGCGGCTTCGAACGCAAACTCGGTGGATGTGATCTGGTTGTACACAGCATCTTTCAGCGTTACGCCGATATCGTAAGCGGGATAGCCGAACACAATGCCCGAAGAGAGTGAACCTTCCACTCCACGCCGAACAGCATCCGCAAATGGACCAGGGAGGCGATCCTTCGAGACCAGGTTTTGAAACTCGTTTCCCGAGCCGCGCTGCATGGGACGAACTTCGAGAGTAATCTGGGCGGTATTCTCCTTGCCGGCCACTATTCTGCTGTAGGTCTCGGTGTGTGACACTGTACGCAGAATGGACTCACGATAGGTAACCTGCGGACGGCCAACTTTTGCCGCTACCTTGTAATCGTCGATTATGCGAGTAACGAGTACGTCTATGTGGAGTTCTCCCATACCGGAAATGATCAATTCTCCGGTATCGGTGTCTTCCTTCCACAGGAAGGTCGGATCCTCCTTCGTCAGGAGGGTCAAAACATCCTTCAGTTTGTCCCGTTCCGAGAGAGTCTTCGGCTCAATGGCAACATGTATGACCGGTTCCGGGAAATGCATACGCTCGAGCCTGACCTGAAACCCCTCGGTTCCGACCGTATCGCCGGTCTGTGCCTGCTTGAACCCGACAATTACGGCAATGTCACCCGCTGAAATTACGTCCAGCTGTTCGGACTTTGCCGCGTGCATGCGCAGGAGCCGGTGAATCCGTTCACGCTTCTTTTTGTCAATGTTGAAAACTGCAGTCCCCGACTTCAGCGAACCGGAGTACATCCGAACAAAACAGAGGGGCCCGGCTTCCCGATCGTTCTGAATCTTGAAGACAAGCCCGAGCGCGGGACCTTCTGCGGAACGTTCAACTTCGACTTCCTTGTCTTTGCCGATATGGTGTCCCTGTATGGGAGGGAGCTCGTCCGGTGCGGGGAGATAGTCAATAATGCCGTCCAGGAGCGGCTGAACCCCCATGTTCCGAAGTGACGCCCCGCAAAAGACCGGGACGAGCCGTTCGGCGATTGTCTCGGTACGGATAACGGAACGGATAAGCTCTTCCGGAATTTCTTTTCCTTCCAGAAAGAGCGTGGTCAGCTCATCGGAACTCGCCGACAGACTGTCAATCATCTTCTCGCGCCAATCGAGCGCAAGCGGCTTATTCGCTTCGGAGATCGGCTGACGCATGATCTCCTGACCGTAGGACTGAGGATCCCAGCGGATCTCCTCGAGAGATACCAGATCCAGAATGCCGCTGAAGCCGGCCTCGCTTCCGATGGGTATCTGAATTGGAATTGCGTTCGCTGCGAGCTTCTTTTCCATTTCGGCAACGACCGCATGGAAATCCGCACCCACACGATCCATCTTGTTGATATACGCAATGCGTGGAACGTGGTAGCTGTCCGCCTGATGCCACACCGTTTCCGATTGCGGCTCGACTCCGCTGACGGCACAGAAGATGGCCACGGCACCGTCCAGGACACGAAGCGAACGCTCCACTTCGGCCGTAAAATCCACATGACCCGGGGTATCTATGATGTTGATCTGATACTCTTTCCAGAAGCATGTCGTTGCTGCGGAGGTAATGGTTATGCCACGGTTCTGTTCCTGCTCCATCCAGTCCATCGTTGCTTCACCATTGTCCACTTCGCCAATGCGGTGGCTTTTCCCCGTGTAGTAGAGGATGCGTTCCGTGGTCGTGGTTTTTCCCGCATCGATGTGCGCCATTATGCCGATATTTCTCATGGTGTGCGTCGCCATTGTGTCTCCGTTCAACTGTGTTCCTGGGGTATGTGACAGACCGGGTATAAAATATAACAGAAAGGGGCCGAAAGGGAAACTGGCCCGAACCAGCGCGAACCGGGTCATATTGACAAAAGCCCGACCCGTGTGGTAGCGTCGACGCTCAGAACGATTGACTGTCCGGGTGCTTAGCTCAGTGGGAGAGCGCCTGCCTTACAAGCAGGATGTCGCAGGTTCAAATCCTGCAGTGCCCATTTCACTCATGTAATACGCCACTCCTCCTGACAGACGCAAATGCGGGGCGGAGCGCCCTGAATGGCATTTCACGCGCTACAGCCATTGTTGACGAAAGGCTGGACGTGTACTATGGACCCATGCAATCTGCCACATCGACCACCGAAACATGCACAGTTACAACCCTTACCGGTCTTGAGCCGGTCCTGGTTCAGGAAATCGAATCCCTGGGCATTCGGGACGTCGTATCCGGTTCCCGTGCGGTTTCCTTCTCCGGGACGCGACGGGATACGTTCCGCTGTCTCCATTTGCTGCGCACCGCCCTTCGAGTGCTTGTTCGGATCGATGAGTTTGAAGCAAACAATCCCGATGAGCTTTACCAGCACGTATCCCGGATTGAGTGGCGGAGATATCTTTCAACCGGAATGACGTTTGCAGTCGACTGCACGTCTGCTTCGCAGGTCTTTCGTCATTCGGGGTTCGCGGCGCTCAGGGTTAAAGACGCAATTGTTGACCAGTTCAGGAAACAGTCCGGACAACGTCCCTCAGTAAGGCCTGAACGGCCGGATCTCCGGGTCAATCTTCACATCAACGGCACGCACTGTGTTCTTTCGCGGGATGCTGCAGGAGAGTCACTTCACAAGCGCGGTTACCGCACACAGGCGGGAGAGGCGCCGTTGACGGAAACGCTTGCCTCCGGGATGGTTCAGCTTGCCGGCTGGACACCACAAACGCTTGTCATAGATCCGTTCTGCGGCTCGGGGACCATTGTAATAGAAGCCGCGCTCATTGCGGCGGGAATTCCGCCTGGCACCCTGCGGCAGAAATTCGGAATGACCTACGGGTGTGAAACCTGGCTGGATTTTGATTCCTCTCTGTGGAAGAGCGTCTGCTCGTCGAAGCAGGCCTCCACCCCGGGCCCCGGTCCTGTCGGCATTGGGTTCGATGTCTCGCGGAAGATGGTCGACCTTTCCCGCGAGAATGCCCAAAGAGCGGGTGTGGCGGATCTGGTCGTCTTCGACCTTGCGGACGTCCGGACGTTCTCCAGCACGCGGGATGGAGGCGGAATTGTCGCCAAAGCCGTCGCAGAGAATCGGCCCCGGATGGTCGTTGCCAATCCGCCCTACGGCGAGCGCCTGAAGGGCGATGATGTTGGAGACCTCTATCGGGCAACAGGCGATACCCTCAAACATCAATTTCCCGGCGCGGATGCGTGGATCCTGAGCGGCAATTTCGCAGCTTTGAAACGGGTGGGGCTGCGGTCTGAACGGAGGATTCCTCTCATGAATGGTCCAATAGAGTGCCGGTTTGTGCACTATCATCTGCGCGCAGCTGCGGAAACGAAGGAGGGGAGTACACCGTGAGTTCATTCACATCACCTGAATCGCTCGAGGCACTCTGTGCGTTCCTCGACCGATCTCCTACACCGTACCACGCTGCCTCTTCGGCGGCGGATCGCTTTCTGGATGCCGGGTTCTCCGAGCTCAGCGAGCAGGATCAATGGCAGCTCGAGCCCGGTGGAGGCTACTTCTTTCATCGTGGCGACGGCTGCCTCGTTGCATTCCGGACGGGTTTTCAGGAACCATGGATCTCCGGCGCTCGAATTGCCGGAGCACATACCGACAGCCCCTCGCTGAAACTCAAGATATCCGGAGAACGAACTGCAAACGGAGCGCTGTTCATGCCGGTAGAAGTGTACGGTGGTCCAATCATTTCGACCTGGGTAGACCGCGACCTCGGCATTGCAGGCCGCGTGGTTTTTCGAACAGCTACGGGCATTACTTCACGCCTGTTCAGCACCGGCCGAGCCGTTGCGACAATTCCGAATCTCGCCATCCATCTGAATCGAAAGATCAATGAGGGGTTTGAGTACAATCGCCAGGACCATCTTGCGGCCATTCTCGACGTGGACGGCGGGGGAGAGAAACAGCCTTCGGGCCAGCTCTTGAGTCACGTGGCCGATGTCCTCGGAATTGACGGAGCGTCCATTCTGGACGCGGATCTCTTTCTCTATGATGGGAATCCTGCGCAGGTTCTCGGCATTAACTCGAACATCCTTGTCTCCGGCCGCATCGACAATCTGGCGGCAACCAGCGCAATTACCGAAGCGCTCTGCGGTACGTCACCGGGCGTTGTCACTGCAGTTGGCGTGCTTTTCAACCATGAAGAGGTGGGGAGCAAGACGGCCGAAGGTGCGGATTCAGGGCTGGTTCGAACAATCATTGAACGGATTGTCCTTTCGTATGGCGGCGGACGGGAGGAATTGCACAGAACACTCGCCCGGTCATTTCTTGTTTCAAACGATGCGGCGCATGCAATACACCCGAGCTATCCGGAAAAGCACGATCCGGCGTATGCACCTCATCTGAACGGGGGTCCGGTACTGAAGTACAATGGGAACTTTCGATACACTACCACGGCGGAAACAGCGGCCTCCTTTCGTCGGCTCTGCGAAGACGCGGGAGTTCCCGTTCAACGGTTCAATAATCGGTCGGACATGACTGCGGGCAGCACCATCGGGCCGCTTGCTTCGGCCGCAGCGGAGATCCGCTCGGTCGACGTCGGGATACCGATTCTGGGGATGCACAGCATACGGGAGACGGCCGGTATCGACGACCACGGGGCAATGATCCGGGTACTCGATCGTTTTTTCAAGACGCCGGAGATGTCCCTATGAGCCTTCACATCGAAGCCCGGAGCGGGGAGATATCGGATTTCATTCTTCTTCCGGGGGATCCACTGCGTGCCAGGCACGTTGCCGAACGCTACCTGGACGATAGCCAATCCTACAATCACGTCCGGGGCATGCTCGGTTTTACCGGTCTGTGGAACGGTCGCAGTGTTTCGGTGCAGGGTACCGGCATGGGTATGCCGTCAATCTCCATCTATGTGCATGAACTGCTTGATGAGTACGGGGTACGTACCCTGATTCGTGTCGGCACCTGCGGCGCGCTGGTTCCCGGGCTGGAAATTGGCGACCTTGTGCTTGCGCAGGCGGCCGGCACGGATTCCGCAATGATCAGAGGTCGGTTTTCCGGTGCTGATTTTCCACCGGTTGCCGATTATGGGTTGCTTTCGAAGGCAGTTACCCAGGCCGAACGCCTCGGTATTCCGGTACGCATTGGCACTGTTCTGTCGAGTGACACATTCTACAGCCCCGAGCCGGCGAGGTCGCAGGTGTGGGTCCGCCATGGTGTGCTTGCAATTGAAATGGAGACCGCCGCGCTGTATGCGGAAAGCGCCCTGTTCGGTGCCGGAGCGCTTTCAATCCTGACTGTGAGCGACAGCATTGTCAGCGGCGCGTCCGCATCCGCTGAACAGCGGGAGACCGGATTCGGAAAAATGATAGAGCTTGCCTTGTCGCTCGCGTAGCAGCTAGTTTTCGGGGGAAATGTGAAAGTTCTTGTCCTTGGTTCAGGCTTCTCTCGCGCCGTCTGTCCGAAGATGCCCACTATGAATGATCTTACGAATGAGCTTTTTGCTGCCCAGTCGGGTGAAGCCCTCCCGGATGGGTTGCACAAGTTTGTTCACGACTACGTTTCGCTGACCGACGGACTGGCGGAGTTCCAGCGGGTGGAAAGTCTGTGTACCTTCCTCTTTTCAAAGACAATATATCGAAATCTCGAGGAACGTTCGGATATACAACGATTGCGGGCCGATTTTCTGCGATGGCTCGGGAAGCGTCTCGGTGACGAAGAGCTCAGAGTCAAGGCCGACAGCGAGGACGTCCTGCGGCGCCTTCTTGACCGATCGAGCGTAGAAGCGGGCAACAGGATCGAGCAGGCGGAGACGCAGCTCGTAACGCTGAATGTCGACCTGTTGATTGAACGGTTCATGACCACCAAACTGAATCGTGACGCCACGTGGACCTGGGATTATCAGGTGGATTTGCCGCGATATTCACGTGACTATTCGAATGCCGTCCGCCGCGGCAGAAACTGGGTCTTGCCCTATTTGAAGCTGCACGGTTCGGTCAACTGGTTCCGGGCGCACGGGGCCGACCGGAACGATCTGCAATCAGTATTCGAGGTACAGCCCGGAACCCGCGATTCGTGGCTTCACGAGGATGATTACCCGGTGTTCATCCCGATGGCACATACGAAGGAAAATTTTCTTCACGGAACCCTCTTTGCCACTCTCTGGTCCACCATGACTGCGTATCTGGACCGGGCCACCGAGATTTCGTTCATCGGATATGGATTTCCGGAAACGGACCAGACAAATCTCCTCGAATTCCTTCGCCACAAGGAGCGTGTGCGTCACATCGTAATACTCGAAGCTCCCCAACACCCGCTCGAAACCCGCCTTTCCCGGTTGTTTCCCTACTCCCAGATCCGGAACCAGGACGCTATCGAATACATTCAGGAACGATCGATATTCTGGTAGATGCCCGCCAAGTCCAGGAGAAGCTGACGGGCGGCCGCGTCACGCATTGAATTCGGAGGCCTAATATGGAAAAATGTTCGCCCGGAAGCTGGGATTGCTTCCTCAGATCAAGCCCAGCGCGTGACCTTCTTCCCCGGCAATTTCCAGGATCTTGTCCAGCTCGGCGTCGCTGTGCGTTGCCATGTAGGAGGTCCGAAGAAGGGCACGATTCGGCGGTACCGCTGGAGAGATGACGGGGTTGGTGTATACGCCGCGCTCGAACAACCGCTTCCAGAACAGAAAGGTCTTGTCGGAATCCCCAATCACAAGGGGAACAATCGGCGTTTCCGCCGTTCCTACGTTGAAGCCCAGCGACTTGAAACCGCTGATCATCTTTACCGCAATTTCCTGCAGCCTTCTGACACGATCCGGTTCAGCCTCGATAATGTCGAGAGCCGTCATAACCGCGGCAGCCTGGGGTGGAGCTATACTGGCACTAAAAATGAGAGGGCGCGCGAAATGCTTGATATAGTCAATAACCTGAGCGTCTCCAGCCACAAAGCCGCCGATCGAGCCGAACGACTTGCTGAATGTGCACATGATCAGGTCGGCAAGATTCTGATCGCCGTAATGCTCGGATGTTCCCCGTCCGGTGGCCCCAAG
The DNA here is from genome assembly GCA_964553615.1 of uncultured Spirochaetales bacterium. GTDB lineage: Bacteria > Spirochaetota > Spirochaetia > DSM-27196 > DATKUC01 > DATKUC01. Next base: position 68,062 of record CAZKMA010000018.1, on the reverse strand, counting down.
AACGCCAATCGCGTGTGCTTCATCAAGATAGATCCGCGCACCGTACTTGTCGGCAACTCTTCGCATTTCAGGGAGCTTGACGATATCTCCCTCCATGCTGAAAACCCCGTCGGTTACAATGAGCTTGGCCTCGTTCTCCGGAATAGAAGCCAGGGTACGTTCGAGATCTTCCGTATTATTGTGCTTAAAACGGTGCACGTGAACATTCTTGTTGATTCCGACGGCAAGAAATATCCCATCCATAATGGATGCATGGTTCAGTTTGTCGCTGATGATGTGATCGCCCCTGCCGACGAGCGCGGAAATTGATCCGAGGTTCGTCTGATAGCCGGTAGTGAAACACAGAGCGGCAGATTTGCCGGTGAAATCCGCCAGACGGTGCTCGAGTTCTTCGTGAAGGGAGAGCGTCCCGTTCATGAAGCGGGAGCCGGAACAACTTGTCCCGTAGTGGTCAATTGCCGCTTTGCTGGATTCCCGCAGTCGGTCATCCAGTGCGAGTCCAAGATAATTGTTGGATCCCGCCATGATGAGCTCTCTTCCGTCTATTACGACTTTTGTTCCGTGACTTTCAGTAATGGGACGAAAGAACGGATACCAACCTTCCTGCCGGGCGCGTTCAGCTTCAGTGAACGCGAAGCACTTGTCAAAAATGTCGCTGTTTGTAATGGTCATAAATGCTCTTCTGTTCGTAAGTTTCGTATGGTCATAGCCGATTTTCCCGCCTTCGTCTACCTCCGGCAATCCCTTGCATATTTATGCGGTATTCCCGGTGCCACCCTGTAGAGGATAAACATAGCAGTTGCATCTTGGCAAATCAGCTAATCTGCCATACCATTGCTAGAACCTAATTCTATATCCCGAAAAAGGGAGGAGGACCTATGAAGAAGTACCTAGTTGGGGCCGTTGTACTCTTGACGGCCATGTCACTCTTCGCAGGCGGCAACAAGGAAAACACCCAGCCGGCTACGGGGAGCTCGACAAACCAGCAGACTCAGACTGCTGCGACCACAATCAAGAACCCGGACACGTTTATTTTTGCCACCTATGGTGACGCCCAGACGCTGGACCCGGCAACCGAATACGATACGTCTTCGGCGACAATTCTGAAGAATATCTACGAGGGGCTCATTAAGTATTCGAAAGATGACGTCGGAACCTTTGTGCCGGTCCTTGCCACCGAAGTTCCGACCGTTGAAAACGGTGGGATCTCCAACGCTGGAAAGACCTATACATTCACCATCCGGAAAGGTGTTACCTTCCAGAATGGCGATCCGATGACACCCGAAGATGTTGCCTACAGCATCAAGCGCGACCTGGTGATAGACCAGGATGCCGGTCCGACGTGGATGTTCTATACCGCGTTGCTCGGCATGGACGGCTCTCGCGACTCGAAGGGCAATATCGTCGTAACGTGGGATCAGATCAACAATGCCATCACGGTCAACGGCGACAAGGTCACGTTCCATCTGAAACAGGCGTTTGCGCCGTTCCTCAGCATCATGGCCAATACTTTCGGCGTTATTGTCGACAAGAAATGGGTCATCGCCAATGGCGGTTGGGATGGAACCGCGGCAACCTGGAAAAAGTACAACAACCCGCCGCAGAACAAGGAAACCCTCTCCAATATCGCCATGGGAACGGGCCCGTACAAGCTGACCCGCTGGGACAAGGGCAACGAAATCGTCCTTGACCGATACGACGGCTACTGGGGCAAGAAGCCTGCCATGAAGGAAGGCATCTACAAGATCGTGAGCGAGTGGTCAACCCGCAAGCTCATGCTCGTCCAGGGCGATGCGGACGCGGTCGCGGTAGATCCGACCTACTATGCGGAGATGGATAAGGAACCCGGACTTTCGGTCCAGAAGAACGAGCCGAGCCTTGATGTCACTGCAATGTTCTTCAATTTCAACACGGTTACCAAAGACAACCCGTACGTCGGTTCCGGAAAGCTGGACGGCAATGGTGTTCCTGCCAATTTCTTCCAGGACAAGAACGTTCGCCTCGGATTCCTTGCAGCGTGGGATGAAAAGACCTATCTGCAGCAGGGACTCGCCGGGAACGGTACGGATCCGGTAACGCCGGTACCCAGGGGCCTTCCGTACAAGGATATGGCTCTGACCCGCACCCCGACCTTCAGTCTGCAGAAGTCTGCGGACTATTTCAAGAAGGCGTGGGGCGGTCAGGTATGGGCGAAGGGCTTCAAGATGCAGATCTTCTACAACACCGGCAACTCTTCCCGTGAAATTGCGGCGAAGATGCTGGCAGAGAATCTGCAGCAGGTGAACTCCAAATTCCAGGTCGAAGTGAGCGCAGTTGAATGGCCGCAGTACCTGAACGCGTACCGGAACCGGACACTGCCGATCTTTATTATCGGTTGGGCGCCGGACTATCCGGACCCGGACAACTACGTGGTGCCGTTCATTCTGTCGACCGGCTCCTATGCAGGAAAGCAGAGCTACAAGAATCCCGAAGCCGATGCGCTCATCAAGGCCGCAGGTTTCGAAACCGATCCTGCAAAGCGGAAAGCGGACTACTACAAGATTCAGCAGATCTACCTGAACGACGCCCCGGGATCAGCAATTCTCCAGCCCACCCGGAACTACTACTGGAAAGACTGGGTTCACGGGTACTCCTACAATCCAATGCAGCAGACTCTCTTTGACTGGTTGCCGTACATCACGAAGAGCGCCAAGTAAGACAAGAGTCTTCTCATGTCATGCAAACCCTGTCGGGAACTTACCCGGCAGGGTTTCTTTATTTCCTGTTGCCACATCTTCAACCATCGTGTAACATAGACACCACTTTTCCACTTCTTGCGGAGACTTCACAATGAATCTACTTTCATACATCATCAGGAGACTCCTTCTGATGATTCTCGTACTCTTCGGTGTCACGGTCATTGTTTTTGGCATAATGCTGACCCTTCCGCCGGGAATGCGGGTTGCCGCGTTTGTGCGTTCGGAGAAGGTTACTCCGGAACAGATGGATGCCCTCATTCGTCAGTACGGAATGAACGATCCGGCGCCCGTGCAGTACGTCCATTGGCTGGACAACATAGCTCACGGAAACTTCGGTTACTCTTCCACCGCATCAGCGCCGGTCCTCGACGCATTCAAGCAGTACCTTCCCGTGACGCTCGAGCTCGTTCTCTACGCGGTTCCGCTCATAATAATCGTTGGAATAGCGCTAGGCACCATCGGGGCGGTTCACAAGGACCAGGCCGCGGACCACGTTACGCGCGTGGTCGCAATTGTGGGGTATTCTCTCCCCACGTTCTGGCTTGGGCTCCTGCTGCTGATGGTGCTGTATGGTCTCTTTGGAATTTTCCCGCCCGGTCTTCTGGGTAACAAGTACAGTGACATAATAAACAGCGCAGGCTACCACCAATACACTGGCATCCTGACGGTGGATGCAATCCTGAACTGGCGATGGCCTATCTTTTTCGATGCGCTCTACCACCTGTTTCTGCCGGTTTTCAATCTCATGCTCATTCAGAGCGCAACAATCATGCGGCTTACCCGTTCGAGCATGCTCGAATCTCTCGGTCAGGATTACATCCGAACTGCTCTGGCTAAGGGTGTGGATCACCGTACGATTATCCGCAAGCATGCTCGGCGGAACGCGCTTCTCCCGGTTGTCACCATTTCCGGCGTTCTGTTTGCCGGCCTCATGGGCGGAGCGGTAATCACTGAAACGATATTCAATCGTCCGGGAATCGGACTCTGGACCGCGCGGGCGGCAGTTCTGCTGGACGTCCCAGCGGTCATGTTCAATGCCCTCTTCCTGGGAGTGGTGTTCGTTGTTGTGAACCTGATAGTTGACCTTATCTACGCGTACATCGACCCGCGTATTCGGCTGACATAGCCGTGCGGAATGAAGGAGATTGTTGATAAATGGAACGTGAAACCATAGTCGCAGAGGCGGAGGTTGCGGGCGGGTCCGACAAGCATCCGAACATGCATCCACGCCTTCGCGAGTTGCTGTTCGGTGTCCGTCGGTTCATGTCTAATCCGCTTTCGGTCATCGGACTGACAATAATAATAATTTTCGGTCTGATTGCGCTTTTTGCCCCGGTCATAGCACCGCCAAAGAATCCGAACAATCCGTACATGATTCCGCACACCGGCTGGACAATGCCGCCTTCGCCGCCATCCGCAGTGCACCCGCTGGGAACGCTCCAGCAGCAGTATGACATCTTCTACGGTATTGTGTGGGGTACACGGAGCGCCTTTCAGATAGGTGTGTCCGTTGTGCTTGCAAACCTGATCTTCGGAGTGGCGCTCGGCATACTCGCCGGGTATTTCGGCGGCGCGCTGGATGAGATTATCATGCGCGTCACGGACGTCTTCTTTGCCATACCGTTCCTTATCATGGCCATGGCCCTTGTGGTTGTCCTGGGCCGCGGTCTGAATGCGATCATTATTGTCCTGGTTATCCTGAACTGGCCTCAGTACACTCGTATTATTCGCAGTGAAATTCTCGTCATACGCGATCGTGAGTTTGTACAGGCTGCCCGGGCAAGCGGTGCCTCCCATCTCCGGATCATGTTCAAGCACATTTTGCCGAATACCATCTATTCGGTGCTTATCCTTGCATCCCTTTCGGTTGGTGTTACGGTCTTGAATGCGGCGGCCCTTTCATTTCTGGGGCTGGGTTCGGATACCGGGTACGCCGACTGGGGCCAGATGGTTTCGACTGCCAGAAACTGGATTGTCGGCCCTCCGGGTAACCGACTCGCCTACTGGTATGTCGTTTTCATTCCCGGTTTCGCTATTGCGCTCTTTGTGCTCGGTTGGAACCTGCTCGGTGACGCGGCACGTGACGTATTCGATCCGAAGCAGCGGAGGAAGTAGTGGAATCTCTCATCAGGACGGATGATCTCTATACGAATTTTTACACCTTTGAGGGTGTTGTCAAGGCATTGAACGGAGTCAGCATTGAGGTGCGGAAGGGAGAAACCTACGCCCTTGTCGGTGAATCCGGTTGTGGCAAGAGCGTAACGGTTCGGTCCATGATGCGCATAGTTCAAAGCCCGGGAAAGATCGAGGACGGAAGGATCCTCATTTTCTTCAACGATAAGGATAAGCAGCAGGGAGTCGATATCCTGAAGCGGAGCGAGGCCTTCATGGAATCGCTCCGCGGGAACGACATCTCAATGATCTTTCAGGAGGCGAGTGCGTCTCTCAATCCTGTGCTCAGCATAGCAGAGCAGGTTGGCGAAAGTTTTTTTGCCCATCGTGCCGTCGAGATGCTGAAGCTAACGATTGAGCAGATCGATCAGGAACTGGGGAAGAATCTTTTCCCACTGGCCAGAGCCTGGAAGCTTTTTCAGCGTGCAATGTACACCAGGGAAGTCGCGGACCTGGAGCGATACCATGCGTGGATGCTGGACTTCGACAATCGGCTCTATCAGCTCGAAGACGAGACCGATCATGCATCTATTCGGGAGCGGGACGGGATCAAGAGGTGGCGAGCGCGGCTGAAAAAGACCGGCATCCTGGTTGGCCTCGTAAAGCGGGTGCCGTTCCTGCGCAGATACTACAGCCGGGTCGGCAAGACGGTCCGGAACCAGGTAGTGGAGCTGCTGACGAGTCTCGGTATCCCAAACCCGGACAATATTGCCAGCCGATATCCGCACGAGCTCTCCGGCGGCATGCAGCAGCGTATAGTCATTGCAATTGCCCTTGCCTGTAACCCGCTTCTCCTCATTGCCGACGAACCGACATCCAATCTGGATGTTACCATCCAGGCACAGATTGTGGATCTTATCCGCGGGCTGAAGGAGAAGTTCATTTCCTCAGTGCTCTACATAACGCATGATCTCGGGCTTGTTGCCGAAATCTGCGACCGCGTCACGGTCATGTACGCCGGCGACAGCTGCGAAACCGCCACGGTGGTAGACCTCTTTGAAAAACCGCTCCATCCCTACACGCAGGGCCTCCTCAGCGCAGTACCGAAAGTAGACCAGGACGGACCACTGCAGACAATTCCCGGCTCGGTGCCGAATCTGGTAAGACCGCCCTCGGGCTGCAGATTCCACCCTCGCTGTCCCCATGCAATGGAAATCTGCAAGACGCAGAAGCCGGGCTTAACGGAGTACGCGCCGGGGCACACGGTATCCTGCCACCTCTATCCAGCGAAGGAACAGCGAGCATGAGCACAGAAACAGCAACTGAAAAGAGTCAGGACATTATCCAGATCCGCGATCTGAAGAAATATTACCCGGTAAAGGCTGGAGTCTTTCTCCGGCATGTAGCCGACGTCAAGGCTGTTGATTCGGTGGACCTGAACATCCGGCGCGGAGAATGCCTTGGATTGGTCGGTGAATCCGGCTGCGGGAAGACGACCCTTGGCAAGACAATCATCAGGTTGCACGAAGCAACATCCGGTCGCATCTATTTCGATCAACCGGCGGACACTGTCGACGAAATCGAACGGCTGCTCGAAAGCAAGAATCCGGAGGAGCTCGATCGTGCGAAAACGCTTCTGAAGGAAGTTGACATTACGCAGCTATCCTCGCGGCGTCTGCTGGCTCTTCGGCAGCGATTCCAGGTGGTTTTTCAGGATCCGTCGAACTCACTCGATCCGCGAATGCTCGTGAAGGATATCATTGGCGAGCCGCTGGTATCACAGCATCTCCTTCCCGCGCGTGAAATCGATGAGCGGGTCAATGAGCTGCTCGGAATTGTCGGACTCTCGAAAGAGCATCGGATGCGGTACCCTCACGAGTTTTCCGGTGGCCAACGCCAACGGATTGCCGTTGCCCGAGCACTTGCAACGAATCCTGAGTTTGTCATGATGGATGAACCCACATCGGCACTCGACGTGTCGGTTCAGGCGCAGATACTGAATCTTCTGAAGACACTTCAGGACGAGTTCCAGCTGACCTACCTTTTTGTGACTCATCACCTCCTGGTCGTGAAGTACATCAGCAATCGAATCGCAGTCATGTATCTCGGGAAGATGGTAGAGACAAGTCCTACGGCCGAGCTCTTCAGAGAGCCGTTGCATCCGTACACGAAGGCACTGCTTTCCGCGATACCGGTACCCGACCCCCGGACCAAGCGTGAAAAGATTATTCTTACCGGCGACGTTCCGAATCCGATCAATCCACCGGCTGGATGCCGTTTCCACCCGCGTTGTCCGTTTGCAACGGATATCTGTCGTCAAGTCGAACCGCAGCTCGAGGCAGCGGATGGAGAACACATGGTAGCCTGTCACCGGTGGCGCGAGATCTGATTGGTGCGCATCATGCATCTGCATGTCGCACAGGAGTTCAGTAAAGCTTGAGCATACGTATCATTATTACCGGCGGCACGTTCGACAAGCAGTACGACGAGATTCGTGGCGAATTGACATTCAAGAACACGCATTTGCCCGAGATCCTGAAACAAACACGCTGCACTGTCCCGATCGAACTCGAAATCAATCAACTCATTGACAGTCTTGACATGGTTGACCGGAATCGGGAGAGTATTCTCGCATCCTGCCGGGCAGCCGCGGAGGAGCGTATTGTCATAACGCATGGAACCGATACCATGGTGGAGACTGCGCGCGTTCTTGGCAATGCCTCCCTTCCTCGTACCATAGTTATGACCGGCGCACTGATACCCTTTGCCGTATCGGAATCGGACGCGGTATTCAATTTGGGATTCGCTCTCGCAGCGGTTCAACTGCTCTCTCACGGTGTTTACGTGGCCATGAACGGGCTCGTTTTCCGATGGGACGATGTACGCAAGAACCGTAGCACGGGAGTCTTTGAACATGAAACAGGTCGCGCAAGCGGCTAAACCCGGGTCGGGAAAAGCGCGGTTGGCCGTCCGACGGCGAACGCAGCACCGCCTGATCCAAGGAGTATGTATGATTATTAGAACGCGAACTTGCGGACTGCTATTACTATCGGTCCTTGCAGTTGCAGTCCTCGCGGGTTGCTCGGGAAAGAGTGCGAGTACCGCGAACGCGGTTGCAACGGTGAACGGCGTAGGCATCAGCAAGCTGCGATTCAACGAGGCAGTTACGCGAAGCGAGCAGTCGTTCACGCAGCAAGGTAAGAAGCCTGATCCGAAACAGCTTGCCGATCTCAAGAAGAATGTCCTGGACACGCTCATTTCCCAGGAGCTCCTGTATCAGGAGAGCAAGAAGGAAAAAATCGTCGTAACTACCAAGCAGGTGGATGCTCAGCTCAGCTCCCTCAAGGCACGATTCAAAGACGAGAAGGAATTCGAGCAGGCGCTGAAGACTGCCGGGATGACTCAGGATTCTCTCCGCCAGGACCTTGAACGGTCCCTCGCCATTCAGGATCTTGTGAAGAAAAATGTGCTCGATGCTGTCTCGGTTACCACAGCGGAAGAGCAAAAGTTTTATGATGATAACACTTCCGAGTTCAAGATGCCCGAACGTGTTCATGCGCGGCACATCCTTATCAAGGTGACCAAGGACATGACTGCGGCGGAGAAGGCAGCTGCGAAGACAAAGGCGGAGCAGATAGACGCTGAGCTGAAGAAGGGTGCGGATTTCGCCACGCTTGCAAAAAAATACTCCCAGGACGGGAGCGCAGCACAGGGAGGAGATCTGGGAACCTTTTCCAAGGGGCAGATGGTGCCTGAATTCGAAAAAGCGGCGTTTTCGCTTGATGTGAACCAGATATCGAATGTCGTTGAAACTCAGTTCGGATATCACATCATTCAGGTGCTCAAGAAGTTCCCGCCGGAAACCGCCAAATTTGCCGACGTGAAGCAACAGATTAACCAGTACTTGCTGCAAAAGAAACAGAGCACCGCAGTTCAGGACTACATCGACAAGCTGAAGAAGGGTTCGGATGTAAAGGAGCTCATCAAGCTCGGATAGACAGAACGGGGCTCTCCACCCTGAAATGCACAACGGCCTCAGCAATTCGCATTGGCCGCGGCTAACTCGTATAAAACAGACATAGTCGCGACGCGCCCGGCAGCATGCCCGTTCACGGTGCCGCGTAAAAAATGGGAACTGCTGCAACGACCCCTTTGTTCGTGTCAAAGTTGCGGTCGTTGTGTTATCATAAAATGGTGGATGTTACTGTAGAAGTTCAGATTGACGAGGGATTCTATGTCCCGCTGCTTCTCGCAACTGGTTCCGGCATCAGAACTCTGTCGCTCACGACAAGAGAACCGCGTCAGGTTCGTGCAATAATCAGTGTTCTGGTTTCCGGTCCGGGACTTGAGCATGCGCCTTTGACGACCTTCGAGATTTCGGATATTCCAGCAGTTCCGGCACGGCCGCGAATAGACCTTCGGGGTTCAATCGTTGGACGGCGACTTGTTTTGGACGTAAGGCTGAACGGAGCTACCTATGCTACCCGGACCTTGCGGCTCCCGGGACCACTGCGATTACCCCGAAGGCCCGGACGGGGGAAACAGATCATTCTTGCCGCGACTGGCGCGGCGGTTGTCGTTGCGGTTGTGGGAACCATTATTCTCCTCGGTTCTCGTATATCTTCCGGATCTCCTGCTCCCCGGACTGCGATTGCGGAATCTGTGGACACTTCCGGCCAGCTCGGCGCG
>CAZKMA010000018.1:28111-58423 GCA_964553615.1 uncultured Spirochaetales bacterium | reverse complement strand
CGGGCGCCTACCATGACGGAAGAACATCTGATCATCCATTTTCTGCCGGATGATTCGCATCTTACGGATGGTGCGCGCGCGCGGCTTGAGTCCCTTGTGAGCGCGCTCCGTGGCACGCGTGTCACTGATGTTTCGATTATCGGCTACTGCGCAATTGCGGGTTCGGAAGCCGGCCGCGCATGGATTTCGACCGAGCGTGCGGACGCAGTTTCTGCCTATCTGCGGAATGCGGGCATTGCACTTCCGCAGACCTCCACGGTTGAAGGCCTGGGTGCCTCTAATCCTGTAACCCGACTCCCGGACATGCAGGAGCTGAATCGTCGGGTAGAGATAACAATTCGCTACGAATCGTCATAAACGAGTGGAAAATATGATCACGGACAGACTATACTTGTGGTGGCCGGAGGAGTTGCAATTGATTCCAGGGAAGGAGCGTTGAAATGCAGGGCCCAATTTTCTATGTTCGCGTGAAAGGGGATCTCGAGAAGGCATTCAGGGATTTTTTTCCACATATGTCTTCCAGTTACATCCGGACGTCCAAGCTGTTCAAACAGGATAAGAAATATCCCGTGCTTGCCGTCGAAAAGGTCACCGTCTTCACCAAAGAAGGGGACGAGTCGGAATCTGCTCGATTTCTCGTGCCTACAGAAAATAGGAACTTCATCTGGATTCAACAAGAGCTGTTCGAGTATATGGGGCTCGAAGCTGAAGGTGGAAACGAAGGGTAATGACTCTTTCGACGGAACTTGTGCTCTGTCTCGATGTCGGCAATACCAATGTCGCGGTTGGGTTGTACGCAAAAGAGAGCCTCGTCCAGCACTGGCGACTTTCCACAGACACCGAGCGTACCGCGGACGAATATGGCATTGCTCTGCGGTCGCTCCTTTCGTCAGCGGAGGTTCCGGCGGAAAACATACGACGAACGGTCCTGAGCAGTGTTGTCCCTTCTCTGACCGCCGGTTTTGTGACGCTCGTGGAGACGGTGCTCAACAAGACTCCGCTGGTTGTGAAGCGCACACTGGATATCGGGCTTGAGTTTGCTATCGAAAATCCCGCGGAACTTGGCACCGATCTCATTGCAAACGCGGTGGCGGGATACAATCGGTGCAGATCGAACTGTATTGTTGTCGATTTCGGGACCGCGTTGAGTTTCACCGTTGTAGATCAGGCACGCCGTATTCGTGGTGCTTCCATAGCTCCGGGAATGCAGGCGGCAATGAATGCACTTTCACGGAACACCGATCAACTGCCGCACGTCCCTCTGGTTGCCCCACCTTCGGCAATAGGAACGAATACGATCCATGCAATCCAGTCCGGAATCATATTCGGGTATGTGGGACTTGTCGGTGCCATCATAGATCGGATACGTGGTGAGCTGGATGGACCTGCTACCGTAATTGCGACCGGCGGCCTTTCCGGCGTAATCGCGACGCTCATCGATTCCGTAGATTCGGTTGAGCCGTGGTTGACCCTGGAAGGGCTGCGGCTCATAGGCGAGAGAAATCCGGAGCGCGCCTGATGGAACCGAGTATAACGAAATCAACACGGAACTCGGATGCATATTTCACTGTCCGGTGGTCGCGGCTCCGACAGGCGGAAAAGTTCGACATCCTGAACAGCGTTCCATCCGTTTCGGGAATACTCGAGCTCTACTATGTGGATGAGCGAAAGACTCTGAACTACATAGACATGTACCGGGCCTGGTACGGAGGGCTTCGGAATGCGCTCCGAGAGCTGGTTGATCCGACAATAGCTAAGCAGCAGGGGTTTCGTGAGCTTGCGAAGCGTCGTGCCCTTGTCTATCGGTACGCGATGAGCAACTCCCACGCGGACATATCGGATGTTCTCTATTTCTTCTCCGAAGTACGAAAAAAGCAGCCTGCACAGTCAACCGCGGTTGGTGCAGCCGGCGATGCGGCACCTGCGGAGTCTTCAGGTCGATATCGATACATATATGTGAATGAGTCTTCTCCCGACAAGCTGGTAACCATATGAGGTCTCTCGGCCAGGGGAGACGATAGCTTATACTTCATTGAGGGGGCATTCATGGTACGTCTTCCGGTAGAAGGGACGGACAAAGTGTACGAGGTCCGGCCCACAAAGATTGTTGCGCTCGGTCTGAATTATCGAGACCACATCGCGGAAAGTGAATCGGTCAGGGTGCAGGGGTTTACCCAAGACATTCCTGTCGAACCCATCCTCTTCGCCAAGACTCCCAATGTGCTCATAGGAAATGGCGAGGCGATCGTAATTCCGGAGATTCTAAAGTCATACAATTTTGAAGTGCCCCGAACGGACCACGAGGCTGAGCTTGCCATTGTTATCGGGAAGAGGTGCAGAAATGTCCGGGCCGAGGACGCGTATTCGGTCATCTTTGGCTACACGTGTGCGAACGATGTAAGTCAGCGAAACATCCAGAACGGCGATCGATCCGGATGGTTTCGCGGAAAATCGTTCGACACCTTCTGTCCCATCGGCCCCCGTATTGTTCCTCATCACCTGATTGGGAACCCGCAGGAACTTGACATAGTCTGTCGGAAGAATGGGGAAGTGGTCCAGAACTCCAACACCCGGCACATGATTTTTTCCATTGCGGAGACGATTTCCTTCGTCAGTCGAAATTTCACCCTTGAAGAGGGAGACCTCATCCTGACCGGCACCCCGAGCGGTGTAAGTCCGATTGGTGACGGTGATATCGTCGAGGTTGAAATAGAGCGGATAGGAACTCTCCGGAATCCGGTTAGCCTTCGTCCGGCGTCGTAGGCCCGGCGGAAGGCGTACTTCCGGCGGAAGGCGTACTTCCGGCGACAGGCGAAATTTCGCTTTCCGCCATGTCGCCAAGCATCCGTCGCACTTCGGATGGAGACTCGAGGAAAAATCGCGCGTTCGAGAATTCAAGTCCAACCTTGATAGTGTACGCGGCCTCCGGAAGAACCGAGAACATGTCTTCATCTGTCCAGTCGTCGCCTACGGCAAGAATGAAGTCCCATGCGTGCTTCGTGGTCCATAGCGTGGCGGCACGACCCTTGTTTATTCCCGCATTCTTGACCTCGAGAACCTGCTTTCCTTCGAGAACCGAAAGGTTGAAGTTGGACGTGAGGCTCAGTAATGCATCCTTGAGCTCCGCGACTCGGATTGCTGCAAGTTCAGGTTCCGCGCGCCGGTAGTGCCAGGCAAGCGAAAAGTCCTTTTCTTCGATGAATGTCCCCGGAGTCCGGTCAACATACCGTTCCATGATAGGTTCAATGGTCTCCTTCCATTCCCCGTGTACGGCCTCGATAAGTTGCCATTCATCGGATGGGCCATTTCGAAACCATGCCCCGTGGCCGGATGCCAGACCGATCTCGAGGCCTGCGAACCATCGCTCGAGGAGGTCGTGCGACCGGCCGCTTACAATGACCACTGCGTTCCTCGGGTCGCCTCCGAGTTGCTGCAGCAGGCTAATCAGACCGCTGTCGGGAGCGGCTTTCCCGGGACGATCTGCCAGCTGCACGAGGCTACCGTCGTAGCCGAGCAGGATCAACCGTTGTGCAGCGTTCCGATAGTCCTCGATCAACTTCTTGCGGAGTTGCTGCGTCAGCCTTCGTGCGCTGATACCCCGTTGATCGTTTGCTACGGCATCGAGTTTTTCCATGAAGTCGTTCGCCCAGTAGTGAACATCGTAGCGTTTCAGGCGGCGGTGCATAGCCGTGTTAGTTTCGATTTTCTCCTCATCGGTCATTTCGAGTCCGGTCCGGATTGCCGCGGCTATCTCATCTATGTTGGTCGGGTTGACAATGAGAGCCTCCCCGAGCTCGCGCGCGGCGCCTGCGGTTTCACTCAATACTACAACTGCCCGCATATCCGAATGCGTTGCTATGTATTCCTTTGTAATAAGATTCATGCCGTCCCGCAGGGGCGTCACCAGTAACAGATCTGACAAAGCATAGAGCGCCGTAAGGTGGGCAAAATCGAAAGTTCGATAGAAATACTGCACCGGAGTCCAGTCGATACGGCCGAACTGGCCATTCACAACGCCGACAAGCTCATCAAGCTCACGCTTGAGTTCCATGTACTGCGGAACCTTCGTCCGGGACGGTGAGACGACAATAATGAGCGTTACCTTGCCTAAGTACTCCGGGTAGTTCTCCAGAAATGCCAGGAAGGCGCGAAGTCGCTGCGGAATACCCTTGGAGTAGTCCAGACGATCGACAGAGAGAATCACCTTCTTCCCTTGAAGCTCATCGGTCAGATTCTGCAGCTCCCGTCTTATCCCTTCATCTTCGAGTGCCTTCGAGTATTTCTCATAGTCAATTCCCATAGGAAAGACGTCTACCTTCACAATACGGTTCTCCCTGCGAATACTTCCGAGGCTGTGTTCAAGACCAACAAGCCGTCGGACACTCGAAAGGAAATGGCGGGCGTAGTCGTACGTGTGAAACCCAACAAGGTCGGCACCGAGGAGACCCATCAGAACATCTTCCCGCCACGGCAGGAGCCTGAAGATTTCGTAAGAGGGAAACGGGATGTGGAGAAAGAATCCGATGGTCGAATCCGGCAGCCGTTCTTTCAGCAGCGAAGGAAGCAGCATGAGCTGGTAGTCGTGAACCCAGATGAAGTCGCCGTCCCTGGCCACCGAGAGGACCTTATCGGCAAATATCCTGTTGACGCGAACGTAGGAATCCCACAGTGCTTTGTCATATTCAACGTAAGTAAGAAAGTAGTGGAACAGCGGCCACACGATATTGTTGCAGAAGCCGTAGTAGAATGTGCCAAGTTCATCGCTGCTCAGCGGAACAGATACGCTGTTGTACTTTTCCAACAGCTCCTTTTCGACGTATCGGCTCTCCGATTCGGTCAAATCGTCCGATTGCAGGCCGCTCCATCCGACCCAGATTGTTTCGTCTCCTCCATGCAGCGAACTGAGGCCGGTTGCGAGCCCACCGACGCTCGGACTGAAGACGAAACTTCCGTCTTCAGTTCTCGTCGTCGACGTGGCCAGTCTGTTGGAAACGAGCACAATTCTTGCCATTAAGCATAACTCCCGATAGGATAGGTATATATATGATGGAATATGCGTCCGTTAATGTCAAGGAAGCGTATATTCGGCACCGTGCAGCTTGATTGACTTCCAAACACTGTTTATAACTACATTCCACACGAGGTGGGAGAACAGAATGACCGGATCGGCACAGGAGCAAAACGGCGAAATGATGGGGTATCTGAAAAGCTTCGGCTTTCCGGAGTTCAATGTGCATCCGGCCGTGAACCATTTCGATTTTTCCCGCGGAAGGCGGCGAATTCTGGTTATCGGGCCCATGGGGTCTGGAAAGACCGAGTATTCGTCCCGCGTGTGGCGCGACTCCCAGGTTGCGCTCAAGAAGTCGGAAGAGCTCGGATTGCGGATGCGCGAGGGTTCGGCAGATCGGCGAAAAGTCTTTTTTGTCCGGTCAAGCCTGGACGCAGGCCGCTTCCCCGAATACCCCGAAGACGCCCTGGCATATCGCGGCGGATACGAGCGGTGTGGCTCCGCCATTGCGCGGATAACGGACTCCTTCGAACTCGAGGACGTCATTAACCGCAATCCGGACTACGGGACATGGATACTGGACGAGGTTTCCTTTTATGACGAGCGCATAGCCTACGTTATCATGCGCGAGTCCGAAAGGCGCGGGTTGGTGTTTATCTTTCCAACGCTCATCCTGAATTTCCGCAAGGAGATATTCAATTCAACCGCCCGGCTCCTGCTCGAGCTTGCAACCGACGTTTTTCCGCTGACCGCCTACTGTGAGCACCCTGACTGCATGCGGGACTCGTTCTATACCTACCGATACTACCGGGTCGGGACCCGGGAATGTCCGGCACTCTACTTCGATCCACTCATCGTTATCGGCGGAGATCGCGAAAAATCGGATCCCCGCGAGCCGAGCTACTGCACCCGCTGCGATGTGCATCACTACCTTCCCGGCAAGGAATACACCTATCTTATCCTGAAGCCGCTCGGAGTCGACGCGTCGAAGGGAAATATCCAGCCTCTTCTGGAAGAGTTGAGGCTGATACAGGAAGATATTGAACGTTCTCGCCTGTACGAACACTTCGTAGAAAAGTACGACCGAACCGAATCGGCACCCGCCGGAACGCTTGAGTTCGACGCCGCCGCAGGCAGTTCTTTCGTTTCAGCCTCGCCGACGAGTCGCCACAACATGAACGCACTCCTTGTTCCCTGCATTGCCGAGAAAGCGATTCTCTACCTGCATCTGGAACAGAACCTGGTGAGTATTGATCAAATGCGGTATTTGGCCGGGGAATTGCGGCTGGACCGCGAATACCTGTCACAGCGGCTCTCCGACCACGGGCGAAATATCGATATCCTGCAGACTCTGTGAAGTGTCACGCAGCGTGTTGATTTCCGTTGAACAGATCCCGCCGGGCATCTGATTGGTTGCGCCCGAAGGTGTCGAGAATAGATTGGCTTGACAAGAGGAAAAACCATGTACTACCATCATTGGCACAGGAACAGTCGAGATCGTGTGATGAATGAGGTGGATGTTGCACCCAAAATCGGTGAGCGTCGTGCTGGCTGCACGTGATGACCGTCCTGATACAAAGAGGGAGGTAACAATGAAAAGAGCATCCGTATTGGTACTCGCATTTGTTGCATTGTTTGCCCTGACGGTCTCAGCCGCGTTCGCGGGTGGATCGAAAGAGCAATCGTCATCGTCTGCTGCGCCGGCATCCCAGCCCGCCGCAAGCACGGCCTCGAGCTTTCTTGCCGGTGAAGTAACCGATACCGGTGGTATTGATGACCGCTCTTTCAACGCGTCAGCCTGGAAAGGACTCCAGGAGGCAAAGGCGCAGACCGGTATGCAGATCCAGTACCTGCAGTCGACCAACCAGAGCGATTATGTTCCGAATATTCAGCAGTTTGTGCAAAAGAAGGCTGGAATTATCGTAACCGTCGGCTTCCTGATGGGTGACGACACGGCAGCCGCCGCGAAAGCAAATCCGGACCAGAAGTTCGCAATTGTCGACTATTCCTATAACCCGGCAATTCCGAACATCCTTGCGCTGACCTACAAGACCGACGAGGCCGCCTTCCTCGCAGGCTACGTTGCGGCAGCCATGTCAAAGACCGGGAAAGTTGGGACTTTCGGCGGAATGAACATTCCGACAGTAACTATCTTCATGAATGGTTTCGTTGCAGGAGTACGCTATTACGACCAGCAGAACAATGCGAAGGTGCAGACCTTCGGTTGGGATCCTGAGAAGAACAGCGGAACGTTTACCAACGATTTCACCAACCAGGCAAAGGGAAAGACCGTAACTGAAGCCCTCATGAACCAGGGAGCCGACATTATCCTGCCGGTAGCCGGTTCCGTCGGTCTCGGTGCAGCCGCGGCCGTTCAGCAGCACAATCAGGGAAGCGCGAATCCAGTCTATCTCGAGTGGGTCGATACTGACGGGTTCATATCTGCTCCGCAGTACGGGAGTCTTATTATAACCAGTGTTGTGAAAGGTATCGATGTATCGGTCAAGACCGCTGCACTCGAAGCACTGAATGGAACCTTTAAGGGCGGCAACTATGTTGGCACCCTGAAGAATGGCGGCGTATCCATTGCTCCGTTCCATGATTTTGCCAGCAAGGTGCCCGAGAAGGTACAGAACGAAGTCAAGAAGATTCAGCAGGGAATTATCGACGGGACCATCTCCGTTGATCCGAAATCATATCCGGCGAACTGAAACGTCGGTAACCTGTAATGCGTCTTGAACTGAAGGGAATTACGAAGCGGTTTGGCGACCTTGTCGCCAACAACCGCATTGATCTGACTGCCGAGGAGGGCGAAATTCTCGCCCTCCTCGGCGAAAATGGCGCCGGGAAGTCGACCCTCATGAACGTCCTGAACGGTTTGTACCGTCCCGACGAGGGCGAGGTTCTTCTTGACGGCAAAGCCGCCCACTTCAAAGATCCGGGCGAGGCGATAAGAGCAGGCATTGGGATGGTGCACCAGCACTTCATGCTCATTCCTGCCTTTACCGTGGCCGAGAACGTCATGCTCGGATTCGAGCAGACGAAACGATTCGGCTTTCTTGACCGGCGTCGCGCAAATACAGAGATCACCGAGCTTTCCCGGCGTTTCGGCCTCGAGGTCGATCCCGATGCAATTGTCGGCGAGCTCTCCGTTGGGCAGCAACAGCGCGTGGAGATTGTAAAGGCGCTTGCGCGGGAGGCAAAAGTTCTTGTTCTGGACGAGCCAACTGCAGTTCTGACCCCGCAGGAGACGGGAGATCTGTTCAAGGTAATGCGGTCTCTTCGCGAATCGGGCAGAACCATTTTGTTTATTACTCACAAACTGAAAGAAGTACTCGAGGTGGCCGATCGGATAACCGTTATCCGGCTGGGTGCCGTTGTTGGCGAGGCAATACCATCAAAGACCAGCGAACAGGAACTTGCGTCCATGATGGTTGGCCGCGGCGTTGAATTGTCCGTAAGCAAGGCCCCCGCAAAGCCCGGCGAGCCGGTGCTGGATGTTCGCAATCTGTCGGTATTGGATGACACCGGCCGCACTGCGGTCGAGGAAGTGACTTTCACGGTACATGCGGGAGAGATCGTTGCAGTTGCAGGAGTACAAGGCAACGGTCAGACGGAGCTTGCCCGCGCCATAACCGGTCTCGCGACCGTCGTCATGGGATCTATCCGGGTCGACGGCACCGACATTACCGGATCATCGCCGAAACACGCTCTCCGCGCCGGAATAGCGCACATTCCCGAAGATCGTCTTCGTGACGGACTTGTCGGTTCGTTTTCCATTGCCGAGAACATGGTCCTCGACGTCTATGATGAGCTTCCGTTTTCCCACAGCGGCGCCCTGGACTGGGATACCATCCGGCAGACCTCAACAAAGCGCATGAGCGAGTTCGATGTCCGGGCCCGGTCCAACGCGGTACCGGTTCGGACGCTTTCCGGTGGAAATCAGCAGAAAGTAATTGTTGCGCGGGAACTCTCCCGAAAAATCAGATTGATCGTCGCATCACAACCCACACGCGGCCTGGATGTCGGTTCGATCGAGTACGTTCACCAGCGGTTGGTCCAGGCACGGGATGCCGGCGCCGCCGTCCTCCTTGTCTCAGTCGAGCTTGACGAAGTCATGGCGCTGGCGGATCAGATCGTTGTAATGTATCGCGGAAAACTGACCGGACCGTATCCTGCCGGGAACTTGTCGCGAGAACAAATTGGGCTTCTTATGGCCGGCTCGAGTCCGGCTGAGGTTGGAGGTGGTACGTGAGCGAGCAGACACCGGAGTCACGCGGGCCAGAGTCTGCAGGACACGACGGTATACATCATTCGTTTCTCCAGCGGCTGGGGAGCTTCCTCCTGAGCGGGAATACCTTTGTCATAACCGTACTCGCGTTCTTTAGCGCTCTGGTCATCGGCGGGATCATCATTGTCTTTGCCACTCCTGCGGCGACATCTGCATGGGGGCGTTTCTTCATTGCCCCGGGGCAGGCACTTGCGCAGACCTGGGCCGCAATTGCAAATGCATACGGATCCTTGCTGCAGGGATCTCTGGGTCGTCCCGGGCTGATGATCCAGGCCATCGCGAGCGGCAACAAGGTTGACCTCGTGAACGCGTTTCGGCCAATTTCCGAAACCCTTGTTTCAACCACACCGCTGATGATGGCCGGACTTGGCATTGCGCTCGCGTTCCGCGCCGGCCTGTTCAACATTGGTGGGCAGGGCCAGCTCATCCTTGGTGCTGCCGGGGCAACTCTTGCGGGATTTCTCTTCACCGGCCTTCCGCCGATCCTTCATATCCCGATTGCCATCATTTTCGGCGCACTTTTTGGCGCTGCGTGGGGATTCATTCCCGGGATTCTCAAGGCACGCACCGGTGCCCACGAGGTCATTACCTCGATGATGCTGAACTACGTCGGGCTGAATCTGTTGACTTACCTGCTTACGACGGAGCTGTATCAGGCGCCACCACGAAATCAGTCGATTTCCAAGATGATAACCCCGACCGGACGGCTCCCTCATATTTTCGGCCCATCCTTGCGGGTAAACCTGGGAATAATTCTATCAATTCTGTTCACCGTTGGAGTATGGTGGCTGCTCACGAAGAGCACACTTGGCTTTCAATTCCGCATGCTTGGAGCAAACCGGGATGCCGCGCGGGTAGCGGGTGTCAACGTCCGGCGACAGTATGTGGTGGCAATGACGCTTGCGGGACTGCTCGTCGGTCTTGCCGGCGCTTTCCAGGTCATGGGCGTAGACCACCGCATGGCGCCGATGTACGGTGGCACTGCCGGGTTTGACGGCATAACGGTCGCCATTCTGGGGCGCGGCTCGCCGCTCGGTGTGGCACTTTCCGCACTGCTATTCGGCGCTTTTACCGCGGGCGGCCGGACCATGCAGGTAAACACGAACATTCCGCTTCAGCTGGTCGAAGTTATTCAGGCGCTCGTCGTGCTCTTCGTCGCGGCACCCGGAGTAATCAGGACAATCTATCGAATAAAACTGGCACGTGCCGGTGAACGGATCTTCGGAGGATGGGGCGGATGAGTAACGAGTACACAGACCTGCCGGAAAATGTTCCGGCGAACTCCGGCGAAAACGGCTCCAGGGAGATGAAGAAAGATCCGATTGCTCCACGAAGGATCGGCCTCGGCATTGCGTTGCTTGTTGTCGCGGCAATCATGCTGCTGGTTTTCGCAACCGACGCGCCGGCTTCCGTGAAGACAACGTTCCAGCTCAATGCACGTCCAGCAATCCAGATACCGAATATCCATCTCTCGGTACTCGCAACCATTATCGTTCTTGGAATCATTACCGCCATTCTCGGCGTGGTGCAGATCCTCTGGAAAGAGAATAGACATACCTACCTGCTTTTCGGAATTGGCCTCGTGCTCTTCGGTATTGGATTTCTTGCATGGGCGGGAAAAGGCGTGTCGGTGGATGTCGAAGGGCTGCTCATGGCAATGCTCATTCAAGCTGTTCCGCTCACGCTTGGTGCCCTGTCCGGGTTGTTGTGCGAACGTGCGGGCGTCATAAACATTGCAATAGAGGGGCAATTTCTCTTTGCGGCATTCTTCGGTGCAATGATTGGCAGCGCAAGTCACAATCTCTGGCTTGGACTCCTTTCGGGCGCCGTTGTGGGCGGCACAGTGGGTCTCATCCTTGCAATATTCACCATAACCTACGCGGCGGACCAGATAATTGTTGGTGTTGTACTCGACGCCTTTGCGCTCGGTTTGACAAGCTTCTTCCTGCAGGGGCTGCTCGTTCCAAACCAGCAACTGCTGAATAGCCCCGCGGTGTTCAATCCGATTTCGATCCCTCTTCTGGACAAGATTCCCATTATCGGACCATTACTGTTCAACCAGAATATCTTCGTCTACTTGACGATAATCATTCTCGTTGCTGTGCAAATCGGTCTGTTCCAGACACGGTGGGGACTGCGGGTACGCGCGGTCGGCGAACATCCACAGGCGGCGGACACCGTTGGAATCAACGTGAACCGGGTTCGCTATCGGAATGTCATTCTTGGTGGTGTCGTCGCCGGAATCGGCGGTGCCTCGTTCACGATCGGTTCGACCGGTCAATTCGCAATTAACATGACTGCCGGGCTCGGTTACATTGCGCTGGCGGCAATGATCTTCGGCAAGTGGCGGCCGATAGGAGCCCTGGGGGCAGCGCTCCTCTTTGGTTTCACGGATGCTTTGCAATTCACGCTTTCCGTGTTGAACGTGCCCATCCCATCCCCCTTCCTCTCAATGTTCCCGTATCTGGCGACAATCATCGCGGTGGCGGGTCTTGTTGGACGGGTAATGCCGCCGGCGGCAGACGGACAGGTGTACGTTCGGGAGTGATTCGAAAAGATACACAAGAGGGGTGGCAGATGGCCGCATCACTGTACGGGGGAATTGAGGCAGGCGGTACCAAGTTTGTGTGCGCCGTTGGGACAGGACCCGATGATATTCGGGAAGAGACGCGTTTCCCGACCGAGGATCCTGAGTCGACGTTGCGAAAGGCCATAGAGTTTTTTCGCAACCAACCGCATGGTCAACTGAATGCAATTGGCATCAGCGCCTTCGGTCCGGTGGATCCTGATCCAGGTTCTCCGACTTTCGGTTATATAACAACGACACCGAAAAAGGCGTGGGTCCACACTGATTTCGCCGGGCCGATTCACCGGGCGCTTGGCGTGCCGGTCGGATTCGACACCGATGTGAACGGCGCCGCGCTGGGCGAATGGCGTTGGGGCGCGGGTAGAAGCCTGTCAACGATTATCTATCTGACCGTTGGGACCGGAATCGGAGGCGGGGTGCTCATCGATGGACGGCCGCATCACGGAATGATCCATCCGGAAATGGGACACGTCCGGATACCGCACGATCTTGCCCGCGACCCGTTCAAGGGAAGCTGCCCGTTTCACGGAGACTGCCTGGAAGGACTCGCTTCAGGACCGGCCATCGAGGCAAGAACCGGACGTAAGGGGAGTGACATAGCGGCCGATGATCCGGTGTGGGATCTGGTTGCGGAGTACCTCTCGTTCGCACTGGTGAATTATACGGTAATTCTTTCTCCCCAGAGGCTGATTCTTGGCGGAGGGGTCATGGACCAGGTGCAGCTCTTCCCAAAGATCCGGAAGAGGGTGGGCGAATTGCTGAACCGGTACATACAGGCACCGGTAATTCTGGACAGGATTGATTCTTTCATTGTTCCGCCGGGCCTCGGAAACCGAGCGGGAGTGCTCGGCTCCATTGCTCTTGCAGAAGAGGCAGCGCTGCGGGCAGCCGGCTGAAATCTGTATTCCAGACCCGAAAACGGCCACCGCCGGATATCCAGTGGTGGCCGTTTTCAGCGCTACGCAGGTCCGGTTCCGGTTCCCCGGCGCGGTCTTACTCTTTCCAGGGGAATATCATTCCTCTGAGTGAACGTTTTCCAACCCGCTCCCGTTCATCTATGAGCAACGCGTCCCACGGGATACGCTTCCGGTTTGCATCCGAGTCGTTCTCGAGGTAGTCGTACTTCAACAGCCGAAGTTTGAAGCCTGCCTGCAACCAGATGAGCATCCCGCCGAAACCAGGTATCAGGAAGGCGGTAAACCCGGAAACGATCATAATAAGTGCTGCCCCAATACCGCTGAACAGCGAAAATCCGGTGTTGTCGAAAAAGACAATAAAACACTTTCGGATGATCTTGGGCAGTTTGGTATCCAGCCGTGCGCGAATGGGGAAGAAGAACTGACTCGAGAAAAGCCAGATAACACTTGCCCAGAAGAGGAATACCAGTGCGGCAAGTCCGAGCAGGTTTCCCATGCTGGAATAAACCGGCAGCGCAACTGAAAGGACGAACACGTGCAGTGCGTAGATGAGCCCGAGTACGGCGCTCCCCATCCAGGTCTCTCTCAGGTGGCCGACGAACTCCTTGAACTCGGGCGCCTTGTAGTCGACTATGTCTCGCGCAACCATTGCGGCGGCTCCTGCATAGACGAAGAGAAGAACGACACCGACAATCAGGGTTATTATCGACAGCACGGTGCTGACCTTGACCAGCGCATATGGCAGGAGCAACGGCACCGTGAGCATTACGATGAATCCCAGATTCAGGAGAATAACGGCCAGAAAATTGTCCCACATATCGAAGAAGGACTTCTTGATCATGAACAGCAGCATACGCGTGACTATAGACTGAATAGGCAGTTCCTGCAATATCATCGATTTGCCGACGGGCACATGCGGGCAGTAGCTTTGACCATATTCTTATGAACGGATCGGGAGGACTCAATGAAGTATCGGCAACTGGGGAAGACGGGTATTCGTGTCTCGGAAGTATCTCTGGGCACCTGGCAGGTTGGGGGCGGATGGGGATCCGACTTCAACGTGACTACTGCCGAGAAGGTGGTAAACAGCGCAATTGACAGTGGTGTCAACTTTCTGGACACCGCCGACGTCTACGGTGACGGAATGAGCGAATCCGTCGTGTCCCGTGTTGCGAAATCCCGAAGCGAGGAGATATTCGTTGCCACAAAGTGCGGACGGCGACTGAAGCCGCACACCGCGGATATGTACACACCGGATGCGCTGCGAGGGTTCGTGAATGACAGTCTGAAGAATATGGGAAGAGATTCCATCGATCTCATCCAGCTTCATTGTCCCCCCACGGATGTGTTCTATCGTCCAGAGGTGTTTGCCACCTTCGAGCGCATGAAGGAAGAGGGGAAAATCCGAAATCTGGGTGTGAGCGTGGAAAAGGTGGAGGAGGCGCTGAAGGCAATCGAATACCCGAATGTCACAACCGTTCAGATAATATTCAATATGTTTCGACTTCGGCCGGCCGAACTGTTCTTCGCCGAGGCAAAGCGACGGAACATCGGTGTTATTGTACGCGTTCCTCTGGCCAGCGGACTTCTATCCGGCAAATACAACTCGAGCACCAAGTTCCGGGAGGGTGATCATCGCAACTTCAACCGCGAAGGTAAATCATTCGACAAGGGCGAAACATTCTCAGGAGTTCCCTACGATATCGGACTTGCGGCCGTGGAGCGGTTGAAAACCATTCTGCCCGCGGATGTCTCCATGCCGCTTTCCGCACTTCGCTGGATCCTGATGTTTTCGGAGGTGAGCACGGTCATTCCGGGCGCGAGCCGCGTAGACCAGGTGGAGCAGAACGTTCGAGCGTCCGAACTTCCCGGGCTCTCGGAGGCACAGATGAGCGAAATCCGCGCGGTATATGATGAGCTTGTGAAGCCTCACGTCCATCAGCTCTGGTAGACAGGCAGACGGGAATCAGTCGTCGCGAAACCATTCGATGATGGCGTCGGCGACCGATTCCCGTTCTTTGCCGTTCACCACTACGTGTCCGCTTTCTTTCAGTACGAGCCGACGTTTAACCTCGGAGCCAAGTCCCTTTTCAATTATCTCTGCTGCTCGAACAGGCACCATGCTGTCCTTTTCGGACACAATTGTCAGCGTCTTCGCCCGGACGCGTGCAAGACGCTTCTGCGCGGTTTTCTGCAGCTTGTAGAGCGACGCTACCTGGGCCAGCCAGTCGTACCGCCAGTATTCCGGGGCCAGCGCACGATACCCCGGATCTTCGTACTCTTCAGCCTCTCGCGGCGCGCCGTGAGTCATGAACCACCGGAGAATCGGTGTAAGGCGAATCATGCTGTTTGATGTGGTAATTGCCGGAGCGGATAGTGCGATGCGATCTATGTCGAACATCGTTGCAAGCAGAAGCGTGAGAACCCCGCCCATTGAAAGTCCGGTCACATAAACCTTTTCGCAGTGGTAGCTGAGATCCAGGTACGCGTCCACACACCGGCGGAGCCAGTCATTGCCGTTCGTTGAGCGAAAATCGACCGCGTTTGTTCCGTGCCCCGGCAGACGCGGGACTGATACGGTGTACCCTTCGGTGTTCAGCCTCTCGGCAAGATAGTGCATGTCTCCTGGCACGCCGGTGAAGCCGTGGATTGCAAGGACCCCCGTTGTACCGCCGTCAAGAAAGAATGGTTGCGAGGGGGACTGCAGCACTGTGGCTGATGGGACTTTCAAGACCTTCATGCAAGAACTCCTGTTTATGGGTGATTGACGGTCATGCCGCTGAGGGGCGGCATGTGAAAGGTACTGAGAAAATAGAGCGAAAGGAGCACATCAATGCGCAATACGACGGCACTTTCGGTGGATTCAGCATTGAGCTGGGCCTCCTGAAGAAACCACCACCAGAGTCCGAACTTGGGGTCAACAAAGATGGCATATTCCAGATAGAGTTCCGCCGGAGTACTTTCGGGAAGGACCATCTGACCGAGTCTGAATGCCACGTGCTCACTCAGATTGAGTGCCTGGATGTACATTTCATCCTCGAAGAACGAACGAATATTGCGCAGGTCCGCCGAAAACTCGCCGCGTGTCCGTTCAATGTCCCGCGCATCCAGGCGCGGCGCACGAATGATGTTTCCAAGATTTCGTTGCGCGTCCTGGAACAGCCGAGTGCTCCTGACCTGCTGCTGCGCCTCGCTCCCCGTGACATACTGGTAGAACTCGCCGGGCTTGCCGACAAGATTTCCGAAGGCTATTGCGAGCTGGTTGCGAAGTACGGGATTGAATGTCTGATGCATGCGGGGAACAATTTCCCAGGCCGCTTCCAGAATGCCGAGCTTCGAGACCGCAGCAGCTCCAGTTGCCACAAGCCGTTCCGAACCAATTTGCCGAAAGACATGAAGGATTTCCTGAGCAGCATCCTCTCCACCAATTTCGCCGAGGGCGTACAGACACGCCTCCTTCAGGTCTTCTGATGAGTCTGCCAGCCCTGCAACCAGGTACGGCACCGCCCGCCGGTCCCCGATCCGTCCCAGGGAGCGTGCAGCCTGGGAGCGAACCGTTGAACTCGGGTCTGCTATCTGGTGCACAAGAGCGTCGAACCCCTCCGGCGCTCCAATTCTGCCCAGAGCACGCGCTGCTTCTTCTCTGACCTCGGGATCCGGATCCTCGATTCGCGAAATGACCTCTTCCAGGGCAAGATTGCTCGTCGAACCATCAATTGCCCGCAAGGCCCGAGCGACACGATAGGACGCACTGGTTCGGCTGATTGTTCCAATGTTCATGAATGTCCGAAATACGCCGGGATTGGTAACGAGCGAGAACACGAAACCAAGCGGTTTTCCTCGTTGTTCGCGGATGCGGGAGAGCACCAGCAAGCTGAGGAGTATCAGACCGAGAGATATGAGAATAACTATCTGCAGGCCTTGAATTATGAAGCCGGACACAATGGTAATCCGGACGCCTCGAAATCGAGCATCCAGCGCGCCACCGAGAAAGCTACCGAAGGCCGAAATAACACCGATTGCCGCCCAATACCAGGAAACGAAGGAGATGCGGTTCTTTTCCGGGGTCAGGCTCAACATGAGCTGGTTCGTACCGTCCCAGAATGCAGGAGCGAGCACACCGCCTGCAAGCGAAATGAGCGGGAGAATGAACGTGTAGTTACGGTGATTGAGGAAGAGATATCCAACCCAGCTGAATGTAAAAAGCAAGCCGATCATGACGACCGGTTTGCGACCCAGTCTGTCCATGACCATCCCCCACGCCGGAGAGAGCAGGATCCAGAGCAACTGGGAAATGACAAACATGATGCCGAGCCATGTGTTTGGTGCGGCCACCCCGTCGTGGGAAGTTATGTACGGCGCAAGGAAGGGTCCGGAAACGTTTATTGAAAAAAGTGCAACGCCGACCGAGAGACAGAACCGAACAAAATTCCGGTTTCGAAGCGGTTCAAGAAACTCATACCAGGTGAGATGCCGAATCGGAGACTGTTCTGTTTCAATTCGGTCAGGAATCGCAGGTTCCGGAATAATAATGTGCAGCAGGATATCTGCAAGTCCGCCGAGACCGCCTATCGTGAAAATGACTGCGTAGGTGTAGAACAGGGCATTACCGGAGACGGTGTCCAGCACCACGCTCACCGAAAAGAACCAGGCAATGTTTACAATATTGGATATGCTCGAACGACGACCAAAGAAGTGGGATCTTATCTTTTCGGGGACAATCTCCGCCATCCAGCTCCACCAGCCGGACGCGCTGATGTTGGTTATGATCCAGCTGGCAGTCATACCGATGAGAATGATGCTGAGCCCCCGGGGCTTGGCCCCGCCTTGTGCTACGGAGAATGCGACTCCCGCAAGGACAAACCCGTTCAGTCGGTGCACGGTACTGGTGACAAGCCAGAATGTTTTCTTTCGTTTCAACCGTGAATATATGAAGATGGAGGGAATCTGGAAGAGTCCGGCGAGCGACAGGATTCCAACCAGCAGACCGAGGTATGACGCCCCTCCGTTCATGGTGTTGCTTACAAACACATTGAATATCGGCTGCGGGCTTCCCACAACGACCCAGAGAGTACCGGCCGCACCTGCCATTAAGCTTGCGGTCATCGATCTGCCGAGTTGTGCCTGTGAGAGTGTGTTCTTCTGAACGGTGTGCATTGTGGTTTCTCTATCCTGAACCCTTTACGGCCAATGAGCCTCCACTGTAAAGTAACCAAGTGCGCGTTGCAAGTCGGATTGCTTTTTCAAAGACGGAGTGTTGGGTGAATCTTTCTGTCGGGATTGCCGAAACTTGAAGTAGCTATCCGGAATAAGGGAAACGGCGTGGGGGAGCAGGTGTGAAAATTGGCATTTTTGTGGATTCCGGACAACGTGAGCTGGCAGTGCAAATACTGCGTTTGCTTCGGAGTCACCGGGTAAGGGCATCTGCATATCAGATGGGCCGGTCCTGGGAGCAGCTCAACGGAGAGGAAATTCGGTATAATTTTTCAGGGCTGACCCATATCATCATTGTGCTTTCGGCAACTGCCGTAGCTTCCCGCTGGCTCGGTTTTGTGAGCGGTTACGGCGTTGGCCGGGATTGTCCGGTCCTGTTGTTCAGACGTCCCGGGCTCGCACTTCCGGGACATCTGATGGTATTCACGCAGGTGGACGATTTTGAACAGCTTCAGGAAGAGATTCTCCTGGCACGCGAGGTGTGGCGGAAGGGCGCTCGAATTGAACGGGCACGCACCGAACTGCAGGCCATGGGGCTCGGAATAGCCGAAGACGTTTTTGCCGGTTGCGTCGAAGAGGGCGCCGTTGACCCGACGAAGAACTTCCTTCGAATAGGCTTCTCGCCCGACAGCCGTGATGTCCGCGGTGTCCCGATATTGAGTCTGGCAATTCGCAATCGGCACCGCGAACTCATCGATCTGCTTCTCGAGAAAGGAGCAAACGTCAATGCGGTGAGCCATGATCGCGGGAACAGTCCCCTGATGGAGGCCGCGGTGCGTGGAGATCTTGGTTCGGTAGAAAGGCTTCTTGACGCGGGTGCCGACACAGATCTTCAAAGTAAGAACGGCCAGACTTCGCTCATGCTCGCCGTTGGCGAGGGTTTTACGTCGGTTGCGCGTCTCCTGCTCGAACACAACGCGGACACGAGTCCTGTTGACCAGCTCGGAATGACCGCCGGCAAGTATGCGGAGCTTTTCAAGCATACGGAGATGGCGGAACTCATCCGGCGGAGCGAAGCGAGTGTGCCGTCAAAATGAGTAGAACAGATACCTATTATATCTTTCATGTCGCACGGACCGGGTCTGCCGACGGATCAGGAACCTTTCTTCACCCATTCCGGGATCGCAGTCAGATCATTCGAATGCTCGAACGAGGAGAAATCAAGGGGCTATACGGGTCGGACCCGGATATCTCTCAGGTATTCGAGCTTCGGGACTATATGTACTCTCTCCTGGATGGAGCCGTTCGTCAGTGGGTTGGAGATGCCCGGTTCATCCCGCGGTTTCTGCTCTCGGCCGTCGTGTTCCTCATCGTCTATTTTGGACTGACCCTTGGTATTGCCCGGTCCATTCCCGTCGTTACCGCGCTTGTTGTGTCCCTTGCTGTGGGAATTGCCGGTTACTTCCTGCTCAGCAGGAGAGATATTCGATCAGAAGCAGTTCTGGACCGACGTATTGCCCTCCGGTCCCGGGTCGACAGCATTCGATTTGAAGAGAGCGAGTTCGCCCATCTCATCGAGGCTCGGCTTGCGGTTTATGACGGAATGGATTCCGAAGATCTGATGGAGATTCTCGGAACAGACGACGATGATCTTGTGGATGATTATCCCGACGAGGCGTTTCAGCTGTACCGCTATCTTCGGAAAATGTTCAGCAGGTACGAAGTGTGGGATGAGCTTTTTCTTCGTGTTTCTCCGGTCAGAACTTTGGGTGGAGGAGCGCTACGGGGTGTTCGTCCGGCCGCAGTTCCCGTTGCGACCGAAAGGCTCGAGAATCTCCGCCGAAAGGTGAGTGCCGGGAAGATAGACCTTCCCCTCTACGCACTCTATATGCAGCTCCGAGCGGGAGTTATTTCGAACCGGTAGCCGGGCCGTTGCCTCCGGCCGGCGCACCGGGCTGCGGACCAACGGTAGTCGGTTTCTTGAGCGAATCCATCTGGGCTTGAAGATCCTGGCTTCGAAGTGCATTCCTGAGTGTCTCCCGCGCCGGATCGAAAGATGGATCGTTTGTAAGAATCTGGCGGCAGAGCTGGATTGTTGAGTTAAGGTCTCCCTTTGCAAGGGAATCAAGTGCGTTCAGGTACTCAATCTCGATCGCACGCTGCCGGGCGCCCCGACCACGGTCGCCGAAGTTGAAGCGCATCTGAATGCTGAAATTGTCCAGAGCTCCGAACTGGGTGGTCATATCGAGAATATAATTTACATGAATGGCAAAAGACGTCAGATTTACGTCTGCCCCGAGAGTGATTCTGGGGTCTCCTCCCTTGAGCTGGAAACCGGCCTGTGTGGCAAAAAAATCGGTAAACACAACCGAAACGCCTGTGGCGAATCCGGGTCCGGCCGCAGGTACTGAGGACATCAGACTCACCGGATAGTTGAAATCGAAGGCAAACAACAGCGGCCGAAGCGGGGAATAGGAGACGCCTGCAGTGAGCAGAGATGGGAGCGGCTCGTTCAGGACCGGAGGTCCGAAGTTCCTGGCGGAGAGTCCGACGGAGAAATTACGCATGCGGGAGGCATAAAACTTCAGAAAGTTGAAGCGAACGAGCATTCCGGCATCGCCCATGATTCCAAATGCCGACTGATTCTCGATCAATCCGGTGACATTTGGTTCTCCCCGGTACGCGACCTTGACGTCCGCACCGAGTGAAAGTCCGTCGAAGTAGAATCCATGAAAAAAATTGTACGCGGCATTCAGTGTGGCAACCGTTTCGGTGTAACGAAACGTGGTAAGCTGTTGTCCGAGCGATCCATAACCGGTAAACGGGACATGCAGAAACTTCACTGAGGCGCCAAGTCCGAGATTGTCGAGCCGGATGGTATACAGAAGGCTCTCGAGATTTGCGTCAGCAATGAGATTCCGGTGTTGGACCGCAAGCTCAGTATACTGCAACATTGCGCTCGCCGCGGGATTGGAATCCAGGTAGCTCACGTCCCGCCCCACGGCGGTATATGCATTCCCCATACCTTCCGCCTGGCCACCCGAGGGAATGAGCAGTGTGGGAAAAACCGTGAGTCCAGTGTTCTGCGCTCCTGTTGCATCGAACACTCCCACGATATAGTTATAGGTGTCAGCAAAGTCGACCGCGTAAGCCGTATATATAGCGGAGGTCGAGAGGAAAATTGTGATGAGGACCACTGAGACTGACTTTTTCATCTCAAAGCAAGTATACTACCCACGTTGTTATTATTCCATATTAACGCAACGTGTGGGCCCGGTCTAAAACTGCCGAAACTAAAGTAGATTGGTAGTCAGGGAAATAGGAGACAGATTTCCAGGTGGGTTTCGCCGTTTCGCGTGGTAAAAAAGTTGCTTTCGCACTAATCTTTCTCGCTCTCACTGTCGCCGGAATTGCCGTGGCGGGAGGGCAGAAGGAAGATCCTATTGCGACCGCGCGGGATCTCATTATCCGAAAGAGGCTCAATGACGCCATTCTACTGCTCACCGATACGGTCCGGAAGCATCCGGATCGCATAGACGAGGCAGAGTCCCTCATGCAGACGATCCGCAACATCCGCGGAGAGTATTTCACGCTGTGGCAGGAGCTGATCAAGGTAATCAAGACCGAACCTGACAAGCCGGAAAAGGCACTTGCAATTATCGAACAGATGAAGAAGCTCGATGCCGCGCCCAACGAACGCACAAAACGCAATCTTACCGAGTGGCAGGCCATTGTACAGTTCAGATATAACCTCAACAAGTTCGACGAGGTCATGGCGTCCGGCGATGCGTTCATCAAAGCCGGCAAATATGCCGAGGCAATTCGGGCATATCTCAGCGGGTTCGACATCTTCCGTGCGGAGTTTCTTGCCGAAGGCTACTCGCAGCAACTGGTTGTCGGTCGTGCGGAAACTGCGACCACACGTATTACCGACACTGTACAGCAGTTCATTGCATCCATGAGCGGGATTGAACAGGCCGCGCGGAGCTTCGAGGCGGCTGCCGCAAACGGAGACCCGAAACTCTTGACCAGTCGTCTCGATGAACTCACGAAGAGAATTGTGCAGGTTCTGACGTTGAGAAACGGCCTCGAGTCCGCCGCAAACTCACTGGATTCGATAAATGCACAGGCACACCTTGAAAAGCCCCAGGTCGAACAGAACTGGTATCTGACCTTTATTACCTGGTACATTCGTGGACGCCCGCAGGTAAGCTTCCGCGAGGGAATTCTGGCTGCCATTGCAGGTTTCCTCGACTCGTCCCAGACAGGTGCCGACAAGGCAATCATTGCCCGTGCGTCCTCTGAATATCAGAGCAGCATAGATCAGTACGACTCCGGCTCGCTCGCTGAGGCAGAGAAAAAATTTGTCTCAACGATTCCAGTGGCCCGCGTTGCATTCTCGACCGTTGAACTGTGGACTCGCCGCCTCACCGTGAACAGCGACCTGACTCTTCCAGCAGCGGATCAGGACATGCTCAGGAAGCATCTACCCGAATTTCTCACGGCGCAGTATCTGTACGAATCTTCTGAATCCTATCGGACTCTCATAGGTCTTATTCAGGGGGGGCAGGGGGTCGATGTCCTTTCGGGAAAAACGCTGGTCGATCTGGTTGCCAATCGAAATAAGCTGGACGGTTTCCTGAGCGAGCTCGAGAAGAATATGAATATCTGGAAGCAGCGGGTGGGTACGTTGAAAGACTCCAGTGGGACGTACGACAATCAATCAGCTCTCAGGATTGCGGAACAGACCTACGCGGATTACCAGACCGCAGCGGGGCGCCTGCAGCAAACCGACGCGACGGGCGTGGAAAAGATTGCAGAGCTACAGATGACAAATCTGAAAACGTCGTACGCTCAGGCTCAGTCTGCCGTGGCAAGTGCGGATAAGAATCTGAAAGGTGTGCAGCAGACGGTTGTGAGCCAGGGGTCGGAGGCAACGGTGACCTATCGGTATCCGGAGAAGGCGCTCGCCACCTTGAACGATGCTGTGGCGGGACTCACCACGCTCGAATCGGATGTAAAATCTTACCTCGACCAGTATTCAAATGCACCGGTCTACATTTCCGAGCTTCCGCGTATCAAGTCAAGTATCGACGTTGCGAAATCTCTCGATCAGGAGACCGCTACGCTCCTGGATCAGGCCAAGACGAATGCCGCCACTGCCCGGAAAAATGTGGAGCTTGCTGCAAATCTTCGCACGCGAGCGGACCGCGCACTTCAGGAGGCCCAGGTTGCGCTTACTCGACGTGACGTCGAGACGGCGATTCAGAAATTACAGGACGCACGTCAGGTTTCCCTTCAGGCTCTGGATCTGCAGCATGATCAGAATTACAGCGATACAATGGACCGGCGACTCGCAGATCTCGGTGACCAGATCAAGCGCGCGAACTATGTTCGGGTTGTGACCGACGTGAGGAATCTCATCGAACAGGGACGATCGGAATATCAGCAGGATCAGTTTGCGCAGGCCGAGGCCGATCTGTTGAAGGCGAAAAATCTGTGGTCGGCGGTGTCGCCCAATACTCCGCAACTCGAAATCGAAAACTGGCTCAAAATTGTTCAGGCTGCCTTGAATCTTCAGAACACGCGCGAGCTCACCGAAACGGATCCACTGTTCTTCACTCTGGGGAATTACCTCAATCGTGCGAAAGAGAATTTTACCGAGGGGAAACAGCTGTACACAAGTGGTAATACGCAGGAGGGAAAGGTATTTCTTGCAAAGGCGGAGGCGAATATTCAAAGCGTTGTGGTTGCGCGACCGTTCAACCAGGAAGCCCGCGTCCTTGCCCTCCGGATACTGCAAATAACCAATCCAAAACAGTTCCCGGAGATCTTCAAGCAACGGTTCGACGAAGCGGTCAGCCGCAGCAAAACCAATGCTCGCTCTGCGCTTGTTGATCTATATGATCTGCGTGCTATTGATGCAAACTTTCCGGGGCTTCAGAACGAGATTGCGAGGCTCGAAATAGATCTGGGCATCCGGCCGAATCCTGTTACAATTGCAAAGAAGCAGGAATCGGACACTCTGGTTGCAGATGCACAGAAACTTGCCGCAACGGGAGACCGCACTCAGACACAGGTGGCGGTGGTTCGGCTGGAGAAGGCCCTTGAACTGAATCCCGACAACCGGAATGCTCAAGTCCTGCTGGACCGATACCGTATTGCTCTGGGAAGTCCGGCGACCTATACCTTGCCCGGCGCGACAATGCAGGAGTTCAGTCAGGCACAGAATCTGTTCATTGGCGGCCGTCTTGCAGATGCTCTTGCCATCGTTGACCGAATCTGGCAGAATCCGGCTAATCGTGGGTACTCCCCGCTGGTTGATCTTCGCAACAACATCCTTTCAAGGCTGGGGCAGTGAGTAGAGCGATTGCGCACGCACGCGGCGCAGATCTCAGATTCGGTAACCTGCTCGGTTTCCGATCGGCGCTCATGGCTCTGGGGCTGCTGATCATCATCGTGCACGGTGTGTCCGCACAAAATTACTACTGGAACGCACCTCAGTTCCTGACTCAGCAGACCGACATCCGGTTTCCTCAGGCGTTTACGCATGACGGACATATCTGGGTAATCTTCCAGCAGATTGTGCCGGACAACAACGGAAACGGTACAATTAACATCGAGGTTGCCAGTTCTTCCGACGGCGTGAACTTCACCCCGCCGGAAAAGGTTGCCGGGCCGTTTTCCTACGAAGGCTCCCCGCCGCTCATCTTCTGGGGAATGGTGGATCCCCAGGGACACATATTCATTGCAATTTCGATAAGCGGCTCCAATACCAGGGTCCTGCGGTCGGACGACGGCGGAAAGACCTTCGTGCCAAGCGGGCAGATCGATTCGCCCGATGTGACGGTTTCCCCGCGAGTCTTTGCACGAGAAGACGGCGGGTACATTCTCTTCGCGAACCGGAACATTCAAGGCAATTTGAGCATTCTCTATTCTCTTTCTGACAACGGAACGGACTGGACTCAGTTCAGGGTTCTTGAACAGGATCCCGGATTGAGCCTGAACTTCAATCCGGAGTTCACAGTTTTCGAGGGACGGGAGTACGTTGCCTTCCAGAGCGCAAACCCCACAGTCGGCAGCAACTACCAGATTTACATCAAATACAGCGACGACCACGGTTCCACATGGAGCCAGGCTCGTCAAATTTCGACCTTTCTTGATCCTGGCGACAAGCCGCCGGTATACACCGTGCAATCATACGACAATCAACGCCCTTCCATTGCGGTAACTTCGGAGGGACTTGCGGTAGCATGGGAGCGTCGGAAGGGAAGAGAATCGAAACAGATTGAGTTTGCGCTGCTGAATCGTGACGGCTCGCTGAACGGGGAAGCTCTTCCGGTAACCCGTGGTCTCCAGACCGCCAATTATCCGATTATTGTTCCGGACGGAAAGGCAATCAACATAGTCTGGTTTGACAACCGCTCTGGAAATGATCAGATCATGTTTGCATCGAAAGATGGGATCTTTTTTCGGCAAAAGGATGTCGGCCCTCTGCCGGGAAGCTCGACATTCGTTGCGCCGGTTCTGTTCCGGAACAGGATATTCATGTTCTGGCAGAATCGGCGAAGCGAGACGGATGTACGTCTCGTAGCCCTTTCGCCGGACCTCCATGTTGATCCCGCAACACCGATTCCGGTAAATTTCGTCGCGGACAAGCGTTCATCTGAGAGTTCAGTCCGCATTCGCTGGAATGCCCCGGCGGACCCGTCGGGGATTGCTGCCTATAGTTACGTATGGTCCCAGAACCCTGACGCTCCCGTACCCGAACGTGAGAGAGTTCCCTCTGAGACGACGTCGGTCCAGGAGAATGCAACGAAAGACGGTTTCTGGTATTTCCGCATGCGGACCGAAGATTTTGCCGGTAACTGGTCAACCATTTCGTCCGTCTCCTATTTCCGGGACACCACGCCGCCGGGCGTGGTCACGTTTCTTCGTCCGAGTGTGGACGAGTCCGGCTATCTGACATCCAACAGTTTCACTGTCCGTTGGAATCCGCCTTCCGACAAAGACGTTGCGGGATACAGCTATACCCTCGAATACTTAAGCGGTCCAATGTCTCCACCGGTCCTTGCCGATTACACGGTGGGATCTCCGAACGGAAGAGTTCAGCTCAATTCGCCGGAGATTTCGGAACAGAACTTCAACAATGGACTGTGGGCCCTCACTGTCTCGGCTGTCGACAGCGTCGGGAACGTCGGGAAGCCGCAGACTATCCTGCTCAGGCTGAACAAATACGTTCCAGTAACTTACGTGTCGTTTGTCAACACCAAGAAGGACGTGCTTGGCCGGATAACTCTCAACATTATTGGTCGTGGTTTTGATTCGAACGGGATAGTGCAGGAAATAATCCTGGACAGGGACGGCAGAGCGCCGTGGGACTATACATTCTTTCGAAACAAGGGCAGCTTTACGGTACAGGATGATCGGGATATTCGAGGTCCCGTCATCGATCTGATCAAGAAAGGTACCTATCGCGTCGGACTTGTCCACTCTCAACGTGGACTCTACATGACGCAGCCGCTGCTCTCCTTCGAGTCCTCGGGTACCATCAAATTCGGCGATTTCACCGTTCATTATGCACCGAAATATGTTTTCGCGCCGCCGCGGTACTTTTCGGTTCCGGTCAGCGAGCTGCTCCTCTGGACGACACTCATTTTCCTCGCTGTCGTTATACTTTTTTCGGGGAGCAGGGTCATTGCCCTTGTTCGTGAGGGGCAACTCATACGGAGCGAAGTACATGCGCTGCTTACCGGGAACGGGCCGACCGGAGCGAGACAAAGAGAGAGGATGGACACTATGAGACAGAGAGGATTCGGCATACGCATCAAGTTCTCGTTTTTCGTCGTTGTGCTTGTTGTTGCCGTTGTTCTCATGGTTGCGGTAGTACTCGGCCGATTCATGCTCGACACACAGAAGCGGACACTCGCAGATGGCCTCCGTAACCGTGTGGAAGTCCTTCTTCAGAGCGTGGGCACGGGTGCATCGCAATATCTGCCCAACGCAAACAACAACATTATCGCCCTGAGTGCGCTGACGGAACAGATGTCGGCGGTACAGGAGGCCCGCTGGGTGACCATTACCGGTCCGAACGCCAGCCAGAACGCGGCTGACGGTATGGACTACATATGGGCCACGAACGATCCGCGGATAACCGACCCCAAGTCCGTCCCCGATAAGGGCAACCTGAAGCTGATCCCGGAGGAGTTTCAGCGCGGCCGCACACGAATTGAAGACTCAATTTCTCCACGGTTGCCTGACCTCGAAAAGAAGATCAATACGGAGGCGCGCCAGACTCTCGGAGACATCCCGAAACAGCTGTCGGACCTCTCTCAGAGAATTCTCCAGCTCGTTCGCCAGACTGGCCCCCAGGCCGAGCAGGAACGGCAAAACGTGGACACTATCCGACGCGATCTCGAACGGCAGGCAACTCAGCAGCTGAACAAAATCGGAAACGTGGTGGGAAGCACCCCGAACTTCAATCCGGAAAACCTGACGCGGGCCCAGACAAAGTTCGAATTTTACAAACCGATCGTCTATCTCCAGCCGAACAGCGACATCTACTATCACGGAATAGTGCGTCTTGAAGTGTCCACCGACCGCATACTTGCCCAGATAGATAGCGCAACAAACAACCTCATTCGTACAACTGTCATTATTGCCCTCATCGCCGTGGGAATCGGTATCATCGGCGCACTGGTGCTTGCCACCATCATAGTTATCCCAATCCGCAGACTGGTGCGCGGTGTGGAACTGATTCGTGACACGGAGGACAAGTCCGAGCTCGAATCGCACGTGATAGACACGCGGACACACGATGAGCTGTTCACGCTCGCCGACGTGATCAATCAGATGACCCAGGGGCTTGTGCAGGCTGCGGAGGCAAACAAGATGCTCACGGTCGGAAAGGACGTCCAGAAGATGTTCATTCCCCTCGATCTGAGCAAGACCGGAGCAAAAAGCACCACGGGCAAGACTGAGACCGAGAATGTTCTGTTCTACGGCTACTACGAGGGCGCAAAAGGTGTTTCCGGAGACTACTTTGACTACGAAAAGATAGACGATGATCACTTTGCGCTCATCAAGTGCGACATTTCGGGTAAGGGAGTGCCGGCCGCGCTCATAATGGTCGTTGTGGCCACCATCTTTCTGAATCATTTCCGGACCTGGTCTGCGAAAAACATCAACACCACACTGCCGAATCTTGTCCGCGAAATCAACGACCTGGTAGAAGAACGCGGGTTCAAGGGGCGCTTTGCGGCTTTCACCATTGCAATCCTGGATACGCGAACCGGCGTGTGCAGGGTCAGCCATGCGGGAGACAACAAACTTCATATGTTCGATGCCGAAAAGTCGCGGATGGTGGAGATTGAGATGCCGACATCCCCGGCAGCGGGAGTTTTCAGCAGCAGTCTCATTCCAAACGGTTTTCCGCAGGTTCCCGTAACGCTCAAGAAAGGCGACATTCTGCTGATGTTCACCGACGGTCTGGAAGAGGCGACGCGTGTGGTCCGTCGACCCACGTTCGAGCCTTTCTATGTACGCCAGGAGGAGATAGACGACGGGACTTATACGCAGGATCGACTCGGCGATACGGTGAAAGAAGAGCTCGGAATGGAGCGCATCTATCAAATTGTGGATTCCGTGCAACATGGCGGCGTATACGAACTGACACGGGAAAGAAACTCGATTCCAGATGAAGAACTTACGTTCGACTTCACAACTTGTGAGGCTACGACCGAAAACACTGTACTTGCTCTTGTTTCGGTTGAAAAACTCTTTCGTGTCTACCTGGACCCAACCGCAGGTCCGGAAGATCGCGTGCAGGTTGACCGACGGGTAGACGAGTTCCTGAAGCGGAATTTCAAGCAGTACGATCGGTATTTTCGCAGTCCACTCGACCTGGAACCTGACGGTGAGTACATCTACTTTACGCACATCAAAGAAGATGAGCAGTATGATGATCTGACCATTCTCGGCGTCGAAAAGAAGTAACAGCGGTTACGCTCTGTGCCGATAGAGAGAACATGAAGAGGCGAGTTCTTTTTTTAATCCTGGTGGTGAGTGCCGTCCTTGTGCCGATGCGGATGTTTGCCATAACAATCCAGAATGGCGAAGATGCGGTTTACTATTATCTGGTGCGTGGCGGAACCAATGCGGATCTTCAGGCAATGAAGGATACGCCGCAGGCGATAGTTCAATACATCCTCTCGCATCAGGCCGATCTTGCGTACGTTCCACCACTTGGTGTTCGTCCCGATGTCGGAGTCGGAAATGGACCTGCAGCGATTCTGGGTTTTTTTGCACGGCCCGGAGAAGTGAATTACGCGGTGAGCGCTATCTTCGTATCGCCGTCGGACACGAACTCCCCGTTCACCGTGGGGCAGAGTTCGATTGTCCACGCCGGGGATGGCACCGGCCAGGAGGTGACCATTCGATCCCTCGACCTCGATCCCGCTTCGGAACCCATACTCATCGACAATCGCTATCTCGACTGGCTCAAGGTTCCCACTTTTGCCCGTTATGCTAACTATTTTGTGCCACGCAGGTTCGTGCAGGAACGGGACGGTGTACGAAAAGAGCTCCCCATTCAGAACTCACTCTTCTGGAAGAAAGGTGGCACGCAAATAGAATACTTCAAGGCGATTCGGTCGAATCGCTATCTCTACCTGCTCCTGTCCTCGGCAAGTGAGCTTTCATCCGGTCTTTCTTACCTGTTTTATCTCTATCAGGACCGAAATTCGGGCCCCGGGAAATACACCATTGAGATTCCTGTGGACCGAAAGTCCGGACTGGTGGTGCTCTGGAGCCACGGGGAAAAGCAGCCGGCCGTGATTGGAGACTTCGTTCACAGCACTTTTTTTCTGGAGGCTCGTATCCGACTGGACCGGCTACCGGCAATCTTCTCGGATCCCGGACTTTCCATGGACCTCGCATCCTCCATGCACGACGCCGGACTGTACGAAGAGTTCTACTTCAGCACACTCTTTGCACGTGATATTCCCCGGTGAAACGCGCACGCTTCTACTGTGAAAACTGCCGCAAAGAGGTCAGGTGGGACGCAAAGATCTGTCCTCACTGCGGCCGCTTTTTCTCCGCGGTGAGGTGTCCTTCCTGCGGATTCACCGGCAAGAGCAAGCTGTTCGTTGTCGGTTGTCCGTCCTGCGGGTACGCCGGTGCAGGGGATGTCACAAAACTCAGCGCAGAGTCAATGAGCGGGGCGGATGTGGATACCTATTCTCTGGAATCCGTCTTCGGCAGCAGTGACGCCACGGGTAAGAGAAGAAAACGCAGACTTCCGGCGTGGGTGTACGCCGCAGCAATCGTCGCGCTTGTAATTACCTTCATAGTTCTC
>CAZKMA010000018.1:0-28011 GCA_964553615.1 uncultured Spirochaetales bacterium | reverse complement strand
CCGTCGGCTGGAAGCCGCTGGATCAATACAGGAACGCGAACCCGCCGCCGGCCGAGACATAGTAGTCACTGAGACTCGTAACTTCTCCTGCCCCGGTAATACTCACAACGAAGGACGTTCCGGGAATCATGAAATGCGCCTCGGCTGAGACCTCCATGGGGAGCTGGACCCAACCGCCAATTGTGGCCCGCGCGTCCGGGTACCCGGTTCCGACCGGCGCAAGAAACGGCAGAGAACGAACTGCAGCGGAGACACCGGCAAGAACCGTGGGAGTATCTATGTAGATTCCAGTTCGGCCATAGGCCCAGAGGTACACGCCGGCGGCGGGCGATTGAACTACCGGAGCAACCGGATACGTGGATGCAAGAACCTCGGCCGACAAGCCGAGCCCAAGGGGACCGATATGGAAGGAGACTGGCGCAGATATCGAAACCCCGTCAAAATTCGTGAGGGTGTCGGTGGCTGCCGAAGAGAGAAAGGTTACCCGGGAAGCAACGGCCGAATCAATTCCCACGAGCCCGGAGCCCATGGATAGAGAGGCATATCTCCAGCGCAAACCAAGGCTCACCGAACCGTCGTTCAATGCCTGATTCGTGTTGAGTACGCCCTGGGCACTCGCATCGAACTCCAGAGCGGACGGAAGACCGTAGCGAAGGCCAAATACCAGCGGGACCCGCGCGACCAGCGCGTTCTGGGCGTCGTAACCGGTGTGCGCCAGAAACTGTGTTCCGACCTGAAGGCTCCCGAAAGGCAGCGTGTCGGCAATTGGAGAGTAGGCGAGTCCCGGTGCCCCGCTCAACATGGACCGATAGCGGATGGAGATAGTAGAGTTGACCGAAACGGTTGTGGTTAAATCCTGAGCGGGACCACCGTCGGCGGGTGTCGCAGAAACGGAAACAAGGTAGGTCCCGTCCGGGACGGTCTTCCCGTCCATATCTGTTCCGTTCCACGATACCTGCTGCTGCCACTGATGAAAGGATTGAATGACGAAAGTCTTGACCGTGTCGGAAGTCTCTCGTCGTATGCTCACCGTAGCATGTCCGTAAGAACTCACCCGGAACTGAATGACCGAAGTTCCAAGGGGGCCCGGGTTGTGGGGATTAAAGGTTCGCCGACCAACAGACAGGTCCGTGAGATTGAAGGCCGCCCGTTCCAGAGATGCGGTCACGGCAGTCGTCGAGTTTGCGTAAATCTGTACTGTGGTCCGGAAGTCGCGGTACGCAAATCGGGCAACCCGAACCCTGTGTATCCCGATGGGAAGCTCTACTACGATGTCGTGCACTCGTCGCCCATCCACGTAGACCTCCGCGTCGGGAGGGGTTGTACCGATTGAGAGGTATCCGGTTACCGGCGAGAGCGTTGCATCGATTGAGACATTTGTGTCCGCGGAAATATCGATTCGGCGCGTCACGGGATAGTAACCCGACTTCCGAATTTGAATATTGTAGGCGCCTGAGTCGAGGTTTTCCATCGTAAGGGGGGTAAATCCCTGAAATTGGCCGTTTACGTATACTTCCGCATTCGAAGGATCGGAGGTAACGGAAATGACGGTGCCCGACTGCGCCTTCGTCTCAATGTCGAAACGGCCGCCATGCTCACCTTTGCTCGTGGTCTTAACGGGGTGTCGCGGAGCAGGCGATGGACCGGCGTCGGATGGCGCCACGGCCCCACCTCCGCTGGAGGGGGCCTTCGGTGCCTGATCCGAAGGTTGGCTCGTTGCTGGAGCAGCCGTACGATCCTGTTCGGCACCGACGACCGACGAAAAGGTACTTCCTCGTTCTGTTGAACAGCCGGAGATGAGCGCTACGGTCAGAACCGCAACAAAAGCGAGGGGACGCAGAGACATCATCCCGTACATGACGGTATCATACACGCAAATAGCCCAAACTGGAAAGTATTTCCGAACCCCCGATGTGCCGATATTCAGAAGAGATATGACTTATACCGGACGTCTGTTTATAGTACTGGTTCTCGTTGGTGCCCCATTCATGGCGACGGGTCTGATGGCGCAGTCGGCATCCACTCAGGTTCCGAATCACCCGCTCGCTATCCCCCGGGGTTTTCAGGACATCCTCCTCGGCATGCCGCTGGACGCGCTGAAAACAACCCTCGAGAAGAGTCCATATTTCAACTATCGCGGAGGTCCCGATGTCAGCCTTGCACCGTTGAGCAAGGAGCCCATAATTCAGACCGCCGGTGTTCATTTTGTGAACAACGGGATTTTCCAGTTTCATAACGGTAGGCTGTACACGATTATCATTGATTTGAATCAGAAATTGCTCGACTTCTATACAATGTTTACCCGGCTTTCGGATAAGTATGGGGAGCCGACCTCGCTCTCTCCGAGCGAGGTGGTGTGGGAAAACAGTCAGGTGAGAATGTCGCTGGAAAAGCCGTTGACAATCAAGTATATTGACCGGGTCGTTTTCGACCAGCTCAAGGAAGCGGGAAAGGCGCAACAGTCGCTGCAGGAGCTTTCTCGACAGGATTTCATTAATCAGTTTTAAGATTCGGGAGAGTCCCGCTCATGAATGTTCGGTTGAAGGCTGCAAAGATGGTAAAGGCGAATCTCTTCGTCGTGGTTGTGTTCCTTACCGCCACGCTCTCTGCATGCGGGGCTTCACTGCCGACCGCAAAGATTTCCATCGGAACGAATTCCCTCAACGTCGAGATTGCCTCGACACCTGCAGAACGACAGAAGGGGCTGATGTTTCGCAATTCAATGCCTCAGAACCACGGCATGCTCTTCATATTCCCGAAGGATGAGCAGCTGTCATTCTGGATGAAGAATACGAAGATCCCGCTTTCCATTGCGTTCATCGCGTCAGACGGCACCATCAAGTCGCTGGCTGACATGCACGTGGAATCTCTCGAAGCAATCCCTTCGGACTTCTCGGTTCGATATGCACTTGAAGTAAACCAGGGGTATTTCGCTCAGCACAATATCCAGGTGGGACAACGAGTAGTTCTTCCCGCGGATCTTCCACGGGCCTTGAAGTAGCTTCGTTATTGGCTGTCCATCTCGTTCAACTCGGGGAAAAGTTCGAACACAGGCTTTTCATCGGGTTCGGTCGGCTGATTGACCAGAACCTCTATCTTGCGTTCCACGCGTGCAAGGTCTTTTTCGAGCCCTCTGGCCAGTTTGATACCTTCTTCGAAGAGCTGTGTTGCCTCTTCGAGCGAGACCTCACCCAACCGAATTCTGTCGCTCAGAGTTTCAAGGCGTTGGAGCCGTTCTTCAAATGTCTTCATCTTTGTCTCCCTTCTGCAACGATTCCACGCGGGATTCCACACGAGCACCAAGAGATCCCCGGTGTAGTCTGACCGTAATGGCCTCGTCGACCTCAACCTGTCTCGCATCGGAGACGATGGCCCCGTCGCCTTCGCCGGTATCGGCGCGATATACTATGGCGTAGCCTCTTTTCAGGACATCAAAAGGCGAACACGCTTCCAGTGACTGAAGTGCCATTTCAAAACGATGCCGCCTCTCGGTAACCATCCGTTCCATTGCATTCAGCATTGACTCCTTCGCGTCATCCAGGCGCAAAAGCTGTGGCTGGACAATAATGCGGAAGTTCCGTTCAAGACCTTCGGTAGTGAACTGTCTGAGCAGGATGTGCGCACGGTCAATCCGGTCTTTGAACCCGCGAATGATAGTCCGACCGAGATCCATGACCCGTGCATACAGCTCATCCCGCTGGGCGGAAACAACTTCGGCCGCGGCAGACGGAGTTGGAGCCCGAAAGTCGGCGACGAGATCCGAAAGGGTAATGTCGATCTCGTGACCGACCGCCGAGATGACCGG
The DNA here is from genome assembly GCA_964553615.1 of uncultured Spirochaetales bacterium. Taxonomy (GTDB): domain Bacteria; phylum Spirochaetota; class Spirochaetia; order DSM-27196; family DATKUC01; genus DATKUC01. The sequence continues at coordinate 24,206 of CAZKMA010000018.1, read as the reverse complement.
CGTCTTACATTCGGCTATTGCGCGAACGACTTCTTCGTCAGAGAACGGGAGGAGATCCTCAAGCGATCCACCGCCGCGTCCCACAATAATGACGTCTCCGAGCGCGTAACGGTCTGCGGTCCGGATCTGACGTGCTATGGATGAAGCCGCTTCGTCGCCCTGGACGGGTGTAGGAAGAACAACCAGATCGAGTCCGGAGTTCCTGCGCTTCAAGACGTGCAGGATGTCCCGGATAGCGGCCCCGGTAGGAGAGGTGACAACTGCCACCCTGGACGGAAGAAAGGGAATCGGCTTCTTTCTCACCGGGTCAAAAAGCCCTTCGGCCGCAAGCCGCTGTTTCCGTTCTTCCAGGATAGCGAGAATTTCTCCGCGGCCGGCAAGCTCGAGTCGTTCGCAGATAATCTGATAGCTCCCGCGCCGCGCGTACACTGAAATGGACCCGCGCGCAACTACCAGCATGCCGTCTTCGGGCTCGAACGCCAGAGAGGTGAGGCGGTTTCGGAACATTACCGCGGACAGCATGGAATCCCGGTCTTTCAGCGTGAAATAGAGATGTCCGGTGCTCGAAGGACGACAGTTTGATATTTCCCCTTCGACTGAAATTGCCGGAAAAGTCCCTTCCAGAGTGCTCTTGATCAGTGTGGTTATTTCAGAAACCTTGTAAGGACGAGACTTTGTCTCTATCATGTGCTGTAGATTACTGATTTCTTGAGAAATGCACAATATTGGGAGTTGGAGAGGCCGGCACAGATGAGTAGACTCCTTTGCATTAACGCAGTTGGCGCAGGCAATTACGCCACACTTGCCCTCAACGGAGGCCTTTCGGCGGTGGACCGAGTTCGCGCCTACGCCGAAGCCGTTCCGGACGTGGGTCGAATAGTCGCGCTTACCCGGACAGGCGATCAACGGCTATTTCCATTCGAGACCGTTGAACTGAACGATTTGTCCGGGAGTGCGCTCGTCGACCAGCTTGCGCTTCTCTCTGACGGATACGAGGAAATCGTCTATGTATTCGGCGACACTCCCTTCCTGGACCTCGATCTGACAGTACGAATGCTCTCGAATCATCGTCGCTATTTCGCCGAGTACTCATTTGCCGACGGATACCCTTCAGGATTGGCTCCTGAGATTGTCGCCTCCTCGGTACTGCCGCTGTTTCGCCGGCTCTGCGCCGAGGAGACTATCCCGCTGGACCGGGAGACGCTGTTCACAATCGTTCAGAAGGACATCAATTCCTTCGATATCGAGACTGAGATCTCACCTGTGGATCTGAGAAGCCTGCGGCTCTCTCTCACCTGCGACAACCGGCGCAACTACCTCCTGTGCAGAAAAATTGCGGAAACCGGAAATGTAACCGAGGAAGGAGTGCTGCAGACCGTTAACCAACAGGGGCAGATACTCCGGACTCTTCCCGCATACGTAAATATCCAGATAATAGACGGTTGTCCGCAGGCGTGCAGCTACTGTCCTTTTCCGCTCTTCGGTGGCGATATCCTTGCCCAGCGAAACGAGATGCCCTTCGATGTCTTTCTTTCCATACTGGATAAGGTGGAAAAGTTTGCGCCGGAATCCACCATCAGTCTTTCGCTGTGGGGTGAGCCGTCGCTCCATTCGCGAATAGCGGACATGATCATTGCGATTCACGGGCGAAAGAGCCTGTCGCTGAACGTTGAAACCTCGGGCATCGGCTGGCGGCAGGCCGATCTGGACCGACTCTCCGAGCGCGGCCTGGACCGCATTGAGTGGATCGTCTCTCTTGACTCTTCCGATCCGGAACTGTACCGCTCACTGCGCGGGCCAGGCTTCGATGAATCCGTTTCGACGGTGAACACGCTTCTCGGTCTATTTCCCGGTCACGTGCACGTTCAGGCGGTTCGAATGAATGAGAATGAGGAACATCTTGAAGAGTTTTACCACGCGTGGAAGGAACGTGCGGGAAATGTCATTATCCAGAAGTACGACCATTTTGCGGGTCTTCTTCCGCAGCGGAAGGTCACGGATCTATCGCCGTTGAAGCGTCAGCCATGCTGGCATCTGAAGCGGGATCTCATCATCCTCCTTGATGGGACTGTTGGCATGTGCCGGGAGGATGTGGAACGCAAAGAGAGCCTGGGAAACGTAATCAACGAGGATCTCGAGACGATATGGGAGCGCGGGGAATCGATCTACGCGTTGCACCTGCAGGAGCAGTATCCTGAGATCTGCCGAACGTGTGATGAGTACTACACCTACAACTATTAGGCATCCATCGGTCGCCTATACTGTGGTTGGCGGCAGGAGAGTCGAACGGCAGACGTCGACACCACGTCTGCTGTCGGTTCTGGTGCTGAATCGCGGCGGCAGGTTCAACCGTGCAGATTTTTTCGACTCGCTGCAGCAGTTGCGTCCGGCAGAAGTGATCTCCATTGAACCGACCGGCACACCCTACGATGTCGAATCGCTCTCGAACCGGTACACGAACCTCCGGTTTCTTCTCCTCCATGAAGACGCGAATCGGGGGCAACAGGTGAACCTCGGTATACAGGAGGCGCACGGCAGGTTCGTCCTGGTACTCTGGAATGACATGCAGGGAATATCAATGCCGATGCGAGTCCTCGAACGAATGCGCGATCAGGGAACGCTCTGCTCGCTGCCTGTGCTGAAAAACGACAAAGGCGAGATTGTCCCGTCCATTCAGGCACCGGCGTTCTACCGTAAGCTTCTGAAGGTGGTTGCCATAGTGCCCACGAAGGACGGCATGCCGGGTCTGTTCCCTTACGATTATGTCGGCGTATATGACCGGGAACGATTCTCTCTAACCGGCGGATTCGACGGAAACCTGGCCAATTCGTACTGGCAGAAGATGGATTTCGGATTTCGCGTCCACATGTGGGGTGAATCGATCAACTCCAACCTTGGTTTCCGAATGGCCTACATGTCGAAAGTACCCTCGGAAGACATTACCCCGGATGATGACTACCGCACATTCTATCTCAAGAATCTTTCGGTGCGTTTCACCGCAGATCATGGTCAGCTTCCGTTTTCTCGATTCATACCGTTTCACACACGCGCCGGCACGGGACTGATCTCCTCGTACCGGTTGTTTCGAGACATTCAGCGATGGGTGTACACAAATCGGTACCGTTTCCAGCAGGACGCCCGGAGCATTACCGACTTGTGGGAGGTGCGGGAATCGTGACCGGAGTATTCCTGCAGGCACGGATAGACTCTTCCCGCCTGCCCGGGAAAGCGCTGCTGATGATCGGCCCGTTCACGATTGTCGAGCATGCCATGGCGCGCCTGAAACGTATTCCTGCCGAACGCTACGTTCTGGTGTGTGACTACCCGAGCGTTGAGATCTTTCGACCGCTTGCCCGGCGGCACGGTTTCGAAATTTTCGGTGGCCCGAAAGAAGACGTGCTTGCACGCTTCGTCCAGGCAAGTGATTTGTTTCAGGTTGACACCATAGTTCGCGCAACCGCTGATAATCCGCTTGTCTCATGGGAATACGGCGCCCGCACACTGCTTCAACACAGGAAATCCGGAGCGGATTATTCGACGTTCACCGGACTTCCAATCGGAACCGGCGTGGAAGTTGTCCAGTCAGATGCGCTGCGCCGCGCCAATTCCGAAAGTTCCGATCCGTACGACCACGAGCATGTCACCCCCTATGTCTACCGTTCCGGACTCTTCCACCTCGACACGCATCCTTCGGATGTGGATTCGTCGCTTTCAGAAATGCGCGTAACGGTGGATACGCGGGAAGACTATGAACGGCTTCTCGACCTGGTCACGTGTGATGATGCCGGCATGCTGCCTGATTTCCCCGAGGTGTGTCGCATTCTGCTGCGGACGCGTGCCGAGAATGCAGGTGGGAAATGAGCGAGAACGTAACTCTTCGGGTTCTTGTTGTCCCGGACGTCCGGTCGGGAAACGGTACGGGCCATCTGCGACGGTGTATCGCCTTGTGCGGTGTTCTTGCTCGGAGGGGAGCTGCGGTATCGATGCTCCTTGCCGACAAATCGGCTGTTACGCATTCGGGAATTTCCCTGAACGGCGTAGAGGTGCTCGCGTTTGACGAAGCGAAGATCAGAACCTGGAACCTTGTCTTCATAGACAGCCGGTCGATCCAGCCGGTCGAGGTCGCACGGTTTCGGTCCCTTGCGCCGGTCATCGGACTGGACGCGGGGGAACCCGGCCGGAGCTTCATGTCCTATCTTATCGATTCTCTTCCGCGCCAGCTGCCTGCCCGGTGGCGGCCGGCGGCAATTCGGGCTTCAGCGCCGAACCTGAAGGGAGAAAGATACCTCGTCCTCGGTGCGCCTGCCGCACGCCGGATTCCGCCGGAAGCGAGGGAGGGGATACTGATCAGCTTCGGCGGGGAGGATGCGGCTCATCTGACCGAAAAGACGCTTCATGCTCTTCGTCGGATGGCTGGACTGAAGCAGGTTTCCGTGACCGTGGTGCGCGGCCCGCTCTTTGGAGGCGGGAGGCTGTCCGCGCTTCCGGACAACCGCTGTCGGATAGTCGATGCGCCGTCGGGATTGGGTGACCTCATAGCAACCCACCGTCTGGTCGTTACTTCGTTCGGTCTGACCGCATTCGAGGCAAGACGAGAGGCTGTCCCCGTTGTGTTGGTGAACGCATCCCGCTATCACCGGCTCCTTGCCGACCAGGCAGGTTTCCTTTCAGCAGGAACGGGGCGCCCTCATCCACGGGCGTTTCAACGCATGGCAACGCGTGCGCTCGCACACTCGGTTGTTCCCGAACGGACCGCGGCGGAGCCCGGGTTTGTGGCATCGGATGCCGCCCACCCCGGCGATGCGGCCGAGCTGATTGCGCTGACGCTCGATTCACTTCATACCGGAGAGAAGGAAGGATGTCCGGTGTGCGGATTGAAAACGAACCGCGTGGTCTTGCGTCATCCGCGAAAGAGCTATTTCAGGTGCGGGCAGTGCGGAATGCTCTACATGGAACACTATACGCGAGACAAGATCGAATACACGAGGGAGTATTTCTTCACCGATTACGAAAAACAGTACGGCAAGACCTATCTGGAAGACTTTGATCACATTCGTGCGCTTGCGCGTCCACGGCTGGAACGGATTTCCCGTCTGAACCCGGGGCGAACCATGCTCGATGTCGGTTGCGCATTCGGTCCCTTCATGAGCGAGGCCGCACTCTCGGGGTACTCACCGTTTGGCGTCGACATCTCGGAGGATGCCGCACGGTACGTGCGCGAACAGCTTGCGTTTCCGGCAGTTGCGGGGTCAATTCTCGACTTCGATCCCGTAGCCGAATTCGGAGTTCGCGAATTCGACGTTGTCACATTGTGGTACGTCATCGAGCACTTCCCGAATGTCGAGGCGCTTCTTGGCGCTCTGAAACGGATGGTAAAGCCCGGTGGAGTTCTGGCTTTCTCCACACCGAACGGGGGCGGAATTTCCCGTCGACGCTCACCTGCCGCGTTTTTCAGCCGCAGCCCGGACGACCACTATACCATCTGGGAGCCCTCCAGAACGCGTGGAATTCTCCGCAGATTCGGTTTCACCGTACGGGATATCCGCGTCACCGGCCACCACCCCGAGCGTTTCTTCTCACGGACCACGGAGGATTCGAAGTCGCTCCAATCCGGAGACAAAAAGGCCGACAATAAAAGTGAAGACAGGATTCTCCTCCGTCTCGCCGATCGGGCGTCGCGGGTTCTTGGCCTTGGAGACACCTTTGAGGTCTATGCAGTGAGAGACCAGGAGAGATAGGTGATGTCACAGACCATCATGATACTGGGCGGCGGCGTAATGCAGCTCCCCGCAATTCGGACGGCCTCCCGAGCGGGATGGAAAGTCTGTGTAGCAGACGGCAATTCGGCGTGTCCGGGTTCCTCGCTTGCGGACGAATTTTTCCCGGTGGACCTGAAGGACCTTGAGGGACTGGTGGACGCCGCGCGCAGCGTGGAACCGGCAATAACCGGTGTGTTCACCGCAGGAACTGATTTCTCCGCAAGCGTTGCGTTCGTTGCAGAAGCCCTTGGCCTGCCGGGCACCTCGTATGAGAGTTCACTCAACGCATCCGACAAGATACGAATGCGAAAGCTGTTCGATGAGGAGGGAGTACCTTCTCCGGCGTACCGTGAAATATCTTCTGAAGCGAAGATAGAACAGACTATCGCCGGCCTCAGTTTTCCGCTGGTGGTAAAACCGGTTGATAACATGGGAGCGCGTGGAGTGCGTCGAGTCGATGATCCGGAAGATCTCATATCCGCGATTCACAATGCAATGGGCTATTCGCGGAGCCATCGGGCGGTAGTCGAGGAGCTCATAGATGGCAAGGAGTACAGCATAGATGCGCTGGTGAACAACGGCGAGATAACCATCTGCGGTCTTGCCGAACGTCATATCTACTTTCCTCCGACATTTGTGGAAATGGGACATACGATCCCGGCGGATATTCCAGAGGAGGTACAGCGGGACCTTATCGATGTATTTCGCGCCGGCGTACGTGCGCTCGGAATTACCCGTGGAGCCGCAAAGGGCGATGTCTTTCATACCCGCTCGGGCGCCGTTGTCGGCGAAATAGCGGCGCGACTTTCCGGCGGCTATATGTCCGGGTGGACATATCCGTATGCCAGCGGTCACAATGTCACTGAATCAGCGCTCAATCTGTCGGTGGGCCTTCCTCCGGGCGATCTCTCTCCACGACGGAACTGGTATTCGGCCGAGCGCGCCTTCCTTTCTATTCCGGGGATCGTTGCGCAGGTTGGCGGCGTGTCGGCCGCCCGGAGCGTGCCGGGAGTAAAAGACGTCTTCCTGCGGATCAAAACCGGGCAGTCGGTAAAATTCCCGTCAAACAACGTGGAAAAGTGCGGTAACATCATAGCCACGGCTCAAAACCGCGAAAATGCAATTCGTGCAGCCCAGTATGCACTTCGATGTATCGAAATCCACCTGGAGCCGAACGAACCTGACACCGACGCATTCCTGTTCCAACCGCGATCCGTTCCATCCAGCGCTTCAATTCTTGAGATTTCGCTTCCCGCGGATGTTTCGGCATATGGCGCGCTTGAAGAATCCGGCACGGCCCTCGATACGGTCTCGACGCTGCTCGACGCCGGGAACGGACGAGGCGTGACTCTGCCGGGCATCGTTGCGCTTCCGCAATGGAACGACGAACGTACGGCGAACTGGATGGGAATGAGCCTTTCGGACGGAGTCCGCGCCGCCTGCCGTCGATATGGCCTGAAACTCGACGATTCCACTGGCTCCGGCGCAGGCTCTTTTGGTGCGAGATTTTCGCACGCCTCCGCCGCATCCCGTGCCTTCAGCACGCTCTTCTGGCTTTCACTGGTGAGAGGCGGCCTTCAGGGTGTTGATTATCTTGTCGATTCGTTATCCGCACGCGTGCCGCTCGGCATACGGGTGAACGAAGGATTGGTCGAAGTCTGATGAGAAAGCTGCCTTTCCTCTCGCTTGCGTTTGGGATCCTGTGCGCCGCATACCCGCTTTTCGCAGAGGAAGTTGCCCTCTTGCCAATGCTCGCGGGAACGGATGCCCGGCTCGAATGGGATGCTTATCGTGGCCAGGGAGCGATATCGGATGGAACGAATACGCTCGCGTTTCGTATCGGACAGCCGACATTGCTCCTGAATAACCGCGAACAGAAGCCGCTTGGCCCGATAACCAGTGTATCGGGCCGTCTCATGGCCAGCCAGAATGCGGCCGGATATCTGCGGACGCTTTTCGCCCGGAGTGCGGCAACAAACACGGTCCAGAAACGGCGCATCAGCACCATTTTCCTCGACCCGGGTCATGGAGGAAAGGATCCGGGAGCTATCGGATGGCACACGATTCAGGGCAAGAAGACCGCAATAGAAGAAAAGAATGTTGTCCTTTCGGTAGCAAAACTCGTTGACGGGATGCTCAAGGAACATTTCCCGGGCAAGAGAATCGCAATGTCTCGAAAGAACGATTCCTACCTCCCGCTCGAACAACGAACCGAGCTTGCCAATAATATCCCGGTGTCCGACAATGAGTCGATAGTTTTTGTTTCCATTCACGCGAATGCATCGCTGAAGCCGGCTGCCCACGGCTTCGAGGTATGGTACCTCCCGCCGGATTATCGGAGAAGCCTTCTCGATCCGACGGAGGTCAAGCCTGCGTCACGTGAGGTTCTTCCCATCCTGAACTCCATGCTCGAAGAAGAGTACACGATAGAGAGCATTCTCCTCGGAAAAAACATTCTTGACGGGCTCGAGCAGGAAGTTGGCGCGGTTTCGCCACGACTCGGGCTGAAGGAGAATTCCTGGGCCGTGGTGCGGAACGCAGAAATGCCGTCGGTACTCGTGGAAATCGGCTTCCTCACGAATGCGGCCGAGGGCCCCCGATTGAACGATCCTGTGTACTTGCGAAAGATAGCCGCAGGCATCTATAATGGCATCGTTCGATACGTCTCAAGTTATGAGCAGAGAAACAGTGTGGAGTAGTACGTGGATCTGATTCGAGAGCGCCCCTATACATTGTGGGCTGGTCTTCTGGGCGCTAGCCTTGTCATTGCCCTGGCATTCTATTTTATTCTCCCGCCGACCCAGACAGAGAGAGTACTTTTTTTTCCTCAGAACATTACGGGCATCACCACCGGAGAAGCACGGCTCCTCCCGCGTGAGCATGGTATAGAAAAACAGGTTCGGACTCTCGTTGAGGAGCTGCTCCTCGGTCCGGAGCGAGCACGGGACCTGCGGCTGGTACCCGTGGACACGAAGGCGCAATCGGTGATCGTGCGGAATGACCAGGTTTACATAGATTTTTCGCCCCAGATGGTAACCTCATCCACAAATGTTCACGAGCCGACGGAAGATGCAATCAAGCTCATTGAACGGACTATTCGATTCAACTTTCCGCGAATCCGCAGAGTTACGGTCACCATTGCAGGGCAGCTTCCTGGTCAGCCCTATTTTTCGATAAAGTAAATACATAGGTTCTTGTCACAAAATTCTCCAACCAGAAAAAAATCGTTGACAAAGGTAGTTCACCGCGTATAATTTTAGAGGAGTTTCCGTTTTTTTTCCAAGGAAGGCCGAGTAGATAAAGGAGTATAGGATGAAACGTTTCCTCGTTCTTTTTGCTGTCGCATTCACGGTGCTAAGCTTTTCAGTCATGGCCGAACAATCCAAGCTGATAGACTTCTCCCAACTTGTTGCGAATTATCCAAATAACAATCCGCAGCAAAACGATGCAACCATGATAGACTTCAGCAATCAGGCCGGTGCAAGCTTCACACAAGCAGACAAGGCCGCAATGAAGACCTCGCTTGCAATTGACAACTGGGTTGTGACGCTCGCATCGTCTTCACGAAATGTGATCAACCAGAGTGAATCGATGGTCAAGCCTGCACAGGTGCGCCAGGGTGCTGCGCAGTTTGCCGGTGACACCGTTATGGGTATTCGTGTCCATTTCCCCACGGAGCCGTATAACTCGTGGGCCATGATTACCCCGCCGTTTGATATTCCCGCGTACATGGACAAGACCACCGTTGACAATAACGGAAATCTGACCGTTCCGGCGGCGGACAAGGGTCTTGGTAACAAGTTCGACGGCTATGGCGTAGTCAAGAACGTCGGAACGCTGAAATCGCTGTCGGTGGACGTAATGGGCCTGAATTATCCGGAAGCCCTCAGCGTTATTTTGACGGATCAGAACAATGATCAGCAGGAAGTCTTCCTCGGCAACCTTACTTTCGATGGTTGGAGGACACTGACCTGGAACAATCCGAACTACGTTTCGGAGGTCCGGAATCGTCAGTTGCGACAGTACCCGCTGTATCCCAATCTGACTCCCTACCGGAAGCTGACTGGTTTCCTGGTCTACCGCGATGCCGCACAGATCGGTGGTGACTTCATCAGCTACATCAAAGACGTAAACATTACGTATGACAAAGCCGTCCTCAATCTGCAGAGTGATATTAACAACGAGCAGGTGTGGGGCATCCTCCAGCAGCGTGAGCAGTCAAGACGTGATGCCGAATTCCGTCGGCTTGGCAGCATTCAGGTACTTCGGTATCTCGAAAAGCTGAAGATGGACAATCCCGCGGCTCAGCAGGGACAGGCAGGAACTACCGGGAAATAACCGGAAGAATCCATTTCGACTATCGGAGGGCCGCCCATTCGGGCGGCCCTTTTATTTGCGTATCCTCGTGGTCCTGCGTATCCTCGATCTGGGTCACGGACACCAGAAGTCCATATTGAAGTATTTGTTAACACGCGTGAAGAAACGTCATCTTGACGCGCCAACGTCGACAGGCGTGCCTGTAGCCTTGCCTCATCAAAATGAGTAACTGCTGGTCAGAGACCTTTCTTCTTGCCGTTCGTAGTATCCAGGTGAAAACTGACTCCGGTGGTTGCACGGAAGAGAAAAAGGTTATTGATGGAAAGTCCTGCAAGTGAATCGAGTCCGAATGTATAGATGTTAGCTTCCAGTCCCGCATTGAGAGACAGAAGCTCGTTCAGTCGAATGCCCGTATGCGCGGCAAGGACGAGGGATCCGAGTGTCTGAGTAATGGGGGTGGAATAGTCGTAATACCTGCTCTGAATCTGGTAACCAAACTTGAGTTTTGCGGTATAGGGCACGTTCTTCTGAAACGCATCTGTCTGAAAAGAGTATTCCCGAAGAGTTGTTTCGACATTTCCGAGGGCCGTTTTCTCGACGAACCCTTTGTCTGCAATGTGCAACGAACAGATGGCATTTTTCACATAGATCCCGGCAATGACTTCGCTCAGATTTTCGCTGTAGTCGCCCACTTTCACGAGTTGTCCGCCAATGGTGCTGCCCGAGTCCAATGTGAGAAATACAATACCAGGGATCTGTGCCGTTATTGTTGCCCGAAGGCCGGTATGCAGCAACGTACCACCGGTATTGAGAATGCCGAACAGCGGTCCGCCTGAAATTGAGAAGTATGTTCCGTTGTAACGGATGCCGGCAGAGATGAGGTTGCGGAGAACGGGATCCATGGTATACGAAATTGATGCCGTCAGTGCATCTCCAACCGGTTGTGTCAACGATCCGTCTATTCCCCAGCTGTAGTTGCTGCCGGTGAAGCCGGTGTCGGTTGACGCTCTGTTTGCTGCAAAGTCGAAGTTGCCCATGTGAAAAGAGAGTCCGGCATCCAGGGCGTATAGATTCGATATTGCGGCCAGAAAAACCACAAGAAATGTCCCAATGCGACTGGATCTATTCATATGTCTTCAAAACTCCGTTCTGACGCCAAGGTAGCCTTGAAAGAGGGTATCAAGGGCAAATGGCAGGATTTGGGCGGTTACCTTCAGATCCCAGATGACTCCGCTCGTGTTAAAGCGGAAATAGGGGGACAACGAGTAGGTGAATTGATTCGAGCCGATTTGCCGCACGGATGCAAGATTTTCGAGCCCTCCGTAGAAGCCGTTCTTCTCCATGCTCCCGAGCTGAAGTTTCACTGCAACATCGAATGAACCTCCCTCATTTGTTGGGGTCTCCAGGTAGTAATTCGGATGCCAGAAGAGGGTGAGTATGATGGAGAGGGGATCGAAATGGACACGGGGTTCCAGCAGGAGGTAAAAATCATTGACCGTGATAGCGGAGAACGGCAGATAGTGCGGCAACCCAATGGCAGTGACGAACTCGCCAATGGGCCCTGGGCGAGTGTAGAAAAAGAGTCCAGCACGGTACAGACCATAACTCCCTTCGGGAACTGTTCCACCGGCAAAGATTTCGAGCTTGAGCGCGTCAAGGTTCAATGCGGCGCGGGCGTCCGCAGAGTAGATGCCCGAGCCGAGATACCCGTCCTGATAGATGTAGGTATCAAGGACAAAAGTCTTCGAACTTGCTGGAAACGAGAACTTCAGCCCGTTCCCGCTCACCCGATATACGCCGTCGTAGAGAATTGCCGCCGGCGACGGATATGCGGTGTATCCGCCGAATTCCGGATTCACCGGTGAGCTCCCGAAGACGTCGGCAAATACGTCACCGGACGCGAAAATGTCTTCCTTACCGAGAAAGTACGCAATGTTCAGCGGTAGTCCGAGGGGGCGTTTCGCCGTGACTTCTGCACCGTTGAACAGCAGCGTCCGGGCAAGGACATCCGCGACCGGCGCTGTCGAGCCGGGAACGGCATTCAGGTTGAAATTGCTTGTTTCAAGCCCGAATGACAATTTTGCGGCGAATTTCAGTCCGCCCTGGAAGGAGAGATCGAATTTCGCATAATTGTCGAGGTTGAATAACCCGGATTGCATGTACCCGTGAGAGTACAACTCCATCGTGCCGACAGATACATCTGCTGCAGATACCGGGGTAACCGCCGCAATCAGTGCGAACACGCCGGCCGCAAGGAGTCGTTTCAGCAGTGGAATCAGCGTGTCCGTAAGCCGGTGACCATCCATGTGGCTCTCCTTTTCCTAAGCTCGTTAGGTTCTTCCTTATTATCGAAGCTTCCGAACGGAACCTTGATTCGAACGCTTGACGAAATGGGGTGTATGGATAAGATTAGAGCAATATGAGCGATTATCTCGATCCTGGCAATGAAGAGCTCCTCAAGGATTTTTTTGCGGAAGCGCAGATGCAGGTGGACTTGCTCGAACAGAATATCCTGGTACTGGAAAACAACCCCCACGATCGGGACGCTGTGGACGAGATATTCCGGGCTGCACACACCCTCAAAGGAGCCGCCGCAACGGTCCAGATGCTCGAACTTGCCGAGTTTACGCATCTGGTGGAAGATGTCCTCGACCGGATTCGCGATGACAAGCTTGCGGTTGACGGCGATGTCGTCGATACTCTCCTGGCTGCAATCGACACCGTCAAGGCAATGCTCGACTCAAGGACAGAAGGCAAAGCATATGAGGCGGACATCGGCTCCATTGTCGACACGCTTCGTGACTATCTTGGACGGCCCGATCAGTCGAAGACCGTATCTCCGCGTTCATCCGGACAGAAGAAGGCTCAGGCGGCGCAACCTGCTGCTTCCCGCAGCGGCGCCGATACAAGAGCGGAATCCCTGACGGAGTATGAAATCCTGGAGATGCAGAACACTGCATCGGATGGGAATCCGATCTACCGCGTTCGGGTGCACTTCGACGAGGACAACCCGATGAACACGGTCGGTGGTATTCAGGTATTCGCCGCACTCAAGTCGATGGGTGCCGTGCTGCGGACCGTGCCGGAATTCGATCGTCTGTATGAAGATACGTTCTTCCCCGTGGTGGACTACTATCTCGCAACGGATTCGAACACTGCAGCTGTTGTAGACCGCATTACCCTTCCGGACGTGACTACCGATATCGCTGTTGACCTGATTGGATCCGGAAAAACGGCAGAAATCGAACCTGCTGCGGACGAACCTGAGTCCCCCAAGAGTCGGGTGGTTTCGAACGCTGCCGGCAGGAAGCCAACAGGGGCGGTAGAGCACAACCAGATCGAAGAAACGCCCGAATCTGAGGTGGAGCAGGAGTCAACCAGTGGGGAGCCCCGAAAACAGGTAACCACCGGCTCGGTGCTTCGTGTGGACAGCCGCCGAATTGACAACCTCCTGAACCTGGTAAGCGAAACTGTCATAACCAAGGCAACGTTCAACCAGGTCACCAACCAGTTCGCGGAAAACCTTGCAACTCTGCAGAATACGCAAACCCTGTTTCGGGAAAAGCTCAAGGAACTCTTCGACTCGCTTCCCGAGTATCTGGATCTCATGCAGAACGGCGGCTCTGCAAAAGATGTCAAGCGGGATATCGTTGGCCGGTACGGTGACCTCTTTGACCTCTACGACCCGTTTCACAGCTCACTCAAGACGACCGTCGCGAAGTTTCGCAGTACTGCCCAGAATCTCGGCCGCATAACCGGAGAATTGCAGGAAGGCGTCATGCGAATCAGGATGGTTCCGATTTCGCAGATCTTTTCTCGTTTTCCGCGGCTTGTGCGCGATCTTTCGAAATCGTTGGACAAACAGCTCCGGCTTGTCATAGAAGGCGAGGACACAGAACTCGATAAATCAGTTATCGAGGATCTGCTCGACCCGCTCATTCACTGCGTGCGGAACTCGATCGATCACGGCATAGAACCGCCGGCAGAACGGAGGAAGGCGGGGAAACCGGAGGAAGGCCGGCTGCTGCTGCGGGCGGCGAACGAAGGGAATATGATCATCATTGAAATTGCCGATGATGGTCGTGGTATAGACGTCGCATCAGTCCGCGAGAAGGCCGTTTCCCGGGGTCTCATCCATCCCAACAAGTCGCTGTCGGATGTGGAGGCGTTCAATCTCATCTTCGAACCGGGCTTCTCCACTGCGGCAAAGGTTACCAGCATTTCCGGAAGGGGTGTCGGCCTGGATGTCGTGCGCAAACAGATTGAAAAGTTGAACGGAACCGTCACGGTCAGCTCGGGACGGGATACGGGAAGCCGTTTCGCCATAAAAATACCCCTGACTCTCGCAATCATCCAGGGACTGCTTGTTCGTGTCGGAAAGGAAATGTATGCCATTCCGATAACGTCGGTCATAGAGAGTCACCGAATTCGCCCCTCGGAAATCAAAATGATCGACAACTACGAGGTGTTCAATGTTCGCGATGACGTGGTATCCTTGCTTCGATTGAACCGACTCTTCCGCATACCGACCAACGAACAGAAGGAGTTCTATTTCGTGGTAATTGTCGGAAGCGGTGATCGGAGAATGGGTTTGATAGTCGACAGCCTGATAGGTGAGGAAGACGTCGTCATTAAGCCGCTGAGAGACCACTACACCAATTCCCCGGGAATCGCGGGGGCGAATATCACAGGAGATGGTACGGTCTCTCTCATCATAGATGTCAGTCAGCTGCTCGAGCTCGGCCTGCAGCGCGAGCGGGAAGAACGCCAGCGACGGCAGACCACCATCATTTAGGCGGGGAACGCGATGAAAGGTACGACGAGTGAAGAGGTACGCCGTTCGGCGCCGCAGGCAAAGGGTCGGCCGGCATCCACTCAACGCAAGGGTGGGCGAACGGACGAAGCAGAAAAATCGGAGACAATCGATTTCACCATGGTGACCTTTTCGCTTGGCGGGAAGGACTACGGAATTGACATCATGAAAGTGAAGGAGATTGCAAAGTATACGCATTTCACCTACGTGCCCAATTGTCCCCCCTTTGTCCGCGGGGTCTACAATCTTCGGGGAGAGATCATATCGGTCATAGATCTCCGAAAGATGTTCAATCTCCCGGTAGACTCCAATGAGGGGCAACAATCGGAAAACGGTCTGATCCTTCGTCTTGAGAAAAATCTGATTGGTATTATCGTTGATTCAATTGACAAGGTAGTTGGAATTTCGAAGGAATCGATCCAGCCTCCCCATCCTATTTTTGCCGACGTAAACATCCAATACATCAGCGGGGTAGTTGAACACGATGACAGACTCTACATCATACTCGATGCAGAACGGGTATTTGCCCAGGATATCGAACGGCCGGTTCAATCGGTAGCGGCAATGGCGGAGGAATCCGAAGCCATTGAGACACTGGCCCCGGTTGCGACGGCCGCGGCCGAATCGGCAGACCTTACCCTCAGTTTCATCATTGAAACCCTCTCTACCTTCGCGTCCTTCCACGTCAGCAATCTGAACAGAGAGTGGGTAGAAAATCGCTTCGCACAGTGGCACGATACACATGGCGGGCAGCCGGAAGGAAATCAGCTCACCTCGGTAGACGATGCACAGGCGTATCTCTCGACATTCTATTCGCCCATGAACAACCGGTTCTGGGATCGATCCTATGCTGAGAAAGTCATCGGACTCCTGCCGGATTCCTCAAAGGGAGGTCTGAGCGTCTGGAATCCCGGATGCGGAAAAGGCTACGAAACCTACAGCCTCGCATGTGCATACCGCAGACTTTTCCCGCAGACACGGTTCAAGATCTGGGCAAGCGATCGCGACCTCCTGAATATTTCCACCGCACCGAACCTTATTTTCAACCAGGAGCTTCTTCCTGAAGAGTGGCGACAGTTCACCGTATCCGGCAAGAACGGGTATTCCTTCAGACAGGAACTGAAAGATCTGATACTATTCGAGTATCATGATATCACCCATCAAAACTCCCTGCCGGACGTCGACGTGGTGATGGCACGGGATCTGATTTCGTTTCTGAAGCCTGAAGACCAGCAGAAGGCCATTGAAGACTTCCACGATCACCTCAAGGATAACGGGCTTCTCATCCTGGGCTCGAATGAGCGGTTGACTCAATCCGACCGGTGGCGTCCAGTGGGAGATAACAGTATGAGTGCATATCAGAAGATATGACCGGGAGGAATATCAAAACATGAGAGTCGAATACATTAATCCCTTCGTTGAATCGGCATACAGTGTCATCAAGGAAGTGCTGCACACCGAGATCATTCGTGGTGAACTTTACCTGAAATCCACGTCGATGCCGGTGCTCGGCGTGGCCGCAATCATTGGCCTTGCCGGAGACGTAGAGGGTCGTGTTCTTTTCGACATGACAAAGGAAACTGCAATCAAGATCGCGAACGACATGTTGAAGTCCATGGACATGGAGCCGATCAAAGAACTGAACGATATGGGAAAGGCGACTATTACCGAGCTGGCGAATATGATTACCGGGCAGGCAGTCACAAAGTTGCATGAACTCGGATTCAAGTTCGATCTGACTCCGCCTGCTCTGTTTACCGGCGACAACATGGAAGTCTCGGATCCAAAGGTCGAGGCTCTGATCGTACCAATGGAAATCCCTCAGGGGAAGGTTGAGATCAACGTTGCTATCCAGGAGCGGACATGACATTCATTCCGGTTCGTAGGAGGGTGATCCCATGAAGGCGAAACAGGATTTCCCGATACTCAACGATAGGAAGGCGCAAGGTCTGAACGAAAACAGCGAACCGATTCGCGTACTCATTATCGATGACTCGATGTTCATCGCCAAACAAATCGGACAGATTCTGGCATCTGAGGGATTTGAAGTCGTTGGAACCGCGGAAAACGGCCTTGAAGGCGTTGAGAAATACAAGGAACTGTTTCCGAACGTAGACCTGGTCACCATGGACATTACCATGCCAAAGATGGACGGGGTAACCGCGCTCGAGAAGATTATGGAGTTCGACAAGAACGCGCGAATTATCATGATTAGTGCACTGGGTAAACAGGACCTGGTAAAAAAATCTCTCCTGCTCGGCGCAAAAAACTATATCGTGAAACCACTGGATCGAAAAAAAGTGCTCGAAAGAGTTGAAATGACGTTGAAACAGTCATAGAGGATATGCTATATTCTCGATGCGCCTGCCGGCTTGAGAGGCAGGGCAACGAGTTAATGGGCGGTTAGCTCAGTTGGTTAGAGCACGTGCTCGACACGCACGGGGTCGATGGTTCGAATCCATTATCGCCCAAATAAATGTAGATAGGACAATGACTTACGAATCAGGCCACCAGCACGGTGGCCTTTTTCTTGCCTGCGTACCACGAAGCCGCTATTTGGCTCAAAGCCCGCGAATTATACTGTTCGCTACCGTGTTCCCCCGCAAATCTACTGCAAGGTTTTTTTCGTCTTATCTTCGGCTTTTGTACATCGTCGAACCGCTTTGCTGCAGATCGGGCAGAGTCTTCGTTGTCGTTAGAATAGCGACGACTGACTCTGTTTTCCGAGTCCCACGTTCCCGGACCACATGGTACACCCGACGGACGCAGGGAAAGCCTCTCTCAGACCGTCCAATTGCCTCCTTTCCAATCCAACAGAGTCATCGTCTCGTATCTTAAAGGAAAGGGAGGTATTGTCGCAGTCGGCCCCACGTAACTGAGGATGTATACCCTCATCGACAGCCAGCCGACCAAATATCCGGTACGTTCACATGTTTCCTCGGGTAATTCAACTATGCAGATCGTGATGCTGGGGCTGGAGTGCCGATCGGTGACTCAGGCTGCGCATCAGAACAGGAGGACAGAATGTTAAGAAAACGATCACTCGTGTTGGTAGCTGTGGCACTTTTTGCAGGCGCAGGGCTTCTCTTTGCAGGAGGGCAGCGCGAATCCGGTTCCGCCCCCGCGAAGAACGGGAAAGTCACACTCGACTTCTGGACCGAAAACACACAGCCGTATCAAGTCGATATCCTGAAGAAGATAATTTCTCAGTTCGAATCAAGTAATCCGAACATTTCAATAACCTACGAGCTCGTGCCGTGGTCCGTTTATCTGCAGAAGTTCCAGACCGCTCTGCAGACGAAACAGACTCCCGCAGTGTCTCAGCTCGGTACGACCAAGATGCCCTATTTCCAGAAGAGACAGGGACTGGTAAACATCACCAGTTACGTGAACTCGTCCAGTCTCAAAAAAGACGTCGTTTCCCCCGCCTGGTACACGGCCAGGTTCGGCAGTGACTATTACGGCGTTCCGTGGGGCGTGGATGTCCGCTACACTCTCTACCGTAAGGACTTGTTCCAGAAGGCGGGGCTTTCGATGCCCGGTTCGTCCTGGACCTGGCAGCAATTCGTGAACGATGCAAAGAAACTCACGAATGCGAAAAAGAACGTGTACGGCGTGGGCGTTGCCTACGGAAAGGGTGACGACACCGGAGAGCAGGCGTATTGGAGCGCGCTCCAGTCTGCGGGCGGAAACGTGCTTTCGAACAACAAAGTCATTCTCGACTCGCCACAGGCAGCAACCGCTCTCAAGCTCTACACCGGCCTTCTCACGCAGGATCATGTGGCTCCGCCATCCGCACCCTCGCTGACCGGGCCCGATCTTGCGAGCCTGATGGCCAACGGCAGCATCGCCATGGTCTATTCGAACAATATTTCGATGTACAATCAAGTCATAAAGGCGGATCCTTCGCTCAAGGGCAAGATAGGCATGGCGCCCAATCCGACCATCAACGGCAAATCCGCGGATTTCATGGGAGGAAGCGATCTCGTCATGTGGACCGGCCACTCCAAGGCCACCTACAACGATGCATGGAAATGGATTCAGTTTCTGATGTCGAGCAACGTGCAGGCCGAATATACACTACCGCTCTTCGGCGCACTTCCGGCGGTGAAGTCCGCATATAGCAGCAGCAAGTTCCTCGCTGCAACACCTTCGATCAGACCGTTCAAGAACGTCATGCTCGACGCAGTTAAGAACGGCGTATCGGAGCCGAACATTACACAGCTTCCGGTTATCGAACAGAATCTGAAGCAACTCGTGAACTCAGCGGTCCTGGGCACGTCCATCCATGACGCACTCAAGAACGCAGCACAGTCCATTACAAATGCATTGAATCTCTAAGAAGTGCCGGCGGCTGTGGACAGCCGCCGGCATATTCACTCACGCCACGGAGAGCAGGAGACGTGAACATGACACGATCGAATAGATTCCCCGAGCTTCGGTGGATGATGCTTCCATCCCTCATCGTCGTGTTCGGAGTCATGTATTATCCGTTGGTGAACGGCATAGTCATGGCGTTTCGTTCAGACAATCAGTTTAGCCTCAAGAGCTTCCACTACATCTTTCATGCGCTCGAATTCCAGAAGAGCATCGAAGCGACACTATTGTGGATTCTCGGATCCACACCGCTGACTCTCCTGTTCGGCCTCATATTCGCACTCTACCTCAATCAGGCGCTCGCTTTGCGTGGTTTTCTACGATCACTCGTCATGGTTGCATGGGTGATGCCGGAAATGGTCGCGGCTACCATCTGGCGGTGGCTCCTCCTCATGCCGGGCGGGGTCATTAATAACGCGGTTGCTTCATTCGGGTTTTCACAGGTTCCGTGGCTCTCCTATCCGGGCACTGCCGTTCCTGTCGCGTTTCTCATAAACGGGTGGAACATGATCATTTTCCTGGCGAGTCTTCAGAGCATTCCACAGGATCTTTACGAAGCAGCTGAAATGGACGGATCCACTTCATGGCGAAGCTTCTGGAGGATAACGCTCCCGCTGCTCGCACCCTCTATCGTCATTGCTGTCATCCTGCGAACCATCTGGTACCTGAACCAGTTCACGCTGATCATGGGACTAACCGGCGGTGGACCGGGCTACGCCACCACTACGCTGCCGATATACATCTACGGTCAGGCGTTTTCCTGGGGCAACATGAACGTGGCGGCTGCGGCAGGTACTGTGTCGTTTCTGATAATGCTCTGTCTGCTTGCGATCTACCTGGGGACGACGCGCAAACTTGGAGTGGATATCCTATGAGAAAGAAAACCCCCGCCCAGAAGACCGCACTGCTCATTGCCGGCATCGCGCTCATGGCGTTCGCCATGTTTCCGTACGTAGTCGCGGTGCTCGGATCGCTCCTTCCGGACGCGGCAATCATGAAGGGTAAGTTCCTGGAAGTTGGATCCTACAGCGGTCACAACTACGTCTCGCTCTTCCGGATCACGAACTTCGCCCGGGCCATCCTCAACTCGTTCATTAACGCCACGATATCCGCGTTCTTGGCAGTGGTTATTTCGGCCCCGGGCGCATTCGCGTTCTCGCGTAGCCGTTTTCGCCAAAAGCGGCTCGTTCTCGTTCTCATTCTGGCCACCCAGATGTTCCCGGGCGCACTCATGGTGCTGTCTCTCGTGCGCATCATTCAGAACATCGGCCTGCTCAATACGTACGGTGGTCTCGCCCTTGCCTATCTCACGCAGACCATTCCAATTTCCCTCTGGCTGCTCATCGTGTTCTTCCAGAACGTGCCAATGGATCTCGACGAGGCGGCGCGTGTAGACGGGTGTAACTACTGGCAGATCTTCTATCGCGTAATTGTTCCGCTCTCCCTGCCCGGCATTTCAGCGATCCTCTTCTTCGCTTTCATCGCAGCGTGGAACGACCTGCTCTACATCCTGGTGCTCGCTCAAAGCCAGTCTATGGCGACGACTCAGGTCTTCCTCTACTCGATGGTCGGTCAATTTACCACGAGCTGGGGACTGCTTCTCACGGCTTCGGTCATGAGCACAATTCCCGCAGTCATCCTCTATTTCGTCGTGCAGAAATCGCTCATTGGTGGCATTCTGGCGGGCTCGGTCAAAGGATGACCGAGCCATTCCGACGCGGAGCCACCTGGTCGATGGTTCGAATCCATTATCGCCCAAAAGAAAGAGAAGCCTTTGTTGGACCGTGCAGGTTCAATAGGGGCTTTTTTTATGCGAACAGGACGCAGACCGGATGGGAAATGGGAATCCGATCGACGATTTCCGGTGTCGATCCGCTCGAACGACTGCTTTTCAGCGACACAACCGTATCCGAGTCCTGGTTTGCCACAACCAGATAGGTCTCTTCCGGAGATAGCGCAAAGTTCCTGGGTGTACGTCCGCCGCTCGAAACATGGGGTCCGGGAACAAGGCGCAGCCCGTTCTGCCGCACATGAAAAACGGCAATGGTGTCATCACCACGATTCGAGCAGTAGAGGGTGGTTCCTGACCGGTCAATGTGTATATCTGCGGAAGTATTCTGAAGACCGAGTCCTCGATCGTCCGGTGCGGTGGCTGGGTTCGCAGCTTTCCACTCATCTCTCGCAGATACGCTTTCAACAAAACAGAGCTCGCCGGTCTCTGCGTTGTGGCTGTATACCGAAACGGTGGAGGAGAGTTCCTGCACGACATAACAGACCAGGCCATTCGGATGGAAGGTGATGTGGCGAGGCCCCGAGCCAGGCTCAGTGCCAATACGATGCCGGGGAGCAATTGTTCCGGTAGTCGAATTGTACCGGTAGATTTCCAGTCTGTCCGTGCCAAGGTCGGCCGCTATGAGGTGGCGGCCATCCGGCGTGAAAGTCACCGAATGGGCGTGGGGTGATGTTTGCCGGGAAGAATGTATGCTTTTCCCCGCGTGCTGCACTATTCCCGTCTGCTTGCCGAGCCGCCCATCTTCGCGGATTTCGATGACGGAAACCGAACCACTGCCATAGTTAGCAGCGGCAACATGCGTGCCGGCGCGATCTACCGCCACATGACAGGGCGCAATTCCGCCGCTCTCCACGATATTGAGGAGCTCAAGCCGATGTCCTGAGTCCAGGACCGCGAAGGAAGCAACTGCACCCTCGTTTCCGTCACCGTCTATTTCCAGCGCGGCAACAAGCGTCTTTCGACCAGGGTGAAGTGCAAGGAAAGAGGGGTTGGGGACAGGACTGGATTCTCCAATGCGGCGAATGAAACCAGTCTCCCGCTCGAAACCGATGATCTGAACTCCGTCGGAACCGCCTCCGGTGTACGTTCCGATGTATGCCACATGTTCGCCGGCGGATGACATTCGTACTCCACTGGTATCGGCCCCGCGCCCCGCCGCCCTTCCGTTTCGGGCGGCGGATTCTCAGGACTCAGGCGGTAACGATTTCCCCGCGGGCCATGAGGACCTTTCCGGTGCGAACGAGCTCACGGACGCCATAGGGCGCAAACATCTTCTTTGCGTTCTCGATCTTTTCTGTTTCTCCAACAACCTGAAAGGTAATGCTGTTGTCACTCAGGTCCACGGTCTCACATCCCAGAGCCTGGGCGAGCTGGAGCAACTCAACGCGGATTTCCTGCTCACAGTGTATTTTGACAAGCGCCATTTCCCGCTCAATAATGTCTTCTCCGGTCCGGTCGGTTGCGTGGACGACATCCACGAGTTTATTCAGCTGGTGCAGAATCTGGCCAAGCACTGTCTTGTCGCCGCTTGCTACAATATTCATCATTGAGTAGTTCGGATCGTTCGATTCCGAAACGACAAGGCTATCGATATTGTAGGCCCGGCGGGCAAAAACAAGTGATACTCGTATCAGTACTCCAGGCTTGTTGGCAACATAGAGACTTATGGTATGACGATGACTATTTCCCATGGGTGCCGATGTGGTGCTGTTCAACGCTGGGACCTCTCTGTTTGCTACGGCCGATGCGCTACCGTTGCGGCCGGAGTCCTTCCGGCCGGAATCCTTTGGTGCTGATCCATTCATCTTTGCATTTCCGTTCATGTTCAACTCCTCCCGCTCACGTGCTTCCCACCGGCTTTGCCAACTTGACCTTCGGCAGTTCAAGGATCATCTCGGAAAGTGCCGCACCGGAGGGAATCATTGGAAAAACGTTGTCTTCCTTTTCCACCTCCACATCGATGATGCACGGGCCATCGTTGTACGCAAGGGCTGCGCCAATGATCCGGCGAACGTCTGCGCTTCGACGAATCCGAAATCCCTTTGCCCCGTACGCCTCGGCAAGCTTCACGAAATCAGGATTGCCTTCCAGATCGACTCCGGAAAGCCGGTTGTCGTAGAAGAGATTCTGCCACTGGCGAACCATTCCGAGGTATCGGTTATTGATGATGAGAATCTTCACCGGAAGCTTGTTAATGACCGCTGTCGCGAGCTCACTGAGGGTCATCTGGAATCCTCCGTCACCGACGATGGCAACGACAAGCTTGTCCGGCTGGGCAAACTGCGCGCCTATGGCCGCGGGAAAGCCAAAGCCCATGGTGCCGGCGCCACCGGAACTGATCCAATGATACCGTTGGTCGGTCAAATAGTACTGTGCCGCCCACATCTGATGCTGTCCGACATCAGTGGTTACGATTGCCTTTCCCTGAGACTGCCGATAGATTTCGTCGATTGCGTGTTGAGCCTTGAGCTTGCCACTCTTGCGGTACTTCAGCGGATACAGCCGTTTCCACCGGTCAATCTGCCGGAGCCAATCCGCGGTGTCGCCTTTTTCGGTTATTGCGCTCAGCGCT
Source organism: uncultured Spirochaetales bacterium (assembly GCA_964553615.1). Classification (GTDB taxonomy): domain Bacteria; phylum Spirochaetota; class Spirochaetia; order DSM-27196; family DATKUC01; genus DATKUC01. The sequence continues at coordinate 576 of CAZKMA010000018.1, read as the reverse complement.
TCAACAATATGCCGCGCGTCCCCGATAATCGGGACATCCACCTGAATCATCTTGTTTATCTCGGCCGGATCTATGTCTATATGAATCTTCTTGGCATCCACGCAGAACTCGTCCATTTTTCCGATTATCCGGTCGTCCCATCGAGATCCGATGGACATAATGAGATCGCAGTCGGTTACCGCCATATTGGCGTATGCGGTTCCATGCATCCCAAGCATTCCAAGGCTGAGTCGATGAGTCTCCGGAAAGCACCCTTTGCCGAGGAGCGTGTTTGTGATGGGAATCTGCAGCTTCTCGGCGAGATAGACAATCGCCTTGCTTGCTCCCGAAATTACCGCGCCATGTCCGACAAGAAAGACCGGACGTTTCGCCTTCTCGATAAGACGGGCTGCTTCCTCGATGCTTGCCGGATTTCCTTCGACCGGCACATGATACCCGGGAAGGTGAAACTCCTGGTTATAGTCCGGTTCGACGAGTGCGCTCGAGATATCCTTCGGCATGTCGATGAGCACGGGGCCCGGCCTTCCGGTCTGTGAGAGATAGAAAGCCTCGCGTACAATCCGGGCAACATCATTG
>CAZKMA010000017.1:34631-76789 GCA_964553615.1 uncultured Spirochaetales bacterium | reverse complement strand
TTGCGTGGATGCAGAGTATTATCCGGCCCGATGTCGAGATCTGTCAAGTTTCGATTGTGATCGCACCATTTTGGATTACCGATGCATAACTACAGGTCGCGGTCTCCTCCCTGTATCATCCTGAGTGCACGGTCAGAGGCAGCGTTTCACTGCGTCGACGGTCGGGCGCAGCGATTCCGGAAGGTGCAGGTGGTTCGCCGCAAGATCAATTGTCTCTGCGCCGAGGAAATCGGAGAAATGCCTGAGGCCGCGGGAAAACGCGTCCATGAACGCAGTGTTCGGTTCGAACCACGGTTCAAGCCAGATGCCGTTTATGAAGAGTACTCCCTCCCGCCGATCGTGCCGGAAATCCGTGCGCGCCACGAGCCTGTCTCCGTACAGAACCGGAAGCGTGTAGGGTCCGTACGTTCGTTTGTGTGCCGGCTTGTAGATTTCCCATGTGTAGTCGAAATCGAAGAGCCACCGCGCGCGTCCCCGTGCGCTCACGTATTCCAGGGGGGACAGGAAGACCACCTCTTCCTCCGTAGTCGGGCCGAACACCCGCCAGGCCTTCGGAATCGAGCCTTCGCTCAATTCACGGACCAGCTCCGCGTCGGCCGCGCCCGTGTAGCAGGTTTCTTTCTGAACTTTGCCCTTTCCGGTTGACAGCACTTCAACTGCGCGCAGCTTTCCGGATTCGCGTATATCGTCAAGCATGCCGGCAGCGGTTACCGGCTCCGCGCCGACGTCAGCGATACTGCGCAGGAGAGTACGGAATTCACGTTCGCGTATCATTCCGCGTTGAAAAATGCTCTTCTGAATGAAGTAAGCCATGGTCGCCGTTGCATCCGCCATAGTCTGATACTGTTTAGGAGCCACATTCTCGAGAAAGTCGTGAATACGTTCCTTTCCGTGGCGGCGCGAGGTCATCAGCTCACCGGAAATCCACAGATAGTAGAGCGCCACCCCGGTGTCCTTACCGGCACGATAGTGTTCGATATGCCTTCCATCCAGATCCCTGGAGCGGACTGGCCCACGCTCGCGGATGGTGCTGCGTATATCCTCCAACAGCCGGCTGTTCTCCGTCGAGAAGCGGACCCATCGTTCCTGCAGTTTCTGCCGCTCCATGACTACCCGCCAGAAGGGCAGTTCAGCCATCGGGTAGAAATGGAGGTGGGAGCCGTAATCGAAGAATTTACGCTCATCGTAGGCAAGCTCGAAAACAGCCTCGCGTCGATAGCTGGCAACTCTCCCCCAGAGCATGATATCGTGGCTTTGTGCTACAACGGAAACGGGGTCAATCTGAACGGCCTCGGCGGTGCGCATTGCTTCCTCTACCCCCGGTTTTCCGCTCCACCGGCGCCCCGGCCACAGCCCCTGCTTGCCAAGAATGAACCGTCTGCGCACAGCCGGTGAAATTGTCTGCGTTCTATCCATGGTACTCCGCGTGGAACGATACAGTGCCTGGTCCGGTCTTTTCAAGGAGAACCACTGCCGTAATTTGATCAGACTGTGAGACTTTCGTGACCAGCTGGACGTAATTTCACAACGAATATAAATTCATCGATGGAGGACCACGATGCGCACCAGGAATCTTCTCCGGGCTGTGAGCAATCTTGAGGAAACCGGCGACTCGCCGCTTGCGTTTGTCGGCGAGATCAAGACCTGGCTCCGCAACGCAGATGATGAGGATCTTGCGCGGATCAATGGGGCGCGGCTTGCCGACGAAATGAAGGTTGATCGAAAACCGCTTCTGGAGAGTTTCATGAGGCTGGTGAAAGCCGGTATCATGAATCTGAACTGGGACTTCCATTGTACCACGTGCAACGCAGTAGCGGGTTCCCATCGTCACCTTTCGGATGCGACAGCAGACAACCATTGTCCGCTCTGCAACGTTGACTTTCGAAATACTCTGGACAAGAACGTAGAGGTAACGTTTACCCCTGCGGAAAGTCTCTATCAGGTGAGCAAGAGGTTTCTCAATGCGCAGATGAAAAAAATGGTGGCCCTGCATGCAGAGAACGGAATCCGTTTTCCCGAGCCGTACGTATCCGGCCTGGACTGCATGCACCTGCCGCTGTTCCGGGAGCTGTTCGAGACGGAGACCCTCGCGCTTCGTGAGACTCTCCAGATCAAGCAGGTCTGCATTATGTTCACCGACATCAAGGGATCGACCCAGCTGTACGACCGGTTCGGAGATTCCGCCGCTTACGTCCTGATTCGCGACCATTTCGACATTCTCTTCCGGCAGATCGAGCTGCATGATGGTGTTGTCGTGAAAACAATAGGCGACGCCGTGATGGCATCCTTCAAGCGCCCGCGGGACGGCGTCGCAGCCGCCCTTGCAATTCACCGCGGTTTCGAACAGTTTAATCGGAGAAAGGACATCCGGCACGAGATTCCGGTGAAACTCGGTTTGCATGCGGGGAGCACCATCGTTGTCAATCTGAACAATCGAATAGACTATTTCGGGCAAACCGTTAACATGGCTGCACGGATTCAGGGTACCGCCGGAGGTGACGAGATTATCATGTCGCATGCAATTCGAACTGATCCCGAGTCTGTGCAATTGCTTCAACGGGACGTTCGGAGTGTCACGAAGCGTGTGGTTTCCCTCAAGGGAATCGCCAAGCCGCAGGCGGTGTACCGGCTGAACTTTGCGGAGCGTGTGCAACCGGCTCCGCCTGGCCGCGCTCCAGTCGAGCAGTAATTCGAGATAGACATCTAAACAACCTGGGGGAAAAATGGACACACGGCGCTTGGGAAATTCCGGTCTTGAAGTAAGCCTCATTGGGCTTGGCTGCAACAATTTTGGCGGACGAATCGACTTCGAAGCGACCCGGAACGTGGTGAATACCGCTATCGATCTCGGGATTACCCTCTTTGACACGGCGGACATCTATACCCGTGGAGTGTCGGAGGACTATCTGGGTCGTGCTCTTCTGGATCGCCGCAAACACATCGTGCTTGCAACGAAGTTCGCAAAACCAATGGACGATGCCGGGACGCTCACCGGAACCTCCCGCCGGTACATAGTTGCCGCGGTGGAGGCAAGCTTGAGCCGACTCAAAACCGACTGGATTGACCTGTACCAGATTCACGAGCCGGATACCCGGACTCCGATCGAGGAGACGCTTCGGGCACTGGACGATCTTGTTCGACAGGGCAAGGTCCGTTACATCGGATGTTCCAACTACCCGGCGTGGCAGGTCGTTGAAGCACAGCTTACCGCGCGGCACATCGGCGCACACCCGTTCATCAGTATTCAGGACGAATACAGTCTCATCGTCCGCGACGCGGAGAAGGAGCTGATTCCGATAGCCGAACGGTACGGCCTGGGGCTATTACCGTACTTCCCCCTCGCTTCAGGGCTCCTGACCGGCAAGTACAGGCGCAACGAGCCCATGCCCGAAGGCGCACGCATTACCAACGCGATGTCCCGCTACGGCCGCTACCTCACCGATACCAACTGGGAGATGGTCGAAAAGCTCACCGCGTTCTCCCAGAACCGGGGACATACGCTGCTGGACCTCGCGTTCTCCTGGCTTGTGGCACACGGCCTGGTTGCAAGCGTCATTGCCGGGGCAACTAAACCGGAGCAGGTTGCAGAGAATGTGAAGGCGGCATCCTGGGAGCTTACTTCGGAGGATCTGGCGGAGGTGGACCGCATTACCTCGTCCCCATCCTGACCCGGGTAGTATCCGGACGCGAGGTTCGGCGCGGCCTTTTTTGGGCCGGAACCGCCCACGATTCAAACCCGAGAATCCGCCTTTATCTCGACGCTTTGGGACGTTTCAGTGTAGCCTCTCTTCATGTCCCGGTTTGACGTGATTGCCTTTGATGCAGACGATACGCTCTGGCACAATGAAACCATTTTCGTTGGAGCACAGGCAGAGTTCAGGAAGCTCCTTGCGCGCTACCACAGGGAAGAGTGGATTGACGAACGGCTTCATAACACCGAGATGCGAAATCTCGAGCACTTCGGATATGGGGTAAAGGGCTTTGCTCTCTCAATGATAGAGACGGCGATAGAACTTACTGACGGTCAGATTCCGGGCGCCGAGGTGCAGAACATCATCAATCTGGCGCGGGAAATGCTCTCTGCCGATGTGGAATTGCTCGAAGGGGTCCGCGAAACTATCGAAAAACTGGCACGTTCGTATCCGCTGCTTGTGATCACCAAGGGAGATCTGCACGATCAGGAGACGAAGCTTGGCCGGTCGGGCATTGCTCATCACTTTGATCATGTGGAGGTTGTGAGCTCCAAAACGCGGGAGAGTTATGAGCGGGTCCTCAGTCGTCACAGAATCCCGCCGGACCGCTTCCTGATGGTCGGTAACTCGCTCAGGTCGGACATCCTCCCAATCCTCGAACTCGGCGGCAATGCGGTGTATGTGCCGTATCATCTGACATGGGCTCACGAAGCCGCGGACCCGCCCGGCAGCGAACATGAGCGATATTATGAAATTGAACGGCTGAGCATGCTGCCGCAGCTGCTTGAAACAATCGATACCGACCGTACGGTCCATGGGGAAGGGTAAGCCATGAGCAGAGAGCGCGATGCTGCGGCGGCAGGTTTCACTATCCGCCAACTCGAAGAGTCCGACCTCGGAGAGCTTGCTCTGCTCATGACCGAACTCGGGGAGAGTGCGCACACCAGCATGACCTTTTCAGCGACGGAACTCGCGCCGCTACTTGATGCAATGAGAAAACAGCCTGACATCTACCTGAATCTTGTGGCGGAGGCCGATGGTTCGCTCGTCGGATTTATCTCAGTTGTCTTTTATCGGAGCTTCTTTCATCGCGTTGGTACCGCCCTCATAAACGAGCTTGTTGTAGCAAAACCTATCCGGGGTCGCGGAGTTGGAAGCGCGCTCGTTGATGCCGCACGGCGAGAGGCCGTGCGTCGCGGAATGGATGAGATCGAGGTTGGCACGGAAATCGAGAACGCCCGCGCACAGGCGCTCTACCGTCGTCATGGATTCACCGAGGAGTACATGCTCCTTGGGCAGGAACTGTCTCAGCCGGATATTTCGCGGCAACCATGAGTCTGTCGAACTAATGGAGCGGGAAGAAATATGCCGAGCATGGATGAAATCTACGAGCGCCACGCCCCGGAGTATCATGATCTGGTTGTTGCGGAGGATTACCAACACAATCTCGGGCGTGCGTTGAACGATGTGGTGGACTGGGACGGGAAGCTCGTTTTCGAAGCGGGCGTTGGAACCGGAAGGGTTACGAGGCTTTACATCGACGCGGTACGGGGCGCGGTCTGTTGCGACCGTTCGCCACACATGCTGGATTTTGCGAAGCGGCAATTGTCGGATGCGGGGGACCGGATAACGTTCATGCTCGCAGACAATCTTGATCTGCCGGATACCGCGGGCGCAGACATCTTCATAGAAGGATGGAGCTTCGGACACTCAATTGTCACAGCTGCCTCGGACATTTCCGGTACCGCTCTCAGGCTCATCCGGGGGCTCAAGCGGAACCTCCGGCCAGGCGGGGTGGGCATTATCCTGGAAACCCTGGGCACGAACGTTGACGAGCCGGCTGCCCCGATCCCGTCGCTCGACGAATTCTACAGGCTGTTGGAAGTCGATCACGGGTTCACCCGTTTGACGCTGCGCACCGACTACCGATTTCCCAGCGTCGAAGAGGCCGCGCAAGTGACGGGTTTCTTTTTCGGCCCGGAGATGGGCCGCGCGGTAAGCGAGCGCGGGTCTGCGGTCGTTCCTGAATGGACCGGCCTCTGGTACAGAAGAGACGGTTGGACCTGACTCCGGAGCTTCATGGTTGCGACGCGCCGCCGTATCGCGCTGAGATCTTTCGAACCGTCGACGAGTTCCGTGTGGTCATGGGAATTCCTACCGTTTTCTCGAGGAGTTTGCCGAAAAATATAGATTCGCTCATTTTCGTCCGGCACAGCCAGTAGAGTTCGCGGCCGTTCAGCCGGAATGCGTCGGTAGTGCTTCCGAAAGAGTCGAGATCTGAAATCAACGATTTGTCCGGCGCACTGCTCAGGAAGGCAATATAGACCGTTCCATCCAATTCCGCCCCGTCTCCCGCGGGAAACGGGATGAAGTTCACAATCTCCTGGAGTTGCGATATCGTTCGGACAAAGGTCGCTACTTCGTACCCGAGGGACTCCTTGAGCATTTTTTCCACTGACTTTTCGATAGTTGCCGGGTCGTTCTCCTGCGCGGTGAATATGACGTTTCCGCTTGCAATGTAGGTCGCAACATTGCCAAAGCCTGCGGATTCAAACAGCGTCCGAAGGTTTTCCATCTTGACCGTGTGCCCGCCTACGTTCATGCCGCGAAGAAACGCCACGAAGCGTGAACCCATGGATATCTCCTTGTTCATCGGGAGGTCCCGGTAACACGGCGGGACCCCACGGTAGAGTTGAATATACAATAATTCGCGTCTTTAATTCGCCATTCACGGCCGTCCGTGCGGCGGCGCGGCCACTCGGACAACGTTTCGGGAAAAGGGCATACCGAATCTGGATTCCAATGTGCGTATCGGTCGATGAGTGGCCGCTTGCTGGTATTCATCCTCCCATGATACGTTCAATTCCATGACCGATGACGAACTGCTTGATATTGCGAACAGCAGACTGTTGTACGTGACCGACCGGGATCCGGTGATCATGAAGTGTGGCTCGGGTATGTACCTCTGGGACACTTCCGGGAAAAGGTACCTCGATTTTCTGGGCGGATGGGCGGTTAATTCGCTTGGCCACTCGCCGGAAGTCATCAGCTCGGCATTGCAGAAGCAGGCAGTGACACTCGTGAACGCGAGCCCGAGCTTTTACAACGAGCCGATGCTGGAATTCGCCCGGCTGCTCACCGAAGTCTCGTGCATGGATCGCGTGTTCTTCTGCTCTACCGGTGCCGAGGCAAATGAATCTGCAATCAAGCTGGCTCGAAAATTCGGTGCGGTTTATCGTGCCGGTGCCTACGAGATAATTACCGCCGAGCACGGATTCCACGGCCGCACGCTTGCCACCATGTCCGCAAGTGGCAAGAGCGCATGGAAGGATCTGTACGAACCGAAGGTTCCGGGCTTCATCCATGTGCCGTTCAACGATCTGTCCGCAGTAAAGGCGGCGGTTGGTGCCAATACGTGCGCGATCATGCTGGAGCCGACCCAGGGTGAAGGTGGCGTCCACCCCGCGGAGTCAATGTACCTTTCGCAACTCCGGGATCTCTGTGACCGGGAGGGAATACTGCTGATCCTGGACGAGGTACAGACCGGAATTGGACGGACAGGCACCATGTTCGCCTACGAACAGTCTGGAATCGAGCCTGACATCCTGACACTCGGGAAGGGAATAGGCGGTGGTTTTCCCCTTGCGGCGATGCTCGCGAAGGAACGGCTGAACATCTTCGAGAAGGGTGATCAGGGGGGCACCTACACCGGACAGCCGCTGGCCATGGCAGTTGGTGCGGCAGTTGTCGGCGCAGTTCGTGACAATCGACTTGCGGATAACGCCAGGCGGATGGGAGAGCTGATAGTTGCCGGACTCCGCGAGCTCAGTGGAGATTTCCCGCTCACAGACATTCGTGGATCGGGCCTTCTTCTTGCGTTCGATCTCACCACTCCAGTTGCCGAAGAGCTCAGGAGCGCGTGTTTTCGCCGGGGGCTCATTATAAATGCGCCCCAACCTGCCACCATCCGGCTTGTTCCGCCGCTGATTGTTGAAGAGCCTCATATTCGACAGATGTTTGACGTCCTACGGGAGGGACTTGCAGAGCTGTTCGGATAGGCCGGATCGGTCCCGGACTCATATGGAGCACAGTTCATGGAGCGCGGTGTCAACTTGTACGATCGTTACCATCGGAAACGGCAGGACGAGAGGCTGGCGCTTTTCCGTATGCTCCGGGATCACTACGGCGACATGTTATGTCTCTACCCGGGGTGCTTCGTCCACATTACCCCGTCGTTTGTATTTCCTTCGGTCACCTACGTAGATTCGGATGCGCGGGCAGCGAGCTTTTTCTCGAATCCTGCGGTCCGCAGGATGGTTGCGCACCACAAGGAGTATGCTGAACAGCCGGATACCTCCTTCCTGCATGCCGATTTCACCGAAGATCTGGATATTCGGAACGACTTCGGACTGCTCATTTCGCAATATGCAGGTTTCGTGTCCGACGCCTGCAGCCGGTATCTTCGGACGGACGGAATTCTTCTTGCGAATGACAGCCATGGCGATGCAAGTCTGGCCGCGATCTCACCGGAGTGGACGCTCGTTGGCGTGGTCTTGCAGACCGCGGAACGGTTTTCAATCTCCGCGAATCGGCTGCAGGAGTACTTCGTGCCGAAACGGGGCACGTATGTCGACAGGAGTCTCATTCTGGGCACACGCCGGGCCATTCCCTATGTGCGCACGGCGAGCAATTACATCTTCCGGAAGTCCCGCTGACGGCGTAACTATTGCGGGTACCCGGCATGCGGTGTACCATGTGTGCCTGAAGCAACATGAATGATGAGAAAACCACATACCTCTCCCAATCCGAGCGCGATCAGGGGTTGCGGGCATATCTGACCCATCTTGAATGGAACGGAATCGGGATCAACTTTCTGAACACACCGATTATCAGCCTTATGGCCGTCGGTCTTGGAGCGACCAACCTCGAGCTTGGTTACATTGCTTCAGTCTTTCAGTTTGCCGGAATAATGCTGTTGTTTGTTCCTCGTCTGCTTGCAGGTACCCGGATGGTAGATGTCTTCTTCTACGGCTGGCTCCTGCGTGGCATCGTCTGCCTGCTGTACGGATTGCTGTTTTTTGTTCACGGTCAGACGGCCGTGATTCTGGTGATGTCGGTGTTTACTGTTTTTGCAGTCATCAGGATTATTGCGGTGCCCATGACGCAGCCACTCCAGAAGAGTATCATGCGGCCGTCGGAGATGGGGCAAACGGTTGTCCGTATGAATCTTCGTCTCAGTTTCTCCCAACTCATTGCCCAGGTTACCAGCTTCATCCTGCTCTCGCTTCCTGCGTTGAGCGGAACCGCCGGACTCGTTCTCCTGACCTACATGGGTGCGGGAGCCAATACCATGGCGGCACGTGCCATCCGGCGACTGCCATCCCGTGAAACTGTCGAGTACCGCAAGGGCAAGACCTTTCTTTCAATCTTCACTCAGAGTATGAGAAACCGAGAGCGCGCCCTGACCCTTATTATCCGGTGGCTCGGGCAGGGGACGATAATCCTGTTTGGTTTTGGAATTCCTTTTCTCCGGCGATCCGTCGGAATGCCGTCAAACATGGTTTTTCTCTATACGGTGTTCGGTGCCGTTGCGGCCATTCTGGCCGGGCTGTTCCTGAAGCCGTTCGCGGACTCCATTGGGAGCAAACCCCTGCTCATACTCACGAACGGCTTTCTCATGTTGTGTGCAATTGTCTGGGCAGTTGTGGATCCTCACGCAAACTGGGCAGTATTTCTGGTCCTCGGTTTCGTCATGTTCTTCTTCATTCGCATGTGGCTCATGCTGACCTCGCGTCTGGTTATCAAGTCAATTCCGGATGATGCGAAGATCAACTACACCGCAATGATGAACTTTGTCGCGGCAGTCTCCGCACTCGGTGTCGGGCTTGCCGGCGGCTGGCTTGCCGACCTTGGCCACGCAGCGGCGGTGTCGCCCCTGCACGGTTTCAGCTTCACCTATCTGTTCGCCGCGGTTCTTGCATCTGCCGCCATGCTTCTCTGCCTGGGGTTGAAGGATCCGGGGAGTCTTACTCTTCGAGAGACAATTGCGGTCCTCTTTTCCACCAAGAACCTGCGGGCACTTCTGGATGCCCACCAGCTTGGGAACACGGGGGACAGCGGGAAACGGGAGACCATCCTGCTCTCCCTTGAGCAGAACGATGCGCCCATTGCAACCGACGAGTTGCGCTATCGGATGAAGACACCCCTTTCCTGGGAGAAGGAGCGGATTTTTCGTTCTCTCTTCTCGGTTCCGCGGCCGCAGCTGCTTCCGGAAATACTCGAAGAGGCACGAGACAGGGATTCCTACAACCGTCTTGGCGCCATTTTTGCGCTTGGCGCCTATCCGGAAGAACCGGTTCGGCAACTTCTCCATGAGCTTCTCAAAGAGGAGCGGCCGGAAGTGGTTTCCACCGCACTGAAGTCGCTTGCTCGCATCGGCGACAGCGGCCACATGGAGGAGGTCAACGCGCTGCTCTCCCGGCCGGACATCTCTCCAACCGTCGAGCTTGATTGTATTAATGCGTTGACCAGAATGGACGAGGAGCGGAGCTACCTGGGTCGGATTTTCGACCTTGTCCGTCGCGATCGGAGTACACGATTCCGGGAGCTCGCGTACGTTGTGTGCATCCGTCGGCTGGATCTCGTCCCACCCATCTCGGACTTCTTCTGGAAGGAAAACATTCGTGCAGGACGTGGATTCCGTGAGCTGGTTGAAGAGAGCAAGCAAGTGGCAGTCTTCTATCGGAACGCACGACAGCTTCTGGCGTGGTACGATGCCGGGGAACTTGAACGTATCCTGCATTGGACTCTCGCTCAATTGACCGAATCCACCGACAACCCGTCGAAACCGGAATCCGGCTGCTCCTGGCGCGGCCACCTGCTTTCGGCAATGTCAGGCCGTGCGGGTCAGAATGAGGCCCCGGATCGAGTCGATGTAATGGTGGCGGTCTACCTCACGTTCCAGTGTCTCTCCTGAACGCAGTGTGGTACACTACCGAAGAAAAGAGGAACAATGACATACCGGACTATAGTCAATGAACATCAGGCCACCGCGTACTTCCAGTCTTTGAAGGAGCGCGGTATTCAGACCATCGCACTTGATCTGGAGGGTGAATACAACCTGCACCAGTACGGCGAGAAGCTTTGTCTCATTCAGATCTACGATGGCGAAGAGCTGGCCATAATCGATCCGTTTCCCTTCGAAAACGGACAGATCAAGCGAATAATGGAAGATGGCAACATCTTGAAGGTCATGTATGACTCGCTCAGCGACCAGGCGCTTCTGCAGAAAGAGTACAATTCCCATATCAACTCCATTCTTGATCTCAGACCTGCGTCTGATCTGCTTCAGTATGAGAAGAAAGATCTCGGATCGGTGCTGGAGAAGACCCTCGGCATAGGCATTGAGAAAAAGAAGCGGTTCCAGCGATACAACTGGACGAGGCGGCCGATTGAAGAAGAGGCCATAGAGTACGCTCTCTCCGATGTGCTTCATCTCCTGCGGTTGAAGGACGCAATGCTCCACAGCCTCCTCGAACGCAAGCTCATGGATGATTTTCTCCTCAAGAACCTGAACCTGCAGAACCGGGATTTTGGCGGAGACAGGAAGCCGCGTATCTTCAAGTCCGGAGAGTTCAATCGATTGCCAAAGAACGGGAAACGTCTTTTCGAGCAGGTGTACGAGGTGCGGGACCGTCATGCGCGAGATCTGAATGTGCCTCCGGATACGGTCCTGAACAAGCTTCAGATGTTCGCACTCGCTTCGGGGAGGGCACAGCCGGAGGATCTTTCGGTGAATCGCCGCATTCCGCCGGACGTTCGCAGCCGGCTGATCGAAGACCTGCGCGCGCTGTACGAGGCGCGGTAACGTTACTTCATTCGGAGAGACAATGGAAACTTCACATCAATACGAGCATCAGGGATTAGGCGCCCACGAAAAGGCATTGAAACTCAACCTTGACCAGAGCGTCCACGGTACCTTCGCCGAAATTGGGGCCGGTCAGGAAGTGGCGCGCTGGTTTTTTCACGTGGGTCACGCTTCGGGCACGGTTGCAAAAACAATGTCCGCTTACGACATGGCCGTCAGCGATGCAATCTACGGTCCGACCGAACGGTATGTGAGCCGTGCACGGCTGGACGCGATGCTCGATCACGAGTATTCGTTGCTTCTCGAGCGACTTGATGGGAAACGTGGCGCGAATACGAAATTCTTCGCCTATGCGAACACCGTGGCGACCCGCAACAGCTCGCGGCAGATGGAAGGCCACGGCTGGATGGGGATTCGTTTGCAGGCTCAACCGAGATCTGCACCTTCCGACATTGTCATGCATGTGAAAATGTACGATTCCGAGACCATTCACGAGCAGGAGGCCGTCGGACTGATCGGAGTCAATCTCATTTACGCGGCGAACTATCTTCGTCAGGACCCCTCGGCCGTAATCGGTACCCTTCTCGACGGACTTTCGAGAGGGAGGATTGAGGTGGATATGATCGAGTTCCGGGGACCGGCATTCTCCGGAGTCGACAATCGGTTCATGAGTCTCGATCTTGTCCGCCAGGGACTCACCGAGGCGGTGATGTTCACTGCGACCGGCGATATAGTGCAGCCGGCGGATATTCTGTACAAGCGACGCGTCCTCATCCTGCGTGGCAGTTTCCGACCGGTGACTAATACCATCATGGACATGGTGGACAGCGCGAAGGAACAGTTTTCAGCCGCGTTTCCGGGATCAGATGATGAGCCGGTCGTTCTCTTCGAGATGGCGTTGAACAATCTGCTTGGCGGGTCCGGGATAGATCCGGAGGACTTCCTGACGCGGGCGGATATTCTTCAGACTACGGGCGCGTCGGTGCTCGTGACCAATCTTGCTCACTACTACAGCGTGGCCACCGCGCTTTCGCGATATACGAGCGGATTTATCGGTGTTGTGCTCGGGGTCCCGGCGCTTGCCGAGATCTTCAAGGAGAAATACTACGCCGATCTGGACGGCGGAATCCTCGAGGCTTTCGGACGGCTATTCCGGGCGCACGTCCGACTGTTTGCTTATCCGTTCAAGAACTCGGCGGACGGGGTAGTCACGACCGTGGAGAAGATGAGAGTTCCTGAAAACCTTCGGCACCTTTTTACCCATCTCGTTGAGAATGGTCTGATCCAACCCATTAAACGATGGAACGAAGATCGGCTGGAAATCTTTCCGAGCGAAGTGCGAAGGCGGATCGCCGAGGACGATCAGGGCTGGGAGTCGCTGGTTCCCGAATCGGTGGCACGGGTCATCCGTGAGCGGGGCTATTTCGGTTATCGCAGGAAGGCCTAGTTCCTCGGCTGGATGAGTTTTGCCACCAGTCCAGTCCATCCGGTCTGATGGGACGCTCCGACGCCGCGCCCGATGTCGCCGTGGAAATATTCGTAGAATAGCGGGTAGTCGCGGAAATGCGGGTCCGTCCGCATCCGCTCGTTCTGTCCATGGACGGGGCGGGTCCCGTCGGGTTGCTTGAGAAACGTATTCACGAGCCGGCGGGAGATCTCCTCGGCAACCTCCAGAATGGTCAGGTAGTTTCCGGAACCGGTTGGACACTCAATGGTAAACTCGTCACCGTAGTAGTGGTGGAACTTCTGAAGTGACTCGACAATGAGATAATTCACGGGCATCCAGACGGGTCCCCGCCAGTTGGAGTTCCCTCCGAAGAGATATGAACGGGATTCGCCCGGCTCGTACGCGACGGAAACCAGACGATCTCCAAGCTGAAACTCGAACGGCTGCTGTGCGTATGCACGCGAGAGGGAGCGGATGCCGAACTCGGATAAGAACTCGGTCTCGTCGAGCATGTGACGCAGCAATTCTTTCATCCGGTGGCCACGGAGAAGGGAGAGGAGCCGCCGATCTCCTTTCCCGGGCACATGCCAGCGGGATACCAGATTCGAGAGGTCCGGTCGATGCTCGAGAAACCACTGGAGGCGGCGATTGAACTCGGGCAGCTCTTCCAGGATTTCCGGCTCGATTGTCTCCACGGCAAACAGCGGAATAAGGCCAACCATCGATCTGAGTTTCATGGGTACGAGTGTGTCATCGTTGAGATTGAGCACGTCGTAGAAGAATCCGTCCTTCTCGTCCCAGAGGCCGATGCCTTTTCCTCCAATGTCCAGCATTGCCTGGGCAATCGACAGGAAATGTTCGAAGAACTTGGTGGCGATATCTTCATATGAACGGTTCTGCCGCGCAAGCTCGAGCGCAATGCGCATGAGATTGAGGCTGTACATCGCCATCCAGCTGGTCCCGTCCGCCTGGTCCAGAAAGCCGCCTGTTGGCAATGGCGAGCTGCGATCAAAGACACCGATGTTGTCGAGTCCGAGAAACCCACCCTGGAATACGTTTCTGTCGCCGGCATCCTTCCTGTTCACCCACCAGGTAAAGTTCAGGAGCAGTTTGAGAAAAACCCGCTCGAGAAAGGCCAGGTCTCCCTTTCCGCCCGTTTGCTTTCTGTCGATCTGAAACACCCGCCATGCTGCCCATGCGTGAAGCGGAGGATTCACATCGTCGAAGGACCATTCGTATGCAGGAAGCTGTCCGTTCGGGTGCATGTACCACTCGTGAGTGAGGAGCAGGAGCTGACTTTTTGCGAACTCCGAATCGATCGAAGCCAGGGCGACACTGTGAAAAGCAAGGTCCCACGCGGCGAACCAGGGGTATTCCCAGGTATCCGGCATGGATATTACGTCCGCGCCGTTCATATGGGTCCAGTTGACATTTCTGCCGGTAAGACGTTCCCGCGGCGGAACCGGTTGGCCGGTGTCGCCGTGAAGCCATGTTCTGAGGTCATAGAGGTAGAACTGTTTTGACCACAACATGCCGGCGAATGCCTGGCGCTGGACATTACGCGCATCCTCCGAGGCAATATCGGTCTGCAGATCGTGGTAGAATTCATCCGCCTCCGTCCGCCGGAGCTCAAGCACTTCGTCAAAGTCTTCAAACGGGCGTTCCCGGTTCGTTCGAGAGAATCGCAGTCTGATTTCTGCCGAAGATCCGCCCGCAAGGCTCAGCGCGTAGTGCAGGGCAGCTTTCGTCCCGGTTTGTACCGGATTGACCGCATCCTTTTTGCCGCCGACAAGAAAGTCGTTGATGCCGTCCTTCGCATAGCCGGATTGGTTCGCTCCGTACAGACGGCGGTGATTCGTCTCGTTGTCGCAGAAAAGGAGCTTCGGCTCGGTACCGATCTGTCGGTCTTTCGAAGCGGAGCCGGATAGGAAGTAGTCGCCAAGACTCGGGTGATGAATCGCGATGGATGAGTCGCCCGACACCTCAAGGTGCGGCCGATCGGACTGAGTCTCCCATGACCATGAGTTGCGAAACCATATCTGTGGAATGATGTGCAGCGCGGCTCCGTCAGCAGCCCGGTTGACAGCGCGAATCAGGATCAGAATGTCTTCGGCATCTGCCTTCGCATATTCAATGAATATGTCGAAATACCGATCCTGGTCGAATATGCCGGTGTCGATGAGCTCGAACTCCGGGTCCTGCTTTGTCCGGTGACTGTTCTCGGCCACCAGGCGCGCGTAGGGGAACTCCCGGTGTGGATACTTGTACAGGAATTTCATGAAGGAGTGGCTCGGCGTGTTGTCCAGGTAGTAGTACTGCTCCTTGACGTCTTCGCCGTGATTACCTTCTGTGCCGGTCAGACCGAACAATCGCTCTTTGAGAATGGGATCGCGTTCATTCCAGAACGCCGGAGCAATGCAGACAACCTGATCCTGGTCGCATATACCGCCTATCCCATCTTCTCCCCAGCGGTATGCATAGCTTCGAGCCTGATCATGGGTAAGGTAGTCCCACGCATCTCCGTTTCGACTGTAGTCTTCCCGGACGGTTCCCCATTCCCGATCGCTCAGGTAGGAACCCCATTTTTTCCATGGCCTGATCCCCCGGCGATCCTCATCCAGGCGACCCTGTTCTGCGTTCATTCGATATGTATCCCCTGCTGACGAGAATAGTCGCCGGCGGGGCTGTTAGTCCTTGTTTCCGGCGGTGTGCGGTGTGGTGCGTTCGGGCATTGTGTGGAATATGTGGTCCCAGAACGGAAATGTAACGCCGAAGCGCATGTTCGGACAGTTGCCGTGATGCTGCATGTGCTGATACCGGCACATCTGCACGTAGGCGTTTCGACTCTTACTGTGATGCAGCGTGTAGTGCATCATGTCGTAGATGATGTAACCGATGAGAAACCCCGCAAAGACGGGGTAGAACCATGCCGGGGCGGCGAAAAGGCGGGCCACAACAAGGTAGAACAGCGCGAAAAAGAGCACCGAAAGCGGAATGCTCATGACCGGCGGCATGACGAGCCGGGTCTTGCACATGGGTTGTGCATGGTGAACCCCGTGAACGGTGAAGAAGAACTTTTTCAACTGCTCAGTCTTCGGGTGATAGTGAAAGATGAAGCGGTGCATGATGTACTCGGTAAAAGTCCAGACAATCCATCCCGCAACGAGGGCGAGCGCGATGTAGAAGGGAAAACCGTCGCCACTCCGATTCAGGACTGCTTCCACCAGAAAGAACAGCGAGACCGGCACCCAGATTACCAGCACCGTTACAGGACTGATGTGCGAGAACATTTCCAGAAAGTCTGATTTGAAGAGTCGGATTGGCTGGTCGCCCGGACGGATTCTCTGCTCCATGTTCATACCCTCGTGGTGTAGATTCTCTCGTACCATGACTGTTGTAGTCAAGTAGCCGGATGAATCAATGAAGGAGAGGGTGTACGCGCACGCGCGGCGAACGGCCGGCGACCGTGCGCGGCCGCCGGCTGTGCGTTCCCGCCCGAGAAAAGGGGAAGGATGGGAAAGGTGCCAATCAGTTGACCGCCTGCAGAAGTGCAGTGTGAAGTGAAAGATGAAATGCCTGACTGGTAAACGTGGCGCCGCTTACGTGGCGAACGTGTGAACCCTGTACGCTGAGCGCTTCACGCCTCAGGCGCGGGATTGCAACGCTGCTGATGTATCGGGAGGTGCCGTTGTCGTTGGGATACGAGAGAAATCGAATTCTCACGATATTTCCGCCGCGAATGATTGCTTCCACCTGAACAGTTCCGTAGTACGCAAACTCTCGGCGTCCGATAAACGTTCCGTCGGTGTAGCCTGCAGAAGATACCGGAATCTCCGGAACTCGGGCGGGCTGCTGACCGACACTCCAACTGTCGAACGCCGGGACTGCCGACCATCCGGGGAGCGCCCATGCGCCGACTGAGACTCCCGCAACGAGTGCGGCCGTGAAAAGCAGATGCTTGGTGTTTATCATATTTAGCCTCCGGAACTGACCATATACAGCAAACATGAAAGAAAGATGAAGTTGCCGTCATTTGACCGATTACCCCGCAAATTCCTATTTTCCTTCCATAAGGATTCCCATGAAAGAAAATCTTGCGCCTTCAGGCGTGACAATACAGAGGAGGCACCGAAACTCGTTTGCCGGGATCGGAGCTCTTGCGGTTGCCGTATTCCTCGGCGGAATTGGCGGCGGAATAGCGTTTCCCATCCTCCCGCTTCTTGGGGTTCGGCTCGGCCTCTCCGGCTTCTTTATCGGCATGATTCTTGCCGCGAACCGGATTACGCGCCTCGGAATGAATCCTCTGACCGGACACTGGATAGATCGGGTCGGGGGAAAACTACCGCTCACCGTCGGGCTCATTATCGAGGCGGCCGCCACAGCCGGTTTCAGCCTCTCACTCCACACGGCAATACCTGGTCCGCTGCTGCTTCTCGGGCGTGCAATCTGGGGCGTTGGATCATCTCTCCTCATCGTCGGGGGGATGACCCTTGGGCTGAATGCTACAGACGAGAGCCATAGAGGACGCAGCACCGCCGCGGTTCGCATGGCCATGAGTCTCGGGATGCCTGCGGGATTGCTCCTCGGCGGCATTGTGGCAGGACTTGTGTCCGACGAAGCGGCATTCTACACGTCATCGGCAGTAGCACTTCTCGGCGCGGGAATAAGCTGGTTCTTTGTGCCGAATGGCGCAGTCAAGAAGGCTGAGAATGAAGAACGCAGTGCCGGGTTGCGTGGTGAGTTACGATACATCGTCGGTGCCGACCGACGAATTCAGACGGTCTGGATTACCAACCTCTTCGTTTTCTTTTCAATACAGGGCGTCCTGCTTGCCACTCTCGTGCTCGTGGTCCAGCATCGACATCTTACCCTCGGCGCGCTCGGCGTCCAGCCAACTGCGGGCGGGCTCATGGCGTTGCTGATCCTGAGTTCCGCGGCGGTAACCATCCGGGTCGGGCGAGCCCTCGACCGAGCTCCCTCACGGGTTGCCTTCACGCTCCCGGCAGCCATAGCCTCTGCTGCAGGTTTCGTGCTTCTCGCATTCAGTACCGGCCTGATTGTCGCCGGGCTGAGCCTCGTGCTCATTGGTGTGGGCATGGGAGGAATATCGGTTCCGCTGCTCACACTTCTTGGCGACCTGACTCCCGAAGGCAGGCGCGGACACACCGTGGGCATCTATCAGCTCTTTGGCGACGTGGGCGGAAGTCTCGGCCCCGTGGTGGGTGTGCAGCTTGCAGGTGAGCTGAGTTTTCGAGCAGTGTATGCCGGCGTTGCCGTTCTGCTCCTGCTCGTTGCCCTTCTTCTCCTCACCCTTCGTCGGGATGGCGCGGACGTTCCGTCCACCACGCTCCCACAAAAAGAACCGCGCAGATAAGAAGGCAGAGCAGCGCTGCTTCCCGGTACGCTCCGGTGAAGTCACGGGCCAGGCTGAACAGATATGGACCGGCCGCGCTTCCTGCAACACCGAGTGCCGCCGAAAAGCCGGAGATTGCCCCCAGATGCTGCCGACCGAAGAACCGCGGCCAGGTCACGTTATTGAGTATTCCGAACATCCCCTGGTTCACCCCGTATCCGACAATGCTGAGCGCAACCGGCCATCCCGGGGCAAGAAAGGCAATGCCGACCGAGACCGCCATCAAACCCGCAAGTTGAATCAGTGCAAAGTACTTCAACTTGATGTAGTCACTCGCCCAGCTTCCGGCAAACTGCAGACCAAGTGCCACCATCGATCCGGGGAGAAATATGCTCACCGCCTCGGTCTGGGTCATTCCCGCGGCCTTGAACAGCGAAACGATGTGAAACGTGAAGGCAGTCAAAAGCAGTGCGGCCATGAAGAGCGTCAGGCTGATGTGCCAGAACGCAAATGTCCTTCGTGCCTGCCTGAGCGTGAAATCCTTTGCCGGATGACTTTCCGGAGCATTGCTGAGCTTCGGCGTTATGATCCTGCCATCCGGAATGAGGCCGTGATCTTCCGGCCTGTTTCGAAACATGATGAGCGCGAGCGGAGCGAAACCGACGAGGATGACCGCCATGAGCCTCCATGCGCCCTGCCACCCGTAATTCCGGAGCAGACTCTCGAAGAGCCGCGGAGCCAGAGAGAATCCAAACGAAACCGCGACTCCCAATACCGCATTGGCGAGCCCGCGTCTCCGGTCGAACCACTCCATGACCATGTTTCTCGATGAAATGGACAGCATTCCCTGTCCTGAAAAACGCAGAAGGAAAAACGTGATCGTAATTACGACAAATGCTACAACGCTCAGCTGCGCTCCGCCGAGAGCAGAGCTCAGGAAGCGGGACACCTGCGGAGAAAACGATCCCAGCAGCAACACAAGGCCGAGCAGCGCTGCCGAGCATGCGCCGAGCAGCCGGGCACCGAGACGGTCATACAACCGGCCTGCCGTGGACAGCAGCAGGGCGCTTCCCGCCGTGCCGATGAGGTACGCGAGACTGAGATCGCTCTGCGTTATTCCGAGCATGTGAACAATTGAGCCGGTAAAGACCGAGACTCCAATTGTCTGGCCGGGAACGGTCATGATGAGACCGATGGTACCCATCGCCAGTATTGTCCACCCATAAAAAAACGGCGACCGCGCAGGATCGTGCGGGAAAGAGGAGAAGGTTCTTGATGTCACAACGGAAGCCAGTCTATCGTATGAGACAGGATCGAACAACACCGATTGAAAGAAAGAATGCGGGGTAGCGGATGAATTACCAGTTGGTTACAACCCTTGGACCGAGTACCCGGAGTACGGATGAATGGCTTGCGCTGCTCGAGGCGGGTGCATCCGCATTCCGCATTAACACATCCCACGTTACCACAGAGGAAACCGATCACCTGATCCGCGGGATAGGCGAAATTCGCGACCAGCGCGGGCTGTCCGTTCCGGTCGTGCTCGATCTTCAAGGCAGCAAATGGAGACTCGGTACATGCGCCGAAGCTACCCTGGAGACCGGAAGCCGTGTACGACTGGTACACGGCTGGACCAGCGAGTCTCCGCTCCTGCTTCCCGTACCTCACGACGATTTTTTTCGGGCCGTGGAGGAATCGAGCGGTGAGATCGTACTGAACGACGCTCGCGTCCGCCTTCATGCAGAGTCCGTGAGTTCAACCGAGGTGGTTGCCCGCGTGACTCATGGTGGACCGGTATCGACAGCAAAGGGGGTAACGCTTCCGGGCTGCGCCTACCGGATCGAAAAACTCTCGGACAAGGACCGTGAGATTGCAGCCCGTACCCATGGGAATCCGGCAATCCGGTATGCAGTCTCCTATGTGAAAGATTCAGCAGAAATGGAACGGTACCGGAACCTTCTTCCCGCGCCGGCGTACCTGATTGCGAAGATCGAACGAAGGTCGGCGGTGGAAGATGTGCAGGCCGTTGCGGGCTTCTGCGATGAGCTCTGGGTATGCCGGGGAGACCTCGGTGCTGAACTTGGGGGCGCCGAGATGGCTCGAACCGTTCACGGGTTGGCAGCGTATGTTCGGACGTCTACCCTCCCGGTCCTCATGGCGGGGCAGGTGCTCGAACACATGACAGGCGCTCCGACGCCCACCCGTGCCGAACTGTGCAATCTCTATGATGTCCTGTCTGCCGGTTATTCCGGCGTTGTGCTCTCCGATGAGACCGCAATTGGCCGGTATCCTGCCGAAAGCTGTCGAACGGCCGCGATGTTCCGGGAGCCCGCCGGGAATTGCCCTTAGTTGAATCCACCAGTATTTTTGAATCATGAAACAACGAAGACTTGGCTCGAGTGACCTGAAAGTTTCCGCAATTGGTCTCGGATGCATGGGAATGTCCGAGTTTTACGGAAAGTCCGACGATGTCGTCTCGATCGATCTCATACACAAGGCGATCGACCTGGGCATCAACTTTTTCGACACTGCAGACATGTATGGGGTGGGCCATAACGAGATCCTGCTCTCCCAGGCTCTCCGCGGCGGGCTGCGGGATCGGATAGTTCTTGCAACGAAGTTTGGAAACATGAGGCGCCTGGACGGAGGGCATCTCGGCGTCAACGGCCGGCCCGAGTATGTAAAGGCGGCGTGCAACATGAGCCTGAAACGGCTGGGCGTCGATGTGATCGATGTCTACTATCAGCACCGGGTGGATCCCGACGTCCCAATCGAAGAGACCGTCGGCGCCATGGCCGATCTCGTCAAGGAAGGGAAGGTGCGCTTTCTCGGTCTCTCGGAAGCGGGAGCCAGGACCATTCGCCGCGCGCAGAAGGTGCATCCGATTACGGCGCTTCAGACGGAATACTCACTGTGGACGCGTGACCCCGAGGGAGAGATTCTTGATACCTGCCGGGAACTCGACATTGCGTTCGTAGCCTACAGCCCTCTTGGCCGCGGATTTCTGACCGGCGCAATAACCGACCGGAAGAGTCTGGACCCAACGGACTTCCGATCGTTCAATCCACGCATGAACGAGCAAAACTTCGACCAGAACCGCGTGCTGGTGCAGAAACTCGAATCCGTGGCAAAGGCCAAAAACGTTTCTACTGCTCAGCTCGCTCTTGCCTGGGTGCTTGGTCAGCGAGAAGACATTGTTCCGATCCCCGGTACGCGAAGGGAAAAGTACCTGCGGGAGAACATAGCCGCGACCGAGTTGGCCCTTTCAACATCAGATCTCGCGGAGTTGAGTGCGCTCATGCCCGCGGGGGTTGCGAAAGGCACGCGGTACGACGAGTCCGGAATGAAACGTCTCGGCATATAGCCGGGCTTGTTCGAATCGGCGCGTTATTCGCCGGTTCCGGCGGAAGCGCGTTCCGATTCCGTATCTCGAGATGGGAACCAGGGGATGATCGGAGACGTGCGGCTCTGATACTCGCGGTATTCCGGGTACTTGGATCTTGAAATGGACTCCGTGAACCGTGTAGATCCAATGAACAGCAGCGTGAGCAGCACCGGTCCTACAATCGTGGCATTTAAAATGTGCATTGTCTGATAGGCACTCATGAGGTAGACGAACCACCATACCGAGAGCTCCGCGAAATAGTTGGGATGCCGCGAAAGGCGAAAGAGCCCGGTTGTAAGGAAGCCGCGCCGCAAATCCTCCTGGTCGAAACCGGGTGAAATCTCTGCGGCTCCCTTCCGGGTATTCTTGAGGGTCTGGAAGTTCCACTGCTGCTGGTCGGCGACGGTTTCGAACAGGACAAACCCGAGAACCACGGCGGCGAGCAGAATGAATCCTGCATCCAGCGGAAGGCCTCGGGTGGAAAACAGAATATTGAATGGCAGGGTAAAGAGCACGAACAGGCCGATCTGATAAATGGCGATGAACAGGAGATGAAATGACTGCCACAGCAGTGGATTCGGCATCCGATCGTGCAGTATCGACCAGCGATAGTCCTCCTCACCGCTGTAGCCGCCCTTGCGCGCGAAGTTGTATGTCAGTCGTGCTCCCCAGATAGTGACAACGATTGCCGCAACGGTGATCCTGGCGTCGAAGCCGCCCTTTACCGCGTAGATCCAAACGAAGAGTACCGGTGCGGTACTCCAGAGCCGGTCCACCCATGAGTAGTCGCCCGTAGCAACTCCGAAGGCAAAAGCACAACCGGCGAAAACAGCGGCAATGATTACGACAACGGATAGCGGAGACTCCTGCGAAAGCAATCGAGCCACATGCCCTCCGGAGAGTACCGCAAGCAGCACAATCGATACACCAACCGCAACCAGAGCGAAGGCCAAAAACCTGTTCATATCCAATCAGGATACCGGAAAGCGGCCTGCGCGCCAATTGCCCGTTTGAAATTCCCTTTCGACGGCTGTTGAAGTAGTATCATGTCAATGTACTCATCGGAAGACGGACGTTCATGAGCAAAGAACATTTCGACGACGTTCGGAGTTCTCCCTTCTCCATCATCTCAGTGACTCGAATCTGGGACGCAGCGCCACATAACGCGTTCACGGATCTCATTCGTTTTCGCGGCAGATGGTACTGCACATTTCGTGAGGGGAAGGCGCATGTTCGCGGAACGGGAAAGGTACGGGTCATTGTCTCGGACGATACCGTTCGCTGGGAAAGCGCATATCTTGCCGCGGAGCGTGGAGTAGATCTGCGTGATCCGAAACTGTCCGTTACCCCTGATGGCCGGCTCATGCTTCTGATGGGCGGGACCCGTTTCAAAAACGGACAGTACACAGGCCGTCAACCTCGCGTCATGTTCTCGATAGATGGCGTTGTCTGGTCGAAACCCGAACAAATTCTTTCGGATGGAGACTGGCTGTGGAGAGTGAGCTGGCACCGTGGAACCGCATACGGTGTCTCCTATCGACTGAAGAGCGCTCGCGTCTGGGAGATATTTCTCCTTGCGAGCGAAGACGGAAGAAGCTACCGGGAGCTGTGCAAGCTGCCGGTACGCGGAAAACCGAATGAAACCACGGTCAGGGTGGGGCCCGACGGCGAAATGGTTGCGCTGGTCCGGCGTGAGGGCGGAGATCGGAACGGCCTCATCGGAACAAGCTCACCTCCGTATGTCCGTTGGACCTTCTCTTCTGCCGGTCTGCGTCTCGGTGGTCCGAACTTCCTCTATCTGCCGGACGGTCGAATGGTTGCCTCAACGAGGGTAATACGCAGAGATGAGCGGCAGAAGCCTGTGGCAACAACCGTGCTCAGCCTCATGACGCAGGAAAACCTCACCGGTTTTGCAGAGCTCCCGAGCGGAGGCGATTGCAGTTACCCGGGACTGGTCTGGTTCAGGAGGACGCTGTGGATCAGCTACTATTCGACCCACGAAGGCAAGGCTTCCATCTATCTTGCGCGAGCCCACATTACCGGGTAAGAATAAACGCATGGATACTCGAACGAAAGGCATCTTCTGGTATCTGCTCATTGCGTTTGTCCCTGCATGGCTCATGTGGGAAGGGGCAATTCTTCTGGGGCTGAATCCGTCGAATCCCATCACGTTTCAGTTTGTGGCCCTTCCCGGGGCATTCTGCCCTGCCGTTGCATCCATTGTGGTGCGGAAGTGGATAACGCGGGAGGGATTCGCGGACGCCGGACTGCGGTTGAACCTGCGTCGCGGCTGGCGGTTCTACCTGGTCGGATGGTTGCTGCCGATCCCGGTTATCGCCATCATCATTGGACTCTCGGTTGCGTTTGGAGTTGCTTCTCCGGACTTCTCCTTCCATAGCGCCTTTGACCGTTTTTCGCAGATGATGCCCGGAACTCAAGTGCCGAGTGTTCCTGCGGGTTTTGCCATCGGCCTTCCGTTCCTGCTTCTTGCGCAATCGCTCGTTTTCTCGCCGCTTCTCTGGGGCGAGGAGTTCGGCTGGCGCGGATACCTCCAGCTTCGCCTGTTCCCATCCCGCCCGCTTGCTGCAGCCGTTGCAACCGGAATTATCTGGGGCGTCTGGCATCTTCCTATCAACATTCAGGGGTACAATTTCCCCGGGCACCCGGTTATCGGCATGTTCGTCTTCACGGTCAGCACCATTGTGCTTTCAATCGTGTTCGGTTGGCTCCGCCGGCGGACCGGAAGCGTGTGGGCATCGAGTCTGGCGCATGCGGCAACGAACAGCGTTGGCGGTGGAATGCTGACCCTGCTGTTTGCCGGTGCAGATCCGCTTTTCGTCGGGTACCTCGGGCTCTTGGCCCTGATCCCGCTTGGAGCGCTTGCCATCTGGATAGCGGCTTCCGGGCAACTCAAAGCGCGTCCCTCATAGAGTATCAACAACCGTGTTGATAAAACCTGCCGGCAGAGTCGGGGGGGCTCTCCCGTCAACACGCTCCGTTATACTTCAGTCGGGATGAGGCTCATCGCGTATTCCGCAAGTGCTGCGATGGTCAGTGAAGGGTTCACGCCGGGATTCGCCGGCATTACCGAGCCATCGACAACAAAGAGCCCCGGATAGTTGTGGACTGCGAAGTTCTGGTCCACAACCCCTTCTTCGGCAGAGGCGCCAATCGGCGTGCCGCCGAGAATATGTGCAGTTGTTGGCATA
The DNA here is from genome assembly GCA_964553615.1 of uncultured Spirochaetales bacterium. GTDB lineage: Bacteria > Spirochaetota > Spirochaetia > DSM-27196 > DATKUC01 > DATKUC01. The sequence goes on along the minus strand of CAZKMA010000017.1, from coordinate 51,836 downwards.
TTAAGCATGTTCTCGCCCACCGTCCCGAGCGCGACGCCGTTCGTCCGTGCCGCAAAGTCACGGGTAAGCTCGTGCGAGCCGCGGACGTGCGCAGCAATTTCATACCCCGGTTCCGGACGTGCAACGAGGCCGCGGCGGAAGAGCGTGTGAATTGAACGGCCAAGGCGCAATTTCATCCTGTTATCGGCGTGCTGCATGACGAGAAGGATCGTTGCATTGTGTGCCCATCCGGGCAGAAACATGGCGCGCGCGAAATCGATCGGATGTCTTACCGACCAGCCGAGCAGCTTGAGCAGACGAAGCGGGATCGGAATATCGGTGTCAACGAGGGGCGCGGCAATGAATCGGAGCAGTGACGATCCTGCCGGGTAACGAACCGGCTCCACCCGCGTCATTGCGTCGACATTGAAGATGCTCGAGATCGAAACCCCTTCCGAGTAGTCGATACTGCTCTGCCGTGCGACGGATCCGAGCAGTGCTTCTGAGTTGGTACGCACCGAGTCTCCGACCCGAGCGGAGAGTTTCGGGAGTGAGCGCCGAATATCCCGGAGTTTCAGGAGGAGTCCTATTGTTCCCATTACCCCGGCCGCAAAGATGACGTTCCGCGCGGCAACGCGCACCCCTTTTGTGAACAGTCTTGTGCTCGACCGGAGGGTCACCTCGTATCGGGCGCCGAACTCCAGGGTCCGGGGACGAACGTCTACAACCTCGGTTTCCGGAAGCAGTTGGGCTCCAAGTTTCTCGGCAAAGAAGAGGTAGTTCTTCGGGAGCGTATTCTTTGCATTGAAGCGGCAGCCGATCATGCATCCTCCGCAATGGCGACATCCCGATCGGGAGGGCCCTTCGCCGCCGAAGTACGGATCCGGCACATTCACACCCTGTTCACCGAAGAATGCTCCCACGTCGGTTGCACGAAATGTATGTGCCATTTCCCGCTCGTCGGCCTGGCTCTTCAGCACTTCGTCTGCTTTCCAGAGCTTCGGGTTTCGCGCAACACCGAGCATCTTTCTGGCTGTCAGATAGTGGCGCTTGAGCACATCGCCCCACGGGAGTGGGGAATTCCACGCTGGGGTTGAAAAGGTTTCATCAGTCGGCACTTCCAGGACATTGGCATACCCGAGGCTGCCTCCTCCGACTCCGGCGCCGTAGAGTACCATGAGCCCCTTCAGAATCTTGATCTGCAGTATCCCGTGAGCGCGGATTGCCGGAAACCAGAGGTACTTCCAGAATTGCCAGTTACTCGTCGCGAAATCGGTATCTCGAAATCGTTTGCCCTTTTCCACCACCAGGACCGAGTAACCCTTCTCGGCCAGTCGCATCGCAGACACGCTGCCACCGAATCCAGAACCGACGATAACGTAGTCAAAGGTCTGCTTGTGCAGGTTGCTGTGCACGGTTCGCCTACCTGTGCCGATACTCGTCAACAACCTGATCGGTTATCTCCTCGAGCCATCCGAGCGTTTCGGCCGCCCGAAGCACGGTGTACCGGCTGCGGACCTCTTTTGCATTCAGGAGCGTTTCCCGCAGGTAGTCGGGATCTACGCCAATTTCCGAGGGAAGATAGGGGGCGCCAAGCTCTATCATTATGGATTCTATCTGCTGCAAGGATGGGCAGAGGCGGCGCAGCGCAACGATTTCCTCCCATTTTTCAGTCAGTGTTCTGATTTGCTTCTCCTGCTGGGGCCAGCTGAGATACTCGGGGCGGGTTACTTCTTCAATGAGGCTTGTCGCAACCGGGCCGAGAGCATCGTTCAGATCCTGCTCGATCCTTTCGCGCGTAAGTTTCTGCGACTTGATGTGCCCGGCATCCACGGAGTTCGGGCCGGCGTCCACCATACGGTCGAAGAAGCGGGTCATGAACTCCGCCATGACGCCGGTTGCAATTCCGACCTTTGTTCCGTGGAAGTGCTCCTGATGGTGCTCGAGTGCGGCCTTCATCTCCCAATAGTGGGACAGGCTGTGCTCGGACCCGGACGCGGGCCTTGAGTTGCCGATAAGGAGCATCCCTATACCAGAGAATATCAACCCTTCGGTCAATGTCTGAATCGCGTCCGGGGATCCCGCCTTCAGTGCAGCGATATCCGAGACGCATCGCTCAACGACCTCGTTGATGAGCTCGACGAAGAAATCGCAGTAGTATTCTCCAGTGACTATCTGCGAAAATTTCCAGTCGATGCGTGATGTGAGTTTCCCGATAGTATCTCCGAAGCCGGAGGCGATCATCTCGAAGGGTGCTTTGCTGATGACGTCGATATCGGCGACAATTGCGTGTGCGTTCCGGCAAATGATTGTCTTCTTGTATCCTGCCTGGGTCATCGGTGCTCCCGAAGAAGCGTAGCCGTCCATGGAGGGTGCGGTTGGAACAGAAATGAAGGGGAGCCCGGTTCGCGTTGCGACAAAACGGGTGAGATCGGTGAGGCAGCCGGATCCAACTACGAGCAGAAAGTCCACGTGCGAATCAATTTCAAGCATCACCTTTCCTATCGCGTACTCGTCGGGCTTCACCCACTGGCGCGTTTCGAACCTGCACAGTCGCGGCGAGAGTCCCTCATTCTGCAGTCGCGTAATGACCGCCTGACCGGCGGCGTCGTAGGTGTTCAGATCGCAGATGACGAGTACCGATTTTCCTATGTCGAGGTGTTTGATCACCTCGGGAAGCTCGTTGATTGCCCCGCGGCGAACCACAATGTCGTGGATGGGCAGAACGTGGGCTCTCCCGCACGAACAGTGAAAGTCCTGATGTTCGAGCCGCCCGTTCACAAATCGATATTGCTGCATTACGTTGCTCCTTTTATTCTCCGTGACACGTCCGCCCGGGGCGGCTCGCTTGCGGGCCGTGGGGTTCCGTACTATCATAGTTCTCCATAATTCTATTGTCGAGTAAAGGAGCTCAACCGTGCATTCTGTCAACGACCTTAGTGTGAATATTCTGCCGTTGCGAAACCGGGTCGAAACGACTAACAGCTGGCTCCGGCAGCGTCTGGAGACGGTGCTGCCGGAAGTAATGCGGCGGGAAGGGTTCGACATGTGGATTGTCAATGCACGCGAATATGCCGAGGACCCCGTCATGATGACCTTCCTGCCCGGTCCCATGATATCCGCCGGTCGTCGAACAATTCTGGTATTCTCTCTTGGATCTGATGGAACATTCGAGCGCCTCAGCCTGAGCAGGTATTCGAGCGGCGATTATTACCGGTCGGTATGGCAACCGGACACGGAAGACCAGTACGCCTGCCTGGTGAGGATTATCCGGGAACGGAAGCCGAAAACAATAGGGATCAATCTCTCGGAGAACTTTGCCTTCGGAGATGGACTTTCACATACCGACTATCTTCGGCTCCGGAGTGAGCTCGGACCGGAGCTGTCATCCTGCTTTCAGTCCGCCGAGAGACTTGCCGTGGGATGGCTGGAACGACGGACAGAACCGGAAATCATTGCCTACCCCCGGATTGTCGGCATTGGGCATGAGCTCATTGCTCACGCGTTCTCCTCCCGGGTCATACATCCGGGGATTACCACCACCGAAGATGTAGCCTGGTGGATTCGACAGACTATCCAGGATCTCGGTCTTTCCGCATGGTTTCAACCAACGGTGGACATCCAGTCCGCGGGCACCGGTTATTCGAGTTTCACGTCAATCCGGGATGGCGGCGGTGCGCGAACCGTCATCATGCCGGGCGACCTCCTGCATTGTGATGTTGGCTTTCACTATCTCGGGCTTGCTACCGACCAGCAGCAGAATGCGTATGTCCTGAAGCCGGGAGAGATCGATGCACCGGAGGGGTTGAAGCGGGCGCTCGCGGACGGTAACCGTCTCCAGGATATCCTTGCTGCTGAAATGGTCGCGGGCAGAACCGGCAATGAGATACTGCACGCTGCGCGGGCACGGGCGGTGGAGGAGGGCCTCAAGCCGAGCATCTATTCTCATCCGATCGGGTACCACGGTCATGCCGCCGGCCCCACGATCGGCCTCTGGGACCGGCAGGAAGGTGTTGCAGGGAATGGAGACTATGAACTGTTCGACGACACATGCTATTCGATCGAGCTGAATGTCAGGCGGGATGTGCCGGAGTGGGACAATCAGGAGGTCCGTATTGGACTCGAAGAGGACGCCGTGTTCAGTAACGGCGCGCTGCGCTGGCTGGACGGCAGGCAGGAACGGCTCATCCTGATTGGCGGTGGAGTGTGAAGTTCATACTGCTCTTTATGGTCGGAATCGCGTCCGGTTCGTTTATCGCGTTTCAGAGCATCCTGAACTCTGCGCTCGGCAGACGAGTCGGCAACTTCGGCTCGGTTTTTATCGTTACCATTGGCAGCCTCCTGCTCGTGACTGCGCTCATTCTTGCATGGCCCGCGACATCCAGTCTGAAGGCACTTCCAGGACCCCGGCAGTGGTATCTCTACCTCGGGGGCATTCTCGGAATATTCATTGTAGTAACGCCGATCCTGCTTGTCCCCCGGATCGGCACGACATCCACACTGACTGCGCTGATTGTCGGTCAGCTTGTCACCGCGCTCATTCTGGACCAGATCGGCATCCTCGGGGCTCCCCGCATACCGTTCTCAATTACGCGGCTTATCGGTGCGCTCCTGCTGGTGGTCGGCGCAGTTCTGGTTGCCCGCGGCCGCTGACCGTTGTCGGGTCCCGGCAGGTTACCTATACTGTGACCGTGAAAGAAATTCCCTCCCCATACGACCTCTGTGTCATCGGCGGTGGACCCGCCGGAATGATGGCTGCGGGTCGCGCCGCCGCATGCGGAGAGCGCGTCGTACTGCTCGAAAAGAATTCTGCACCCGGAAGGAAACTTCTCATAACCGGAGGCGGCCGATGTAACATCACCAACGCCGAAACCCGGCGTCACGTGCTGGTTGAAAAATACGGTCCGCGCGGGAAGTTCCTGCACAGTCTGTTTGCGCGATTCGGTCCCTCCGATGTGCGTGATTTCTTTCACTCATACGGGCTTGAAACCCGCGTTGAAGATGAAAACCGGGTCTTCCCGGTGACCGATCAGGCTCGTTCGGTGCTGGATGTGCTGCTTCGCTTCATGCAGGAGGGGGCAGTGGAAATTCGCACCGGAGTCAGCGTAGAAAATCTGGAAGCAGCACCGCAGGCCGGTGGTCAGCGAACTATTGCGGCAGCCAGGACATCTGCCGGCAGGATAGAGGCGAACAGATTTGTTGTCGCTACCGGCGGAACCTCCCATCCCGAGACCGGTTCAACCGGGGACGGATATCGGTGGCTGCGAGAACTCGGTCATGCGGTGCGCGAATCCGAAGCATCTCTCGTGCCGATCCTCGTGCGGGAAAAGACGGTTACCGCGCTTCAGGGTCTGGCCCTCGCGGATGTACGGCTCACGGCGGTCTACCGCCCGACGAGACCGCAGGATGGCGTCGGTTCCGGCGAGAGCGGACCCCGGCTCACTGAACGAGGGAAACTCCTGTTTACCCATTTCGGATTGAGTGGTCCTCTTGTGCTGAACATGAGCAGCGAAATCAGTAATCTCGAGCGGAGAGGCCGCTCGCTGCACGGTCCCGGTAACGTTGCCATAGAGCTCGATCTCGTTCCGTCAGAAGATCATGCGTGGCTGGATCGGCGGCTGCTTGACGCATTTGCCGAGGCGCCGAACCGGAAAATCAAGAACACACTACAGAACGTCGTGCCTGCCCGGCTCGGCCCCCTTCTTCTCGCTGCTTCCGGGATGGATGCGGAAAAACCGGCTCATGGGGTAACGCGTGAAGAACGGAAGAACCTGGTATCCGCAATCAAGTGTTTCCGGTTGACTTTCACCGGGCTGCTCGGGAAGCGTCACGCAGTTGTGACAAGCGGCGGTGTTTCGCTGGAAGAGGTGGACTTTCGCACAATGCGCAGCCTTCTTTATGAAAATCTCTACCTTGCCGGCGACATCCTGGACTTCCAACGTCGGAGCGGCGGCTATAGCCTCCAGATCTGTTGGGCCTCCGGCTGGGTTTCCGGAAGTACGTGGTGCAGCTGACGGTTTCGTTGCAGTTGCGCTATACTTGAATCAGAGCGTTCCAGGAGGAGGACAATGCTTCGAGAATGGCAGTCCGTCCGCCAGATACCGGAAGAAGGGTTCAGGCGATGGTTCACCGACCAGAACTTCGATCTGATTGTGTGGTATCCGGACGAATCGCAGTCGGAGATTTCCGGCTTTCAGCTCTGCTATGACAAGGCAGGCAAGGAACGTGCGCTTACCTGGAAAAAAGGTGAAGGGTATCTTCACAACCGGATAGACGACGGGGAGATTCCACAGGGCACCAAGCGTAGTCCCATTCTCGTTGCGGACGGCGCATTTTCGCGAGACCGGGTTCGTGATCAATTCGTGAAGTCTTCATCGCATGTTGAATCGGGAATCGTGAATTTTGTCGTTGCCATGCTGAACCGGCTTGATCGTCCTCTCCCGGGTTAACTGGTCGAGGATACGACAAGGGTCGAGGATACGACAAGGGTCGACGATACGACAAAGGGTCGCGGATACGACGTTTCTTCTATTCCGAGAAGAAGTCCCTTTCCAGCGCAGCGCAGAGTGCGTGATAGATTGGCAAGTGACGTTCCTGAACTTCGGCCGTTTCGTTTCCCGGCGCACGGATTACCACGTCGCAGAACTGCGCCAGCCGGCCTCCGGACGGTCCGGTGAGCCCGATGACCTTCATTCGCAGCATGCGGGCCACCTGGGCGGCGCGAATGACATTCGCAGAGTTACCCGAGGTGCTGATACCGATCAATACATCTCCTGCGACACCGTATCCGTAGACCTGCTGCGCGAATGCCATCTCGGGCGCGACGTCGTTTGAAAATGCGGTATTGAGCGCAATTGCGCCGGTCAGGGCAATTGCGGGCAACGCCCCCTGCAGATGGTCGGCAATTGCTGTGCCGTCTTCCGGAAAGAGCTCGACAAAGCGTTTCCGGTCCGCGGCGGAAATTGGCCTTCGCAGGCGAAATCCTTTCATGAGTTCACCGACGATGTGCTCACTGTCCGCCGCGCTTCCTCCGTTTCCGCAGACAAGAAGCTTGCTGCTTCCGGAAAACGCGGTTTTGAGAAGAGCGTGTGCCTCCGAGATTGAATCGGCACACCCAGACAGGTCCGGATATCGTTCGGTGAGTGTATCAATCATGACGATTCAGTATGACAGTGCGGCGGGGCGGAATCAACCGGTGTATAATATGTATCGTTCCAGGGAACGAATTTCTGGCAGGAAGGGCCGGGAGAGCAATGTGTCGCGGAAGGAGTTTTCGTTGATTGCAGGAGAGTACGGGCCACGGGTGCGGCGGCCGGTGGCGAAAGCCGTCTCGGTCAGTTTCGTAGCGGCACTCGTGTGCCTGCTTGCCGGTTGCTCTATCGGATTAAGCGAGCCGCCACTGACGAACACCGATGTTGCGGACATTCTTGCGCCTTCTGTAGCCGGCTCGACCGCAGGTGATCTGGCAGCGGTTCAGGATCTCATGTCTGCGCATGCAGGGTCTTATTCGCAGTTACCTGAACCCATCCATCCCTACGGCATGCTGACTTCAGATGCGTCCAGGAACTGGTATTTCGGCGGTTGGACAAGCCAGGTGGACTCGTCACTTGCCGACCGTGTTCAGATCTCCTCGCGGAGTACCGGGCAGGTTGAGCGGAGCCGGGTAAATGGTACGTTCACTTCCTACGCAAATCTTCGCATCACCGGCAACGCGGTGCCCTTTACCGACAGTTCCCGGCTGATCGCTACCGGCAGGATCCATCGCCTCGGCAGCATTACCTACGTCAACTGGATTCGTACTCTCACGATGCATGTGGCAACTGATCTGACTGTCACGCTCCACAGCGTAATCTTCAAAGCGGATGCCAATGGCGGTGACCGGAAAATTTACCGTCCGGTGGAAGGAACTGTTTCAATTACCGGCTCCATTGTCCGAGTGGGGACCTCGGCAGTCACCGGCCGCGAGGCGGAATGGAACGGGACGGCGGTCATTACCTTCAACGGCAGCGAGAATGCCACGGTTGCCTTTCCGAACGGCGAGCAGAAACTGATCAACCTGACAACCGGGGATGTGGTCCAGTAGGCCCCCATCTCCGCACTTTTTTGCTCAGGTTCCGCATTTCAATCGCGAAAGTGTTATACTTCTAAGAGATATGTCTCAAGAAAGGCAGAGGATAACACTATGAAGCTTTCTTATCGCTTTCTATGGGTGTTTGCCGGCGCCGTGTTGCTTGCTTCGTGTGCATCAGCGCCGAAACCTGTTCCGCAAGCACCCGCGCCTGAACCCCAGGCGTCGGCGCCGACGCCCCAAGTTGCCGCACCTACCGCCGAGCTCCAGCAGGCGAAGGCCCTCAAGGCTCAGATCGACAAGTACGGTCTGAATTCTCAGGTGCCCGACGAATATCAGAAGGGCGTGACTGCCCTGACCGCCGGCGAAAATGCAATCGGGACCGACAACGCTACCGCAAAAACCCGACTTGACGAGGCAATTGCTTCTTTCAAAGCGGTTGAGCAGGCGGGTTTCCCGAAGGTCGTGCAGGGGCGCGAGCAGCAGGTTGCACAGGCCAAGTCGGAGGCCCGGGCCGCAAAGGCCGATGTAGCGGTACCCGACACCTACAACCAGGCGGTGAGCTACGAGAAGCAGGCGGCGGACAAGAAAAGTTCCGGAGCATATGCGGACGCGTATGACCTTCTCGGAAAAGCACTGGATCAATACGGTAAAGCCACCGAAATGGCGAAACAGCAGCGTGCTGCTGCCGAGGCTGCGCTGAAGGATGCCAACGACCAGATTGATCAGACAAAGCAACAGGTGGAGACCCTCCAGAAGGATCTGCAGGCGGTTCAGAGCGGCTCCTCTGATCAGACAACAACGGGAGGGCAGTAAGACATGAGACGATTACTCATTGCGGCACTTGTCCTTGCGGTTTCTGTCACCGGAATGGTGTGGGCGCAGAACTTGCTGGATAACGACGCGTACCGGAAAGCATTGCAGTTGCGAGATCAGGCTCAACAGGCACTGAACAGCGGGCAGTACAGCCAGGCGCAGCAACTATCCCAGCAGTCGCAGGACTACGCAAAGAAGGCAGTGGATATTGCCCAGCAGATGCAGCTCGGTTATCGAGCGACGAACTGGCTCCAGCGGGCAAAGGACCGCGTCTCCTACGCCACATCCATCAAGGCATCGGAACGGTATCCGAGCGAATGGAAGACCGCGCAGGAACAATATTCGACGGCGCAGAGTACATACAATTCGAAAGATTTCCTGAAGAGCATAGACGCTTCTCAGGCGGTCCTCGCTGCGCTAAAGAACATAAAACCGGCAGTTGTTGCGGCAACGCCCCCACCGGCTCCGGCAGCGAATGTTCAGCCTGAATACTACACGGTTCGTCTTATTCCGAGTAAACGCGACTGTTTCTGGAACATTGCCGCGTACCCGTTCGTCTATGGCAACCCGCTGAAATGGCGCATCCTCTACGATGCGAACAAGAACATACTGCAGGATCCGAATAACCCAGACCTCATTCAGCCGGGTCAGGTCTTCAAGATTCCATCAATCAACGGTGAAAAGCGCCAGGGCATGTACAAACCGGGTGCTACCGGCGCGCAACAATAGTGATATGTGACTCCGCTCGCGGAGGCGGCCCCGGGCCTGCCTCCCGGGTGGGGTGGCACCCCTTGAGAAATCGAAAAAAAGGACAACTTTCAGTGTACGCCGTGTGCAGACGAGCAGGGGGGATTTTCCTGCTCGCCGCTGCAATCTTGAGTCTGGAAGGTTGCGGAAGCAATCCCGGTCCGGTGCGGACGCACACAGAGAGTGCGCGTCCGTCGGTCGTCCGCGTAGGAGTCACCGGAACTTTCGCCGATGCCTCGATCGATATTGCCTCCGCGCGGTCATACTTCAAGAATCGGAATATTCATCTCATCTTCGTGAGGTTCTCCGGCGATGCCGAAGTGGTTGCAGCACTCAAAGCAGGGCGGGTGGATGCCGCAGACTGTCCTCCGGGCCCCGTCCTTTACAACGCTCTTGCCGCCGGCGCCCGCATTCGAATTGTTGCCGACAACGGAATGCTCCAGCCGGGGTACGGCGACGGCGGCCTCGTGGTGCGAACTCCGCTGGCTGACAGTGTGACCGCTCCGTCAAATCTTCAGATGCGCTCGGTCGGGTACGATCCGGATGCAGGAGTATCTCCGCTCATCTATCTGGAACGTCTCCTGCGATCTTCAGGACTCTCACTATCGGATCTGAAACTCGTGAAAATTGCCCCGCGAAAAATGGCTGCGGCCCTTGCCGGGGGTACAATTGATCTCGCCGTTGTGCCCGAACCCTTCTATTCCGAAGGCCTTCTTCGGGGCACCTTCAGGGTCTACAAGGATCTCGGAGAGATTTATCCGGGCGCGGAGACGAGTGTGCTCTGCTTTTCGGATTCGTTCGCGAGCAGAACCGCTATTGCTGAGCGGTTCACGAGCGCCTGCATGGCAGGAGCTCATGCGTATGACTCCGCCTTCGCTGCCGGGGGCGACAGGGCCACGTTTTTCCGGATTCTTGAGTCTTCGATTCACGGAATAGATTCAACAATGCTGAGCCGGATGAATGTAACGCTTGTCAGACCGGACGGCCGCGTCAACGCGCGCACGCTGCGTTCAGATATGGAGTGGTACGTCGCTCACGGGATGGTTCGGCACACATTCAATTTGCGTGCCGTAATCGACAACCGTTTTGTCGACACGGCGCTAAAGAATCGTCTTCCCTAGGGCGCTACAGACAATTCCTACGGCGACCTCCGCGGTTGTGTTCGCATTGTCCAGGATTGGATTGACTTCGACTACCTCGATAGACCCGACAATGCCGGACGCAGCAAGAGTCTCCATGATCAGATGTAATTCACGAAATTGAAGCCCACCGGTGACTGGAGTGCCCACGCCGGGCGCAAAGGACGGGTCGAGGCTGTCAACATCAAAACTCACATGCAGCACATCGACGCGCTCACGCAGTCGGCTGATGGTGTCATCCACGACCGCCGCTATGCCCATACGGTCTATATCACTCATAGTGTAGACTCTGACCAGCTTGTCGTGGAGGTTTTTCTTTTCGAGCGGGTCTATGTCGCGAGCACCGATGACCACCACATTCTCCGGGTCGATCTTCGGTGATGGTCCGTGCAGACCGGTCAGCTCGGGAATCCCGAGCCCAACCGAAACGGCAAGTGGCATTCCATGAATGTTTCCGCTTGGTGTAGTCTCCGGGGTGTTGAAGTCGGTGTGTGCATCTATCCATACGACTCCCAGCTTCTTGCCTGCTTTCCGGTAGTGAGCTGCGAGGCCGGCAATGGTCCCAATGGCGATTGAATGGTCCCCACCCATGACTACCGGCATGGTCCCCTCGTCCCGTGCAAGCTCGACACGTGTTGCGAGCTTTTCACAGCCTTCGATGATTTCGGGAAGGAACTTGAGTCGGTTGTCGTACTCATGGCCCCGTTCCCGGATTGGCACGAAGATGCTCTCCCGGTCGTCTTCGACATCGATTCCGAGTTCGGCAATCCGCTCCTTAATGCCCGCCAGTCTCAACGCGGACGGTCCCATGTCTACACCGCGTCGGCCGGCGCCGAGATCCATTGCCACGCCGAGCAGTCGCACTTTCATGAGTTCACCATAATTTCGTATGAATTTGTTTGCAAGAAGAAGGAAACGGGCCGTCCTGAGCCACACCAATCTACGGGATGAGCCAGGTGGACAGCGACGGGCGCGGTACTCAGGACGGTGACCGTTTCCAGGCCGTATTTAAAAGCATATACGTACCAGCCGCGAAGTTGGATCACTCCGGGATGATTCCGTACATGCTGGTTTGCACATTTTGTACGCCTTCTATATCCGCATCCGGCATAGTGCGGGGTTCGAGGGATTCGTCTTCGAGAATCTTGTTTCCAGTCGGGCCCTGGCTGCTTCCGGCGGCGGGTTCGAGGGTAATGCCGAAGCTGGCGAACTGTGTTATTGGTCCGGCAAGCTGTATGTAATGGACAGCGTGTCCCTCGGGTGTTACGCGGATAATGCCGCCGTTTGTATGTACTCCATTCTTCATGAGCCAGAGCTGATAGACATGCCCCTGCGGAGGGCGCGGCAGTCCGAATGCGTACAGAACGGCGGATGTCCGATCGCGGCCTACAGCGATAATCGCCCGGGCCCGGGGTGCTGCTGCCGTTCCGTTCAGGACGGTCAGTATGCCGCCGGCGACCTCCGTGGGGTCGACCCGTGCCGATTGAACCTGATTCGTGCCTGTCGATGTTCCCGGAACACCCGATATATTCAACCATACCGACGCGGCAAACAGCAGCAGGATGGCGAGGCTCGCGGCTACGACGCCGCGTGGATGGTCGAGGATGAACCGCACGGGAGGCGGAAGCCGGTACGGCGGTTGTTGCGGAAGGTTTTCCAGAATATTTGCTCTCAGATGTTCCGGCGGATCGGCCAGTGGTACCGATAAACCTATTGCGTCGAATGCAGCGCGATACTCAGCTGCGAGCATCCGGCACCGGCCACAGCGCCGCAGGTGCTTTCGCACCGCGAGTGCTTCGTCCGGATCGAGGCCGCCGGTTGCATACGACGGGAGGAGATGTGCCATGCGCTCGTGCTCCTGTCTGATTGTGATCATCCTGTCGCCTCCTCCGTTTCGAGTATCTTCCGAAGTTTCTGGAGCCCCATACGGATCCTGCTTTTCACCGTCCCCAGGGGCTCGTTGAGCTCTTCGGCGATCTCACGGTGCGTCAGATCACGGAAATACGCGAGCTGGAGAGCCTGACGCTGCTGCTCGGGGAGAGAATCCACTGCCTCGGTGATTCGCTCGCGGTCCCATTCCCGCTCAGCAATCACTTCAGGGTCCTCGGATTCATCAACCCAGGCATTCGTGCTCAGTACCACATCCATGGTCGACCCTACTGCAAAATCGCGCCGTGCCTTCTGTTTCCTGAGGTTGTCGATCGCACGGTTTCTCGTGATTCGCAGCATCCACGTGGATACACCCGCTTTTTCCGGATTGTAGTCACGTGCTTTTGTCCACACGGTAACGAATACATCCTGAGTGATCTCCTCGGCACTGCTCGAATCATGCACGAAATGCAGGGCAACGCTGTACACGAGCCTGCCGTACCGGTCATACAACGACCCGAGTGCTTCTTTCTCGCCTCGAGCCATCCGTTTCATCAGAATAGTGTCTTCTGTCGGTCGCTTGCCCATCACTAGAATATTGTCCCGAAAGCTCTTCGGTGGCAAGTCTCCGGCAGGTTGCGTTCGTGCGCTCCAGCCTGCTATTCTTCATATACGGAATGAATACGAAAAAAGATTTTACTGCGACCACATTGGTTGTCCATCGGAACAAGGTTCTTCTCCATTTTCACCGAAAACTGCGCCTGATGTTGCCGCTCGGGGGACATATTGAGCCCGACGAACTGCCCGACGACGCTGCAGTGCGTGAGGTGGCTGAGGAGTCGGGACTTGCAATCGAGCTGTACCGTCCGGAGCCCGACTGGCCGCTCACGGATGCCCGGCACCTGGCGCGTCCAATTGCCGTTCTTCTCGAGGACATTGAGCCGGGCCACCAGCACATCGATCTCATCTACCTGGGCCGAATCATCGATTCTGAAAAGATGGCAGATGATTACCCGGCAGGGACGGGGAGCGAAGAGCTGATCTGGCTTTCGGCCGAGGATATTGAGGTTGCCCAGATGCCGGACAATGTGCGACGTCTTTCACGGTACGCTCTGTCGGTATTCACATCGGAGGGCGAGTATAACGATATGCGACTTGACCCTGGCGCGGCCGGGCTCGCCTGAACGTGTCCGGGCGGGGGCTGTCGTGACTATAGAATGGTTTGACGAGCAAATCCTGCGTCTGACGGAGATCAGGCGCAAGACGGTCGCAGGCCTTCTTGAAGGCCATTCGGTGAAAGCCGGGGCGGCGGAGCTGGAAGGTGTCCAGCGCCTTTTCCTGGCTCTTCCCCGCGAAGGCGGACGATATCGGCTCAAAGACGGATCAGGCCGAGACGTTCCGTTCGATCTCTCATACGAGCTGGATGAGATTGAGAAGGACCTCATCTTCCTTCGGGAAGGCGAAACGGCACTCGAAGCCCATCTTGCGCAGATTCGACCCGAGCATGAGGAAGAGGTAAAACGAATTGCCGAGGTCCTGCTGCTTGAAGGCCCGTTCGATGTCTTTGTCTCCGATCGGGACGGGACGGTGAACAATTACTGCGCACGGTATCTCTCTTCGGTCCAGTCCGCATACAACGCTCTATACCTCTGCAGGTTTGCCCGACGATGTTCGGCCAGGTCGCTACTGCTCACTTCGGCACCACTTGCAGGCGGGGGAATTGTCGATGTGAGCGTGATGCCGGAGGGCGTCTTTGCCTACGCAGGGTCCAAAGGACGCGAGTATCGCGATGAGCAGGGCGGCAATGGCCGCATGGCCGTCGCCGCGGGCCAGCAGGTGATTCTCGATGAGCTGAACAATCGAATACAGCAGCTGCTCGAGCGCAGTGAATACCGGATTTTCGCCCGGATTGGCTCCGGATTCCAGCGCAAGTTCGGACAGTCCACCGTTGCACGGCAGGATATGATCGAGAGCGTTTCTCCACAACGGTCGCAGGATATGCTCGAACGGGTTCGTGCAATCGTCCAGCGTGTGGATCCTGCCGGAACCCAGCTGACGGTCGAAGATACCGGCAGCGATATCGAAGTGATGCTGAACCAGGACACTTCTCCGGACGGCCGAGCGGGCGGGGAGTTCGACAAAGGCACCGGGCTTGCATATCTGGACACGGTTCTCGGGTTGGGCCTCACGGGGAAGTCGGTTCTTGTGTGTGGGGATACCCGGTCCGATCTTGCGATGGTTCGGGAACTCGCCTCCCGCCGGGCTCATACGATGACAGTGTTCGTGACCTCCAACGAGATGCTGCGGCGGGAGGTCCTTGCAATCGACGGACAGGCGCAGTTCGTTTCGAGCCCCGACTCACTTGTCTCGGCCCTCAACAGTGCCGCGACCGCCAGTCAAGGGAGATAGTCAGGGTGCTCTGCGCTAGAAGAGCATTGCCGCGACGTGCGTCTGCACGACTGCCATGTAAACGAGCGTTCCGCCGAAAATGCTGATCAGAGCATTTCGTTTCCAGAGATGGAGCACCGCGACGATAGCCAGGGAAATGAGCTCCGGGAGGCCGAACGGCGCATGCGTCCACTGTACGTCTTTGACGCTGTACACGACGAGGATGAGCATGATCATGGGCGGGATGTAGGCCTCAATGAACCGGACGATTGGTGGCTGTTTCCGTCCGCGGAAGAAGAGGAAGGGGAACGCCCGGGTGAAGAGCGTTACCGAAGCCATGATGAGTGTGGCAAGAAGCGCTTCAGTCAATGGCCTCCTCCGGAAGCCGCCTTCGGAGCAGCAGGAGAACCACTATGCTTGCAACGATTGCGGCAATGAGCATGTTTTCGGGCCCGGCCAGCAGGTAGGCGGCGAGCGTGCATAGGCCCGCAATAACAAACGGCAGCTTCGATCGTGCAATCTTCCACTGTTCGATCAGGAGAACCATGAAGAGCGCGTTCAGAGCGAACTCCAGCCCCTGCGTATCTATGGGGACAAAAGTCCCTGCGAGCGCACCGAATGTGCTGGCAAGTACCCAGTAGCTCTGATCAAGTGCCGAGATATAGAGCATTGCACGGCGACGATCCACATCCGGGGGAATGCGTGTCGACGTGAGCACCGCATAGGTTTCATCGGTAAGCGCGAAGACAAGATACGGCTTGGCCCGTCCCGCGTCCGAGAACCGGTCGAGCATACTCAGTCCGTACACCATGTGGCGCGCGTTCACAAGCAGTGTTGCCACCGCTATCGAGACGAGCCCAGCGCCTCCGGTGAACATGCCAACTGCCAGAAACTGTGCAGCACCGGCATAGATGAGTACGGACATGATTGTTGCCAGGTACCATGGAAACCCGGAACGCTGCAGGAGCAAACCGAACGCAAGGCCGATTGCGCTGTACCCGAGAAAGACTGGAAGCGTCGTCTTCAGGGAGAAAAGAATCGTTGCTCGCCGATGCATCGTGTCCGTTCTCTCCTTGTCCCGTGGTGTCGCAGACGTGACCACCAACGGGTAATCATCGAAGCCGTGAAGCTTTTCGAAGACGGCACCGACGCGATGGTCGGCCTCTATGAGGCGGGCGGCGGCCCCTGTTTGGCGCGCCTTCTCCCGGGACGTCAGTCCCGATGAACCGTGTCCGGTGAGAAGCCCGGCAGACAGACAGAGACGTATTCAGCTCCCTCTGTTCCCGGCGTGCTGTAACGGACCCATTCTCCTGCGGGAGAGATGAGCGCCTGGCCGGCCTGAACGTCGATAGTGCCGGTACGAGTCTCCGCGCGGACCATGCCGGACAGCACAAGGGTATATTCGGAGAACTCGGGTGTCTGGCCCGGCTCTTCCCAGCCGGAGGCGCTTTTCATACGCGCAATACTCACCCCTTCGTTTCCGCTATTCACCCGTCCGATGAACTCTTCAATTCGCTTGGGCCTACTACCTTCGGCCGCGATAATGGTTGGTGCTTTGATCAGTGTTGCCATAGGAAGAGATTCTCCGGAAAACTTCCGAAAAGATCAACCGGCAGATCCTGTTCTGCACCGTGTATTGTGCGCCGCGTCCGCAGCTGGAAAACTTGTGCTGCCCCAGACCGGGGTGGTAGAATCGGACGAATGGATGAAGCGTATGTCCTCTCGGACGACAGGAGCAGGGTTGATGGTGAGGTAGTCTATTCGTACCTGAGCAGAGATTCATACTGGGCGAAGGGAAGATCCCGTGAGGTCGTCAAGGAATCTATCGAAAATTCGTACTGCGTAGCGATTCACCACCCTGTTGCGGGAATGGTTGCATTTGCACGAGTCGTTACCGACTGGGCAACGATGTACTATGTCTGCGACCTGTTCGTTCTCGGTCCTCATCGCGGTCGCGGACTTGGAAAGCGGCTGGTGGAGCAGATTTGCACCCACCCGCGCCTCGCGTCGCTTTCAGGATTCCTGATGACAGCAGACGCTCATGGATTGTATGAACAATTTGGATTCGTTCAGTCCGACGAAGTCTGCCGGAAGTTCATGCGAAAACCTCGATCTTCGTACTGACAAAAGAAGAGCCGCCTTCCGGCGGCCCGATTTGCGTCAGGAAGGCACAGCCTTCCTGACGGCACAGCCTTCCTG
>CAZKMA010000017.1:0-34531 GCA_964553615.1 uncultured Spirochaetales bacterium | reverse complement strand
GGCACAGCCTTCCTGACGGCACAGCCTTCCTGCTGGAGCAGGTTTCTCAGCTGTCTCCGCTGCTGTGCGTCTCCGAGTCATGACTCGACGAGTCTCCGGAGCTCTTCTCCGATTCGACACTCTTGCCGGAGTCGTGGCTGTTGTCTTTGGCTATGTGAATATCGTGGTTCACGCCGTCCTCCGCGATGGAATCCGCCTCAATGGTGCTCGTTCCGTCGGAATTGCTGTGCTCGACGCCTTTCACGGTAATAACCTTGCCGACCGCAATGTTCAGACCGTTGAGTGCAGTCTGTGGAACCGTTGCCGAGTAGGTCTTTCCGTTTGAGGTCACCGTTACTGTGACGTTGCCGCCGGAGACGTTCGTTACCGAAACCACTTTGCCGGATAGGGACATATGCTCCTGTTGGCCGTTTGCGAAGATGAGTGCAGCGGATGCCATTAACAGCGCTGCGAAAACTAGAAGCTTGTACTTCATCGGAAGCACCTCCATGGGTTAGTTGATTAGATTTTAACGCTGTTTCTATCATTCCACCGGATTAACCTGAGTTTGTTACTATTTTTTGTGCCAGACCCGACTCGGACCCCATCGGCTGTTTTGCTGCTCATGGTGGTTGCGGCGTCGCCGCGGAATGTCGGAGTTTGTGTTGCACCTCCGATTTGGTTGCAGGTGTCGATTCGCGTGTCTTATACTTTGTGTGTCGGTGCAGTCTATGCATCCGACCACGCAGACAGGAGGTAATCCATGGATAGTCCGAGGCTGCTGCCGTCGGCGCTGCCGTCGGCGGCGTCCAGCGAGACCTTCGGGGGGGTAAGCTACCGGGTAGATGGCGAGCTTGTTCCTGTGCTCACCGTCGAGCTTCAGAGCGAAAACGCGGTCTATTTTGAACATCACATCCTGCTCTGGAAATCTCCCGAGGTCGAGCTTTCCCTGCGCACCATGAAAGGAGCCGCCCGGAGGATGATTGCCGGAACGCAGATTTTCGTAACCGAAGCGAGCGGTCCGGGAGAGATTGCGTTCAGCAGGGATGGGGCCGGTCAAATACTCTCGATGCACCTCCCCCGGGGGAGGGAACTTCATGTCCGGGAACATCAGTTTCTTGCGGCGACCGCGGAAATTGAATACGCATTTGAGCGGGTGAAGGGCGTTGCAAACATGCTCTTCGGCGGAACCGGTTTCTTTGTCGACAGGTTTCGTGCCGGAGGAGGCGACGGTGTTCTCTGGATTCACGGCTACGGAAACGTGTTCGAAAAGGAGCTTGATGCCGGAGAGCAGATCGACGTCGAGCCCGGCGCATGGCTCTACAAGGACGCCACGGTCAAAATGGAAACGAACATTGCCCGGCTTACCACAGGGCTCCTCGCCGGCGTCAACCTTGCCATGAACAGGTTCACCGGACCCGGAAGAATCGGCGTGCAGTCCATGTACATGAATATCCCGACGGATGACTAGTCGCATTGCGGGAAGCAGTGGTGCAATTGTACCGACCGTCGATCCCATTCTGTGATAGGATTGGCGAACATCATCAATCGAACAGGAGAAATTATGCCGGACAAGAGCTGGGGAGAACTTCTTTCAACGTACAGCCCGGGGCTCGAGGCTCAGAATCGGGCGGACCACGATTTTCTGGCAACCGATGGAGCATTGAGCGCTCGCGAACGATACCTGATGGCTATGCTACTCGATGCCGTCGCTAACAGGCCAAGAGGCGCAGACGGCTACGGACGAAAAGCGGTGGAGTCCGGAGCAACTCGCGAACAGATCGTCGAGGCGCTCACCGTGTTGCGCATGTTCGCCGGCAGACCGGCGCTGGCGACCGGTTGCGAGGCCCTGCGGCAGTTTGAAGATAGGTAGCGCCCTTAACGCGGCGCGAACTCCAACGACCAGTGGACTCCGCTGGTCGCATCCACGCTTCCCAGTGTCAATGATCCGGCAAGCTGACGCGCCATCTGCTGAACGAGCGTAAGGCCAAGGGAGTCCCGGTCTTTTTCCAATATGCCATCTGGCAAACCGATCCCATCGTCCTGAAACCGCACGACAAGCGAATTATCGGTGGTCTCGCGAATGGAGATGCTGATGCAGCCGCGTCGTGTATCGGGGAATGCATGCTCGTAGGAGTTCTCGGTAAACTCGTTCAGTATAAGACCCAGGCTCACAAGCTTGGATATGTCGATCCGGATGTCGTCGATATCCAGTTGAATCGAGACTTCGCTCCGGTCGGCATGAACCTCTCGTACGGAACGGAACAGAGCCTGGACAAACGGTAAGAGATCAACGGCGGAAGTGGATTCAGTCGTCTTGAGGGTGTCGTGCACGAGAGCCATGGCAGCAACCCGGCCGCGGACTGCACGGAGCGCACTTCGCACGTTCGGATCTTCGATGGACTGTGCCTGGAGGCTCAACAGGCTGGAAACTATCTGCAAGTTGTTCTTTACCCTGTGGTGAATCTCTCGCAGCAGGGTAGTTTTTTCCTCCAGCATACTCCGTACGCGCCGTTCGGCCGCGCGTGCGTTTCGAGCCTCTATGATCGCCCTGCGCTGATGCATATCCGAGACTTTCTGCAGATAGACAACGAGGACGCCGCCGATAAAGATGGCACCGGCAACGTAGGGCGTGGCATGGCGGAAAACATCTATTCTGCTGAGAACGAGAACGACGATGAAGTTCACCATGGTGACGGCAATGATGACTATAACTACCGGCCGAGGAAGAAAGAGTCCCGAAAGGCTGAAAAGTACCATGACGGTGAGCCCGCTGACCAGCAGATACACGGCCAGATGCGAGATTTCATGTGTGATCAGATACGGTTCCACAAGAAGAAGAACCTGGATGCTCAGGACGAGGATTCCCACGCCGATTCTTGCCCGGTGCAATTCAATCAGGACAAGAGCCACGGACCCGGCTACGAGGACGTAGCCGAGCTGAATGGATGCTCCCACGCTACCCGAGGGAACGACAAGCGAATACGCGAACAGCGCTCCGGACGTGACAATTACGGCAAGCCCGATAATGCGTGCCACGATGTTCAGGTCAGCGGTCGGTTGGTATTCCCCTGGCGGGTTGGCTGGTCCATCATTCATGGTGCTTATTAGATATCCTTGAGTAATTGTACCATTTTTTGTCCAAAGAATCCACGTATCACTAAAAAATGAACGGCGTCTACTCAGCGGCAGGATTCAGACTGAACCGAATCGGCAGGAGAATTGTCGATGCTACAGGGGAGCCTGCGCGGCGGGCCGCGGCGAATCCGGCACGACGGACGGCAGCGAGCGCGGCATCGTCGAGGGCCCGGTGGCCGGATGACTGGACCACGCTTCCGGCGGTGATCTTGCCGCGGGAGTCTACGTCAATGCGAATCACGACGAGTCCTTCCCAGCCGTTCTGACGCGCGCGCAGAGGATAGCTCGGTTGAATCCTGGTAATCAGGTGAGCCGGCACGACGGACGATATGTGCTGCGTTCCGGGACTATCGGTTCTTTCGCGGGGCGTCCGACGGGGTTCGGCCGGCAGGTGAGGCGGATATCTCGCCGGCGGGCTTCCGACGGCTTCCTGCATGCCGGGGGCACTGTGTGTACGAATTGCCG
Organism: uncultured Spirochaetales bacterium; assembly: GCA_964553615.1. Taxonomy (GTDB): domain Bacteria; phylum Spirochaetota; class Spirochaetia; order DSM-27196; family DATKUC01; genus DATKUC01. The sequence continues at coordinate 30,949 of CAZKMA010000017.1, read as the reverse complement.
GAGCGACCTTTTTGGCCGTCGTCCCGATGCTCGCCTGATGCGTGGGAACCGTGGGAACTGCCGGAGATGGAACTGCTGCAGATGGAACCGAAGGAGAAACTGCTCTTGCAAGCCGTACGCGGAAAACGACGGGCGCGTCCACGTTGACCGGATGGAATGATTCCGGCTGCTTCCGGCCGTCCGTCGCGACGACGAGAATGCCGACCAGCGCAAGGTGGAGAGTCAGAGCCCCTAGAAACGAAACCGTGTAGAGCGTTCGTGCAGTCATTTTCCATCGACCTCGATGGACACATTTCCGACTCCCTCACGCTTGAGAAGAGAGAGAAGTTCAAAGGTCAGACCGAGCCTCGATGCACGATCGCTGCGGAGGACCACGAGGTCAGTACTGCCGGTTTGAGCCCGGATCTGCCCGGCAGCGTTCAGCGCCGCCTCCCCGGGCGTTGTCGGTTGGCCATTCATCATGACCACATTGTCCTTTGTCACGACGATTGTGAGCGCGGACGCGGTCCGGTGCCCCGTCCCGTCGGGGAGCGAGACATCGACCGTGCGCTGGCTTGTCATGGTCAGCGCCAGGTAGACGAAGAAGATGAGCACGATGAGCAGCACGTCCAGGAGTGCGATTATCTCAACCCGTGCGCGTTTTTCCTCAAATCCCGACTGGATCTTCATGCTTGAGTGCTTCTTCGAATCGAGTGGCAATGGCCGAAATATCTTCTGCCTCCCGCTGAACGCGGGAGCCGAAGTAATTGTAGGGCACAACGGTGACAATAGCGATTGTCAGGCCGAAGGCCGTGGTAATGAGTGCTTCTGCAATGCCGCCGCCAACTACCGACGGATTGAGCCCCGAACCGAGCGCGGCGCTGCCGAGAAATCCGAACGAGCGGATGACCCCGGTCACCGTTCCGAGCAACCCGAGCATGGGGGCAATGGTTACCACGGTGTCCAGAAGCCGAAGTCCGCGCCGACACCGCCGCATGACAGGAACCGCCGCCTGCTCGGCAACCGCTGCGAACGATGAAGAATGCGGTGCGGCAAGGGCCGACGACAGGACCTCTGCCGCCGGATCGGCGGATGCGGACAGGACCTGAATCGCGCCGTTACTGTCACCGCGCAGCACCAGCGTCTCCGTTTCGGGGAGTGTTCGGGTCAGGACCGTTCGCTTACGCGCTCGCCCGAACCAGAAAAGTGCGCGTTCCACAGACACGGTAACTGAGAGGACAGAACACAGGAGCAGCGGCCACATGACGGGGCCGCCCTTTGCGAACATTTCCATGACCGCGCCCATCACCGCCCTCCCTAAAGCGCAAGCCGCAGGCCAGTCCACAGGGACAGCGGCGGCATCGGATACCCGAGCTGAGTTTGATACACCGCGTTCAACAGATTCTTCACGGTGAGAGAGATCGAAAGCCCGCTTCCGACGTCCTGCAGGTAGGAAAGGTTGAACAGGATGTGCGGGGCCAGGGCAGTTGCCTGGGTATTCGCTCCGTCGGTATATCGGGTGCTCACATACCGGCCATCGAATGCAACTCGTGCGCCGCCGCGGGAGTACGCAATCTCTGCTCCGGCTGAATGAACGGGAACGTATGGGACTCGTCTGTCGGCAGCTGCGGTGTAGCTGGTCGAGCCGTCATTCAGGAGCAGGCTGTAGATGAATGAATAGTCGAGCGAAAGCGACAGATGCTTCCCGAGTGCTAATCGGCCGGTCATCTCGGCCCCGGGAAGAAGCGATTTCCCGAGATTCAGAGGCTCCGTTGCGGTGTTCAGAATCTGATCCAGGACGAATCGGGTGAAGAGTGCTGCGTCGAACGAAACCGGTCCGCGTCGAACCGTGTAGCCGAAGTCGGTCGCGAATGCAGTTTCCGGCTTGAGGTTCGGGTTGCTGTAGCCTGGCCAGTAGAGTGCGTCCATCGACGGGACCCGGTAGGACTCGGAGAGGGACGCCTTCAGCGAAGACCAGCTGTTGAGCGCAAGAACCGCACCCAGCCGGTAGGAGAGCCCGCTCGTGACGTCGGAGAAATAGTCATATCTGAGCGATGGAGTGAGCGTCAGACGATCAGTGGGCGAAAAAGGCGATGAGACGTATCCGGCGAGGTTCAGCCGGGATCGCAGTCCCAGGTCGGTACTGTCCACATGGTCATAGCGAACGCTCGCACCGTAAATCAGAGAGGCAAGATCGGAGACCGAGATGTTAGCCGTCAGATCCGCGCCCACCGTGTTGGTGACATGTGTGGAGTCCACCGCGATCGACGGATCGGCGTAGTGAAGGTTGTCATACTGGTAGAATGCTTGCGTGTTCAGGCCGATCGGCGTGTTCAGAAGTCTGTTCGTGGTAAACCGGACGGACCCGGACGCGCCGGTCCTCTGCTGCTCGGCCTGCGTAGTAAGCCCAAAACCGCTCAGAGTTCCCGCGACATCGTAGCTCGTCGAAACGAACGATCCGGTTGCCGAGATATTTCCATGTCCGACCGGCGCGTCGATATTCAGATAGCCGTTTCCCGAGGACCCTCCCGCGTGGTTTTCCCTGCGCCATCCGTTGATATACGTTTGATCGTTCCAGGTGAAGCCGTTGGCGGCGCGGGTGAATCCTCCGGTTGCGGTTACCCCCACGGCCCCGATGCGGGTGGATCCCGAAGCGGAGAACTTCTGCGTGTCGACCAGATCCAGAGGATTTGCCGCAGTGGGCGTTTGCACCATGCCACTGGAAACCAGGCTGGCGCCATGCGGTATATAGCTGCCATTGACTATCTGTGTGCTGAATGTGGTGGACTTTCCCTGCTTCTTCGTGATGATGTTGATGACACCGCCGATCGCCGCCGAGCCGTACACCGAGCTTTCTCCTCCGCGGACAATTTCTATATGGTCTATCATGTCGAGCGGAATCTGAGAAAGGTCCACCGTTCCGTCCCGGCTCGAGTTCATCGGCACACCGTCCACGAGAACCAGCACCTGGCCGGTCGTGGAGCCGCGAATGCCGGCGGTGGAAAGCGCACCCTGCGGGCCCGCGTTCCGGACCGTGAGTCCTTTCGACTCGAGGAGTTCAGGCAGGCTCGCGGAGGGGGAATCCGCAATCTGCTGTGCGGAAATCACGGTAACGAATGCGGGTGTTTCCAGAGTTGGCGTGTCCACGCGCGTGGCGGTCACGACAACCTCAGGCAGCACTGATGGGGCTGGTTGTGCCCAGACGCATGCCGTTGCGGAAACCAGAAAGACGAAGAGAAACCTCTTCATGGGGATACTCCAGCCATCCGACTGCTCCTTCTTCTGCTCTGACAGAACAGGGAAACGAACTGAATTGGGAGGATGACCGGATTGGTAATGGAAATGTGCAGCCAGTCATATCCTTTTCCTCGAAGGTTTATTCTTGAGAATCGTCTCCTGGCTTCCGGATCACTCTACTTGCGGCGTCTTCTCATCCTCGGTTGAAGGACAATGACACAATGCCGCGTTCATCCCCGGTTACAGTGGCGGGACCGCTACGGATTTGCACCGTATTCCGTTGTCCTCAAGACGGACAGCAGAAAACACTATACTCCCTTGCACCCCATGATGCAAGCTTCGCGCCGTTCTGTACCGATTACCCGGCTTCGTCCGGCGGCATCTTCCCGAACCGTGCCTGCAGGTCCAGAACCATTGCGTGCAGCTCGCCGAGAGCACGATCCTGCGCCGCCAGATGTTCGAGAATGGCGCGAACCTCCTCTTCGGTCTTCTGGTTGATCTCGAAATCGTTGTGGGATTCGATCCGGTCTTTCGCCGCCTGTCGATTCTGGCTCATCATGATAATGGGAGCCGCATACGCCGCCTGCATCGAGAGTACCAGGTTCATAAGGATGAACGGGTAGGGATCCCAGGCGCGAATCCAGCCGACAACGTTCAGGACTATCCAGATTACCAGGATGACCGACTGAATCGAAATGAATGCCCACGAGCCCATCGTGTTCGCAACCTTGTCGGAAATCCGTTGTCCGAACGTAAGTTGCGTCAAAAAGACCTGGTTTACGTCGCGAATGGGCGGATGCTGATGTTTAAAGGGTTGAGGAAATTGCAGTCTCTTCATGTGTTAGAAGAATATTGAAGTGCCGCCGGATTGACCACTTACCGACCGTTCAGTAAGTTATCGTATGAGGATTCACGACATGAAAATGCTGGAAGGAAAGGTCGCCGTCATTACCGGCGGTTCCCGCGGTTTGGGCTTCGCTATTGCGCGTGCCTACAGCGAAGCCGGGGCGCGTGTGGTTATTGGATCCCGGTCGGAGGTTTCAGTCGAACGCGCGGTTGAAGATCTGCGCAAAGAGGGGGCGCCGGCGGAAGGCAGGGTATGTGATGTTGCCCGTGAGCAGGACGTTCGGGCCCTGGCAGAACATGCGATCTCCGTCTTCGGGACGATCGACATCTGGGTGAACAATGCGGGACTGTCTGCGCCGTACGGCCCGACCGTTGACGTTCCAACAGATCGGTTCACTGCGGTACTTCACACCAACATCCTTGGAACCTACTACGGATCCCGTGTTGCCATGGAGCACTTCCTGAGTCGCGGCGGCGGAAAGCTCATCAATCTGCTCGGGCGCGGGGACTCCGGACCGGTTCCCATGCAGAATGCTTACACATCTACCAAGGCGTGGGTTCGAAGCTTCACGCGCGCGCTTGCCCGTGAGTACAAAGGGAGTCCTGTCGGCGTGTACGCACTCAACCCCGGACTGGTCGAAACCGAAATGATTCTGGATGTAGAGGTAATTGAAGGGCTCGAAGAGAAGGTACGACCGCTTGAGACGATTGTCCGTATGTGGGGGAACGTTCCAGCTGTTCCTGCGCAGAAGGCGCTCTGGATTGCCGGCCCCGCTACCGACGGGAAGTCCGGCCTCGAGGTACGGCTCCTTACATTCAGAAGGATAGTAACGGGTGCGCTGCGTGAGCTGTTCCGACGGATCTTGCATACATCCAGTGGCCATTCCTCATTGACAATACGCACCGTTCGGGTGCCGGACAGAGGATAACTGTCCGAAACCGTCCATGCATTGCTTGAGTTCGCCAGCAATTCTCGGTACTTTTCTCGTGAAATGATTGCAAATCTCCGGTTCCTGAACCGCTATCCAACCAGACTACCGGGAATCCGCAAGCGGACGATTGAGTTCGGTCCACGATTCAATCTGCTGTACGGACCGAACGGCGGAGGAAAGAGCACGATTCTGCGGACATTGGCAATGAAAACCGGTGCCGCCCCAGGCGGCTGGTCCGACGGGCGGAAACCGATTGAACCGGAGTACGAAGTCGAGATGCAGTGGGATGGTCTGCCGGTGTTCTACCAGGATTGCTACACCCAGTCGGATGAACCCCTCATCAACCCGAACTTCTTCCTTGAACATCAGACGCTCAGATCCACAGGTGAAAAACGAATCGGGTTGATCAACGAGCTCATCAACACGATCGAGGCGCGGTTTCCCACCTTTCGCCTCGGTATGCATGAATACCCAACGCTGCTTCTGGACGAACCTGACAACCATATCGGATTTGCCGGCCAGTCAATCCTCTGGAAGGAAATATTCCCGCGGCTGGCAAGGAAGTATCAGCTCATCCTCTCCTCCCACAGCATCTTTCCCATCCTGCTGCAGAAGCAGAATCTCCTGCGCGAAGACGTCATCATCCAGCTCCACACGGGGTATGTCGATGCATGCGTCGGAGAGCTTGCCGATGCAATTGATCGCTACAACACGAACATGGATAGCGCTTCCGGTGCTCCAGACGCGTAGCCGGCTATCCTGAAATCTACGGTGTATGCGTCTGTATTTCCCTCATGAACCAGTTGTACAGCGCCTTCACACGATTCGTGAAACTGACATCTATGCTGTCCCGGAGGCCAAAGATGGTGAAGGTATTTGCAACAAAGTTGCCGTAGAAGAGCATGGTATCTCCTTCCGGAATGGCCACCAGGTCGATCTGAAGTTTCCACGGCGCCACGATCGGAAAGACTGAGTAGTACATTTCGGTGGCGTTGGTTAATGCCATGCGTATGTATTTCGGATGTTGCGGCTCCGGTCCGGCAGTGTAGTTCACCGACATCACGTAGTTACCGAAGCTCGAGTCCTTGTGGTAGGTGTAGATGTGGCTCTTTGCCGGAATCGAAGTGACCAGCGGATCCGGCAATCTTGTGTATTTTTTCTCCGGAGACGGTACCGCGTAGGCATCGTAATAAAATGTTCGCATCATATTGCGATCCGCAGAATAGTATTTGATACCTTTCAGCGTGCTGATGGAACGCATAATGTTGTAGGTTTCCAGCCAGAAGTCGCTTCGTTCCCGGTACTTCTTCGGAATTGGCGCCTGGAACAGAAGCTCGATACCGACAGTAGCGTCAGTCTTTTGCAGTTCACGGATCATCGCCTCTTTTCCGGCGAAGGGTGGTGCAATGCGCGCCTTTATGGAACCGCTGTAGTCGGCGGTTACCTCGCCTGTCTTTGCGAGTTGCTGAGATTCAGCTTCTGTGAGGCCGGGAACGAGCTGTCTGAGCCGTTCGGCAGTAACCGGCTGGGAGGATGCAGATTGAGCCGAAGCAGTTCCGACGTTCTGAGAATCGGAACTCGATTGGGCCATTGCGGCGTTGGATACGACAACGCTCAATACGGTGAGGAATGTGATCACGGGTAAAGTTTTCATACGCACTTGAGTATACGTCTCCTTCTGCGGTATTCCAAGCAAAAGGGTTGTTGTGCGGAGCCGTTTTCCCTGGGCGGTCACTCGTCGGTGCGAACGTGGAACATGAACCATTGAAAAAGCGCGCCGACCCGCTCGGCGAAAGCCGATTCGACCTGATTGCGCACATCGAAGAACGTCGATGTGCGCGTGGCAAAGTTGCCGTAGAACAGAAAAACACCATTCCGGGGTACGATCACGATGTCCATACGCAGGTCCTGCGGCTGGATGATAGGGAACACCATGAAATTGATGGAAGTCATGTTTTTGAACGAAACACGAAGGTAATCCGGGTCATTCGTGCCTGGTCCGAGTCGATAGGTGAGTGAGAGAACATAGTCGCCGAAACCGATGTCCCGGTAGAAGCCGAAGATGCGGCTGTACGCGGGAATTGATTCGACGCGTGGATCCGGCATTCTCTCGGCAGGGTCATTCGGAGATGGGATCACGAACGCATCGGCATAGAGCCTTTTCGGCGGCGAGTTTCCGGGCGGCGTGTAGGCGAGTCCGCGAATTGTGCTCACCGACCGGGTAATGTTATAGATGCGTCGCCAGAAGTTAGCCTTGATTCTGAAGGATTCGGGAACTCGAGCCACGTAGAGCATCTCCATTCCCGCAGAGACCGGCATCCGCCCGAGCTCCCGGGAGATCTCCGAGACACCCTGAAACGTCGGAGCCAGCCGCGTGGTGACTGTGTGCGAAAATTCGACCGAAACGGTTCCCTCTCGCGAAAGTCTTGCGGCTTCTTCCGGCGAGAGGCCCGGCACAAGACGCCTGAGATTCTCGGGGGAGATAGGATTGTCCGGAGGACCGATTACCGGTGCGTGTTTCGCCGTTTCAGAACCGTTCATGGGCGAAGCGCCGACAGTGCCGCCGCAGGCGAACAGAAGCATAAGAACGGTCGCAGTCAGCAGGTGCTCCCTCATCCAGGCAAGCATACAGCAGCCGGGTATCGAGAGCAAGGAAAAGTGAAGGAACGGCTTGATTCGATGGTCCGGTCTCACTACCTTAGGCAAAACTCTATGAATAAACGAAAACTGGCTGCCTTTCTGGGCGCATCGCTGTTCTACTGGATCGGGTTGTACCTGTATGTGCCGACACTTCCCGAGTTTGTCAAACTGAGGTCTCCGAGCCTGGCGGCAGTCGGGGTGGTGCTCTCCATGTACGGTCTGTGGCAGGCAGTTGTTCGTATTCCGCTCGGGATAACGATCGACGCAACCGGGCGTGGGAAGGTGTTCCTGGTCAGCGGCTTCCTCATTACCGGGCTCGGTGCCGTGGTCATGACTCTGGGAACCGGGCTCGGCATGGTGACCTTCGGACGTGCGCTGACGGGAGTCGCTGCCGGAACATGGGTGCCGCTCATTGCCGTTTTTTCCGGCTTCTTCCCGCCGAAGCAGGCGGTACTTGCAACGTCGCTGCTTTCTTTTTCTAATTCGATCGGAAGAATGATCGCCACCAGCGCAACCGGATTCCTGAATCAGATTGGCGGATACCCGCTTGCGTTCTACCTGGCCGGTGCCTGCGGCCTGGCGGCCGCGATTATAATCGGGGCCACCAGAATTGAGCGACAGTCCGCACATGCAGTCTCGGTCCGCTCAATAGTGCGCATTTTTACCCGTCCGGATGTGCTCTTTCCGGCCGGCATCAGCTCGGTAGGTCAGTTCGGGACATGGGTGGTAATCTTCGGGTTCATGCCTCTGCTCGCACGGCAACTCGGCGCGAGTGCAGTGACGATGAGTTTTCTCATCACTCTGAACATCATTGCATCTGTCGCAGGCAATCTATTGAATACACTCGTCATTAACCGTTTCTCGCGCACCTCTCTTCTGTACGTGAATTTTGCTCTGTTCTCCACGGGTATCCTTCTCTTTGCAGTAGCGCAGAGCCTCACGCTGTTCTACGTCGGTACAGCTCTGATGGGCATTACATTCGGCATGAGCTTCCCGACTCTCCTCGGTCTCAGTATCGAAAGAGTGGATCAGTCGCACCGGACTACTGCCATGGGAATCCACCAGGCGGTCTATGCAATTGGCATGTTCGCCGGGCCGTGGGCAGGGGGAATTGTGTCGGACGCCGTCGGTATCCGAAACACCTTCGCGTTGTCCGCTGCATTCTGTCTGATTGGCGCGTACGTTCTCATCCTGCTGCGCAAGCGCGTTCTCAGCCGGGCGGCCGCGCGGTAGCGGCCGTGCAGAAGCCGATGAACTCTTCCACGAAGCCGGCGTCCGAATAGTCGTTCCAGACGAACTGGAGTTCGCGGAGGATAGGCCCTCCGTCGAGGTGCAGCTGCACGAGTTTTCCCTCCTTGAGCTCTCGTTCCACGGCGCTCCGGGATACGACAGTGACTCCGAGCTCAGAGGAGACGAGGGACTTGATTGCGTTTATACTTCCGATCTCCATGTAGACTCGGATGGAGCGCGGATCCATCCCGTGCCGCATGAGGTAGTGTTCAAGGACCGTGCGTGTCCCCGAGCCTGGTTCCCGGAGGATGAGGTCCGAAGCCAGGAGTGCCGCAATCGGAATGGAACTTCCCCCGTTTGCGCGTTTCAATTCATATTCCGGCGCACATACCGCCACCATCTCGTCATCAATAAACTTGCACGTGTGCAGCGACCCACGGTCGAATGGTCCCTCAACCATTGCCAGAGTAATCTGGTTCCGGATCAACCGGTCTATGGTCTCCTTCGTATTCTGAACCGTCATTCGTATTCTCACGTGTGCATTCAACTTGCGGTACTGTCCAAGCAGAGGCGGGAGGAGATACTCGGCAATGGTGAGTGTTGCGCCAACGTCGAAGGTACGGACTGCGGCTGCGGCATTGAAAATGTCCCGGTCCATCGATCGGTAGAGGGACTCAATACTTTCGGCATACTCGAACAGGAGTGATCCCGTCGGTGTTGGCACGGTGCGGCGGCCCACGCGGCTGAGAAGCCGACTTCCATAAAACTCTTCCAGCTGTCGGATGTGCTGCGACACCGCCGGTTGCGTTACATGAAGGATCTCGGCCGCTGCCGAGAAGCTCCCGGTTCGTACTACCGCAAGCAGGCTTCTGAGCCTGAAGTCGTTCATGGGCAAAGTATAACATGAGCTTACTGAAATATAAATATTTATAATTTGATGTGATATGTGATTTCCGGTACTATCTGCGAGTCATGAGCAATATCAACCGAAACATTACCGGTTCAATTCGCCTGATTGCACCGGGTGTCGCGCTTGTTGCCGTCATTGCGGTTGCGGCGAAGTATCTTGGAGACAGTCTGCCGGTAATCGGCGGTCCGGTTTTTGCAATCCTGATTGGCGCGTTCCTGCGGAACCTCATTGGCAGACCGCAGCCGATAGTTGCCGGAACATCATTTGCGGCGAAAAAGATCCTGCAGTGGTCCATCGTCCTGATCGGTTCGGGACTGAGCCTGTCGCAGGTACTCGGAACCGGGCGACAGTCATTTCTTATCATGATTGTCACCCTGGGCACCGCCTTTCTCGCCGCCTTTCTCATCGGCCGAATACTCAAAGTGCCGCGCAAGCTGATGCTGCTCATAGGTGCCGGCACCGGGATCTGCGGCGGTTCGGCGATCGCCGCCGTTTCTCCAATCATTGAAGCCGACGAAATGGAGATAGCGTACTCCATGTCTACGATCTTTCTGTTCAACGTTCTCGCGGTGATCCTGTTTCCGGAACTGGGACGACTGCTGGGCTTCTCGAGCCAGGCGTTCGGCATGTGGGCGGGAACAGCTATCAACGACACTTCGAGCGTTGTTGCCGCGGGCTACGCATTCAGCAATTCCGCAGGCGAGTTTGCAACGATCGTGAAGCTTACCCGGTCGACAATGATCATTCCAATTGCCTTTCTGATAGCGGTCATTGTATCCGCGAGAAAACGCCGCGTCCCGGCGACCGCCCAGGACTCGGCGGCCCCGGAAACGGGCAGCGCCGAAAGTGCTCCGGTCGCCGGGTCTTTCTCGATGGCGCGGATCTTTCCGTGGTTCATCCTGGGCTTTCTTGCAATGTCGCTCGTTCACACGCTCCACCTGCTTCCACCCGCCGCTACCGCTCTGCTTGTTGGAGCCGGCAAGTTCATGATCATCATGGCCCTTGGCGCAGTTGGCCTGAACGCCAACTTTCGCGAACTGGCGAAGACCGGATTCAGACCACTCCTTCTCGGTCTTGTTGTATGGGCGAGCGTGGCGGCTTCGAGTATCCTGATTCAGCGATTGACCGGATTCACGTGATGGGCGTCCGGTCGCGCGTCGGAGTTGCGCTCAGGTAGCCGTCCCGGGGCAAATTAGTATACATTGTACGTGTATGAGACTGATTCCAGTTTGAGACGGCTCCAGTACCTCGACCCGCGGTGGTGTTCATCCTACCCGCGACCTCTACGAATCAATCAGATCAGGTGAGAAAAGAATGCGCCTTGAAAACGAAATCGCGAGGCGACGCACGTTCGCCATTATCAGCCACCCGGATGCCGGGAAGACTACCCTTACAGAGAAGCTCCTTCTGTTCGGGAACGCAATTCAGACCGCCGGGGCGGTGAAATCAAACAAGATCCGCAAAAGCGCCACCTCCGACTTCATGGAAATTGAAAAGCAGCGTGGTATCTCGGTGGCAACCTCGGTCATGAGCTTCGAGTACGACGGAATGCTCGTGAACATCCTGGACACTCCCGGGCACAAGGACTTTGCCGAGGATACCTACCGAACACTGACCGCAGTAGATAGTGTTATTCTCGTTGTTGACGGCGCAAAGGGCGTGGAGGAGCAGACCGAGCGCCTCATGAAGGTTTGCCGGATGCGCAAGACGCCGGTCATTATCTTCATCAACAAGCTCGACCGGGAGGGGAGGAGGCCGTTTGAGCTCATGGATGAGCTCGAGGCGAAGCTTGACATCTCGGTGCGCCCGCTGACCTGGCCCATCGGAATGGGGTCCAGTTTTCGCGGCGTCTTCAATCTTCTTGAAAAGAATATCTATCTGTTCAACCCGTCCAAGAGCACGATAGAAGACGACCGCATCCTCGTAAAGGACATTGCCGACCCGATTCTGGACGAGAAGTTCGGGAGCCAGGCAGTGCAGCTTCGTGAGGACGTGGAGCTTATCGAAGGCGTATATACCGATTTTTCGCGGGAGGACTATCTTTCCGGTTCCGTTGCTCCGGTATTTTTCGGGAGCGCACTGAACAACTTCGGTGTTCGCGAGCTCCTTTTGACCTTCCTCCGCATTGCCCCAACACCCGGATCGCGGGATACCGATACGCGGACGGTGGGGCCCACCGAGGAGAAATTCAGCGGCTTCGTTTTCAAGATTCACGCGAATCTCGACCCGAGACACCGGGACCGCATAGCGTTCCTTCGTGTCTGTTCAGGTCGATTCGAGAAGGACAAGCCATTTCACCATGTACGCCTTGGTAAGAACGTGCGTTTCACTACGCCGTACAACTTCATGGCGCAGAAGAAGAGCATTGTGGGCGAGGCATTTCCCGGGGATGTGGTAGGGCTCTATGACCGGGGTGATCTCAAGATCGGGGATACATTGACCGAGGGCGAAAAGTTCATGTTCCGCGGTATCCCGAGTTTTTCTCCGGAGATCTTTCGTGAGCTTCTCAGCACCGACCCAATGAAATCCAAACAACTCGAGAAAGGCATTCGACAGCTCACCGAGGAGGGAGTGGCGCAGTTCTTTACCCGTGATCTCGGAAGGAGAAAAATAATAGGCACCGTCGGGGACCTCCAGTTTGATGTTATTCTCTACCGACTGCTTCAGGAATATGGTGCCGCGTGCAGATTCGAACCCCTGCCCTATGTTCGCGCGTGCTGGCTGACCTCGGACAAGCCTGCGAAACTCAGGGAGTTCCTGCGGCTCAAGGCGTCACACATAGCCGAGGACCGGGATGGGAATCCGGTCTATTTTGCCGAATCTCAGTGGTGGCTGCAGACGGTCATCGACGACAACCCGGACGTAGAGTTCCACTTTACCTCCGAGTTCAAGACCGCGCGTGAACCACAGACGATAGGCGCTCACGGCTCTATATAACGATCGGAGTCAGGCTTTTTCGGTGTATGTCTTGACATAATATTACTAATTTACTTATTCTCTTTCCGAGAGCAACTGGCCGATTGCTCTTATTGGAGCATCAGGGTATGTCGCTTTTGTGCATTGATGGCCGATCATGCATGTTTCCTACTCCATCATCTCCACATCACCACAGCGCAACTTTCGTGAACAGCGGAAGGAAGGGGTTCCCACATGAATGAGATTGCAACGCAAACGTTGCCTGCAGTACCTCATGTAGTATTCGGGATTTTCAATCTTGCGATCCCGAACATCATCTTTTGGGCGGTAGTCGTCGTCGTGTTTGCTGCCTCCGCATGGCTCAGGATTCCCGGGTTCATCGAGCATAGCTCGAAGGACGAGAAGGGGGAACCGAAATGAACATGACCGAACGCGCTCAGACATTTGTCAAGAAAAACATGAGTATGGAAGACGCGCTTCCGACTCGGATGCCGGTCTACATGAACTCGGTCGTCTATCTTTTCGGGGCAATGACGCTCGCTGCTCTCGGCATGCTCATTGTCACCGGTGTTTTCATAACAATATTCGGACCGACCTGGTGGCACGTGTCGGCCTTCGGCCATTTCGTCAATTCGCTTCACTTCTGGAGCTCACAGATTTTCTTCCTGGGTATCCTGTTGCACATGATCGGCAAGTTCTTCATGGCGGCATGGCGCGGCGGACGATGGCGCACATGGGCAATTGGGGTCATTACTCTTGGAATCGCGGTGTTCTCCGGGTTGACCGGTTTTATTCTCCAGACGAACTGGGATGCTCAGTGGATCTCGGGGCAGGCAAAGGATGGGTTGAACGCCATGGGCATTGGTGCGGTGATAAACACGTTGAACAGCGGGCAGATACTGACGCTCCACATCGTGCTGCTTCCGCTGTTCGTGGTGGTTCTGGTAGGAGTCCATGTGCTTGTTGTCCGGCATGAGAGTCCCGTTCGCCCGATCGGTTCAGAGGAGAAAGACGCATGAGCGCACAATCGGAAGCAAATCTCAAGGGAATACCGACGAAGCCATACGACCTCCTGCGCGAAGGGCTCATAGTCTTTGCAGTTGTAGCCGTAGTCATAGTGGTGCTTGCAGCCTTTCTTGGCTCCCCGGACTATCCTTCGGTTACCGCAAAAGAGGTTGCGCAGAAGCAACCGGTTGCCTTCCTGCAGCTGGTCACGGATTATTTCTCAGGCAACAGCGATATGCAGACCTATGGCCCTCCGTACACGAACAATCCGGAGAATGCCCAGACATTTCTCGGAATCGCCCCGGCAGATATTTTCGGCGTGACCATTCCGATTGACGCCCGGAAAGATTTCGTCATGAAACCTCTGGCGAGCGTTGCACAGCTCGACCCTGCGGTAAAGGCAGCGCTTGCTCAGTTCGAATCTGCTGCGGCCACTCAACAGGCGGCATGGATCAAGACCTACACCGCTGCTCTGGACAAGGCGCAGGTTGCCGGTCAGAACGTCGAACTTCCGGCGGGAGACTACGGTCCGGTGCCGGTGCTCATGACCGGAATGCTCGACCTCGCGCGCGCCGGACTTCTCGAGGGTGCAATGAACTCGGGGAGCACGGTTCCGTACGCCTTCGACAACACAAAGGCAATCCTCTTTCTTCAGGGCGACATCGAGGATCAGATCGCCGGAAAACTCGATATGCAGGGCGGCCAGTGGGGTATCGGCCACGAGACCGGAAATTACCCTGGCGCCTGGTGGTTGTGGCCGTACACCTTCCTGTACCAGATTCCGGCCATTGGGAATTCCCCCAACGCAGACGCTCTGGTCGGCGGGATCATGGGACTCTTCTTTCTGGTTCTGATCTTTCTTCCCCTCATACCCGTGTTGAACAGGCTGCCACACTGGCTGAAGGTGTACCGCGTTATCTGGCGCGACTGGTACAAGAACCACAGCTGAACATAGTCACTTCGAAAAATCCCTTCGACACGATCTTCGGGCACGGTGCTGTTGTCTGCGCGCCGTGCCCGGCGTTATCATTTACTCAAGCGAGGTGACAATGAATCAACTGTCCGTCATGCTCCTGTCGGCACGGCCGTGGTCCTTCTTCCTGAGTCTGGCATCGATAACCACGGGGTCGGTGGTGGCATTCGATGAAGGCGCATTTCATCTGGAGCGTTTTCTTCTGGTGATTTTCGGCTCGGTAGTCGCTCACGCGGGGATGAATCTGCTGAACGATTACTTCGATTTCAAACACGGCGTGGATGATCCGAGTGTTGCAACGACACAGTACCGTCCCCATCCACTGGTTGAAGGTAAGATGACGCCGAATCAGATTCTGACTGGTGCAGCTGCCTGTTACGTCCTGGCTCTCGTCGTCGGTATTTACATGGCGGCCGTTGCCGGCTGGTCTCTGCTCCTCGTAATAGCCGGCGGGGCGTTTGTGAGTTACTTCTACACCGGAGAGCCGATCAATTTCAAACGGCGGGCGCTCGGCGAGCTTTCAATGTTTCTTGCCACCGGGCCTCTCATGGTCAGCGGAGCATATTTCGTCCAGACCGGCACCTGGGACAATGTGGGCCGCGTTATTCTCATATCGATTCCGGTCGGGATGTGGTGGTCGCTCATACTCTCTGCAAATAACCTGAAAGACATTGAAACGGATCGAAAGACGCTGGGGAAGACCGTCGCCACTATCCTTGGACGACGCCGCGCGGTCATGTTTTTCGCCGCGCTTGCGGCGGTGGTTTATGGCGGAACATTGCTCGATGTCCTGATCGGTGTCATGCCGATATGGGCGCTTGCGGTGTTTGTAACGCTTCCGCGCATTTTCGGCCTCATCCGCCTCTTTTTAACTGCGGAGACTGTACCGTCGAACGCGGATCCCATGACGGTTCAGGTGGAAGTGATCTACAGCGTAATTCTCGTTGCAGCCTTCCTCCTGAACCGGTTTGTTCCGCTCAGCCTGGCGCTTTGACCCCGGCGTGGATGTAGGCGATGCCCCCTGAGAGGCGGATCATCTCTATGTCAACAAGCCCTTCCGACCGCATCTGGTCCGCAAGGGCGTCGTGGTCCAGAAACGCGTTGATCGACGAGTAGAGATACCCGTAGGTTGGTTCCCATCCCGAGACTTTGCCGCCGAGCGCGGGCATAATGTGCTTGAGATACCAATTGTAAAGCCGTCCGAAAAGCGTCGATGGAGGCGGTGAAAACTCGAGGATGAGCACCTTTCCGCCCGGACGAACGGCGCGCGTCATTTCCCGAATACCCCCGGCAAAATCATTGAGATTCCGCAGCCCGAATGCAATCGTAGCTGCGTCGTACTGATTGTCCTCGCACGGAAGGGCAAGGGCATCTCCGCAGACGAGCTCAATGCGGTCGTCCATCCGTGCGCGGTCTATCTTCTCCCGGCCGCGCACAAGCATCTCCTCCACAAAATCTACGCCGGTTACCCTGCAATCCGGGTGAACACGGGCAAACGCAATTGCCAGGTCCGCGGTCCCCGTTGCTACATCGAGCACCCTGGCCTCCGGTGGAAGCCCGGTCATGCGCACCACCCGTGAGCGCCACACGCGATCGATATTGAAGCTGAACACATGGTTCAACAGATCGTAGGTCTTTACGACCCGGGAAAACATATCGTGAACATCTACCGACTGATAGAGCGTTCCCAAATCCTTCATTACAGGCTCCTTCACCGGCTTCACATGACCGGAAGTAGAACAAAGATGGTGGTTGCCCAGAGCGCGTGGGAGATAATTGTGGGGACTATGCTCTGTTCGTAGTAGTAGATCAGTCCCCAAACGAAGCCTGCAACAAATGCGGCAAGAACCAGTGCCGGATTCAGAGTTACCACATGAACAAGGGTGTACAGCCCGACAGTCATTATGAACGCCGGAAATCGACCAAACCGGTCGGTCAGCGTTCGTTGCATGAATCTGCGCCAGTAAATTTCTTCGGCCGGGCTTGTAATGAAGAGAAGCAACAGTGCGATAACCCAGGAGGGAATACCCTGGCCGGTTGCATATACCGAAGCAATCATGCTGTGGGAGCCAGGAAGTATCCAGGCAAGGAGCATCTTCCCGACGAAGAAGATCCCGTACAGGACAATCGCCGAGCCGACGCCGATAACTACGTGGCGCAGACGGATATTCCTGAAATCTTCCTTTCTTGGAACGATCTGCGAGATGGAAATTGCTGCCAGGATCGGTGTGGCAATTGCCATCTTGATCCAGAACTTGCCATACGGCAGCACAAATACGATGTACCAGAGCACGACCGCGGCAAGGAATGAAATCCCCGCAACGATGAGCCGGCGCCTGGTGCTGTTGTTTGACGATTCAGATGGATTTGTCATGTGCGTAGTACAATCTTTCCTGTGTGTTTGCCCGCCTCCAGTTTCCGGTGGGCTTCCGCCGCTTCGGCGAGCGGCAGAACCGAGTCGATGAGCGGTAGCACGCGTCGTTCAGCAACGAGTCGGGTAACCGCTTCCATATCCTCTCTGGTGCCAAGGAAGAGTCCGTGGATGCTTCGATGGTGAAAATAGGTGAGGTGTATATTTATCTCGGCGTCACGTCCCCCGAGGATTCCGCAGAGGAGCAGCCGTCCGCCGTTTATGAGCATTGTCTGGCTCTGTTCGAGGGTTGCAGCTCCTATCGGGTCAAGAACAACATCCACGCCGCCGTCTGTCTCCTGCGATACCCGAGCAACGACATCTTCCCGTCTGCGATCCAGAACGATATCCACGCCGAGATTCTGAAGCGCCTCGATGCGCTGGTCACTTCCCGCGACGGCAATTGTCCGTGCTCCAGCATCCCGGGCTATCTGTACCGCCATTGAACCGAGGATTCCTCCGCCGCCCCAGACAAAAACGGTCTCTCCCGGCTGCACCTTTCCCACGGTCATGAGTGCATGATATGCGGTGAGCCCGGCCACCGGAATGGAGACCGCCTCTTCGAAAGAGATCTCGGGGGGGAGTGGGAAGACATTCTGCGCCGGGACCACCGCATACTCGGCATAGCCTCCCTTCACGTGCATTCCGATGCTTTTCCAGATGTGGCAGAGATTCGGTTTACCTGCCCTGCATGCCGGGCAGCTTCCGCAGGCTATCAGTGGATACACGACCACCCGTTCTCCGGTTTCAACGAGCGTTCCGGCAATGTCCGCTCCGCAGACGTGGGGTAGCGGCGGTTTCACCCCCGGATATCCGCTGCGGACCAGAATGTCCATGCGATTCACGCCGGTCGCAGCGACCTTGATAACGACCTGCTCGGGTTCATTCCTGTTGGATGAAGGTGTCGGATCCGGAAAGTCCTCGACCATGGTGAGGACCTCCGGTCCACCGTATTCAGCGATTGTCATAGCCCGCATTACCGTCTCCCTTGAATGCGTGTATCCTTGATAATGAACCTAAAGGTACGCGTAGTCTGCTCAACGGTCAAACTGCCACCCGACCACGCATTGTACTTCATGGAGCGGTCGGAAACTCGAGTTCCTGCACCGTACGCGCCATGAGTCGAACCGCGAATGACCGAGGAAGTATCCTTGTCATGGCGAAGGACGCGATCTGGTTGAAGTGACCCGGAATGACGACTGACCGGCGTCCAAGGTTCCGGAGTGCGTACTCTGCAACAAACCGGGGTTGCGTTTCAGGTGGTGCGAAGATAGAGCGTCGCCGGTGCAATGGTTCCTGCGCACCATGAGCCCCGCCTGCAATTACTCCCGCGCAACATACGAGCACATCGACATTGTATCGGCGAAACTCGAACGCGAGCCCTTCGGCGAGGACCACGTTGAACGCCTTGGACGCCCCGTAGCCTGCAACTTCCGGTGAACCGGCAAAAGCACTCAGAGAGGACATGAGAATGATACCGCCACGCCCGTGCTCTCGCATGCGGCCACCGAAGTGGTGCGCGAGTGCAAGTGGAGTGTGGCAATTCACCTGGAGCTGCTGCAGGTGTGAATCTACCGGCCGGTCAAGAAACCAGCCAGGATTGGAAATTCCGGCATTATAGACGAGCAACCCGATACCGACATCCTCCGTTGACGCGGCAATTGTCTTGACGGTATCAGGCCGTGACAGGTCGGCAACCACCGGGCGGACTTCGACGCGGAAGCGTTCGGTTATCCCCTTCGCGACAGAGAGCAGACGATCGGCATTGCGTGCAATCAGGACGAGGTTCAATCCGTGTTCAGCAAGGATCCGGGCATATTCGACGCCCACTCCCCGTGACCCACCTGCAACTATGGCCCAGGGCCCGTACGTTCGAGCAAGAGAGTTTTTCACAACAAGAGCGTAATTGAATAGGGGGCCAGTTTCAATCATATAATTGAAACAAATATGAGTTAAATTCTAATATATCTAATATGATCTTTTTTCTTGACATAAATTGCGCTAGAGAATAATATTGTTTACAGAAGTCCAGGGACTTTGATTCTTTTGTACATGCCGGTCGCACCGGTTCGTAACTTCAACAGCCTGCCTGCACAGATGTGCACGTCTGTGTGACTCCAGCGGGCGAACAGAACGATCGGCATATTCACTTTTCCAGGCATGACCCACATGCCACACATCCGGGAGGTCACCAAATGTTCATAGACTTTCTTGCTCTCATGTTGATCATCCTCGTCGCGGGGATGCTTCTATTCGCCGTCTACTTTTTCTGGTTTCTTGAAGATGGCCAGAAGAAAATGGCACCAGGGTTCCTTGTAGTAGGTTTCCTGCAACTGGTTACCGGCCTCAAGGTAATTTTTTCATGGCCTCTGCCGGGCAGCTTCAACATCTCGTTCGGCGAGCCCGCAGTCCTGTTCGGGGCATTGTTCTTCACCCTTGGTCTTGCGCTTCTGCTCGACTGGGATCTTCTGTCGCTCGGGATTGTAGCGATCATCGGGGGCATTGTCGCAATAATAGTCGGTCTCCGGCTTGCAAATCTTGGCATGACCAAGGAGCCGATCGTGGCGATGCTTGGCTACGTGTTGACCGGTATTGTCGGAATCGCGGCGCTGCCGGGATACTGGCTGCGAAGATATCCAATAATCCGTATACTCGTGTCCCTCGCCGCACTCGGCGCTGCAATCATATGGGCCATCACAGGTTTTGGCTCCTACTGGGGACATCTCGAGAGCTTCGCAAAGTACAAGCCGTAAGACCCGAAATCTCGAATTAACGGGAAACGCGTCGGCTCCTGGGTGCAAAAACCCGGATGCCGGCGCGCCCTACAGGACAGAATGCCGGAATGAATACCCTCCATTACATACTAAAGCCGGTTTCCATCGAGATCGAGCTTGTCGAACGTAACCTGCGGGACCAGCTTTCCCGGATTGCGGAAGGTCACACGGTGACGAATCCCTACTCCCGCCTGGGAGATCGGGCAATCGGTCACCTGTTCAAGACCCACGGCAAGAGGTTGAGGCCCGCGCTCTTTCTGCTATCGGCAAAGGCTTCACGGGCGTCCATCGCCGACCGATCAACCGCGCTCGTACAGATTGCGACTTCCCTCGAGCTCATCCACAGCGCCTCGTTGATCCACGACGACGTGATAGACGAAGCGGTGTTCCGCCGCGCACGCGTGTCCGTGAACGAGCGGTATGGGAACAAGATCGCCGTTCTCGCAGGGGATATCCTGTACACGCAATTTTATTCAATCGTGAGCTCATTGAACGAACTTTCGCTCGAAATGCGGATGAAGCTCCTCGAGCTCTTCACGGACGTTACGCGTAAGATGTGTTTTGGCGAGATCTACGAAGAACGCATGCGAACGCAGCGCAAAGCACCTGAATTCTCCGATTATCTTGACACCATAGAAAACAAGACCGCCTCTTTGATGTCGGCCTGCTGTGAGGCCGGAAGTCTTGTCGCCGGTGCCGACGCGGATACGACCGACGCGCTGAAGACCTACGGATATCATCTCGGGATGGCATATCAACTGCTCGACGATCTTGATGATCACGACTCCGTTTTCCCCGATTCGGAACTTATCTCCAGGGAAGCGACACGCCATGTGAATGAATCTGTGGAAACGCTGATGAGAATTCCGCAGAATCCGTCGTCGGACCGTCTCCGCGCAATTGTCGAAACGGTGAGCGGAACACGTCAGGCGGACGCCTCATCCCGCTCAGCCTGAACCGAAGTATCAACAACCGTGTTGATACTTCATTCGGTGTCTCTGCCTGTGGTCCCATTCTCCCCGAATATTATCAACGTACTCACAAAAATGATTTGTAAAACAATTCTTGACTGAGCATGTTTATGCGGAGTACAACACAATAGCCGTATAAAAATCCATGTGGACAAGGGGGATGAGATGGGAAAGAGCAAAGGGCGCCTGTTTGCGCTGGTTCTTATTGTTGCGTTATCACTTCTGGGTTGTTCCAAGAGTGGTCAGACCGCTTCCGACAAGAGTTCGTCAGATGGATCGACCGAACGCAGGTTTGCCACAATCGGCACTGGAGGACTGACCGGCGTGTACTACGTGGCCGGTGGGGCAGTCAGCAAGATTGTGAACCAGAAATTCGACCAGTATCATTTGAAGGTGACTGTCGAATCCACCGGTGGTTCGGTTTTTAACATCAACGCGGTTCTTTCGGGAGATCTCGAGTTCGGTATTGCACAGTCAGATCGTCAATCCCAGGCGTGGAAGGGCGAGGCCGAGTGGAAGGACAAAGGGCCGCAAAAGGACCTTCGCGTTGTCTGTTCGCTGCATGCGGAGTCGGTAACGCTTGTTGCCGCGGATGATGCCGGCATCAAGTCCATTCAGGATCTCAAGGGCAAGCGCGTAAACATAGGCGATCCCGGTTCGGGGAACCGCGGGAATGCAATCGATGCTCTGGAGAATGCCGGTCTGAATTGGGAGACCGACGTCAAGGCAGAACAGTTGAAGGCCGTAGAATCCGCGAAGCTGCTCCAGGATGGACGCATCGATGCATATTTCTACACGGTGGGTCATCCCAATGGTTCCGTCATGGAGGCGACCGCCGGCACACGGAAGGTTCATTTTGTTCCTATCGACAATGTGGACAATCTGATCAAGAAATATCCCTACTACGCGAAGTCGTACATTCCGCAAAAGCTCTATCCAAACGCCACCAACACCACCGATACCCAGACCTATGGAGTGAAGGCGACGCTCGTCACGTCAGCGAATGTGCCCGAAGACATTGTGTACTTCGTGACCAAGGAAATCTTCGAAAATCTTGACACACTGCGGGGACTTCATCCTGCCTTCGAGACACTCACCAAGGAGAGTATGCTGCAGGGCAACACCGCCCCCTATCATGATGGTGCTCTGAAGTACTTTAAGGAAGTCGGGTTGATGTAGGACTCGATCGGAGGCTGATCTATCCCACCGGTGCCCGGCGGGATACAGAAAGTGCGCAGGCTGTCCCGCAACGGGACAGCCATATTCTACGCAGGGGGCGAGCGGTGAGTGACGCATATACCAGTCTCGAGGAGACCGACGAGGCGCGCGAAGCGCGGAGAATAGCTGAAGAGGCGGAAATCGGCGGAAAGAAGTTTACTGGTTGGAACGCCGTTCTGATCTCGGTCATTGCAGCGAGCTGGTCTCTATTCCAGCTTTCGCTCGCGTCGGTCTTCATTCTTGACTCCGTCATTGTACGAGCGATCCACTTAAGTTTTGCCATCACGCTCGTGTACCTGAGTTATCCGTTCTTTCGGAAGCCGAAACAGGGTGTTGTTCTCGAGTACCTTTCCCGCCGGAAAGGTATTACGGTGCTCGATGCCGTGTTTGCGCTTGTTGCCATTGCGGCTACGCTCTACATTGTCTTCGACTATTCGGGTGTCGCGAACCGTCAGGGCGCATTGATTCCGCGGGACATCGTCTTCGGGAGCCTGCTCGTGGTGCTGGTGCTGGAGGCGGCCCGTCGTTCCCTTGGTCCGGTGCTCCCCATCGTGGCTGTTGTGTTCATTCTCTACAGTTTTCTCGGTCCGTATATGCCATCGGTTCTTGCCTTCAAGGGGGTTTCGCTTCCCCGATTCATTGGTCAGATAACCGCGTCCACCGAGGGAATCTACGGTATTCCACTGGACGTCTCTGCAACCATCGTGTTTCTCTTCGTGCTTTTCGGGGCAATGCTCGATAAAGCGGGGGCCGGAAAATACTTTGTCGACCTGGCGTTCAGCCTGCTTGGTCGTTACAAGGGCGGACCTGCAAAGGCGGCGGTTCTTGCAAGCGGGATGACCGGCATGGTTTCCGGATCGAGCATCGCAAACGTGGTAACAACGGGCACCTTCACGATCCCGATGATGAAGAAGGTGGGTTATCCGGCGTACAAGGCAGGAGCGGTGGAGGTAGCCTGCAGCACGAACGGCCAGCTGATGCCTCCGGTCATGGGAGCGGCAGCGTTCATTATTGCAGAATACTGTAACATCGAGTATCTGGATGTCGTGAAGGCTGCGTTCATTCCGGCAGTAATCTCCTACCTGGCGCTCATGTACATAACACATCTGGAGGCGTCGAAGCTCGGTTTGAAGGGCCTGCCGAAGGATCAGATTCCGCGGTTCGGACCGACCTTCCTCCGCGGTATGCACTTTTTCTTTCCTATTGCCATGCTTCTCTGGGAGCTTGTGGTCTTGCGGCACTCGCCGCAGCTCTCGGTGTTCCGCTCGATTGTCGTGCTGGTTGTGCTCATATTTGTTCAGAACATCGTCAAGGTACTCCAGGGGAAACAGACCACGAAAGGAGCACTCGAACGCTCGGTAACCCAGTTATGGCAGTCTCTGGTTGCAGGCGGTCGTGCAATGATGGGAATCGGCGTTGCGGTGGCGGCCGCCGGGATAATCGTTGGGGTAGTAACGCTTGGACTCGGAGGTATCATTACCGAGGTAATTCAGGTCATCTCCGGCGGAAGTTTCTGGCTCATTCTGCTCATTACCGCGTTCGCGAGCCTGCTCCTCGGTATGGGCCTTCCAACAACCGCAAACTACATTGTCATGGCATCGCTTACCGCGCCGGTCATTGTTACCCTCGGCGCACAGGCAGGAATTGTGTTTCCGCTCATAGCGGCGCATCTGTTCGTTTTCTTTTTCGGTATCCTTGCCGACGACACTCCGCCGGTGGGCCTGGCAGCTTTCGCGGCCGCGGCAATTGCAAAGTCCAATCCAATACGCACCGGCTTCCAGGGATTCAGCTACGATATCCGTACCGCTATCCTGCCGTTCATGTTCATCTTCAACACCGATCTTCTGCTGGTGGACGTGAATCATCCCGCCCGAATTGCGTGGATCTTCTTTACCTCGCTCATGGCAATGTTCGCCTTTGCCGCGCTTACTCAGAACTACTTTGCCACACGGAACAGGTGGTACGAGGCACTCCTCCTTGCCGCGGTAACATTTACGCTCTTTCGACCGTACTTCGTTACCGGACTGCTGGGGTTTGCGGACGGGATGCGGTATCCGGTTATGGTGGCGGCACTGCTCGTTCTGGCCGGCGTTTATCTCCTGCAGCGTCGTCGTGCGCGCTTGCCCCTCGCCGCGGAATCCGCCGTGTAGCGGGAATCCGCAGCCTGTCCGGAAGTCGTGGCGCAATTGCACGCATGCGTCAGTGCATCTGGGAATCCGCGCGCGCGGCGAGCGCCTTGAGCTTCGGGGTCTTTATTCCGGTGCTTTCGAACAGATGCAATAGCTCCTGTCTCAGCGTTGTCATCTCCTGCCGGGAAAGGAGCGCATGTCTGCCGACCAGGGCCTCCGTAGCAGGGCGTCGCAACAAGAAACCTGCGATACGAACGAGCAGCGCCTCAGGCATTATGGAGACAGCCGAGAGCATCCGGGGTACAACGATGTGACCGGTCTCCGGGAGGACAGCAAATACCTCACGCACCGAGTTAACCATGAGTTTGAGCAGATTCCGATCTGAGGCAAGCGCGCGAAGGTTTCCTCCGGCGGCGTAGAGTGCATCGGCGATTGGAGAGACAAGGCCGACGTGTGTCGCCTGCCAGGATGACATATCCTCACAAACCGCAGTGGCTACGCCGACGGATTTCAGCACCTTCGCAATCAAGATGGACCGTTCGCTCACCCCACCTGCCATTTCACCGAAGGTTGTCTTCTGAAGAGAAGCCGGGGCAAACCGATATTCAACCGTACCGTCCGGAAGCCTGCGCCCTCCCACACCCGGGAAGCCAGCAAGAATGCCTGCCGGATTTACCCGACGGCGAAGCTCAGGAAGCGCGTCGACCGAGTTCACCATGGTTATGAGGACGGTATTTTCCGAAAGACGAACGAGTAGCGGTACGAGCGCCGGCAGTTGGTGTCTCTGAACCGCGACCAGGGTAAAATCATGTCCGACCAAAGCTCCCAGCTCCTCCATCCCTACCACGGTGAGAGAGGGCCGATCGAGGCGCCCCGTGGTCTCGTCCTTGACGACGAGACCGTTTGCCCGCAATTGTCCAAGGCGGATTCCCCGGGCAGCTATCGTAACCCTGCATCCAGCGGACGTGAATTTCGCTGCAAACACACTGCCTATTACGCCGGCGCCGATAACGAGGACACTCGGGTTCATTGCTCCCTCCGTTTCGTTGATGTGAGGCGTTTGCTGCGATTGGTCTGATAGACATAAGCGGTTGCGGTCGTGATGTCAAGGTCTCTGAAGTATTAACAACCGTGTTGATGGAATCCGTCGGCCCGTTCGGCGGGCGCCCGGTGGTTCCCCATTTTCACGATTTCGCAGATCAAACAGAAAATTATCCAGCTTCGACTGTTTTTCTCTGGAAAAAACGTCCTACCGGCCCTACAATAGACTATCCCATCATGGAAGGAGACTCAAAATGAAGGTCATACGTTACAGGGAGGTTCCTGCAACCCATTTTGAAAACGATGCTGCAAAGGCAGTCGACGGGCGAGTGATAATTGGCAAGCGTGATAATGCCGAGAATTTTTTCCTCCGTGTTTTCGAGATTGGACCCGGCGGCCACACACCGAAGCATTCCCATGATTGGGAGCACGAGATTTTTTTCCACCGGGGATACGGTGCCGTCTATGGCGAGGGTGAATGGCATCCGGTAGAGTCCGGAAGTGTCGCCCATATACCGCCGAATATTGAGCATCAGATCCGGAATTCCGGCGACGAAACGCTTGTTTTCGCATGCATGATCCCGTCAAAAGCGCCGGAACTGTGAGGCAACTCATGAATGCAAGAATCCCGCTTCTTCTCCTTTTCGCCATGAGCGGCATGTCATCGTTTGCCGAAGATGCGTTCGAGGTGGACACGTTCTCGACCACATCCGGTGAGCTCAAGGTTACTTTCATTGGGCATGGTTCGCTCATGTTCCAGTTCAATGGAACGGTGATCCAGATAGATCCCTACAGCAAGCTTGCAGATTATTCGAAATTTCCCAAAGCGGATCTCGTTCTCATTACGCATGAGCACGCGGATCATCTTGATCCAACGGCGCTCGGTGCCGTACGTACACCGGACACGCAGCTGGTGGTAACCGAAACGGTATCCCGAGCTCTCTCAGAAGCCGGCGGCGGCGCAGCGGGCTCCGTGAAGATCTTGCGAAACGGAGAGAGTGCAACGGTTTTAGGCCTTCAAATAGAGGCTGTGCCTGCCTACAACATTGCAGGTGTCCGCGACAATGGCCAGCCATTTCATCCGAAGGGTTCAGGAAACGGCTATATCCTGACTTTTGGACAGACCCGGGTGTATATTGCGGCCGATACGGAAAATACGCCGGAGATGAAGGCGCTGCGGAACATCGATATCGCGTTTCTGCCGATGAATCTTCCCTATACCATGACTCCGCAGATGGTAGCGGACGCAGCAAAGGCATTCCGTCCACGTATTCTCTATCCCTACCACTTTGGGAATACCGACACAGCAGAGCTTCTCGAACTCATGCGGGGAGAAAAAGGAGTGGAAATCCGTCTGAGGAAGATGTCGTAAAGGAGGCCGCACCGCGCATTTTTCCGCGAGGGCCCTTGTCCGCGATCCCGCACCCTGATACCCTGCACCGAGAGGTATAGACGTGGCAGACACTGACAATGATTTTCGGGTCCAGTTTCAGACGACGAAGGGACCTGTAACCCTAGAAGTTCACCCCGACTGGTCGCCGCTTGGTGCCAGGCGGTTCCGGGAGCTCGTGGAGGCAGGGTTCTACTCCGACATTGCATTTTTCCGTGTGCTGGACGGTTTCGTTGCCCAGTTCGGCATTTCGGGCGATCCGGCGGTTGCGAGCGAGTGGCGTGCGAAATCCATTCAGGACGATCCAGTTCGTGGTTCCAACACCAGGGGAACGGTCACTTTTGCGATGGCCGGGCCCAATACGCGTACAACACAGCTCTTCATCAATTATGGCGACAATTCCCAGCTGGACAAGATGGGCTTCTCGCCGTTTGCCGAGGTGGTCGAGGGGCTGGAGAATATCGACGCCCTTCACAGTGGCTACGGAGAAGGTGCGCCGCGTGGACGCGGACCCGATCAGGGGCGTCTTCAGCGGGACGGAAACGCCTATCTGAAGTCCGATTTCCCGGAGCTCGACTACATTCTCTCGGCGACAATTCTCTGATTCCTGCCCGTGCGCGGCGCCGCGGGCGCTGCGCTGCGCGACGGGGCCCACGCCTATGTTCTTCGGACGCGGATCCGGAGAATCGTGCGCAGTCTTTCCTGTGGAGTTTTTCTCGGATCGTTCAGGTAGATTTCTCGGTGGGACTTTTCCAATCGGACATAGCCGAGTTCTCCAAGAAGGCTTTCCATGAGCATGAACGTCTCGGGTTCGGTATCGTATGGACCGACATGGAGAATCTGGGCAAACTCACCCCCGTCCCGGAACCCGAATTGCAGGGTGGAGTAAAGGTCCTCGACCGCTTGCCGCTCATGCGTCTTCTTCACGGCCTTTGAACACGCCTCGTCCCGAATTGTCCGGAAGGCGTCTTTCGTGAGGAATTCGGGCTGACGGATCATTGCCGACCACACCAGATCGGCCTTTCGGTCAATCGAATAGTCTCCGGCGCCCTCCTGCATGTCCCAGACCGCTTCCAGTGGACCTACCACATAGGCGTGAGCGCCGGAGAGCGGTTCGCTTGCGCGGTGGTTCATTCGAAGTGCGTAGGAGAACCCATAAAGCGCCTCCGTTGCACGGGAAAACGCGGCAGCATTCGGATTGCCCGCACCATCAATCCAGACGTATGGCAGGTCCTTCACCTGGATGATAACCGGCCGATCTCCAGGTGCCTCATAGAGTTTTTTATCTGTCTTCTTGAAGTCCGGTGTCATTGCTGATCCTCCAGTCTGCGCTCGATTCGTCGGTCCGGGACGAGCCACATGAGGGCAACCACGATGTACAGTATGTCCGCCATCCACGGACCCACAAATGCCAGCCCAATCGCCGCCGCATAGATGACCGGGGAGATTTTTCCCTTGATGTCCTTGCCGAGCGCTGTTGCCAGACGGGATGTCTTCCCCTGTGCGGCAATCAGGAGACTCTGGAGAATGTAATAGGCTATGGCCGAAAGCAGAAGGACTATTCCGTACAGAGCGGTTGGCAGAGACGCAAAATGATTCTGCCCCATCCACCCGGTAGCGAACGGTATCAGCGAAAGCCAGAAGAGGAGGTGCATGTTTGCCCACAGGATTTTTCCGTTCACCGTGTCGGTCGCATGGAGCAGGTGATGGTGATTGTTCCAGTAGATGGCAAGATACACGAAACTCAACACGTAAGTGAGGAACTGGGGAAGGATATGATGGAGGGATGCCAGGTTTGCCTTCTCCGGAATGTGCAGATCGAGGACCATAATGGTAATCAGGATTGCCAGTACACCGTCGCTGAACGCTTCCAGACGTGATTTCCGCAGAGTAGTCCCCCTCCCTTGACCGAAATCTCCTGGCAGGAGTTCAGTCAAATATCAACACTACGGTTCCCCACTTCGGCCGTCAAGATGCTATAATCAGGTCGTATATGGACGATATGGTATATCGGGCTGCATTTGATCATGCCACCACATCGTTATGGGTCGAAGATGTTACTCGGCTTCGTTCAAGGCTTGAGCGCCTGAAACCCGAAGAACGAGCCGATATCCCGCGATATCTGGATGAACATCCGGAATTCCTTCGTGAGGCTGTGGCACTTGTTGACGTGATAGATGTGAACACTGCAACGCTCGGACTCTACGGCGTTTCCGACAAGAGCGAGTTGCGTGGGCCGCTCGGTAAGACGCTGGACCTGGAGAATGCATTTACACGCGCAAGCTTGCGGCTCGATATCGACGCTGTCAACTCCGAACACGAAGTCCCTATGCGTGAATCCTTTGCCTTCACGCCTTCCGGCAAGTCGCTGCCTATCATGCTTTCGAACAGCTGCGTATCCATGTTCGACGATCGTCTGCTCATGTTTGTCTCCGTAATCGACATGAGTGAACAGAAGAACTTGCAGTCCCGTCTCGAGGAGGAGCGGGCGCTATTGCTCACCCTGATCAACAACATCCCCGATTTCATATATCTGAAGGATTCCAAAGCACGGTTTCTGCTGGCGAACCATGCGCTTGCCGATCTGATGGTTGCCGGAGAGCCCGAAGATCTCATCGGAAAGACGGATTTTGATTTCTATCCGATAGACATGGCCCGGCAGTTCTTTGCCGATGACATGTCGGTCATCCGCACGGGGATTCCGATCCTCGACAAAGAAGAACAGAGTATGCCGGGAACCGGTGTGGGCAGGATTGCGCTTACGACGAAACTTCCTTTGCGGGATGCAGAGGGTCGGATCATCGGCCTCGTCGGCGTTGGGCGGGACATTACTCAACGGATGGAAGCGGAGCAAAGACTTCACGCGTTCATTCGGCAATCCACCGAAGCGATCTGGATCGTCGGACGGGATGGGAGAATTACCGAATTCAATCCGAGCGCGGAGAAACTCACGGGCGTTTCCCAAGAGAAGGCCATTGGGCAACCGGCGTGGGAGCTTCTGCGTGATCTGGTCCGGCCCGAGGTTCGGACGCCGGAAATTGAGGATCGGGCGAAAACGGAGATTCTCGAAGCACTCAGGACCGGAAGCACTTCTTTTCTGGGGAGGCTCATTAGCGCCACTCTCCAGCGGCCGGACGGTTCTATTCGTCATTTCGATCATTTCTATTTCCCCATTCGCACGAGTGAGGGGTATGAAATCGGAACTATCGCCCACGACACGACCGAGGCACACGACGTGGAGGAAACGCTCAGACAGGTCGAAGCGCAACTCCACCAGGCTCAGAAGATGGAAGCAGTCGGTCAACTTGCCGCCGGCGTTGCACATGATTTCAACAATATATTGACGTCGATAATGGGGTATGGAAGTCTCCTCAAGACCGAGATGACATCGGATGATCCGAATCTTGGACTTGTTTCCGATATCATGACTGCAGCGAAACGGGCGGCGCATGTAACGGAATCGCTTCTGATCTTCAGCCGCAAGAGCCGGTTAACCCTGCCGGTAGTCGACTTGAATGAAGTAGTTGAACGGAATCTTCAGTTTCTCCAACGAGTGCTCGGGGAAGATCTGGAACTTGCGTTCGTGCCGTGGAGTGTACCCGTGTTGGTCAGAGCCGATCGGGTCCAGCTGGAACAGGTAATGATGAACGTCGTCACAAACTCGCGTGACGCAATGCCCCGTGGAGGCAGGATTGACGTTCGAGTAACCTGCACGAGTATCGATTCTTTGCATGCGCCTGTCCGCGCGGCTCCGGGCGAGTACGCCTGCATCAGCTTTGTCGATCGTGGGTCCGGAATGGACAAACAGACACAGGAGAAAATCTTCGAGCCGTTCTTCAGCACGAAGCCAATTGGCAGAGGGGCCGGCCTCGGTCTTTCTATGGTGTGGGGCATCGTCGATCAACACCGGGGGTTTATCGCTGTGGAAAGCGGAGAGGGGACAGGCACAGAAATTCGAGTCTTCCTTCCGCTGATCGGTGATCTGGCCGCATCGGCCTTGCCGAATGAGGATGCGATTCGTGAAGTCCGCGGGCAGGAGACAATACTGGTTGCCGAGGACGAGGGTAGGTTGCGCAGGCTCGTTCGTACGGTCCTGGAGGGATCTGGTTACACCGTTCTCGAGGCGATTGACGGAGAACAGGCTGTACAAGTGTTTACGAAGCATGCCGATCAGATCGATCTTGCGCTGCTCGATATTGTCATGCCGAAGATGGACGGTCACCGGGCGTATGACGAGATGTGCGCTATCAAGCAGGACCAGAAGGTTGTCTTCATGAGCGGACATGCGGTCGACCTCATCGAAGGTCGAGGAATCGACGTCGAGCAGATGGACATAATCCGCAAGCCA
>CAZKMA010000016.1:36017-77709 GCA_964553615.1 uncultured Spirochaetales bacterium | reverse complement strand
CACGGGAGCACCTCCAGAGGGGCGAAGGGTGTGCATGCCGGTGAGGCCTTGAGCCTGATGACCGGCATGCACTCATTATCTCCCTACACCCGAAGGGGAGCTCCTGCTTCAAAGGGGTGGTTTCATCAACACGCTTGTTGATACTTCAGAGACCCACACGATTCCTGCGAAGAATCTCACCACCAGTCTGAACAGTAGTCGAAGTATGGTCGCGGAAGGGCAGGACCCGCTCATGGATCGTATCGATGATCCATTCTTTTTGCGGAAAGAACTCCTCCTCCATCTCCGCGGCGGGTGTTATCCAGTTCCGTGAACCAACGACCGCCGGTGGCGCATCCAGATAATCGAACGCAAGCTCATTAATTGTGCTTGCAACGGTGTGCAGATAGCTACCACGTTCACACGCATCCGAAGCGAGTACTATGCGGCCGGTCTTCTTTACGCTTTCGATTATTTTGTCGTAGGCGAGCGGATTGATGAACCGTCCATCGATCACCTCGGCCTCTACGCCGTAGCGTTCTGAGAGTTCCTCCGCGGCTTCGAGTGCCCGATAGAGAGTCGCTCCAATGGTAAAGATGGTCAGGTCCTTTCCTGTGCGGCGGATCGCGGGCTCTCCTTCGGGTACTTCATAGTAACCTTCGGGAACGCCGCCTTTTTCAAAGTACTCGCCAATATCGTACAGGCGCTGACTCTCGAAGAAGATTACCGGATCGGTTCCCCGCAGGGCCAGGTTCAGCATCCCTTTTGCATCGTAGGGCGTAGCCGGGAACATGACTTTCAGTCCCGGGATGTGCGCGGCAAGGCTTGTCCAGTCCTGAGAGTGCTGAGCGCCATACTTGCTGCCGACCGATACACGCACCACCAGCGGCATCTTGAGGACGCCTGCAGACATCGATTGCCATTTCGCCGCCTGGTTGAACAGCTCGTCTCCGGCCCGACCCATGAAGTCGCAGTACATGAGTTCGATAAGAGCTCGGCCGCCCGAGAGTGCGTATCCCACGCCGGAGCCCACTATGGCACCTTCTGAGATCGACGCATTGAACAGACGGTGGTAGGGTAGTGCCTCCGTGAGTCCGCGATAGACGGCAAATGCTCCGCCCCAGTCGCGGTTCTCTTCTCCGTACGCTACCATGGTCGGATCCTGGTAGAATCGGTGAATAACCGCCTCGAAGAGTGCATCACGATAGGATAGTACCTTCATCTTTGAGAGCTCTTTCCCATTTTCGTCGTACGCGTACCGCGCCTTGCGGGCGTTCTGCTGCACGCGTGGATTCTCCGAAAGCGGCATGAGCACCTCGGGTTGCCGTTCTTCCATCCTGTCCGTTGGCGTGTTTGAGAACATGACGCTTCCGATATACTCTCCGCTGACACGGGGAGATGTTTCAAGCGGAACCGCGAGGTTCAGTGCCTGGGTGATCTTGGAAATGACCCGTTCCTGCAACTTTCCCACTTCGGACGCGCTCAGGATCTTATTCTCGGTAAGGTATTCGCCGAAACTTCGAACGCCGTCGGCTTCTTCCCAGAGGGCGACCTCTTCCTTCGTACGGTAGCTCGATGCGTCGGAGGGAGAGTGCCCCGATATTCGGTACGTAATGGTATCCATGAGGACCGGGCCGCGGCCTTCGGATAGAATTTTCTTTTTTCGTTCTATCGCATCCGCCACTGCGAGAGGGTTGTAGCCGTCCACCCGTTCGGCGTGCATGTTCTCCGGGTTTACCCCTGCACCGACTCTGGCAAGAATGCGGTAACCCATGGTTTCTCCGGCAGTCTGACCTCCCATTCCGTAGAAATTGTTTATGAAGTTGAACATGATGGGCGGAGCCCCCCCGATGTCTTTATCCCACAGCTGGCGGTACTGATCCATTGCAGAGAGCATCATTGCCTCCCAGACCGGACCGCATCCCATTGACGCGTCGCCGATATTGGCAATGACAATCCCCGGCTTTCTGTTCACTCTCTTGTAGAGCGCCGATCCGAATGCGATGTCGGCGGATCCGCCGACTATTGCGTTGTTCGGCATGCTTCCGAACGGGGCAAAGAACGCATGCATCGATCCGCCGAGGCCGCGATTGAAGCCGGCTTTTCGCGCAAATATCTCGGCGAGCGTCCCGTAGAGCACGAAGTTTTCCGCAAGGTCACGAACATCCGCGTATGGCAGAGATTCAACCGCACGCAGGGTGTCGCCGCCGAGATATTCCTTCATGATTGACGAGAGGCTATCATCATCCAGCTGCGGTATTGCCGAATAACATTTCGCGAGAATTTCTCCGTGACTGCGATGCGAGCCGAATATGAAGTCTTCGACACCGAGATTGACGCACAATCCAACAGCCGTTGACTCCTGACCTATTGAAAGGTGCGCCGGGCCCTTGTGGTTGTATTCGATGCCACGGTAGGAGCCCTGCGTCTTGATATCATTGAGCATGGTCTCAAACTCACGAATTGTGAGCATGTCGTAGTACATTCGAACCAGTTTTTCCTTCCCGTAGCGGGCGAGCTCCTTTTTTGGATCGCTCTTGTACTGGTTTACCAGCACTGAACCTATCTGCAGTTCTTCCGACTTTCGGACCTGTTTTGGATCAACGACTATGGACTTTGGCATGACTCTCTCCTATTGAATTGCCCAGATTGTGTCTCTCATCACTTCCGAGATGGTTGGATGGGGAAAGATGATTTCACGAACATCCTTCACCCGTAATTCGCTTTCAATCATGACTGCGGCCCCGAAGATGAGTTCGGAGGATCCGGAGCCTATCATGTGCACGCCGAGGATTACTCCGGTCGTCGCGTCGGTAATCACCTTGCAGAATCCGCGTTCTCCGGGATGTTCGGCAAGATATCTCCCGCTTGCCGCCATCGGGATTTCGGCTACTTTGATTTCTCTGCCGCTTTCCCGGGCATCTTCTTCCGACAGTCCGCATCCTGCAACTTCCGGAGCGGTGAAGACAACCCATGGAATTGCGTCGTATCGCATCCGACGGCGGAACCGTTCAGTTCCGGATTCTGCGCCGGCTGTCTCGCCGGGGTAGGGTGCATCGAACATGTGCGCAACCGCCACTTCCCCCATCCTGCTGGCAGAATGGGCGAGGAGGGATTTTCCGTTCACATCGCCAATAGCGTAGACGCCGGGCAGGTTGGTCTCAAGGAAATCCGACACGCGTATGCCGGACCGATCCATGTCGATCCCCGCCTCCTTCAATCCAATTCCATCGACATTCGGTCGCCGTCCGACGGAGAGGAGGATCAGATCTCCTTCAACGCTGGTTGTGGCACCGGCGCGACTGAAGGTCACGGTCCCGCCATCGATCTTCTCCACACGTGCCCCGAGCTCGTAGGTAATGCCACGGATGGATTTCCGAAGAAGAGCGGCGAACGTGCGATCCATGACAGGCACTATTTCATCCATCATTTCGACAACAGTGACCTCCGTCCCTACGGTGGCGAAGAAGGACGCAAACTCCATCCCGATGTAGCCTCCACCAATGATAACCAGCCTGCGGGGGAGCTCGCGTATCTGCAGGAGTTCGGTGCTCGTGACCACTTTCGGACCGTCTGCCCCCGGGATTGGTGGAATAATCGGCGATGAACCGGTTGCGATGATCACTTTCGGTGCCTGGTATTCGCGCTCTGACACCAGAACGCTGTAGTTTCCTGTACCACTCCCAGGCGTCTTCTTTCCAGCGAATTGTGCCGAGCCTTCTACCACGGTAACGCCGTGCGATTTCATCTGCCCGGCAATGCCACGTTTCAGCGTCTCAACGGTTTTCTGCTTATGGTCCATTGCGGCGGTGAGGTCGAATCGGATGTCCTCTGCAATCACGCCGATTCGGGCACCGTTCCGTGCCTGCGAATACAGTTTTGAAGCGTGAAGCAGCGTCTTTGTCGGGATGCATCCCTTATTCAGACAGACTCCTCCGAGTGCCTCTTTCTCAATGAGCAGTGTCTTTTTCCCGAGGCTGCCCGCTCGTTCGGCCGCAATATATCCTCCGGGACCTGCCCCGATAACGATCAGATCGAATATGCTCTCGCTCATCAGTATTGCTCCTTCCTGCGCTCTCTAACGGGCAAGAGTCAGATCGATGTCCCGAAGCGCCACGGAGACACTCTGCAGAAATCGCGCGCCCGGGGCTCCATCTACTGCCCGGTGGTCGATCGTGAGTGACAGTCCGATACTCGGGACAAACTCCACATTTTCGTCCTTCATGACCGGCTTTGGCTGAACGGCGCACACGCCGAGTATTCCGACCTGCGGGGCGTTCAATACCGGCGTAAAGGTCTCGATGCCAAGGTTGCCGAGATTCGTGACAGTGAAGGTAGCTCCGGAAAGATCGACCGGGTCGATATTGCCCTGAAGACATGCCGCGCCGAGCCGTTTTGCTTCGTCTGATATTTCTTTCAGCGAAAGACTCTGTGCGTTTCGAATAACCGGTACCATGAGACCTCGCGGCGTATCAACGGCGAACCCGAGATGCACCTCGCCGTACTCCCGGATGACTTCGTCGATCAGAGTTGCGTTCATTTCCGGGTGGCGAAGGAGGACTTTGGCCACGGCAAAATGAACAAGATCGTTTATGGTTATACCGGTCAGGCCGTTATCCGGATCCGAGGCCTTGAGTCTGCGGCGATAGGCGAGAATGGAGCGCGCATCGGCGCTGGCGGTCATCGTGAGCTGCGCGGTGTCACGAAGGGATGCGTGCATGCGTTCGGCTATGAGTTTGCGGATACCCTTCACCGGCCGTTCAGTCGGTGGCGCCGACGGGCCGGATGAAGCCGTTGACGTTCGAGCGGGTGGTTTCCCGGTTTCTGTCGCCTGGTTCTGACCGGACTCGATATCGCGACGTGTCAGCCGTCCGCCGGGGCCTTCTCCTGATTGCGGGGGCGTGCCCGAAGGTCGTCCCGCGCCGAGGTACTGCGCTATTGCGGCCGGAGTCATTGGCTCGCGCGTCCCCAGGGCCGCCTGAACGTCCCGTTCGATGATTCTTCCGCCGGGACCGGTTCCACTGAGCTCGTCTTCACGAACTCCTTTTGCCCGCGCCAGATTGCGGGCACGAGGTGAGATATGTTTCGAAACTGTGTCGGTTGAACTGACGTCACGTGGTTCCGGAGTCGGGACAACCGCGGCCGGGGATTCGGCGATGGAACTTGTCACGGGTGCGGCGCTCTCCCTGGCCGCAGGTTCAGATCCGGAGTCCACACTTCCCGCGGGTATTGCCTCTCCGGGTTCCCCGATATAGGCAATTGGTGTCAGAACCGGCACATCGTCGCCTTCCGCGAAGAGGGTGCGAAGCACGGTGCCGTCTGCCGGTGCCTCTACCTCGAATGTTGCCTTGTCCGTTTCAACTTCGCAGATAACGTCTCCCTTGGAGATCGTATCCCCTTCCGTCTTCTTCCATGCGAGAATGAGACAGCTTTCAACCGACTGTCCCTGACGTGGCATGAGTACTTCTGTCGCCATCCACTTCTCCTTTCGTCCGCGGCCGTTGCGCGTTATGCGAGTGTTATTTCTACGCCGGCCTCTTCGAGCTCCACACGATCTTCGCTGCGAAGCTCATCGTCGGTTATGATAGAGCTGATTCTCCGCAGCGGCAGCACCTGGACGAAACCGGTCTTACCGTATTTCGTGCTGTCGGCGGTCAGAACTACCCGGTCCGCCTGATCGGCCATCTTCTTCACTATTTCTGCGCCTTCCACCAGGTGAGTCGTCAGTCCGTTGTTCAGCGAGAACCCGTCAGTGCCGACGAAGGCAAGGCGCACATGAAAACGTTCGAGCTGCTCAAGGGCTATGGGGCCGACATTCGACTCCGATGATGCCCGGAACTCGCCGCCGACCAGCGTCAGTCGCAGAGCTGGATTTGCCCGGGCATACGGAACAATGAGCGTCGAGTTGGTAACCACGTTCAGGTCACGTTTTCCGAACAGATACCGCGCAATGAGCGCGGTCGTGGTGCCGGCCTCTATCATGATGGTATCGCCGTCCTCAACAAGCGCGGCGGCGGCACGTGCAATGCGGGTCTTTTCTTCGATCCGTCTGCGTTGCCGTTCTGTTATTTCCGGGTGAAAAGCCGGCGCGGCACCGCCCCAGGTGCGTACCACCACGCCCTTTTCCGCCAGAGAGTTCAGGTTCGTTCGAACCGTGACCGGTGAAACGCTCAAGACCCGGCTTATGTCCACCACGGATGTGGCCTGATTGTCCATCAGCAGCTCGAGGATCTCGCGTTCTCTTTCGGTCAGGTTTTGACTTACCATCATTTACCTTTAATATTGCTTGCGATTTTACCTCAAATGCCTTTTGATTTCAAGTGCCGGAGGTGCCTATGATGTACAAAAAAAGAGGGTGGTCAATCGACCACCCTCTTTCTGCGTTTCACACACATGGAGAGATCGGGCATCAGGGGGCAATTACGCCCTTTCTGAGGATGATGTTTGCGTACAATGCAGCTTCTCCGGTAGCGACAATACAGTAGGCGTTTCTGGCCTGTTCGTAGAAGGCGAACCGTTCCACACTTTCGAAATCGGTGAACTCAGGTTCGTGCTTGCTGATGATCCGGCGGTACTCTTCCCAGATTGTCGGTTTCGTTGGATCGCCGGGCACGACCTGCATGAGGAATGCCGGTCGGTCTACGTATCCATCGAGGGGGAACAGCCGCATGACCGCATCAAGAAGCTCGGGCATGCCATGCCCATCGCAGCGGACCAGGCGCTTTGCCATATTCGCTGCGGGGAAGTTCGCGTCGCCGAAAACGATCTCATCGCCGTGTCCCATTTCCATGAGAATTTTCAGGAGCTCCGGAGAGAGTATGGATGGGATGTTTTTGAGCATACAGTGCCTCTCCTCAACCGTACAGGGGACCAAAGTTTGAACAGGCACGGTAATCCGAGCCTTCTTTGTCCATGCCGAACATGTTCCAGGCGCTCGGACGGTATATCCTCTCCTCCGGCACGTTGTGCATGTTTACCGGAATACGAAGCATGGATGCGAGCGTAATGATATCTCCGCCGATGTGACCGTAGCTGATAGCACCGTGGTTGGCGCCCCACGCGGCCATGACCGAGTACACATCCCGGAACGGACCGGTTCCGGTCAGCTTCGGAGCGAACCATGTGGTTGGCCAGGTCGGGTTCGTACGAGCGTCCAGGGCTTCGTGTACCGTGTCGTCGAGGGTCACGGTGTATCCTTCGGCAATCTGCAGGACCGGGCCAAGACCAGCAACAAGATTGAGGCGGGTCATCGTAACGGGCATGTCTCCGCGGGTCAGGAAGTCCGTGGAAAAGCCACCGCCGCGAAAGTAGCCGAGGTCGCCGGGTCGAAACAGCGTTGCATCGAGCATCTTGCCGACCTCTTCCGGCGTAATCTGCCAGTACGGTTTCAGTGCCGGTTTGCCGTCGATGGTTGCCTCGCCGCTGCCGTCGAGTGTTGTGGAACCCGAGTTAATGAGGTGAATCAGTCCTCCTTCGGCGTGTCCCGTAAGAGTCTTTCCGGTAGCCCGCTTCACTGCATCCGGACTCCAGAATGTTCGCACATCGGAAAATATCTGCGCGGTTCCGGTCAGCAGATGGCCGAACAGCATTGATATACCGTTCAGACTGTCATTTTCGGTCGCCATCATGAATGGTGCCCGAATGCCGTTCCAGTCGAAGGAAGTATTCAGCATGGTCTCCATGAAATCGGCGTTCGGGAAGTGGTCTGTCCACTGTCGTTGACCCTGAAACCCGGCCACCAGCGCATTGTGTCCGAGTGCTTCTTCGCCGAAACCGAGTTCGTCGAGCCGCGGATTTCCTATCATCAGATCCCGCGCAATGAGAGTCATCTTGACTCCGTATTCCCACTCCCAGTCCTTCCTCTTTCGATCGTGCTGTTTGGCGGTTGGGTTGTCGTCCGGTCCCTCTTTACAGTTCTTCCGGACCCACTCCATTGCCCTGTCGAACTCGTCCTTGTCGAAGATGTTCTCATCCACCCGTCGAGCAAACTCGG
Source organism: uncultured Spirochaetales bacterium (assembly GCA_964553615.1). Classification (GTDB taxonomy): domain Bacteria; phylum Spirochaetota; class Spirochaetia; order DSM-27196; family DATKUC01; genus DATKUC01. The sequence continues at coordinate 69,737 of CAZKMA010000016.1, read as the reverse complement.
ACATGTCGACCGACTCGTTTCTCATGCCGAGGTAGTGCTGGAAAAATTCGTCCTTCACAATGGAGCCCGCAATGCCCATGGATACGGAGCCCATGGAGAGATAGCTCTTGCCCTTCATCCAGGCAACGGAAAGCGCAGCACGGGTAAACTGCAGGAGTTTTTCCTGAACGTCCCGGGGTACCGTCCGGTCGTCGGCGTCCTGCACATCTCTGCCGTAAATTCCAAAGGCCGGAAGACCTTTCTGGTTGTGAGCAGCGAGAACTGCAGCAAGGTACACGGCTCCCGGTCGTTCGGTTCCATTGAATCCCCAGACCGCCTTCGGAAGGAGCGGGTCCATATCCATGGTTTCGGATCCGTAGCACCAGCAGGGGGTCACTGTAATGGAGACACCGACATTCTCCCGGCGAAACTTATCTGCACATGCCACGGCTTCCGCAACTCCACCGATGGTCCGGTCTGCAATGACGCACTCGACCGGCATCCCGTTCGGGTGTCGCAGGTTTTCGCTGATCAGCCGCGCGGCGGACTTTGCCATGTCCATTGTCTGGCCTTCGAGCGATTCCCGTACCCCACCCAGTCGGCCGTCTATTGCCGGTCGGATGCCGACCTTCGGGAGTTCTCCCTGATACCGGTTGACCGGCGGTACTGTTTTCATTCCTTTCACGTCTGCCACTTTTCCGTTCTCCTCTTAAAGAATTCGTGTGGGTATGATCATGCAATCGATTGCACGATTATATACCGAAAATGGGAATCAGTCAAAAAAACACGGCTGGAAGATGATCGAGTTCAGGGAGGTATGTTCTCCGCTTCCCTTCGCCTGTCCGCGTGCGTATGTACGACCAGCCGTGTGGGGAGGCGAATAATTGAAGGAAACGTGTTTTCTTCGTCATTGAGCCGGGAGATCAGGAGATCTGCCGCACGGGAACCTATTTCCCGGATGGGCTGCGACACCGTTACAATTGCATGGCCGGCGATGGTGCTGAGAACCATGTCGTCGAAACTGGCAATGTAGGGTGCACGCGGAATCGCACCGGAATGCTCGAGCAGGTATTGGGCCGCACCGATGTGCATGTTGTAGTTCGAGATAAACACCACGTCGGGCGGATTGTCCATTGTGGCCAGTTTTCCGAAGAGTTCATATCCGCTGCCTTCGTGAAAGTCGCCAAACAGGACGTGCTCCGGGTTCTGAACCATCCCGTGATCGTTCAATGCGCGGACGAAGCCGTCGAAGCGTTCGCGGGCGGGCGTCAGCTGGAGGTTACCGCCGATGAAGCCGAAAGTGCGAAAACCCTCCCCAATGAGATGTTCTATTGCCCGATAGCAGCCCGCGGAGTTGTCAACAAGCACGGCGTCGCTCTCGAAATCCTCAACAACCCGGTCAACCAGGACGACCGGGACTCTCATCTCCTTCAGCAGATTCAGGTGAGCGCCCTGAGATGAGCAGGGAATTATGATGAGACCGTCGACACATTTCTCGAGCAGGAGCTCGATTCGCTCCCGTTCCTGTTCGGGGCTCTCGTTCGAATTGCAGATGATCATATCGTAGCCCTGGGTCCGCAGCTGGTTTTCCACACCCTGAGCAACATTCATGAAAAAATCATGCGCAATTTCCGGTGTAATCAGCCCCACCGTATACGTTCGATTGATCTTCAGACTCCGGGCAATGGTATTTACCTTGTATTGCAGGCGACCAATGCTGGAAAGGACCTTTTGCCTCGTTTTTTCTGAGATGCGAACATCGTTATTTATTACGCGGGACACGGTGGCGGTTGAAACGCCCGAAAGTTCCGCAACGTCCCGAATTGTCGCCGCCATCTTTCAATGCTCCTGTTGGTACCTGAAGCATACTCCAATCCGTGGAAAGTGTCGCCAAATTTGTTCCCCGAGACCCTTACCATTCGTACGAGATCGGCATTATCCTAATACATATCCACAAGGAGGAGTTTTATGAACGAAAAAATACGGAAGTTGCTCGGAGGTGAAGCAGCCTCGCTGCTCACGTACAAGGCAAAGTTTCCGAGAGAACAACTCCATCTGCCCGGTCCCGATTTCATTGAACGGGTATGGTATCACTCCGATCGAAGTCCGAATGTCCTGCGAAATCTTCAGTCGATTTTTGATTCCGGCCGTCTCTCAGGAACCGGATATCTGTCAATATTGCCGGTCGATCAGGGAATCGAGCACTCCGCAGGCGCGAGTTTTGCGCCGAATCCCGCATACTTCGATCCGGAAAACATCGTCAAGCTCGCGATTGAAGGTGGGTGCAACGCGGTGGCATCCACCCTCGGCGTGCTCGGTTCCGTTGCCCGGAAGTACGCGCATCGCATCCCGTTCATTGTCAAGATCAACCACAATGAGCTCCTGACCTATCCCAATCAGTTCAATCAGATCATGTTCGCAAATGTCGATCAGGCATGGAACATGGGTGCTGCGGCAGTTGGGGCAACCATCTACTTCGGTTCTCCGGAGTCTGATCGGCAGATCATCGAGGTCTCCGAGGCGTTCTCGTACGCTCACGAGCGCGGGCTTGCAACAATTCTATGGTGTTATCTGCGAAATAACGCGTTCAAGACCAAGGATGCGGACTATCATCTCTCAGCGGACTTGAGCGGGCAGGCAAATCATCTCGGTGCCACGATTGAGGCGGATATCGTGAAGCAGAAGTTACCGATGGTAAATCGTGGGTACGAGGCGATGAACATGGGCGAGTCGAGCTACGGAAAGATCGATAAACGGGTCTACACCGAACTCACGACGGATAATCTGATCGACCTTACGCGATATCAGGTTATCAACAGTTACATGGGTCGTGCCGGTCTCATCAACTCCGGAGGTGCGTCGAGCGGAGCCGGGGACCTTGCCGAAGCTGTAAAAACCGCGGTCATTAACAAACGAGCAGGCGGCATGGGACTTATCTCAGGCAGGAAGGCGTTCCAGCGCCCCATGAAAGAGGGCGCGGAACTGCTCAATACAATCCAGGATGTCTATCTCGACACGGAGATAACAATAGCCTGACCACAATGGGGTTCTGCACGGGAAAACGCCCGTGCAGAACCAAATCTTCCATCCCGCTTCGCTTGACAGAGCCTTTCCGTTCCTATAATAATTTTTCCATTCATTAGCGATACCGATTCAGTGCGCGAAAGAGGCTTGGAGAGCTCCTCTTTGAAGCTTCCGTGGTGCTCTGGTGTACTTTTGTGGGTTGCCATAACGTCTTGGCTCAATCGCAGTTTTCCAGCTGCGAAAAGAGTTCCAATGGCGTTTCGAGGAGGAGTTCATGGCAAAGATTGCGATCATCTTCGGCTCTTCGACAGGAAACACCGAGTACGTTGCAAACAAAGTCCTGCGTGCGTTCGGGGAGGATAATGCCGAGCTCCACAATATCCGGGATCCGGAAGCATTCGAGACCCTGCGTTCGGCAGATCGACTGGTTTGCTGTCTGTCCACGTGGGGCGCCGGTGACATGCAGGACGATTGGGACGAGCGCATCGGCGATCTCGAAAGGATAGACTTTTCCGGCAAGAGGGTGGCCATCGTCGGCCTGGCCGATCAGCAGAATTATCCGGACACCTTTGCGGACGGTGTCGCGGTACTCGCACGCATTGTTCGTCAAAACGGCGGGATGGTACTGGGGGCCACCTCCAGCGAAGGATACAACTTCACCGCTTCCCGAGCCGAACAGGACGGAAAGTTCATCGGGCTGGTCATCGATGAGGATAATCAATCGGACCAGACCGACTCCCGAATTCGGGAATGGGTTGGCGCACTCAAGAAAGTTCTTCGATAGTAGAGTGCCTGCGTCACCGCAGTGACGACGTCACCGCAGTGACGACGTCACAGTAGTGACGACTTGCGGCGAAACCCGGAGTTCCATGGTGTTTGATCGGGGAGGGGCCGCAGCCCTTTCTCGGGGATTCAATCCTGCGTAAGGTTGACAAAAACCGACGGCTCTGGTATGTTCCTTGCACGTCAAACGCCCTTGTAGCTCAGCTGGTAGAGCACCACCATGGTAAGGTGGGGGTCATCGGTTCGAATCCGATCGAGGGCTGAAACAATACTTTCCGTTGCGGCATGGTTCGCCGCGGAGTATTGCGATCAATCGCCCTTTCTGCCTGTTATCCCGGACATTCCGTCTGCCGAAAGGAGGTCGGACGGAAGATGAAAACGACGCGGTCGTTCTCCGGGCCTGGAACCACGTGGCAGGGGTGTTTTGTCTCGTCCATTCTCAGCTTGGCACGGAAGATGCTTCCAGCCGTTGACAGGCATGGCGAGAAAGTTCTATATTAAACATTCGAGCGAAAACAGGAGTGTTGCGGGATGGCAAAAGCAAAGGGGAAGAGTGTTGAGCTCATCGCCCTGCAGTGCAGTGAATGCAACCGCAGGAACTATACCACGCAGAAGAACCGGAAAAATACTCAGGCGAAACTTGAGTTGAAGAAGTATTGCCCTCACGATCGAAAGCATACTCTTCACAAGGAAACGAAGGTCAAGTAGTCTATGGGGGCCGCAGTCTGGCGGCCGTCACGATATGAGCTTTCCGCGACCGGGAATACTGGTATCGTGAGTTTCCCTAGGCCAGTAGCTCCAACGGCTAGAGCGCCGGTCTCCAAAACCGGATGTTGTAGGTTCGAATCCTACCTGGCCTGTCCATGGTTCATATGCCTGACTGGTCCGGGCGATCAGCGGGTGTTTTCGGGCGGATTGATTTTGAGGTGCTGCGAATGAAAAAGATGATAGCGTTCTTCCAGGACAGTTACGCAGAACTCCGTAAGGTTGTCTGGCCATCACGCGAGGAAGTCGGGTCGTCTACCAAGGTCGTCCTTATTTCTGTAGCGATATTTTCGGCCGTTCTTGGCATTGTTGACTTCCTTCTTGTTCGGGGAATTGACTACTTGTTCTAGTGTCGTCAGGCGTGTCTATCGCTGATTCGTTGTTTCCCGGTTCGGTGGGACCGCGGCGATGTGACGGTATGCGTATCGAGACGACAGCGTCGAAAAACGAAGGGGTTACATGGCAAAGGGCTGGTACGTACTGCACACATATTCCGGTTATGAGAATAAAATCGAAAGAACCATACGAAGAATGATGGAAGACGGCCTCCTGGAAACCGCGGTGCTGGACATCAAGGTGCCATCCGAGCAGGTCGTTGAGATCAAAGAGGGAAAGAAGAAGATTACGACCAAGAAGTTCCTTCCCGGCTACATATTGCTGGAAATGGATCTTCCCGATCTTGGTTGGAAGACTGTCTGTTCCGGTATCCGTAAGATTCAGGGCGTCACCGGGTTTGTCGGTTCTTCGGCAGCCGCGAAGCCCCAGCCTATTTCCCAGGAAGAGGCACGGTCAATCCTTCAAAAAGTTGGCGATATCAAGGGCGACAAGACACTGAAGCCCAAACAGAGTTTCACGGTTAGTGAGCAGGTACGGATAATCGAAGGCCCGTTTGAATCGTTCACCGGCACTGTTGAAGAGGTGAATATCGAGAAGGGCAAATTGCGTGTCATGGTTGGAATTTTCGGGCGTGCGACGCCTGTCGAAGTTGATTTTCTTCAGGTAGAAAAGATCTGAGCAAGAGGGCCCTTCGTCGAGGGGTCCTGATGGGAGTTCGGAGATCACGCCGGGAGGCGGATCGAATACCCCGGACGACAATACCACAAAAGGAGATGGAAGTTGGCAAAGAAAAAGATAGCTGCCATCGTTAAATTGCAGGTTCCTGCGGGGAAGGCCACTCCTGCGCCGCCGGTTGGTCCGGCGCTCGGGCCTCACGGTGTGAGTGCTCCGCAGTTTGTCCAGCAGTTTAATGATGTGACAAAGAGTATGGAGCCCGGTCTCATTATCCCGGTCGTGATTACGGTCTACGCGGATCGAACGTTCACTTTTATTACGAAGACACCGCCTGCAGCGGTCCTTATCAAGAAGGCCATTGGCCTCGAAAAGGGCTCGCCGGAATCACATCGCACCAAAGTGGGCAAGATTTCGGCGGACAAAGTGCGGGAGATTGCAGAGCTCAAACTCCCGGACCTGAACGCGAATGACGTCACGGCGGCCATGCGAATTATCGCCGGAACGGCGCGCAGCATGGGTGTTGAAGTGGAGCCGAAAGTATGAGTCACGGAAAGAAATACAAACTCTCACTTGGAAAGTATGATCCGCAGAAGGCCTATGCAACCGAAGAAGCAATCTCCCTCGTTAAGGAGATGTCGTTTGCTAAGTTCGATGAGACGGTAGAAATATCCCTGAATCTGAACCTCAAGAAGAGTGGAACCGTCAGGGACACGGTCGTTTTGCCTCACCAGTTTACCAGTGAAAAGAAGATCCTGGTGTTCGCAAAGGGAGAGAAGGCCCGTGAGGCCGAGGAGTCCGGAGCCACCATCGTCGGAGACGACGACCTGATCGAAAAGATCAAGGGTGGGTGGATGGATTTCGATGTTGCCGTTGCAACGCCGGACATGATGAAGGATGTCGGCCGTCTCGGTCCTATCCTCGGACGTCGCGGACTTATGCCGAATCCGAAAACACAGACCGTTACCTTCGACCTGAAGGGCGCAATCGCCGAATTGCGCAAAGGGCGTGTGGAGTTCCGCGCAGACAAGACTGGTGTAATACACCTTGCGGTCGGAAAGGTCTCCATGGAACCGAGCCAGCTGAAAGAAAACATCGACGTTGTTGTTTCAGAGGTGGAGCGTCGCAGGCCTACGGACACAAAGGGCGAGTTCGTCAAGACCGTTGCGTTGAGTTCCACCATGGGGCCTGGTGTCAAGGTGCTTCGTTCGGTCGAGAAAGCCGTTTAGGGACAGGGGGATCGAATGTCTGAACTTACATACGAAACACGAGTAAATGATGCAAAACGAGACGCGGTAGCGGCTCTGAAAGAACGGTTTGGTGAGGCAACGGACTTTGTATTCACCGACTATCGAGGGCTTACAGTTGATCAGATTACCCAGCTGCGGTCCAAACTGCGTGAGCAGCAGGCCGAATACCGGGTCATCAAGAACAACTATGCAAAAATCGCGTTCCAGCAGATGAAGTCGCCGGAGGAGGTATCTTCCTACCTCGTTGGTCCGACCGCAGTTGCAATTGCGCGGGGCGAGTCGGGTCCGGTTGTAAAGTCGCTTTTCGATTTTGCGAAGGAGTGGTCTGTTCAGGTCAAAGGCGGGCTTATTGCCGGTAGCGTCTTTGATTCAGCGCAGATCGAGGCGTACGGGAAGCTCCCGGGCCGGGAGGCGCTCATAGCAATGTTGATGGGCACCATGAATGCGCCGCTTACGAACATGATGTACGCCATGAAGGGCGTATCGAGCAAGCTGGTTCGCACGCTCCAGGCGGTTGCGGACAAGAAGGCTGCCGCGTAGCGGTAGCCCCCCAGAGTGGGAATTGAACCGGGCGTTAGTCTTCGATCCTGTGTTGCATGCTATCGTCCGGGACAACAATAAAATTGAAAGGAGAAGATAATATGGCAACACTGGGTAACGAAGAGATATTGGATGCCATTGCGAACATGACTGTGCTCCAGGTTTCGGAGCTGGTCAAGGCAATGGAGGAGAAATTCGGGGTAACTGCAGCGGCTCCTGTGGCAGTAGCGGCGGTTGGCGCGGCAGCCGACGGTGGCGAGGCTGTGGAAGAGCAGACGGAGTTCAACGTCATTCTGAAGAGTGTGAATGATGGTGCGAAGATTCCGGTCATCAAAGAGGTACGTGCTATTACGGGACTCGGGCTGAAAGAGGCAAAGGATCTTGTTGAAGCAGGTGGAAAGGCCGTCAAAGAGGCGGTATCCAAGGACGAGGCAAACGAGATCAAGAAGAAGCTGGAAGCAGCTGGCTCAGTTGTTGAGATTCAATAATTCGAGTCTCTCGTACTCACAGGTGCAGACTACTCGCGACACCACCGGAATCGAAGGTTCCGGTGGTGTCTATTTCTCTCCTCGCTTAGGTCGCCGCCGGGCAGGGTCCTACTCTCCATGGGAGGCATGAATGTTTGATAGAACGAAACCGATTCAGCGTGTTACTGTCGGTCAGGAAGCAGATAGGGTCATGGATCTGCCGGACCTTGTGGATATACAACTGTCTTCATATGAACGGTTTTTGCAGCGGGAACGTATGCTGCAGGGGCTCCCGCCGCTCACTCAGGGGCTCGAAGACGTTTTTCAGAGCATATTTCCTATAGAGAGTCAGGCCGGCGATATGCGGCTTGAATACGATCACTATACCCTGGACGAAGAGAATATCAAGTTCAGCGAGTTCGAGTGCAAGCAGAAAGGTCATACGTTTGCCGTGCCGATAAAGGCGCGGATTAATCTGGTCTTTCTGGAGACCGGCGAAATTCGACAGAAAGACATTTACATGGGAGATATCCCCCTCATGAGCGATCGGGGGACCTTTGTTGTTAACGGCGCCGAACGTGTTGTGGTAAGCCAGATCCACCGGTCACCGGGTGTGATCTTCTCACACGAGAAGGGTATCTACTCTTCCCGCATCATTCCTTACCGCGGAAGCTGGCTCGAGTTTGAAATTGATCAGAAGAAAGAACTTGTATACGCGAAGATAGACCGGAAGAAGAGGATTCTTGGTACCCTTTTCCTGCGTGCTCTCGGTTACGACACGCGGGAGAAGATTATCGATCTTTTCTATAAGACATCCTCTCTGCGCGTGTCCGAAGACCGCGAGCTCAAGGAACAGATGGTCAACCGGGTGCTTGCTCGTCCGGTATTCGTGACCGAAAACGATGCTGAGAAGAAGTTGTACCGTGCCGGTGAAAAGATTCATCCGCACGATGTTGATGAGCTGATCCATTCCGGAGTGGAGACCATCGAGGTAATCGATTCCGACAACTCCGATTCATTGCATTCGGACATCATTCTGAACTGTTTCGAGCGTGAAGAGAGCAAGTACACCCGCGCGGATGCGGGGCGCGACGAGCCTTCCAAGGAAGATGCGCTTGCGGCCGTGTACGCAATTATCATGCCGGGTGAGCCGATTACCGTGGAGAGCGCAGAGAAAGACTTTAATTCGATGTTTTTCACTTCGCGCCGCTACGACCTCGGCCGGGTTGGCCGGTACAAGCTGAACAAGAAATTCGACTACGATGCGCCGGTGGAGGAACAGACTCTCACCCGGGAAGATATCGTAAATACCATGCGATATCTCATCAAGGTGTATATCGGTGAGTCGAATGTGGACGACATTGATCATCTGGGTAACCGGCGCGTTCGGAGCGTAGGTGAGCTTCTGGCAAATCAACTCAAAACTGCTTTTTCGCGAATGGAGCGCATTGCCAAGGAGCGTATGTCTCTGAAAGAGACCGATACGATCAAGCCTCAGGATCTGATCTCAATAAAGCCGATAGTTGCCGCAATCAAAGAGTTCTTTGGCTCGAGTCAGCTCTCTCAATTCATGGATCAGGTGAATCCGCTTTCCGAGCTGACCCATAAACGGCGGCTTAATGCACTGGGACCCGGAGGGCTTTCACGGGACCGCGCAGGCTTTGAAGTTCGGGATGTTCATTACACCCATTACGGGAGAATGTGTCCGATTGAGACTCCCGAAGGTCCGAACATCGGTCTTATTGTATCGCTTGCAATCTACACTCGTGTAAATGAATACGGTTTCCTCGAAACCCCCTATAGAAAGGTCAAGTCCGGAAAGGTCAGCAAGGACATTGAATATCTTTCGGCAATGGACGAAGAAAAACACTACATTGCTCAGGCGAGTGCTCCGGTGGACAAAGCCGGCAAATTCCTGGCAAGTCAGATATCCGTGCGGAAGTCCGGCGACTATACCGTTCGTCCACCGGAAGACATTGCCTACATGGACGTGTCTCCGAAGCAGATCATCTCGGTTTCGGCGAGTCTTATTCCCTTCCTCGAGCACGACGATGCGAACCGCGCGCTCATGGGAAGCAATATGCAGCGCCAGGCGGTCCCGCTCGTCTTTCCGGAGCCACCGCGCGTTGGAACGGGTATGGAAGGCAAGACCGCCTACGATTCGGGTGTGCTCGTGAAGGCGAGACGGGCCGGGGTTGTGGAATATGTATCATCGATGAAGGTCGTTGTTAAACCCGATGGAGCGAAATCCAAGGACGACCGCGACGAATATCCGATGATCAAGTATCAGCGGACGAACCAGGATACCTGTTACATTCAAAAGCCGATTGCACGGTTCGGCCAGAAACTTGCCAAAGGGGACGTAATAGCCGACGGGCCCGCGACCTTCATGGGCGAGCTCGCTCTGGGAAGAAACGTTCTCGTCGGTTTTGTGCCGTGGAACGGGTACAACTTCGAAGATGCAATCCTGATCTCCGAAAACGTGGTCAAGGAAGACATCTTCACGTCTATCCATATCAAGGAGTTTTCCGTTGACGTGCGGGAGACGAAGCTCGGACCGGAGAAGATTACGCGTGATATCCCGAATACCTCGGAGAAGGCGCTGGATCAACTCGACGAAGAGGGGATTGTCCGCGTCGGCGCAAAGGTGAAGTCCGGATATATCCTGGTCGGAAAAGTTACGCCAAAGAGCGAGACTGAAACGACGCCTGAGTTCAAACTGCTGAACTCCATTTTCGGTGAGAAGGCAAAAGAGGTGCGTGACACCTCCTTGCGGGTTCCTCACGGTGTTGAAGGAACCGTCATCGATGTCCAGCGACTGCGACGGAGCGAAGGCGATGATCTTTCTCCTGGTGTCGACGAAGTAGTGAAGGTCCTGATTGCGACGAAACGCAAGCTCCAGGAAGGAGACAAGATGGCCGGCCGGCACGGCAACAAAGGTGTTGTCGCCCGGGTTCTCGCGAGTGAAGACATGCCGTACATGGCTGATGGTACTCCGCTGGACATCTGTCTGAACCCGCTTGGTGTACCGTCGCGTATGAATCTTGGCCAGATCCTTGAAACCGAATTAGGATGGGCCGCGGTCGCACTTGACGAGTGGTACGCAACGCCGGTGTTCGAATCCGCCACGAATCAGCAGATCGAAGACCGGCTCACGAAGGCCGGTTTGCCGGTGTCATCAAAGATCACGCTTCACGATGGTCGGACCGGAGAACGTTTTGAGAACGACGTCATGGTCGGCTACATGTACATGCTGAAGCTCCACCATCTTGTGGACGACAAGATGCATGCGCGATCTACCGGACCCTATTCGCTTGTAACCCAGCAACCGCTTGGTGGCAAGGCGCAGTTCGGTGGACAACGGCTCGGTGAGATGGAGGTCTGGGCACTCGAGGCATACGGCGCCGCGAATACGCTTCAGGAACTTCTTACCATCAAGTCCGACGACATGACCGGTCGTGCCAAGATTTATGAGAGCATAGTAAAAGGGGAGCCGTCGACGGCTGCGGGTGTTCCGGAGTCGTTCAACGTGCTCGTGCAGGAACTCCGGGGGCTTGCGCTTGACATGTCAATCTACGACTCCAAGGGCAAGCAAATACCCCTTACCGAACGGGATGAGGAACTCATTAACCGTCAGGGGAGCAATTTCTAGGGAGTAGCGCACATGCGAGATATCCAGGACTTTGACAGCATTATGATTCGCCTTGCCTCGCCGGACCATATCCGCGCGTGGAGTTACGGCGAGGTCAAGAAACCCGAAACCATCAATTACCGCACGCTCCGCCCGGAGAAAGACGGGTTGTTCTGTGAGCGTATCTTCGGGACCACCAAGGAGTGGGAGTGTTACTGCGGAAAGTTCAAGTCCATCCGGTACAAGGGTGTGATTTGCGACCGATGCGGTGTAGAAGTTACCCACTTCAAGGTTCGTCGCGAACGGATGGGACATATCGAGCTCGCGTCTCCGGTTTCGCACATCTGGTACTATCGTTCGGTTCCGTCCCGGATGGGACTGCTTCTCGACCTGACGATCGCCGCGCTTCGTTCCATTCTCTACTATGAGAAATACATAGTAATTGACTCGGGAGACACCGATCTGAAGAAGATGGAGCTGCTCACCGAGGAAGAGTACAACGAGGCGAAAGAACGATACGGAATGAGTTTTTCGGCGGGAATTGGAGCCGAGGCTATCCGAACGTTGCTGGAGGGGCTGGATCTCGATACGCTCTCGACCGAGCTTCGCCAGACAATGATCGAAAAGGGCGCGAAGGCCGACAAGCGGCTGTTGAAGCGCATTGAAATTGTGGAGAACTTCCGGGACTCCGGGAACAAGCCGGAATGGATGATTCTCGACGTCATTCCGGTCATCCCACCCGAGCTGCGTCCCATGGTTCAGCTGGATGGTGGCCGGTTTGCCACCAGTGACCTGAACGATCTCTATCGTCGCGTCATTAACCGAAACAACCGTCTGAAGAGGCTCATGGCCTTGAACGCGCCCGACATCATTATCCGCAACGAGAAACGGATGTTGCAGGAAGCGGTGGACGCGCTGTTTGACAACTCCAAGAAGAAACGGGTGGTCAAGGGCGCCTCGAATCGCCCATTGAAATCCCTGTCGGATATGCTGAAAGGAAAACAGGGCCGCTTCCGCCAGAATCTCCTTGGAAAACGCGTCGATTATTCCGGTCGGTCGGTCATCGTCGTGGGTCCCGAGCTCCAGCTGCATCAGTGCGGTCTTCCCACGAAGATGGCGCTCGAGCTGTACAAGCCCTTCATTATGAAGAAGCTCGTGGAAAAAGACGTTGTCTACAATATCAAGAAGGCAAAGACTCTTGTCGAGCAGGAAACCCCGGAAGTCTGGGCGGTGCTCGACGAAGTTGTCAGAGAGCATCCGGTTCTCCTGAACCGTGCCCCCACACTTCACCGTCTCGGGATCCAGGCGTTTGAACCGGTCCTTGTCGGTGGGAAGGCCATAAAGCTGCATCCGCTTGTCTGCCATGCATTCAACGCGGACTTCGATGGCGATCAGATGGCGGTGCATGTTCCTCTGACGCAAGCCGCTCAGATTGAATGCTGGACTCTCATGCTTTCCAGCCGTAACCTGCTCAACCCCGCCAGCGGCAAGCCGATAGTCTTCCCGAGTCAGGACATGGTCCTGGGGATCAACTACCTGACGCGGGATCGAAAGGGGGCAAAAGGCGAGGGCAAGCGGTTCCCGAGCGTCGAGTACGCAATCCTCGCGCTCGAAGCAAGAGCCATTGACTATCAGGCCCTGGTTAACGTGCCGGTAAATGGCGAGATAATGGAGACCACCGTCGGCCGGCTGCTTCTCAATGAAGCGCTTCCCACGGAGATTGGTTATGTCAACTATTCGATGGGAGACAAGGAGCTGCGTGCGCTCATTGGTCGCGTGTATGCAGAGCACGGTTCGCACGTAACGGTGCGCATGCTCGATGCAATCAAGCGGATGGGTTTCCGGTATGCGACGATATTTGGCGCGACCATCGGCATGGAAGACATAATCATTCCTGAAAGCAAAAAGGACATGATCTCCAAGGCCAATACCGAAGTCGAGTCCATCCAGAGCCAGTATCAGCAGGGACACATTACCAACGAAGAGCGGTATAACCGTGTAGTCGAAGTCTGGAGCAAGACGAACGAAGACCTTACAAATGAAATGATGCGTCGGCTGAAGGAAGACGAGGCAGGCTTCAATCCGGTCTACATGATGGCGAACTCCGGTGCTCGCGGAAGCAGGAGTCAGATCCGACAGCTTGCGGGTATGCGTGGCCTCATGGCGAAACCGAGTGGTGATATTATCGAGCTGCCGATCCGGTCGAACTTCAAGGAAGGGCTGTCTGTCATCGAGTTCTTCATTTCCACCAACGGCGCCCGAAAGGGACTTGCCGACACCGCATTGAAGACCGCGGATGCCGGGTATCTTACCCGACGGCTTGTTGACATTGCTCAGGACGTTGTCGTGAACGATGAAGACTGCGGCACTATCAACGGGCTGGAAATGCGCGCCCTGAAGGACGGAGAAGAAATCGTCGAGACACTGGCGGACAGAATTGCCGGGCGATTCACACTGGAGCGGGTCAAGCACCCGATTACCGGTGAAATCCTGGTGGACGTCAATGAGGAAATCGGCGACGAACTTTCCGTTCAGATCGAAGAGGCGGGAATTGAAAGTGTTCGGATTCGCACGGTTCTGACCTGTGAGGCGAAGTACGGCGTCTGTCGCAAGTGTTACGGTCGAAATCTCGCACGGAACAAGACCGTGGATATCGGCGAAGCGGTCGGCATTATAGCCGCACAGTCCATCGGGCAGCCGGGCACCCAGCTTACCATGCGAACCTTCCATATCGGCGGTGCAGCGACCAAGGGCAGTGAAGAAAACCGGACCTATCTGCGCTACCCGGTTATCGTTCGCGATATACGGGGAAGTGTGGTCACTCTGGAAAATGGGGATACCCTCTTTACGCGGAAGGGATTCGTCCTGGTAAGCCGCGTGCTCAAGGTTCTGGACATAGAGGCGAAAGACAAACTCCTGGTCGAAGAGGGTGAGAAAGTCGTCAAAGGCCAGGGCATCCTGAAGCGTGGCAAAGAGGAGATTCTTGCAACCGAGAACGGCTATGCCGTCCGGAAGGAGAGCTCGCTCTACCTTGTGGCTCAGGAACAGAAAGTAGAAGTACGGAACGGTGGTCAATTGCTGGTCAAGTCTGGAGACCTCGTGAAAGCGGAGGAATCGATTGCCACTTTCGACCCGTTCAGCGAGCCGATCATTTCCGAGTTTGACGGTGTTGTCCACTACGAGGATATCGTCCTGGGAACCACGCTGAAAGAAGAAGTGAACGAGGACACGGGAAATATAGAAAAGAAGATAACCGAGTTTACGCTCGAGTCTCTTCAGCCTCGAGTCATTATTCAGGACGTTCAAGGCACCGAACTTGCAACCTACTATCTGCCGGGCGGCGCGTACCTCAATGTGTCCGACGGCAACAAGGTCAAGACGGGGCGGACAATTGCCAAGATCCTCAAGGAAAGCGTAAAAACCAGGGACATAACTGGTGGTCTTCCTCGGGTCGGTGAACTATTCGAAGCGCGGCGACCCAAGAACTCGGCGGTGCTATCTCAGATATCGGGTACCGTGCACTTCAAGGGAATTGCGAAGGGCAAACGGGTTATCAATGTCGAAGACCCGCACGGCAAGGAATACAAGCACATGGTTCCCATGGGCAAGCATCTGCTCGTTCGCGAGGGAGACATGGTGGAAGCCGCCGACATGCTGTGTGATGGAAACATCGACCCGCATGACTTTCTGTTCATCAAGGGTGAAAATGCACTTCAGGCGTTTCTGATGAATGAAATCCAGGAAGTATATCGGCTGCAGGGCGTCAACATCAACGACAAGCACATCGGAGTCATTGTCCGGCAGATGATGCGGAAGATTGAGATTGTTCAGGTTGGAGATACCAATTTTATCTACGGTCAGCAGGTAGACAAGCATCGTTTCCATGAGGAAAACCACAAGGTGGAACGTGAAGGTGGTCAACCCGCGGTCGGCCGGCCGCTGCTCCTCGGAATAACGCGAGCAAGTCTGAATATTGACAGTTTCATCTCGGCCGCGAGCTTTCAGGAGACAACCCGGGTGCTCACGAACGCTGCAATTGCCGGGTCCACCGACAGCCTGCGCGGTTTGAAGGAAAATGTCATTATCGGGCATCTCATTCCTGCGGGAACCGGTATGCGACAGTACCGGAATGTACGGCTCTTTGGTGAGAATCAGGAGGACCTGGACGCTCACATGCAGCGAATCCTCGAAGAGCGCGAAAAAGAGGACAAGGTTTCAGCGACTGCCGAACGGGCACGAGCGGAGATTGAGGCGTATCAGGAGTAATTGAAGGACGAGCGGTTGCGGGTCGGCTATTCGGGGCCCGCTTGACTTTTTCGCATCCGGCTGTTAGAGTTCAGTCTCTGCAGCAACTCCAGGTGGAAATTCGTGCGATGCTCGTGACGGTATGGCCGTTCGTCGGTCCGCCGTCGCTTGGTCGAGCACGCAATGCAGTAAAAAGAATCTTGAGGAGAGATTAGGGTAGATGCCTACGATCAATCAGCTTATCAGAAACGGGCGAAAAGAGATTCGGAAAGGCACGAAGTCGCCGGCTCTGCAGTCCTGTCCGCAGAAGCGTGGCGTATGCACGCGTGTTATGACGGTTACGCCCAAAAAACCGAACTCGGCACTCCGGAAAGTTGCGCGTGTGCGTCTTTCGAACGGAATTGAGGTAACTGCTTACATTCCGGGAATCGGTCATAATCTGCAGGAGCATTCGGTTGTTCTTCTTCGCGGTGGACGCGTCAAAGACCTTCCTGGTGTCCGGTATCACATAATTCGCGGTGCCAAAGACACGCTTGGTGTTGAGGACAGGCGCAAGGCTCGTTCCAAGTACGGCACGAAACGGCCAAAGGCGTAGGGAGACAGGGAATGCCAAGACGAAAAGTAACGCCACCGACCATTTCAGGACCGGATCCTCGGTACAATAGTGTGGCAATAACGAAGTTTATTCGCCGGATGATGCAGGACGGGAAGAAGTCGACAACAACCCGCGTCATGTACGAAGCGCTGGAAATTGTTGCGAAGAACTCCGACAAGGATGCTTCCGAAGTCTTTGCAAAGGCTCTGGAGAATGTGAAGCCGGCACTTGAAGTGAAGTCCCGTCGGGTAGGTGGTTCAACCTACCAGGTTCCGGTGGAAATTCGAGAGTCGCGGCGAGAAGCTCTGGCCATGAGGTGGATTATCAACGCCGCCCGGGCTCGTTCGGGCAAGTCGATGAGCCAGAAGCTGAGCGCTGAATTGCTGGATGCGTTCAATGCCACCGGTACCGCGTTCAAGAAGAAGGAAGATACACACAGAATGGCGGACGCCAACCGTGCGTTTGCTCACTACCGCTGGTAGGCGGGGGTTCTTCTTTCGAGCGTGTATCCAGATCGACTGAAACTGAAATCCCTACCGAGGGGTTGTCTATAAAGACTGTTTATGGTACTTTCATTGCGCAGCAGGAATTGCGTGCAATGAATGTGGTCCTGTGGACGGCGGCGCGGCAGACGAAAAAGTCTGTACAGAATAGTATCGCCGGCCAGACAGACCGCAACGGACCAAACCAATCATCCTGTGAAGGGTGTGTTCCCTGGGGCCGCTTTTGCGGCTCCGACGGATTGCACGGAGATGGTAAGGTGGTTCAGCGTACAGCTGGAGTTTTCCGGATGTACATGGCACTCCGTTGGTGTGCCGACTGATTTCCGCCAACCTACACCGGTTCTGAGAGAACCGGACGGTCATGTTTTGTTCGGCGGAAGCCGACTTGACAAAGCGCGACCAACTCCCTAAAATGCAATTCTTCAAATCTACGAAGCAATCGACCCGACGCGAATGAGGTTGCGCTGTTTTCCGTGCGGATCACGGCCTTCTCGGCTACGGGTGGACGGAGCGAATTTCGCTTCGAGTGTAGACGAAAACGAACGTTGTTTGCGAAATCGCAAGGAGGACGTAATGGCGAAGGAAAAGTTTGAGAGAACCAAGCCTCATATCAACGTCGGCACCATCGGTCACGTCGACCATGGCAAGACAACGCTGACGGCAGCTATCACCATGTTCTGCTCGAAAGGTACGGGCAGTAAGGTGATGAAGTACGAGGATATCGACAATGCGCCGGAAGAGAAGGCGCGCGGTATCACAATCAACACCCGTCACGTTGAGTATCAAACCGCTAATCGGCACTACGCCCATGTTGACTGTCCGGGACATGCGGACTACATCAAGAACATGATTACCGGTGCGGCACAGATGGACGGTGCGGTGCTGGTTGTTTCGGCTACCGACGGTGCAATGGCGCAGACAAAAGAGCATGTGCTCCTTGCTCGTCAGGTCGGTGTGCCTTCAATAATTGTTTTCCTGAACAAGACTGATCAGGTTGACGACCCCGAATTGATCGATCTGGTCGAAGAAGAGGTTCGTGACCTCCTGAAGGCCAATCAGTTTCCGGGGGACGATATTCCGGTTATCCGTGGCAGCGCATTCGAGGCAATGGAGAATCCGGAGGACGATGGAAAGACCAAGTGTATTTCCGAACTTCTCGAGGCAATGGACACCTATTTCCCTCTGCCGGAACGTGCAGTGGATAAGGACTTCCTTATGCCGATCGAAGATGTCTTTTCGATCCAGGGTCGAGGAACTGTTGTCACCGGCCGTGTTCAAACCGGTATTGTGAAGGTGAACGACAAGGTCGAGATTGTCGGTATCAAGGATACCGCCGACACGGTAGTCACCGGCGTTGAAATGTTCAACAAGCTGCTGGATCAGGGGCAGGCGGGAGATAACATTGGTTGTCTGCTTCGTGGTACCGACAAGAAGGAAGTTGAGCGTGGCCAGGTCCTTGCAAAGCCCGGGTCGATCAAGCCGTTCCGCAAGTTCAAGGGCACGGTCTACGTCCTGAACAAGGACGAGGGCGGGCGTCATTCCCCGTTCTTTTCCGGGTATCGGCCGCAATTCTACTTTAGAACCACGGATATCACCGGCAGTGTGACCCTTCCTGAAGGAAAAGAGATGGTTATGCCTGGTGACAATACCGAGATCAATGTTGAACTTCTGCACCCGATCGCAATGGATAAGGGGCTCCGGTTTGCAATCCGCGAAGGCGGTCGGACGGTCGCCAGCGGTCAGGTCATCGAGATCGTCGAATAACGGATCAGTGAATAAGGCCTTGTTGCCCGGAATGAGTTCGGGCAACGGGCCGCTTGGTTTGGCCCCATGCGGACCAATACGGAGGATCAATGGCAACGGAAAAGATACGCGTCAGGCTTCGCGGTTTCGACGTCGAGCTGATCGACCAGAGTGCAAAAGCGATAGTGCAGACCGTTCAGAAGTCGGGCGCGAAGGTATCTGGACCAATTCCGCTTCCAACGCGAATTAACAAGTTTACCGTTTTGCGGTCGCCGCATGTGAACAAGAAAGCGCGGGAGCAGTTCGAGATGCGCACACACAAGCGGCTTATTGACATCATTGAGCCGACCTCGGCGGTTATGGACGCACTGATGAAGCTCGAGCTTCCCGCCGGTGTGGACGTTGAAATCAAGCAGTAGTACGGCAGGAAAACGATGGTAGGACTGATTGGAAAAAAGGTCGGTATGACCCAGGTGTTCGATGAGGCCGGAGTGCTCACGCCTGTTACGGTGATTAAAGCCGAGCCCAACGTGGTTGTCGGGATCCGTACCATGGAAAACGATGGGTATAGTGCCGTGGTTCTGGGCTCCGACGATATGAAGCCGTCACGAGCAACAAAGCCGTACCTCGGACAGTTTCAGGAAGGTATCTCGCCAAAGAAGAGCCTCGTGGAGATGCGGGATTTTGACCTGGAATGCAAAGTAGGCGATTCTGTTGGAGTCGACGTTCTTTCGGACTTCTTCTTTGTCGACATAATTGGAACCTCGAAAGGCAAGGGGTTTCAGGGTGTCATGAAGCGACACGGATTCGGTGGTGGACGAAAGACTCATGGTTCCAAATTCCATCGGACGAACGGGTCAACCGGACAGAATACCTACCCGGCAAAGACCTTGAAGGGTCGTAAGATGGCCGGTCGAATGGGTGCGGATCGCAGAACGGTTCAGAATCTGCGGGTCGTCAGTATCGATACGGAAAATCAGCTCATTCTTGTGAACGGCTCGGTACCAGGCTCGAAAGATTCGCTGGTAGTTGTGCGCGACGCAAAGAAAAAGGGCTGAGAGCGCGGTTCGGTCACTGGCACCGGTGATATCAGGAAGAGGATGATATGGACAAGAAAGTCCTTTCGATAGAAGGCAAAGAGCTCCGGAGCATTGAGCTTGATGATGCCGTTTTCGGCATCAAGGTGAGCGAAGGCGCAATCTATCACGCAATTCGGAATGAGCTTGCTAATCTGCGGATTGGAACTGCGGCAACCAAGACCCGAAGTGAGGTTCTTGGTACGCACAAGAAACCGTGGAAGCAGAAGGGTACGGGGCGTGCGCGGTCCGGCTCAAAGCAGTCGCCGATCTGGGTCGGGGGTGGAGTTGCCTTCGGGCCACGGCCGCGCGACTACGGGTATCGACTTCCGAAGAAAGTGAAGCGGCTTGCGTTCCGGTCTCTGTTGAGCATGAAGGCTCAGGATGACAGCTTGAAAATTGTTGAAGACTTCACTGTAGAGAGTGGGAAGACGAAGGATCTTGTCTCTATTCTGAAGAACCTCGCGAACGGTGAAAAGACTGTGGTTATACTCAAGGATAACGACGCTCTGATCAAACGTGCCGGGGCCAATATCCCAACGATTTCTTTCCTGTCTTTCGACAGACTGCGGGCTCACGACCTGTTTTACAGTCGGAACGTTCTCATGCTGGAAACTGCAGCAAAATCGCTGAACGAGTTCTACGCTTCGGATCGAGTCGCTGTTGCCGGAACTACGGCAGTCTCGGAAAACTAAACGGAAGGTAATGCGAGATGGACGCTGATAAGATTATCATTCACCCGTTGCTTACTGAAAAGAGCAACGCGCAGCGCGAACAGGGTACGTACGCTTTTCGCGTGCACCCGGACGCAAGCAAGATCGACATTATGTCGGCCGTGCACGCGTTGTTTACGGTACACCCGGTTTCATGCAACGTCATAAATGTGAAGGGAAAGCCCAAGCGGGTGCGGTATCAGCGCGGCTATACCGCACGCTGGAAGAAAGCTCTGGTAACGCTTGCCCCTGGCGAGAAGATACAGATCTTTGAAGGCGCCTAAAGGACGATAGGGGGTAACTGTGGCTCTGAAGAACTACAATCCGATCACGCCGGGCCTTCGCTTCAAGAGCACTCTGGCCAGGACGGATCTTGAAAAGGGAAAGTCCGAAAAGCGCCTTACAACCGGCAAGAGCGGAAACTCCGGCCGGGATGATAATGGTCGTATAAGTGTGCGTCGTCGCGGTGGCGGCCATAAACGTCGGTATCGCGAAATTGATTTTCTCCGTGACAAATATGGTGTACCGGGTGTTGTGAAGACTCTTGAGTATGACCCGAATCGAAGTGCAAACATTGCGCTCGTCGTATACGCCGACGGTGAAAAGCGATATATCATTGCGCCGAAGGATCTGAAGAGGGGCGATACCATTGTGAGCGGTCCGGGAGTTAATCCCGTGAACGGGAACGCGTTGCCACTCGAAGATGTTCCGCTGGGCGTAACCGTACACAACGTTGAGCTTCAGCGCGGCCGTGGCGGACAGCTTGCGCGTTCGGCCGGTTCAGGTGCGGTTGTTGCTGCAAAAGAGGGCGACTATGTCACTCTGCGGCTGCCATCCGGTGAAATGCGCCTGGTATTCAGGAAGTGTTTTGCGACCATTGGATCGGTAGGGAACGAAGATCACATGAATGTGTCGTTGGGGAAAGCCGGGCGCGCTCGATGGCTCGGACATAGACCGAAGGTTCGGGGTGTCGCGATGAACCCGATTGATCACCCACATGGTGGTGGTGAGGGTAAGACGGCGGCAGGTCGCCATCCGGTTACCCCCTGGGGTAAGGGAACGAAGGGTCATAAGACCCGGAAGAAGCGAAAGGTTTCCACCCGGTTCATCGTCAAACGCAGAAAGTAGGAGTGAGCAGTGTCCAGATCGATTAAGAAGGGCCCGTTCATTGAGAAGAGCCTGTACAGCAGAGTCGTTAATATGAACAGGTCGGGCGACCGGAAGATGATTAAGACGTACTCCCGGTGTTCGACGATTATCCCGGAGATGGTCGGGCTTACGATCTCTGTTTACAACGGGAAAACCTGGGTTCCGGTCTATGTTACCGAAAACCTTGTCGGGCACAAGCTTGGTGAGTTCTCCCCGACCCGGCTTTTCCGCGGCCATGCCGGATCGGACAGAAAAGCCGGAAAGAGGTAGATGATCGTATGGCAGACAAGAGTGGTTACAGAGCGGTCGCGCGCTATCTGATGATTTCACCGACAAAGGTGCGTCGCGTCGCGGATAATGTGCGGAGCAAGCCGTATAACGATGCGGTTGCCATCCTGGAGAATTTGCCTCACAAGGGAGCAAAACTGCTTCGAAAGGTAATCCAGTCCGCCGCAGCAAACGCACTGGTTCAGAACAAGAATCTGGACGAGGATATGCTGTTTGTAAAAGAGCTTCGCGTAGACGAAGGACCGCGGTTGAAGCGTATGTGGTTGCGTGCTCGTGGTCGGGCCGACATGTTGCAGAAGAGAATGAGCCACATAACGGTGATTGTCGACGAGATCGCGAAAGCGAAGGCGGGGGAGTAACGTGGGACAGAAAGTCAACCCGTATGGGTTCCGGATTGGAATTAACAAAAGCTGGAAGTCTAAATGGTATGTGGATCCGCGCGAATACGCGGAGACTCTCCATGAGGACCTGAAGCTTCGAAAGCTCATTGCGGGGCTGCCGGAAACCCGTAGCGCCGACATCGCTGATGTGGAGATTATCAGGCATCCGCAGCGAATCACTCTGGTCATTCATACATCGCGACCGGGTGTCATAATTGGCACGAAGGGCGCGAATATAGAGAAGATTGGCATTGCACTTCAGAAAGGTGCCGGCAAGAAGATTCAGATCAAGATTAAAGAGATAAAGCGTGCGGAGAGCAATGGACAGCTGATTGCGCTGAACGTTGCTCGACAACTCAAGTCACGTGCTTCTTTTCGAAGAACACTCAAGATGGCTGTGAACAGCGCAATGAAGGCGGGCGCCCAGGGCGTGAAGATCCGTATTGCCGGTCGGCTTGGTGGGGCTGAAATGTCCCGGGTGGAAACGCAGAAGTCCGGCCGGGTACCACTTCATACCCTTCGTGCGAATATTGACTACGGATTTGCAGAGGCCTTTACAACCTTTGGAGCCATCGGTGTCAAAGTCTGGGTTTTCCACGGGGAAATCCTTGGTAACGAGAAGAAAGAAGATGCCGGCCTTCTCGTCAAGAAGCGGCGCGACAGGGCGCCGGCTAGGAGTTAGCGTATGCTGAGCCCAAAGAGAACGAAATTCCGGAAACGGCAGCGCCGCGTAAAGCGGAGCGTGCTGGGAAACGCTACTCGGTGTAATACGGTGGCATTCGGGGATTTTGGTCTGCTGTCGACGGAGTCACTCTGGGTGACGAATCGCCAGATCGAAGCCGCTCGAATTGCAATGACTCGTCACATCAAACGTGGTGGTAAGGTTTGGATTCGGATCTTCCCGGATATGCCATATACCAAGAAACCTGCTGAAACCCGGATGGGCAAAGGTAAGGGCAGCCCTGAGTACTGGGTTGCAGCGGTAAAGGCCGGAACGGTCATGTTTGAAATTGGCGGTGTCGAGCGCTCTCTTGCGGAGGGTGCGCTGAGACTGGCTTCGAGCAAGTTGCCGGTCAAGACGAAGTTTGTAACGCGTCGGGACCTGGAGTAGAAAATGAAGGATTCATTCAAGGACTTGACGTTCGAAGAGCTGTTGACGAAGCGGGAAGAGCTTCGGGTGAAGTATCGTGATGTGCGGTTTAACACGGTTGTCGGTCACGTTGACAATCCGGTTGAGAAGCGGGTTCTACGCCGCAAGATTTCCCGGCTGAACGGTATGATTTACAACCATCCGGAAGTGCTTGCTCATGGCGGACCGGCGGAAGCTGCTTCCACAAAGGTTGCGGCGGAAACTGCAGCAAAAGGATCCGTTCCCGAGAAGACACAGGAGTAAGCGGTGGAAACCAACAAGACGCAGGAAGTGCGTAAGACGAAGAAAAGCTTTACCGGTCGTGTGGTGAGCGACAAGATGGATAAGACCATTGTCGTGGCAATCAGCGAGCGCAAGCTGCACCCGCTGTACAAGAAATATCTGACCATGACCAAGAAGGTGAAGGCCCATGATGAGCAGAATGATGCTCACGAGGGTGACACCGTTCGGGTAATCGAAGCGCGGAGAGTCAGTAAAGACAAGCACTGGCGCCTCGCTGAAGTGCTCGAACGGGCGAAATGAGCGGAATAAAGAGGTAGCGTCATGATTCAGATGCAGACATTTCTGAACGTTGCAGATAACAGCGGTGCCAAGATAGTACAGTGCATCAAAGTTCTTGGCGGAAGCAAGCGGAAATACGCTTCAATCGGCGACATCGTTGTCGTTGCGGTGAAAGATGCTTTGCCCAACGCCCCCGTCAAGAAGGGGAACGTCGAAAAGGCGGTTGTTGTTCGGACACGGAAAGAATATCGCCGAATTGATGGGACCTACATCCGATTTGACGACAACGCGTGCGTTATTATTGACGCCCAGAAGAATCCGAAAGGGAAACGTATCTTCGGGCCGGTTGCACGAGAGCTGCGTGAGAGCGATTTCATGAAAATTGTCTCCCTGGCCCCGGAAGTGTTATAGCGGGGGGAATCCTCATACGACCTGTCCTAAAAAACAAATATAGGCGGTCGCGAGCCGGATCTGAGGAGAATGAAATGAAACAGATAAAGACTGATTATAAGCTGAAGAAGGATGATCAGGTAAAAGTGATCGCCGGGAAGGACAAAGGAAAGACCGGACGGGTTCTGCGAGTAGATCGCGTAAAAGGACGTGTCCTGGTGGAAGGCGTCAACATGGTTAAGAAGGCCATGAAGAAGAAACGTCAGGAAGATCAGAGCGGTATTATCGATATTGAAGCGTCCATTCACATTTCGAATGTTATGGCGCTTGCCAATAACGGCCGGCCAACACGGTTGGGATATCGCATTCAGAATGGTGAGAAAGTCCGGATCGCCAAAAAGACGGGAGAAGTACTGTAATGGCTGCGACGGCATCAACTTTTCGATCCGTGATGCGGACACTATACGCGGAAAAAATCCGTGGCGAAATGATGGAAGAGTTCCATTACAAGACGCCTATGCAGATTCCGAAGGTCGAAAAAGTCATTGTAAGCATGGGCGTTGGCGAAGCAACTCAGAACAAGAAGCTTCTGGATGCGGCAGTAACGGAGCTCACGCAGATTACCGGGCAGAAGGCGGTGAAGACCAAAGCACGCAAGTCCATAGCGAACTTCAAGGTGCGTGAAGGACAGGAAATTGGTGCCAAGGTCACGCTGCGCGGTGCCTATATGTATGACTTTCTGGACCGGCTCATTAATATAGCCCTTCCGCGAGTCAAAGACTTTCGCGGCGTCAATCCGAATGCGTTTGACGGACATGGGAACTTTTCTATGGGCATAGTGGAACAGATCATTTTTCCTGAGATTGACTACGACAAGATTGAACGCATTAACGGATTGAACGTCGCAATAGTGACAACGGCGCCAACCGATGAAGAGGCGAAGCGGCTGCTCGAAAAATTCGGTATGCCGTTCCGTCACTAAGAACCGGTATGATTTCGGTTCATGCGGATATTGGGAGAGGTTGAATGGCAAGAAAGGCAATGATCCAGAAGGCTTTGCGCAAGCCGAAGTATTCGACGCGGAAGGTACGGCGTTGCAGGGTCTGTGGACGCCCTCGCGGATATATGCGGAAATTCCAGATGTGCAGGATCTGCTTTCGCAAGCTTGCGAGCGATGGTCTGATTCCTGGAGTGACGAAATCTAGCTGGTAGGGAGAGGTATATGAGCGTTTCTGACCCCGTAGCTGATATGCTTACGAAGATCCGCAATGCGAGCCATGCGAAGTTCGACAAGGTGGATATCCCGACCTCGAAGTTGAAGCTTGAAATCGTCAAGGTGCTGAAGAACGAGGGATACATCAAGAACTTTAAGAAGGTAACCCAGGACAGCTTCTCCTATATCCGTATTTTTCTGAAGTACGATGAGAAGATGAACCCGATTATTCATGGCCTTAAGACAATTTCGAGTCCGGGACGACGGGTGTATTCTGGGTACAAAAAGATGCCGAGGGTGTACAACGGATATGGAACGATAATCGTATCCACTTCCGCCGGTGTTACCACGGGACGCAAGGCCCTTGAGAGAAAGGTCGGCGGCGAGCTGATCTGCTCGGTCTGGTAAGAGAGGGAAGCAATATGTCACGGATCGGAAGATTACCGGTGCCAATTCCCGCCGGCGTGAAGGTTTCTGTTGGTTCGGCAGAGTTCACTGTCGAAGGTCCCAAAGGTAAGCTGACGCAGGACTATCTGCCACAGGTCGAGATCAAGGTGGATGGTGGCTCGGCCATCGTAACGCGTAAGAACGAATCAAAGCGAGCGAAGTCGATGCACGGGCTGTACCGGAACCTGCTTAATAACATGGTTATCGGTGTGAGCCAGGGATTTACTCGAACTCTGGTAATCAATGGCGTGGGGTATCGAGCTGAAGTCAAGGGGAAGAACCTTGTTCTGAATCTCGGTTACTCGAATCCCATTGAATTTCCCATCCCCGAAGGTTTGACCATTGAAACCGATGGTCCAAACAAGGTTAGCGTGCGAGGAATTGACAAGGCACGTGTCGGGCAGGTGGCGTCAGAGCTTCGATCGCTGCGGCCGCCCGAGCCATACAAGGGAAAGGGCGTGAAGTATGAAGAGGAAAATCTCCGACGGAAGGTCGGTAAGTCGGGCGTGAAATAGGTAACGGCATGAAGAGACTTGAACTGAAGCACAAGCGTCTGTCGCGCAGGCGGGCAAGAATCCGAGGGCGGGTTACGGGCAATGCAGATCGTCCACGAATCAGCATCTTCAAGAGTAACCGGTATGTGTACGTGCAGGTTATTGACGACAGCGTCGGAAAGACGCTCACATCTGTGAGCAACGCCTTCGGCGAGTACAAGGCATTGAAGAGCACAGTAGCCGACGCGGCTAAGCTTGGCGAGGTCCTTGGCAAGAAAATGGTCGAGATGAACCTGAAACGTGCGGTTTTTGACCGGAATGGGAACCTGTACCACGGTGTCATCAAAGCAGTAGCTGACGGCGCACGCAAAGCCGGCGTTGAGTTCTAGGGGGAGCTTGTGAGCGATTCACGCGACAAAGAGTTTTCGGAGCGCCTGATAAAGCTGAACCGTGTTGCGAAGGTAGTGAAGGGTGGTCGTCGTTTCTCGTTTTCGGCCCTGGTTGTCGTGGGCAACAAAAAGGGTTCGGTCGGATTCGGCTATGGAAAGGCAAACGATGTTGCCGAAGCAATCCGTAAAGGTGTTGACCGGGCCAAGAGAAACATGCGGGTTGTGCCCATGAAGAAGAGCACGCTGCCACATGAGATACAGGGTGAGTTCAAGAGTGCGAAAGTGCTGCTGAAGCCTGCAGCTCCTGGTACCGGGATCATTGCCGGCGGTCCAGTGCGGGCTATCATGGAAGTAGGTGGCATAAATGATGTTCTCAGCAAGTCGCTGGGAAGTCAGAATGCAGTGAATATTGTGAAGGCCGTATTCACCGGCCTGGATGGACTTATGGACGCCCGGGTCATTGCCAGAAACCGCGGCAAGTCACTGAAGGAAATGTGGGGTTAAGTATGGCGGGAGCGCTGAGAATTACACTGGTGCGCAGTCCGATCGGGGCTATCCCCAAACACCGCAGGACGGTACGTTCCCTTGGCCTGCGGAAAATGCATCAGGTCATAGAGAAACAGGATTCGCCCGTCATTCGTGGAATGGTCCGGGCGGTTGGACATCTTGTGAAGGTTGAGGAGATATAGCGCCATGCGTGAACTGCATGTGCCCGACGGCGCAACCAAAAAGGCCAGAAAAGTTGGCCGAGGGCAGGGAAGTGGCCACGGCGGAACTGCCGGCAGAGGCAACAAGGGCCAGAACTCGCGATCCGGCGGCGGAGTGCGTCCCGGGTTTGAAGGTGGCCAGATGCCACTGTACCGGCGCATAGCGCGTCGCGGCTTCTCGAATTACCCATTCAAAGTCATCACCGTGGTCGTAAGTCTTGCTGAGATCGATAAACGATTCGTGGACGGAGATGATGTTACCCTGGACACTTTGAAGGCGAAAAACCTCATCAAGAAGTCCGTAGAGGTAGCCAAAATTCTCGGTGATGGTTCCATATCGAAGAAGGTAAAGGTTTCCGGTATGCGTGTTTCCTCCTCTGCGCGATCCAAGATCGAGGAAGCAGGTGGTTCTGTGGAGACCGACTCCGTAATCGAAGGACAGGTTTAGGGTCATGGCTAGAACACCACTTGTTGACATGTTTCGCATCAAGGATCTACGCGACAGGATCCTTTATACGTTTGGCGTCTTGCTTGTCTTCCGACTCGGAGCGGCGATACCGATTCCGGGTATCAACGTAAACGCGTTGAAGGTATATTTCCTGGCGCAACAGAACAGTGGTGCCATATCGATCACCGACTACCTGAACTTCTTTTCCGGCGGTGCCTTCAGCAAGTTTTCGGTGTTCATGCTCGGAATCATGCCGTACATCTCCATGTCCATTATCATGCAGTTGTTATTGCTGGTGTTTCCGAAGATGAAAAAGATCTCTGAGGAAGAGGGCGGGAAAAAGCGGATTCAGCGATATACGCGTTGGGGAACAGTCGCCGTGTGTATTGTCCAGTCGTTTGCGGTTACCGTATACGCGGACAGTATTCCGGATGCCATTACCCTTCCAAGGATGGCGTACGCTGCCATTTCAATGCTCACTGTTACCTCCGGGACAATCTTCCTTATGTGGATGGGTGAACAGATAAACCAGAGGGGCGTCGGGAACGGCATCTCACTGTTGATCTTCGCCGGCATTGTCGCCCGTGTTCCTCATGCGCTGTACGAAGTCATCTACGGCATCCGTCAGCAGACATTGAATCCCGTGCTGGTCATCGTAGTCATGGCAATGTTTGTGGGTGTTGTCGCCTTGGTCATTTACGAGCAACGCGGAATGCGGAAGATACCTGTGCATTATGCGAAACGGGTTGTCGGCCGAAAGATGTACGGAGCGCAGAATACGTATGTTCCGTTCAAGATCAACCCGTCGGGGGTTATCCCGGTCATCTTCGCGTCCTCAGTGTTGATCTTCCCGCTGCAGATTGCACAGAGCCTCGGCGGGCGTGTACGGTGGTTGTCGGACTTTGCGCAATGGTTGAATCCGAGAGGCCTTCCGTATCTGATAGTGTATACGTTGTTGATCATTTTCTTCGCGTACTTCTACACTCAGGTTACGTTGAACCCGGTTGAGATTTCCAAGAATATCAGAGAAAATGGTGGTTCGATTCCGGGTATACGCACGGAGAAAATGGAAGAGTATTTCACGAGGATACTCAATCGTATTATTCTTCCGGGTGCAATCTTTCTGTCTCTCATCGCGATCATACCAACTCTCGTGCAAGAGTGGTTCAACATGCCGCAACAGATGGCACGCCTCATGGGCGGTACTTCGTTGCTGATCATAGTGGGTGTCGATCTTGACCTGATGTCGCAGATAGAGGGACACCTCAGGATGCATCATCACGAGGGATTGACGAAGAAAGGCCGCATTCGGCCGCGAAATCTATAGCCGATTTGGAAAATTCGCAGTGTGCGGTCGGCCGTGAAGGTCGCCGGACAGAAGAAAGAGGTTTGTGATGAAGGTTCGTGTGAGTGTGAAACCCATGTGCGACAAGTGCAAGGTAATCAAACGGCGTGGAGTCGTCCGGATTATCTGTGATAATCCAAAGCACAAACAGCGGCAAAAGTAGGAGGGCTCTAGATGGCACGTATTGCAGGTATCGACCTGCCCAACAAGCACGTCGACGTGGCGCTCACATACATATACGGTATCGGGCGTCCATCAGCACAGGAAATTTGCCAGAAGACGGGAATCGATACCGAACAACGTATGAATGACCTTTCCGCCGAGCAAGTGAACGAGCTGCGGAACGTTATCGAGAATGAATACAAGGTTGAAGGTCGACTCAGGACCGAGGTTTCCCTGAATATCAAACGGTTGATGGATATCGGCTGTTACCGGGGACTGCGGCACCGAAAAGGTCTGCCTTTGCGAGGTCAAAGGACCAGAACGAACGCTCGTACCCGAAAGGGTAGGAAGAAGACAGTCGCCGGGAAGAAGAAGGCGGCAAAGTAGGCGATAGCCTGCAGTCAGCCTGGCAGAGACGGAGGTAAGACCCCTTGGCCAAAACAAAGAAGAAGAAAGAGAAAAAATCAGTATTTGAAGGAAAGATTTTTATTCAGGCAACCTTCAACAATACTATTGTCACAGTAACCGACCTGAACGGAAACGCGCTCTCATGGGCAAGTGCTGGCGGCCTTGGCTTTCGCGGAGCAAAAAAGTCTACGCCGTTTGCTGCGCAGACCACAGCTGAAGACGCTGTAAAAAAGGCCATGGACTACGGGCTCCGCGAGGTTCACGTATTGGTGAAGGGTCCTGGAGTCGGAAGAGAGTCCGCAATCCGGTCCCTTGGTGCATTGGGTCTGAAAGTCCGAAGTATCAAGGATGTTACGCCGATACCCCACAACGGCTGCCGGCCTCGAAAGAGCAGACGCGTTTAGTTCTTCTCTTCCCGTGTGGTAAGCGGTGCAGGGAAAGAATTCTTCAGGATTCGGTCCGACGAGGGAGTATCAATGGCACGAAAGAATCTTCTAAAAGGATTCAAGAAGCCGAAAGGCATAATCTTCGAACACAGTGAGGTCGCGCGGGACTACGGCAAGTTCGTCGCGTATCCCTTTGAACGGGGTTACGGAACGACAATTGGCAATACACTGCGCAGGATCCTGCTCTCTTCGATTCAGGGCTACGCCGTTACGGCGGTGCGAATTACCTCGTACGACCAGGATGGTACTCCACATGTGTTGTCGAGTGAATACGAATCGATTCCGCATGTGGTCGAAGACACGCCCGACATTATCAACAACTTGAAGCAGGTAAAACTGAAGTTGTCGAACGATGTTGAGCAGAAGACCATTCTGGTGGAGATGAAGGGAAAGGGCGCCATTTCTGCGGCAGCCCTGGAAGCGGGTGACGGTGTGCAGGTAATCAACAAAGATCTGCATGTCATGTCGCTCATGGATTCGGCCAACGTCGAAATGGAAGTTCAGATCGATCTGGGACGTGGTTATGTTCCTGCGGAGATGAACGAGAAGTACATCGAAGTAATCGGGACCATACCAATCGACGCCGCATTTTCACCGATACGACGGGTAAAATATGGTGTTGAAGACACTCGCGTGGGTCAGCGGACGGATTATGACAAGCTGATTTTCGAGTTGTGGACCGACGGTTCGCTTGCTCCGGAAGACGCAATAGCCGAAGCCGCCAAAATCGCCAAAGATCACTTCACGATCTTCATTAATTTTGATGAAGATGAGGTGGCCGGCGATGAAGACATAGACGAAGAGGAAGAACGGATTCGGAAGTTGCTCGAGACACCGGTTGAGGAACTTGAGCTTTCGGTACGGTCAAGCAATTGCCTGAAGAATGCGAATATTCGCAGCATTGGGGATCTGACTGGACGAACCGAAGAAGATATTGCGAAGACGCGGAATTTCGGCAAGAAGTCACTCCAGGAAATCAAGGAAAAACTGAAAGAGTGGAATTTGAGCCTGGGTATGACGGATTATAGCGCGTTGAAGAACAATATTATGTGGCCGCCCAAGAAGTCCGCGGCGGACGGCGAGCCGACCGCAGCCGCAATCGAAGACGAAGAAGAGGACACGGACGATGAATCATAAGAATGGGTTCAATAAACTCAGCCGAACCCCGAGTCACCGGAAGGCGCTTCACCGGAGCATGGTGACTTCCCTGTTCCGTTACGAACGGATCAACACGACGAAGGCAAAGGCGAAGTCCATTCGCATAACTGCCGAGAAATTGATTACACGGGCGAAGGAAGATACGGTTCACAACCGTCGAATAGCCGCAAAGCTGGTTCAGGACAAGGAAATACTGGCAAAACTCTTCAACGAGATTGGCCCACGGTATGTAACGCGGCCCGGCGGTTATACCAGAATGCTCAAGACCGGTCAGCGTTCCGGGGATGCAGCGGAAGTTGTCATCCTTGAGCTTGTTGAGCGGGTTGTTCGCAAGCGCGAGAAACCGGCAGGTAAGCCTGAGAAGGCCGAAAAGACTGAACCGGCTCGAGAGGAAGTTGCGGCAGAAGAGTAGCGGATCCGCGCAGTATCACTGAAATCGTGCGGGCGCCGGTGTGTTATTCCGGGAATCCATTGATCCTCGGAGACACACATCGGCACCCGTTTTTTTTAAGTTATTGAGTCTCCTCCTCAAGCTGCATCATGTCTGACCGATATTGGTAAAGATGGTATAATATGAATTGAAGTTGGGCGGAGGCCGGTTTTTTTGGCATGAAGTCATCTCAAAAAGTAGCCCTCAGTTTGCTTGTAGCGGTAATTGTCTTTAGTGGCTTTACCATTTTTGCATTCTCTGGGCTTTTTCACTACATAGAGGCGACATTCTACAATCCTCGAGTACGGCAGAATGAGACCGCACGGCTCGAACGGGCTGTTGCCGCGGTCGAAAGCTATCATGAAAAGAACAAAATAAGATTTGAGAAGATCCTTGAGCAAGGGTCGGTAAAGAACGTCTTTCAGGCAAATCAAAGTCTTCAGGATATCCAGAGTCGGCAAGCGCTTTTCGGTGCAATGAAATCCGAAATGAATGGATTCATGTTCGTTCGATTCATCGGCAATCAGGGACAGCGGCTCCACTACAGCTCGCTCCCGACGGATGTTCAGAGCACCGGGGCAGGGCAGATCGAATACAAGTCTCCGGGTGAAATTAAGGATCCGCTTTCGCTTGCGACTCTCGCGTTGCCTCAGAGCACGCCGTTCAATCTTCTTTCGGTGCCGCAGGACAACACCTTTATCTACCGTTTCCTGGTCAGGGACAGCTACAATATAGTCCAGGGCACGGCTCTGTTCTACGTTTCGGTACAGGGGTTGGCAAACGAGCTGGTATCAGATGGCGTAATTAATCTTGGAAGCGGTCCGAAGATTGTGCGAGACGGCGGCGTCGTACTGAATATACCGGACCGGTTTGGAAGCACGCTCGCGGAAGCCGTCGGCTCGACCTGGTCACCTTCCTCAGTAGCCTCGACGCCTCTGCTGAAGAGCACAGACGGTGGAAGTTTTTTCATCTTCAGTAAAGCCGCCAAACCGGACGGCTACGCGCTTCTCCTGGTACCTGAATCGAACTTCCGCATGGTTCCGCTCATGCAGTGGGTTCTGCTGGCCGGTACCTTCTTCACATCCTTCCTCCTGGTTTTCCTGCTTCTGAACGTCCGACAGGACAGCGTCCTGGTACTGAGCGACCGAATAAAGCGGTTCCAGATACAACTCATCCAGGAATACCTCGAGAGCAAAGATGAAATCGACTGGCGGCGCTGGCAGGTGGAGCTGGAACAACGGCGAGAAGACGTATCGCGGGAGATAAAAAGGGGAATTGGCAATTCGCGCGGAAAGCGCGGCGAAGAAATCGACCACCTCATCGATAGCAGTTGGGATGAGATCCTCACGGTATTGGGGACAAAGAAGACCGTAGAGACTCGTTCGGCACCGCTGGATATTGCACGGCTCGAGGCGGTCATCCAGCGGGCCTTTGGGAACATGCAGGTATCGGATCTTCCGCAGACTGTTCGGAAAACACTTCCGATCCGAGATGACACAACTCCAACCCCCGAAAAAAACGAAGGGAAACCACGTGGTACGCTGGTAGAGGTCGAAGAGGTAGACGAACTCGACGGCGAAGAACTCGAAGAAATAGAGCCGGTCGAGGAGGTCTCTGACGAGGTCGATGCACGCGAGGTACCGAAATCCCCCTTCGCGGGAATGAGGCCGGTTGATGTTGAAGAAATCGACGAGTCGGACGACGCCGCGGCAGACGACGTTTCCGACGTAGAAGAGGCGTCAGAACTCGATGAAGTTGAAGAGCTTGAGGAAGCGGAAGAGCTTGAGGAAGCCGAAGAGCTTGAGGAAGCCGAAGACCTCGACGAAGTCGCAGAGATAGACGAAGTCGCAGAGCTTGAGGAAATTGAAGAGCTCGAGGAAATTGAAGAGCTTG
>CAZKMA010000016.1:0-35917 GCA_964553615.1 uncultured Spirochaetales bacterium | reverse complement strand
GACGAAGTCGCAGAGCTTGAGGAAATTGAAGAGCTCGAGGAAATTGAAGAGCTTGAGGAAGCTCAGGGGCTCGACGAAGTCGGTGAATCCCTGGAAACGGCGGAACCCGCCGGGGTTCGCAATCCTGTAACTGAAGAACCGGTCGTAGTCGCCAATGCGGCCGAGCTGGATGAGGTGGGATCCGCGAGGAACGGTCTGTATGCACGGACCACCGGAGAGCCGGTAGCGGAGTCCGCAAGACGGGATGGACTCGAAGACCTGGATTACGAGGAAATCGAGTTTCCGGATTTCTCGGCTGAAAAGCCAAATCCCGATGAATTACGCGCACCGGACGCCTTGTTTGAAGACGAGACCCAATACCCGACTGCCGGACAGAAAGGTGTTGGGAATGACAGCATTGAAGAGATCGAGGAAATCGATGCGCTGGATGAGATAGAAGACGGAGAAGAACTTGAAAGCCTTGAGGAGATCGATTCAACGGAGCAACTCGCAGGCGTCGGAGGACGGGCACAGACGGAATCTCCCGGTATCGTCCAGGATGTGGAGATTATCGATGAGCTAGAGTCCGAGGATGAAGAGGATAGCTTTCCAAGCGAGGCTCTCCCGATTTCAAGTGCCGGCCTGTTCATGGCGAGCAAACTGTCCTTTGGTGGACGGTTCAGCGCTCTGGTTGGGGATCATCTCGAGCTCGCGGAACTAACCTCGGTTGAAGGCGATGAGGTGTCAGACGTCGAGCCCGTGGATATGGTGGCACAGGAGCCGTCGGCTCTGCCGACGGCAGAGCCGGTCGCGGAGACATCGGCGGAGACGGCAGCGCAAATGGCAGACGATGCGAATGTCGGGATCGGCGACCTTGCCGCGAAGGACTATTCCGTGGTGCCAATGAAGCATATCCTGGACCTTCTGGCGGAGAATGAGTTCGTATTGGGGCAGTCAGATGGAGTCTTTCAAATCCAGCCGAAGGCCTATACGCAGCCAGAGTGGGCGGATCGGGAAGATTCGAGTCAGGCAGCGGAGTTTCGGAATCTCGCTCAGAGCGTTATGCATTCGAGTGGCATTTCCTCCGTACCGGGCGAGAGTGGCATTGATGAGATTCTCTCGATTCATGCAATCGATCTGTTTCCGGCGGAGCTCGGATCCAAGGCAGGCGGGGCCGACGAGTTGCGCCTGAGCCTGGGCGATGACAATGAACGACTTCGCTTTTCTGAAAGCGGTATTGACTATGACTGGTTCATGCGCCACTACCGACAGAACGAGAGCGGCATCGTGAAGTCACTGGTTGAAGTGACCCGGATTTTCAAGTCACGCGCGGGAAGCATATTTCTTGAAGGTGAAAAAGGATATCGCGGGACCTATTCACTCGGACTCGATGAGATCTGCATGAATAGAATGATTGCGAAAAAGGGCACACCGCTTTACGAAAACGTGCTACGCGGCGGGAAAGTGCTCTTCTTCCGAGTGCCTTTGAACGATGTCCCCAATTTCCGTTCCGTGTGCGAAGAGAGTCAGTTCTCTCTCCTCCAGAAGAGCATATTTCTGCCGATTACATTTCACGAGGCGCCGGCCTATCTCTTACTCGCCCTCCAACCGGATGTGAACTCTGTGGAGGAAGCGTTTGCGCACGTCATTTCCCGCACTCAGCCTTCCCTCATAGAACGTTGATTTCTTAATTATCCTCAACGTTGTCGTCGTCTATATCGGACCGAAGAAGGGATCGGAGCCGACTTTGGACGGACTCCCCGATTCCGAGGTCATATTCTTCAAGCTGGACATGCTGCAGAATCTCCTGGGAAAGCTGGTCAAGCGATGCGAAACTGTCCGGAATCGTGATGAGCTTATCGTCCTCTTCATTGTAGAGAAAGACCGTTTTGCGTCCTTTCGGGTCGGTACACAGGCCGGCATGGCTGACTGAGCCCCAGCGAAAATGAAGGTTTTCACCGGCGGACGTGAGGCAGTGAGCCCCATCATCCGCTATTTCGACCATACTCGCCAGCTGGAGTCTCAGGAACTTGATAAGCTGATATTCAATGTATCCGCCCACCAGGAGGCCGACAAATCCCGGGAGGGCTCCAAATGTCAGAAACACTGCAATGATCGTGGCCGGGATGAGGGCCAATATGGCTATAAGTATGAACAGTCGAGGATTTGTCTTCAGAGTTATGCGATAAATCATGCCTCAGTCTCAGCCTTTGAGATACCCTTTGCGCAATTCCTCTGCTTGTAGTACGAGCTCTTCCCGCTTCTGGTACAGTTTCTCCTCTTTCGAGAAGAGTGCCTTGCTCTCCTTTTTAACCACAGCCGTTAATGCGGGTATCAAGGTCTTCGAAAACGCCTTCTTGGAGATTATGGGGATTGTCTTCCCGTGAGTCAGTTTGACGAGAATTGCTCTGCCATATTCGGACTTCATGAACATCGTAAACGCCAGCGCCTTTTCCGGTTTGGTCTCCCGAAATCGGATTATGAGCATGTTGCTTGTTGGGATCCACTTTCCATCAAACGACTCCGGTACGATCGATATTTTGCCGATTGTTCCGACGATTGTCAGAAGCACATCGTGCGGTTCCAGATGGTACTTTTCTGCTTTTGCGCCATTTGCCTTCACGCGGATCTGCTTTTTTGGGGTGTTAAGGTAGCCATAATCTTCCATGTCTGCAATGGAGGCAACATGATACACTTCACCGCCGCGGGTGTTTTCGTTCTTGAGAAGGGGCGCTCGAAGTATGCGCGCCTCGTCAATAAGAATTACTGCCGGGACACCCGCGATGATCTCCTGTCTTCGTTCAATTTTCGACGATCGTTCCGTCTTCTTTTTCGCCATTTTCTTTTCCTGTTGGCGTTGGCCGTTAGTAGATTTTTCAATAAAATATGTATAAAGTATAGAAATGTCAAGACTATTTTGTAATACAGAAATTTACTTGGCGTCCTGATTTTCAATTACGGTGATACAGAGATTACCGGGTAGTGAGCAACAACATGAATACAGCTATTATTTACACTGACGGCGGATGCATCGGAAACCCCGGGCCCGGCGGGTGGGCGTTCGTACTGGTACGCGACGGTCTGTCTACCACCAGGAACGGTGCGGAGCGTCAAACGACCAACAACCGGATGGAACTCACCGCAGTTATCATGGCGTTGCGGTATCTGGACGAAGTTGGTTTACCTTCGGACGGGGAAGCTGTACGGGTCATAACCGATTCAGAGTATGTGCGCCGCGGGGTTTCTGAGTGGATTCATACGTGGTTGAAAAACGGTTGGAAGACCAGCAATCGAAAACCGGTCAAGAACCAGGATCTCTGGGTAGTTCTGCACGAATTGCAGAGCGAGCGTCGGATATCCTGGGAGTGGGTCAAGGGGCATTCCGGGAACGAGTTCAACGAGTTGTGCGACAATTTGGTTCATGAGGCAATAGACACGTTAACTGTATGAATCGGTGCCGTGATTGTTCCGTAGTACAGTACGGGGCACTATGCGCATTTTTGGGTTTACGCACGCAGGTTTCGATGGTGAACTGGTAACCGTGGAAGTCGATATCCGCCGCGGTATCCCGGGAATGGAGATTGTTGGACTTGCCGGCGGGGCGGTTCGGGAGGCGCGTGAGCGGGTGCGCGTAGCCGTTCGCAACAGTGGATTCAGCTATCCGGTCGACCGGATTGTTGTGAACCTGGCCCCGGCGGGTGTCCCAAAGGCAGGCGCGTTGCTGGACCTGCCAATAGCCATTGGTCTTCTGGCCGCGACGGCGCAAATTCGTGTGCCCGACTCGGAAGGAGTTATGTTTCTGGGGGAACTTCAGCTGGACGGCGGAGTCCGCGCTGTTGCCGGAGTCCTTTCTGCCGTGGCGGGCGGGGTGAGCCGGGGTATACACACGTTCGTGGTACCCGCGCTGAACGTGGCCGAAGGAAGCGCCGTGGCCAATGCCAGGGTTGCGGGAATTTCACGCCTCGCCGAGGCATCTCGTGTGCTCCATGACCTGGAAGCGAATCAATCAAGGCCTCTTCCACCATTTCAGCCAGGATCGGAAGATGACACAGGTGGCAAAGACTCAGGACATACAGTCGGGGATTTCAGCGATCTTCGGGGACTCCCGGTCGTAAAACGGGCAATCGAAATAGCGGCCGCCGGGCTCCACCATGTATTGCTTTTCGGCCCACCCGGAAGTGGAAAGACTATGGCCATTCGGCGGGTGCCCGGAATCCTCCCGTCCCTTACCCGTGCTGAGGCGCTCGAAGTTACGCGAATTCATTCGATCGCAGGCCTTCTGGACCCGGATTGCGGTCTGATACTACGCCGGCCGTTTCGAGCACCGCATCATTCGGCATCTCTCGAAGGCATCATCGGTGGTGGAAGGGGTGTGCGACCGGGGGAGATCTCCCTTGCCCATCGCGGCGTTTTGTTTCTCGACGAAGTGCCGGAGTTTCGCCAGAATATACTTCAGAGTCTTCGGGAACCTCTGGAGGACGGCGTAGTATCAATAGCGCGCGCGGAACGAACGTACCGGTTCCCGGCATGTTTTCAACTTATTATGGCAGCGAACCCATGTCCGTGCGGAAATCTCGGACGAGACAATGCGGTCTGTCTCTGTTCTCCGGATGACCTGCACCGCTACTGGAAAAGGTTGGGAGGAGCACTCCTGGACCGGGTGGATATGCGGGTCCCCGTGTCCCAGACCGAAGTCGGGACTCTCTTTCAGGAAGACGGCATTGGGAGTGCCCAGATGAAGGCTCGTGTTATCCGCGCGGTTGGCCTGCAGGAAAGCCGGTATGCGTCCGAAACTTTTGCGAGAAACGGTAGAGTGTCGCCCGGCAAGGTCCAGCAATACTGTCGTCTGGAACCAGGAGCCCGCACCATCTTTGAGACAATTGTAAGACGAATGAGGATTTCCTCCCGAGCAATGGTTTCCATCCTGCGCCTTGCACGCACAATATCGGATCTGGATGGCCACGGCTCGCTTATCGGAGAAGAAGCGGTCCTCGAAGCCGCCCAGTACAGGCGCTACGGCGATGGGGATTACTTCTGGAGCGGAGAGCCTTCGTTGAATTGACCTGCCGAAGCATATCCCTTGAAGCAGTCGTGCGGTGCAGATATATTCTAAACGGGGTGTTACGGATGCGACTGTATAGCGGACGTCAGGTCATTCTTTTTTCGGTGGGCAGTGTCTCATTTATTCTTCTGTGCATCCTGGTGCTCAACGCTGTTTCGATCCTGCCGGGAGGAAGCTCATCCGATCAGCATACCGCCGGCGCTCGGGTTGAGACGATTCAAGGAATGAGTCCTGGCGGCAACCCGAGAACGGCAGCGGATGCGTTGCCCGTGGACACGCAACCGAGCTTTACGCAGGATGAGTTGAACAATATCCGGGTCTACGAAGAGCGAAATCGGGGAGTTGTCAACCTTACCACTGAAACAGTCGCGTACAACTGGTTTTTGGAACCTGTGCCGCAATCCGGCGGATCCGGTTCCGGATCGATAATCGACGCGCGTGGATACGTGCTTACCAACAACCACGTGGTAGCAAATGCGGCGAAGGTATTTGTAACCCTTGTCGGCGGTACCCAGCTTCCAGGCGAAGTGATTGGTGCGGATAGCGAAAACGATCTGGCCGTGGTGAAATTCTCTCCACCGCATGGAGTGGAACTTGTCACCGTGCCGTTGGGACGGTCCGCCGATTTGCGTGTTGGTCAGAAGGTGCTTGCCATCGGAAATCCGTTTGGCCTTGACCGGACGTTGACGTCAGGCATTGTTTCGGGGCTCGGAAGGCCATTGCAGACACAGAATAATCTGGTAATCAGAGGCATGATTCAGACCGACGCCGCGATAAACCCGGGGAACTCGGGAGGGCCGCTGCTTGATTCTGCCGGAAACATGATTGGAATAAATACAATGATCTATTCTCCGTCCGGAGGATCCATCGGAATTGGATTTGCGGTCCCGGTGGATACAGCCCGGCGGGTGGTGCCCGATCTCATTCAGTATGGCGTGGTCAAACGCGGATGGATAGATATCGTCCCCCGCCAACTGTTCCCTCCGCTCGTACGGTACGCACGGCTTTCCGTCGACAACGGGGTTCTTGTCTCTCAGATCGATCGGGGCGGAAACGCCGAGCGGGCCGGGATTAAGGGCGGCAGCGCGAGCCGTGCCGTGCGTTACGGAAACACGACGATCTATCTAGGCGGTGATATTATTATTGAGGCCAACGGGCGCTCCGTGAAGAGCCTTGCAAATCTCTATGAAGCACTCGAGAACACGAAACCGGGGGAGGTGGTTCCTGTGGCTGTAATGCGCGGGCGCGGCCGGATGGAGTTCAACGTGAGACTCTCGGAACGGCCCGAGCGGTTTCAATGGCGGTAGGCTCAATGGGCGCATTTCAGACCATTTCGGCTTTCCAGCCGGCAGGAGATCAGGGACAGGCAATTGAGAGTCTCAGCCGTGGTGTGCTCGAACGCCAGCGGTATCAGACGCTCAAGGGCGTGACCGGCTCGGGGAAGACTTACACAATGGCGAAAATCATTGAGCAAGTGCAGTTGCCCAGTCTGATCATCTCACACAACAAGACCCTTGCGGCGCAGCTGTATCGCGAGTTCAAGGATTTTTTCCCGAATAACGCCGTTGAATACTTCGTATCATACTACGATTACTATCAACCGGAGGCATACGTCGCCTCCCGCGATCTGTACATAGAGAAAGACTCGTCAATAAACGAGGAGATAGATCGGATGCGGTTGTCCGCAACCACCAGTCTCATGGAACGTCGCGATGTAATTGTCGTTGCAACGGTTTCATGCATCTACGGGCTGGGAAGCCCGCGCGATTACCGGAACATGCGTATCCGGATTGACCGCGGAGGAACGCTGGACCTGGGGGCGGTACGTGCGCGTTTGGTCTCGCTCCAATACGAAAGAAATGATTCAGTTCTCGGAAGGGCCACCTTTCGCATAAAGGGGGATGTCCTCGAAATTTATCCTGCGTACCAGGAAGAAGCGTATCGCGTCGAACTCGAATGGGACAGTGTGTCGAGAATCCGCAGGATTCATCCAGTTACCGGGGACACAATCGAAGAGCTCGAAGTGTTATTCATATATCCGGCCAAACACTTCGTCATGCCGGAGACTCAGATGCTTCCGGCAGTGGAGAAGATTCGTGCAGAGCTCGGGGTCCGGCACTCGGAGCTGATTTCCCAGAACAAGCTGGTAGAGGCACAACGGTTGAAGAGTCGAACGGAATATGATATGGAGATGCTCGAAGAGATGGGGTATTGTTCGGGCATCGAAAACTATTCTCGCCATCTGAGTGGCCGTGAGGAAGGTGAACGGCCGGCAGTGCTGCTGGATTACTTTCCGGATGAGTTTCTCACATTTATCGATGAGTCTCACGTGACCATCCCACAGCTGCGTGGAATGTATGCGGGGGACCGATCTCGCAAATTGTCTCTGGTGGAGTACGGATTTCGCCTTCCTTCCGCTCTGGATAATCGCCCGCTTTTCATTGCGGAATTCGAGGATCTCATTCAGAGAACAATCTTCGTGTCTGCAACTCCGGACGAAGAGGAACTGAAGCGGTCGGTTCAAGTGGTCGAGCAGCTTATCCGTCCCACGGGTCTTCTTGACCCGGAGATTGTCGTTCGTCGAACAGAAGGCCAGATAGAGGATCTGTATGGGGAGATCCGCGAACGTATCCGCGCTAATGAGCGAACCCTCGTCACTACACTGACGAAGAAAATGGCGGAGGACCTGAGTAATTATCTGAGCAACCTGGGCCTGAAGGTTCGGTACCTCCACTCGGA
The DNA here is from genome assembly GCA_964553615.1 of uncultured Spirochaetales bacterium. Taxonomy (GTDB): domain Bacteria; phylum Spirochaetota; class Spirochaetia; order DSM-27196; family DATKUC01; genus DATKUC01. The sequence goes on along the minus strand of CAZKMA010000016.1, from coordinate 28,137 downwards.
GATAGAGACCATTGAGAGGGTAGAGATTCTAACCCAGCTTCGACAGGGCAAGTTTGATGTACTGGTCGGCATAAACCTCCTTCGCGAAGGACTAGATCTTCCGGAGGTGTCACTCATTGCAATTCTGGACGCGGACAAGATTGGATTTCTTCGTTCTGCGACAGCTCTCATTCAGACAATCGGTCGCGCGGCGCGGAATTCAAACGGAAAGGTCATTATGTATGCCGATCGTGTTTCCGACGCCATGCAGAAGGCGATGGATGAGACAGAACGGCGGCGGAGTATCCAGAGCGCATACAATATCGAGCATGGTATTACCCCGACCACGGTCAAGAAGAACATTCAGGACATCCTTCTGCGGCGCAAGGAAGAGAAGAGGCGCGTAGAGCAGATGTCGGTGGAAATCCTGGAAAAATCTTTCAACGTCATGATTCCCGCGCAGCGAAGTTCACTTATACGAGAGCTCGAGAAGCTGATGCTCGAGCATGCGAAAAACCTCGAGTTTGAAGAGGCCGCAGTGGTTCGAGACGAGATTGAACGGCTGAAGGAGCTCGGGAAGTAGGATCAGTTTCTTCTTGTCTGCCGAGCTGATAGAGCCATTGCAATTCCGTAACTCTGCCATGTTGCGCCGTTCAGGAGGCTCTCGAATGAGCCCGAAGGAGTGTAGAGGCGGTCCGTTCCAGGCGCGGTAGTGAAAATGCTTGCCCAGCAGCGAACCCCGAGCCACGTCCCTTTCGTAAGTGGAACCTGAATTCCCAGCTCGGCGCGCAACCCGCCACCCTGAGCCCAGTGCTGGAAACTGACCGGATGGAGAAAATCTGATCTCTTTATCCAATCTGCCGTTGCCAGATAGAACGCGTAGTTGAGATCGAGTCGTCCGGTCAGAAAGCGCTGGCCGGGAAGTGCAATTTCATCGGCAACGCCGATCCAGGGCCCAATCCATCGCGCGTTGTAAGTGGCAGTGAGTCCCGGAAGGGAATACGGTGCTTTCCCGGGTTCATACTGAATGCCGTCTTTCACCACCAGGTTCTGCATTGAGAAGTAGGGGCCCGCGAGCAGATCGACCCGCATTGTACCGAGCGCGGAGCGTAGTACTGTGCTGTAACCTGCGCCGAGGCGGACATCGGCCAGTAGCCCGCCTCCCGCCGAGTTGTCCGAGTGCATCAGTTCATCGCTTCGATTGTTTCCATTGTAGTCATAGTCGGTATTCAGACCGCTCACGATCGGACCGATATCTGCAGAGACTTCCCCGCGGATTCTGCCGCTTCGGACCCTTATGGAGAAACTTGCATTCGGCGACACAAGGTTCCACCACGTGAGCTCGGACAGGATGTTCGGAATGGAGTTTGCGCCGGCAATGCTCCATTGGAGAGCGTCCACGCGGATCGACATGCCGGTTCGGAACTCGAACCCGTTCCCGCTGCTGCCGATTGGCTGCGCCTGGAGCACGGGGGCGCGGAGAAGAAGGAACGCCGGAATCAGGCACATGAGAAGAATCCGAGAGGCAGTGTATGTCCAATTGCCTGTTCGTGCCGGCATTCTTCGCCTCTATTGCTCCCCATGGTGCGAGGTTGCACCTCACGTTGATTTCAGATATCTTAGGCTACGACGAAAGTACGAAGATATTCCCTGGAATACCATAAATGGTGCAGGAAATATCCACGAATCACTTCGCGTTCCAGGGAGTCGACATTCAGCGTGCCGCTCCTGAGTATACCGAGTGCCGAACGGAGAGCCAACAGCGCGACTGATGAAAATGGTGAGAGGTCGATACTACCTTGTACTTGTCGTTGTGGCACTCTCTCTCACTGTCTACGGGTGCGGACGAACAGAGGCTCCGAAGCCAATTGTCCTTCCGCCGACTCCCGTTCTTTCAGTACGTGCACACTGGGGAGTCGCGCGTGCAGGCTATCTTCGTGTCTTCTCAGAACCCTCGACCGATGGAACCGTAGAGTTCATTCTCCGTTCGGGAGATATTGTGGAAATCACCGCAAAGAGCAGCTCTACTGAAATTGTTCGCGGAATGCGGGACTACTGGTACCACGTAATATCCGAGAGCCAGGATGGCTGGGCCTTCGGTCACGGCCTGGATCTTTACGAGTCCCGGGAAAGGGCCGAGAATGCATCCGGGTTGTTGAAAAATGATTAGCTTCCTGCTCCCTATCCTTCCGTACGCTCTTCCACCAATCCTTGGCGCCGTTATCGGCTTCGTAACAAATGCAATTGCCATAAGAATGTTGTTCAGGCCCTTGACTGCAAAGCGAGTGTTCGGCATCCGCGTTCCGTTTACTCCGGGAATCATTCCCCGAGAGCGTTATCAGCTTGCAAAGAGTATTGGCCGTATGGTCTCGACGCAGCTGTTGAATGCGGAGACGGTTCGTGATCATGTCGGCGCTGCCGGGTTCCAGCAGAGTGTCCGCACGCAGGTTGCCGAACTAACGTCTCACATTCTTGCCACGCGGCCGGACGGCCGGCCGGAGTCTGATATTGCGCCGGTAACGCAGGGACTTGCGGATTTTCTCACTGGACTGTTTTCACGCTTTATCCAGTCAAGCAGTTTCGATCGTGTTTCTCACGATTTTGTTCGCCGAGGCTTTGAATTTCTTTCTCGACTCTCGCTCCGCGACCTGATCCCGACCGAGTACCGGGGAACGGAGGAAGAGGTTGTTGAAAAACTTGGACCGGTTGTCGCCCGCCTCCTTGGGCCCGATTTGCAATTGACCATCGCGGACGCCGGTGTGAAATGGATTGAAGATCTTCTTGCCGACAACGTGAAGGTGGAAAACTTCCTGAGCGACGAGTCGGTGACACGTCTGACGCTTGTTGCTTCCAGAATGTACATGCCCCTTGTTCGGGGCGCTCTGCACTGGCTCAACGAGGACGATGTGAAGCGTGATTTTTCTGTGCGCGGAAAGGAAGTTCTGAGGAGTGTGTTTGAGCGGCTGAACTTTTTTCAGCGGTTCCTTATCAGTGCCGGACAGTACGATCGCACGCTCGAAGAGCGCATGCCGCAGATTATCGAAGACGTGATAGACGCACTCCGGCAGGCAGCACAGAGTCCCGAAACCAAAGGGAGAATCATTTCAGCGGTATCGCGCTGGATGCAGAACATTCGAACAATGGGGCTTGCAGATCTGACTCGCGATGCCGGAATTGATCTGCCGGTGACCGCCCGAAAGGCGTTTTCGATCGTTGCGCGGACGGTGACCGGGCCGGACGGACAGTGGCGCATTGCGCGCTACGTCCATCAGCTTATACAATCTCACGAGGGAGAGGCGTTAATTGACATAATGCGCCAGGTTCTGGGAATTACCGAGCCGTCGGTACACCAGTGGCTGGATGAGAAGGTCCTTTCCCTGCGCAACCGGCCATCCGCGGCCAGTGAAGCGTCCTCAATTGCGACAACGCTGCTCGGAGGCCTCCTTGATGAGGCGCGAACGCGGCCGTTGGGAGATCTTCTTGCATTGAGTGATGAGCAGAAGGCTTCGCTCGACGACTTTATTTCGCGGAGAATCTACGCTATTATCGATGAGAAGCTACCACAGGCGGTGGCGGCATTGAATATTCAGGGGTTGGTGGAGGATAAGATTAACAATCTCGATATCCTCAGCGTAGAGAATCTCCTGCTCATGATCATAGAGAAGCAGTTGAAGTGGATCAATCTGTTTGGTGGATTGCTCGGTGCCCTTATTGGCGGACTTCAGGTCGCCATGGGGTTTCTGAGGTGAGCGTCGAAACCAGATGGGTGCTATGGACGAGACGGACAGAGGGAAAATGGCTGGAGAGCAACTCGGCTGCATTGTAGCAGATACCGATGAGGAGTATCGCTCATTCGTTGCGGCCGCAGCCCAGCGGGAAGGATTGCGTGTCATCTCCGTCGGGAGCGAACAGAGTGCTATAGAGGCAGCCGAACGTTCGGAGATTGCCATTGTTCTGATCTCGGTCGACCTGTCGGGGAACACTGGCTGCGAGTTATGCAGGGAAATACGGAGGATCTATTACCAGCGTCCCTTGCAGATCGTGCTCATGTCCCGATCGTGGAGTCACGAGGTGGTCGCGCCGGCAATGGAGGCGGGCGCGGATGACGTGATGAAAAATCCCTCTGATGAGCTTGAGCTCGAGCTTCGGATCCGTGCGGCGCGATTCAGATACCAGAGTCAGGCACAAATCCATCATGAACGCGAGTTTTTCCGCGAAGCGGCAAAACAGGAGGAAGAGCTTTCTTCCCGTGTCCTCGATCAGAATATCAATCTGAAGCGGGCGTACCAGAACATCGAAATCGTCAACCAGCAACTCGAACGCTCCAACCGCGAACTCCAGCGAGTAGCTCGATATGACGTGCTTTCCGGTCTCATGAACCGAATGAGTCTGTTCACCATGATCGACGTTGAAATTGATCGTTCGCTGCGTACCGGTTCGCGGCTCTGCGGCATCATGCTGGATATCGACCACTTCAAGACGGTGAACGATGAACATGGGCACCAGTGCGGCGACTCATTTATCCGGATGATCGGGCAGACTTTGAAGAACGAGTTGAGGAAATACGATCACGTAGGGCGATACGGAGGGGAAGAATTTTTCGTTCTCCTCCCGAATACTTCACTGCAACAGGCACGGAAGTTTGGCGACCGGGTCAGAATGGCTCTCGAAGAACAGCGGATTTCCTGCGAAGAACTCGAGATTTCAATCACAGCTTCTCTTGGAATTGCCCAGTACCGTCCCGGTGAGTCTCGTGAGATGTGGATTTCCCGCGCGGACCGCGCCATGTACGTGGCGAAACAGAACGGTCGAAACCGCGTGGAGGTCGAGAGCCTCATTGCCTACTGACGCGGAGATTGATGTTGCGGTATGCGAATGGTGAATGTGCTCCCACGCCCGAGTTCGCTGTCTACCGTTACCTCACCGCCGTGGGCTATGGCAATATGCTTGACAATTGCCAGGCCGAGACCGGTACCCCCGATGTCACGACTGCGTGCCCGATCCACTCGATAGAATCGTTCGAAGATACGCGGGATATCTTTCGCGGGGATTCCGGCGCCATTATCGATCACTGAAATTACGAGCTCCTCCGGGGTCGCTTCGACACGAATCTCGACGTGGGACCCCTTCGGCGAATACTTCACCGCATTGTCTATGAGATTGGTCACCGCCTGTTGGAGAAGGCTTTCATTGACCCGTGCCCGGGTGTAGTCCGAGTATTCTTCGCTCAACCAGATGTTTCCGGCGTTCGCTGCGCTGCTGCACAGTTCAGTGCTCGCTTGAATGATCGTTTTTACATCGTTCTCTCTCGTTTCAATCGGCGATTCATTCTGTTCAAGACGGGCCAGACTGAGCAGATCCTCTATGATGGAGTGGATGCGATCTGCATGCTTCAAAATGATGGAGAGGAATCGATTTCTTGTTTCCGGGTCGGTTTCCTCATTGTCGAGCAGAGTTTCGACGAATCCTTTGATCGATGTAACCGGTGTCTTCAGTTCATGAGAGACGTTCGAGACGAAGTCCTTCCGTACCAGTTCGAGCTGCTTCAGACGAGTGATGTCGTTGAGAACCAGAAGAACCTCCGTTTTCCCGGGGCCGGAGAGGGATATCCCGTGGACCTGCACATGCAGAAGTGTTGCACGATAGAGGGTGATGCTCTGCTCCAGAGGCAGGACCGTGCCACGAACGCGTTCCGCGAAATCTACGAGCGCAGTATTTCTGCCGAAATCCAGGAGTGTTCGGCCAATGGAATCGTTCGTGCTGTTCTGAAACATCCGTGCAGCAGCCGCGTTCAGGGTGCGGATTCTCAACGCCCCGTCCAGAAGGATAACACCTTCGACCATGCTCGTAAGAATGGTTTCCCGTTCGTTCCGCTCCCGTGTGAGAGTACGAACCTGATCATTGAGATCGTTCATCAGCAGGTTCAGCGAAGTCGCGAGCGGTGCAATGAAGAAGCCGTCTGTTCGGAAGGGAAGATAGTCCCGGTTTCGTGCCTGAGCAAACGCGGCGGCAGCGAGAGAAGACACGGGGCTGACGATGGTGCGTAGCATTATGAAGAAGAGCAATCCGACACCGAAAAATTCCGCGGCCAGTACAATCAGGACCAGATGCGTTGTCTTCGCCGATGTCGAATCCGTTTTTGCCGACGCGAGATAGACGAAGGGAGAATCGGTGATTGATGCCGGATTGCCGCTACCGGGCTGTCCCGCTGCAACGACATAACGGTCGCCTTCGAGCACTACTGACCGTGGCGCAGTCCGGAAACCGGGCCGATCACCCGGACCGGAATGAGGTTCACCGACAATGGACTTGAGGAGTACCGGCGGAAGAGACGGGAATTGTGGTGTTGCAGAGACAACTTCCAATGTTCGGCGGTCAATTACTGCGATGCCGACCTTCAGCTGGCTGGAGGTCTGTGCGAGCTCTTCCACAACCCGTGACGATTTGTAACTATCTGCGAGTGTTGCCACCATATCCGCGGTCACGGCGACAGATGTCTGTACCCAGCTCCTGGTTCGCGAATCCGATGACTCTCTCAGGTCGAGAATAGCGTAGGCCGTGATCGAGAGAACTGCAACGAGAATCGAGAGGAATACCAGCGTCAATCCGCGGGTTGGCATGGTCATTCTGCCTGGATTCGGTAACCGACCCCCCGGACTGTCTCGATGAGATCGCCCGCGGCACCGAGTTTCTTGCGCAGGCCGAGTATCTGAACATCAACCGACCGCTCGGTTACCGGATAGTCCTTTCCTTTCACGGCATCTATAATGCGATTTCTGGAGAACACCCAGCCGGGATTTCTGACAAGAAATTCGAGAATGGAGAACTCTGTGGCGGAGAGGTTCACCGGACTGTCGCCTACTGAAACCTCATGGCGAGCTATGTCGACGGAGATATTGTGCAGTCTGAGAAGGGGTTCTCCCGCGGCGTCATCGGAATCTCGGGATCTGCGCAAGACTGCACGCAGGTGCGCGGTAAGTACTTTCGGACTGAACGGTTTGGTTATGAAATCGTCGGCACCCAATTCCAGTCCGGTCACGATATCCGAGTCCTCGGACTTTGCAGTTACCATGATGACGGGTATTCCACGTGTTGCCTCGGACTGTTTCAATTTTCTGCACACCTCGAGCCCATCCACGCCGGGCAGCATCAGATCCAGCACAATAACATCCGGATTTTTTCGCGTCGCGAAGGCGAGCGCTTCCTCTCCGGTCTTCACCTCGTGAACGGTATAACCCTCTTTCCGGAGGTTGAAGCCAATCAGCTCCAGAATATCCTCTTCATCGTCCACAACAAGGACTGTTTCCTTTGCCATCGTTGCTCCGTATGTCTTTACCGTCGGATCAGGTATTCAGTTCGATGTGCCGGCCCTGTTTTGCATACACTATCCATTCGCACATGTTCGTCACGTGGTCACCCATTCGCTCCATGAACCGGGCAAGCAGGATCATCGTGAGACCTTGTTCAATAAGTTCCGGATCGCCCTTCATTATCTGGACAAGCTCCGCACTGAGTTCTTCATGCATCCGATCAATTTCATCATCCCGTCCGGCTACTTCTCGCGCCTTTTCGGCGTCCTGCTCGACAAACGCGGTGAGGGCATCATGCACCATGGAAATACCGGTGTCCGCAAGTCGCTTGAATCGAGGCACCGTTGCAAGGAATTGCTGCGCAGATACCTTACTGACCGCGCGCGCAACATGGCGGGCGTGGTCACCGATCCGTTCAATATTGGAGACGATCTTCACTGCGGTGAAGATCTCACGGAGATCGGATGCGACCGGCTGTTCTGTTGCAATGAGGCGGGCGCATTGATCCTCAATCGTTGTCTGCATCTCGTCTATATGGATGTCGCCATCGATGACCTGACGCGCAAGATCGTGATCTCCGTTGGACAATGCTATGAGCGCCTTCTTATGGGCCTCTTCCACCAGTGTACCCATGCGCAGGATATTCTGGTACAGGAGTTGCATGCTGTTTGAGAAATGGTGTCGTAATTCCATTCTGAATACCTCTCTTGCGGGTCGGATCCGCGTCGGACGAGCCTGACGCGGCGTTCCGTATCCGGGTGTTCCTGCGATCAGCCGAAACGGCCGGAAATATACGCCTCAGTTCGTGAATCCTGTGGATTGAAGAATATTTCCTTTGTGTCGCCGTATTCGACGAGATATCCGGCCCGTGAGTCATCTACCATGAAAAACGCGGTGCGGTCAGACACGCGACCCGCTTGCTGCATATTGTGCGTTACTATGACTATGGTATAGTTCTTCTTTAATTCATCGATAAGGTCTTCGATCTTCGCGGTCGATATGGGATCCAGCGCCGACGCTGGTTCATCCATGAGAAGTATCTCCGGCTGAATGGCAACGGCGCGGGCAATGCACAACCGTTGTTGCTGCCCCCCGGAGAGACGAAGGGCGCTCTGTTTCAGTTTGTCCTTCACTTCGTCCCACAGCGCTGTCTTGCGCAGCGACATCTCCACCAGTTCCGCCATATCTCCCGTGTATCCGTTAATCCGCGCGCCCCACGCAATGTTTTCATAGATGCTTTTCGGGAACGGGTTCGGCCGCTGAAACACCATACCAATTCTCCGGCGGATTTCCACGGCATCCATGTCCCTGTCGTAGATATTCTTGCCCTGAAACAGTACATCGCCCTCGGTTCTGGTATCGGGAATGAGGTCATTCATCCGGTTCATTGTCCGAAGAACGGTGCTTTTGCCGCATCCGGAGGGACCGATGAGCGCGGTAACTTCATGAGTTCCGAACGAGATACTGACGTCTTTCACTGCGTGAAACGCGCCGTAATAGAAGTTCAGCCGCCGGATTTCTATGGCGGGTTTTTCCCCATTTTCCACTGGTGTCATGATTTTCTGGCTGTCGGGATTCCGCATGCCTTTCTCTTCCGTCACGTTGCCATCCTGTAAGAAGGGTGTCAGAAACCTGTCAGTGCAGTGTTAGAAAATCAACAGACTGTCCAACAACGGTTTCGATCTGTTTCCGTGCTGCCATGGCCGGTCCTTTCGCTCGGAGAATTGGCCAACGTTGCACAAAGAGTTTTGCCCATGTTAAGATCCAGTATACGGGGAAGGCCGGTTCATCACAAGGGTAGGTATGGGGCGTACAATTGTTTTTACCGGAGGCGGAACCGGCGGACACGTGTTTCCCGGTCTGGCCGTCATGGACGAGCTCAAGAAGCGATGGGACGGCGAAATTGTCTGGATCGGTTCCGCGAGAGGAATGGAGAGGGATATCGTTTCGCGAAGGGATATTCGGTATCTGGCTATTCCCGCGGGCAAGCTCCGCCGGGAATTTACGCTGCGAAACCTGGTAGATGTTTTTCGAGTTGCCGGCGGCATCTTCCGTTCATATGTGCTGTTGCGAAACCTCAGGCCGGTTGCTCTCTTTTCGAAGGGCGGGTATGTCAGCGTGCCTCCGGTTATCGCCGCTCGAATGCTTCGGATTCCGGTTCTGACTCATGAATCAGACATGGATCCGGGACTTGCAACCCGGATAAATGCTCGTTTCGCCGAAAGGATATTTGTGCCGTATGAAGAGACGGTTTCGCATTTTGCAGGGTCCATTCGCGATCGAGTGCAGGTGTCGGGAAATCCAGTAAGGAGTGAAATCTTCTCAGGAAACGGCGCCGAAGGACGTCGTATTATCGGGGCTCCGGCCGGCAAGCGGGTCCTTTTCGTCGTGGGAGGCAGTCAGGGGGCCGCACAGATAAATCAACTCATTGCCCGCGCACTGCCGAGGCTGACTGATGTCTTCTTCGTGGTACATCAGACCGGTGCTGCAGTCGAGGAATCCGCCCCACAGCGATCCTCATCCTACTATCCTGTACGGTTCATTCGTGAAGAATACGGCCATATTCTCAAGGCCGCCGATCTTGTTGTTTCGCGTGCCGGTGCGGGAACGCTCTGGGAAATCGCCGTCTCCGGGAAGGCCTCCGTCCTCATTCCGCTTTCGGGATCCGGTACCCGAGGAGATCAGGTCCGGAACGCTCAGCTTTTCGCCGACCGAGGCGCCGCTGTTGTGATGGAAGAGCCGGCGACGGCCGATCGACTCGCAGACATCGTTCTCCGGCTTGGGGCCGACGATGACCAACGGAGTGCCATGGGGGCGGCAGCGCAGGCCATTGGAAGGGGAGACGCTGCGGAGCAAATCGCACACGCGGTATACTTGGCCGCAATTCGCACAGAGCGCGGACGCGAGGGAAGGGAATGACGATCACCGGTATCGACATCGTATTCATCATCGTCCTGCTTATCACCGTCGTTCGCGCCCTGGTGCGTGGTTTTGTTCATGAGTTCATGTCCATGGCCGCAATAATCCTGGGAATTGTTACGGCAGTGCTTCTCTCGGGCGTTGTCGCCGTAAAGATTGCGCCATACATCGGGAACACGACCTGGACCCAGGTCGTTGCGTTTCTCGGGCTGTTTCTTGCAGTCTACATTGTAGTCAAGATTTTTGAGAGTGCGCTGAACCGGCTCGTTGAACGGATAAACCTGGATAGCCTCGATCGCGCGCTCGGGTTTTTTCTTGGGATGGCGGAAGGACTCGTACTTATTTTTATTATAATTCTTATCATGCGTGTACAACCGTTCGTGGATCTGACATCAGTCATAGATCACAGCGCTTTCGCCCGGGTGCTTTTGCCGCTTATGCCGTATGCGAGCCGAATGTTGAAGTTGAGCTCGTAATGTTTGAAAACATCATCGGACAGGAACAGACGGTATCGCAGCTCATCCGTGACATTACGAGCGGAGAGTTCCCCGCATCAGTGCTTCTGCACGGACCGCAGTATTCCGGCAAGCTTTCGGTCGGTCTTGAAATCGCACGGGCCCTCACCTGCGAATCCGGCACAGCGGAATGGAATTGTCGATGCCGGTCGTGTGTTCAGCAGCGGCAACTGACGCATCAGGATACCATGCTTCTCGGAAGCCGCTATTTTCTCCAGGAAATCCTTGCAAGCGGGGAGTCGCTCCGCCGGAATCGGAAGGAGCCCTCCCAGTTCCTCTATGTTCGTGCGCTGCGCAAGTTGCTCCGACGGTTTGATTCGGTATTGTGGGAGGGGGAAGAGAATCGTCTCACGAAAATCACCAATCATCTTGTTCTGTTGCAGGAGACTGCGGAAGAGCTTTCGCCCGGTAGTCCGCTTCCGGCCGAAACACGCCTGGAAAAGGCCCTCTCACGTGCGCTTTCGGCAGCTGAAAAGGTGTGCTCCGCACTGGTGACCGACAATATTCCGGTAAACATGATTCGCCGCGCGACATTCTGGGCGCACATGACCACGCAGGGAAATCGAAAGATAATTCTCGTGGAAAATGCGGATGCTATGCAGGCGAGCTCAAGAAATGCCCTGCTCAAGATACTCGAAGAGCCTCCTGCGGGAGTATACTTTCTCTTGATAACGACGCGCCGTGGGGCAATCATGCCGACAATTCTCTCCCGGACCCGTTCATACTCGCTGAGAGACAGAAGTCTGGATGATACGCAACGGGTGCTCGAGAGAATCTTTCGTCTGCCGGGCGAGGGCTGTGCGACAATGCGGGACTTCTTTCTTCGGATGGAATTCTCAGGTACTGCCGATATCAGGCTTCTGGTCCACGGATTTATTCAGGCAGTTCAGGCGTCGGCACCGGATATCTCTGTCGTCACGACAGTGGGAACAACCCTGAAAGCCGCCCCGACCCGTACTGCGTTCCGCTATTTCCTCGAAGAGCTGACTCGACAGGGGTCCGCCGAGTTACGGAATATCGAGGGAGATACGAGGCATCGGGACATGAGGCGGCTGGAGAAATGGAATCGGATAATGCATGAACACATGACTCGCGTGGATCAATTCAATATGAATGCGGAGATGGCTCTGGAAACACTATATTATGAGTTGCGGAGGGTGGATTGAGAAAGTTCCTTCAGCGTGCACTGAAAAAGCTACCGAAGCTGGACAAGGCTCAAATCCACGCACTTCTGTACGATTTGGCGTCGGAGAACGAGCGAATGGAGGTTGTTCTCGATTCGCTCGGAGAAGGCGTTATCGTATCCGACGTAAACCACAATCTCGTGCTCTACAACAAGTCCGCCGAACGGCTGGTCCCATTTTCCTCTTCGGAAATCTATGAGCACGCGGTTTGGGATGCAATCCAGGACGAACAGATTTCTGACTTCGTACGGGATGTTCTCGAGAATCAGGAATCGGTCACGGATCAGGAATTCACCCTTGAAGTCAAAGGCATTACGCGGGTTCTTTCATGCAGCATTACGCCGCTGGTACATGCAGGACATATCCAGGGGAACATCCTTCACATAGACGACATTACCGAGAAGCGCGGCAGAGAGGCGAGGCTCAGACGTGCGGAGAGTCTGGCGTCTCTGACTACGCTGGCGGCGGGGGTGGCGCACGAAATCAAGAATCCGCTCGGATCAATCGGCATCCACATCCAGCTTATCCAGAAAGCAATTCGCAAGGGCTCTACGGTGGATGCATCCACCATACAGCCGTTTATCGATATAGTGAACGAGGAAGTTGAGCGGCTCAATCGCATTGTGGTGGACTTCCTGTTCGCGGTGCGCCCGATGGACACGAAACTCGAGGAAAGTGATCTGAACCGCGTGGTCGCCGATCTGCTCGAGTTTGTGCGTTACGAGCTTGAAGAGGCAAATATCTCGATAATCGAGGAGCTGGATGAATCACTCCCTCCTGTCATGCTCGATGAAAAGTACATGAAGCAGGCAATCCTCAACATTATCAAGAACGGTATTTCGGCTATGCCGAACGGTGGGAGTCTCAGGGTTACAACCGAACGGCGGGGAGACGAAGCCATTCTTCACATCGCCGATACCGGCATTGGGATGTCCTCGGAGGTCATGAACAAGATCTTCGAGCCATATTTTACCACCAAGGATTTCGGTTCCGGACTGGGACTTACACTCGTGTACAAGGTCGTAAAGGAGCACATGGGAGAAATAGCGGTCGCCACGCAGGAAGAGAAGGGTTCCACGTTTTCTATTACGTTGCCAATTCCGCAACGGTACCAGCATCTGCTGAGCTGGGAGGGTGCAGATTCATGAAGTTCAACGTACTGGTAGTGGACGATGAGAAGAACATCCGCGAAGGGCTCGGCCGTGCTCTGGAACTCGACGGGCATGAGGTTCTCCTTGCTGCGGACGGCGAAGAGGCAATGACCTATGTGAATGATGAAGATGTAGACCTTGTCATTGCCGACCTCAAGATGCCGCGCGTTTCGGGAGAAGAGCTCCTGCGAAACATATCGGGCTCTCATCCGACCATACCCGTAATCATTCTGACCGGCCATGGGACCATTGAGACAGCAGTGCGGGCAATGCGCGACGGTGCGTACGATTTCCTTACCAAGCCGGTGAACCTTGATCGTCTTTCGCTCCTGGTAAAGCGGGCACTTCAGACGCGTGAGCTTGTCCTCCAGCATCGTGCACTTCAGGACGAACTCTCGAAGCAACGGCAATTCCGTAACATTATCGGGAAGAGTTCCATTATGCGGCGGATCTTCGAAGTCGTGCAGCAGGTTGCTCCCACCAAGGCATCCGTTCTCATAACCGGGGAGAGTGGTGTAGGTAAGGAACTCATTGCAGACGCTATTCATAATCTGTCGCAGCGCGGCGAAAAGCCGTTCATAAAGGTGCACTGTGCCGCCCTGTCCGAGTCTCTTCTGGAAAGCGAGCTGTTCGGTCACGAGAAGGGCGCCTTCACCGGTGCCATAGCGCGGAAGCGAGGCCGCTTCGAACTCGCCCATACCGGCAGTATCTTCCTGGACGAAATCGGGGAGATCAATCAGGCGGTGCAGATCAAGATCCTTCGGGTTCTCCAGGACAAGAAGTTCGAACGGGTCGGAGGCGAGGAGACAATAGAGGCTGACGTGCGCATTGTCTCGGCGACCAACAAGGATCTGAAAGAAGAGATCTCACGCGGCGCGTTCAGGGAAGATCTCTACTATCGGCTCAATGTTGTGAATATTCTGGTCCCTCCTCTGCGCGAGCGGAAGGAGGATATCCCGCTGCTCATCGCAGCATTCCTCAAGGAGTTTTCCCAGGAAAATGGCAAGCAGATCGAGGGGATTGATCCGAAGGCGCGTTCGGCACTGTACAATCACGCGTGGCCGGGCAATGTCCGGGAACTGCGAAACTGCATCGAGAGCGCGGTGGTAATGTGCAAGGGCAATATCATTACCATCGACGATCTTCCGCCGTCGGTCGGTCTGGACACCGATGAGAACTACATCAAGATCGACCTCGGAGCAACGCTGTCGGAGGCCGAGCGAGAGATCATTCGGAATACTCTGAGTCTCAACAAGGGGAACAAGAGCAAGACCGCTGAAATGCTTGGAATTGGTCGTAAGACTCTGCATCGAAAGATTGCCGAGTACCATATCGAAGAGTAGAGAGCTGTCCGGTCGCGAGTCTATACGGTCCCGGTCTCCTCGTAATGCTTGATACGCTGAAATGATTGGTTGATCTTCTTGGTTATCTCATTGGCCAGCTGCTGTTTTGCCGGGCTCGATGAATGTTTGTCCGGATGATATTCAATGAGGAGATTCTTGTACGCCTTTCGTACTGCATTGAACGGTGCACCGGGCGGGAGTTCAAGATTGCCGTAGTCCTGCCGCAGCGCCTCCGGGACACTGCCTGCAGCAGCTGCGGGCCGCGTACCGTTCGGTCGGTTCCCCGAACGAGCGCTGTCGGGTCGCTCGCTGTTTGCTCCAGTCTCCAGAAACTCGTCGAGCTCATCCCATGCCGCGTCCATGTCCGGATCTAAAGAGCCGCGGTGTTGTGATCCTGCGCTTCCATCGCTCTCCGGGATGATCGATCGGATGAGATTTCCCAGTCTGTCGAATATGCCGTCCACCGTATCTTCCCTCACGCAGAGATCGCGGAATGGTGCGAAGTCTCTGCAGCGTTTTGTGTCGTGCACCGGCCGGTGCACGAATTTTACGAGAAAAACTCCGTGTGGAGACGCCGAACCGAATTATCGGCTTCAGCTTCGGGGACAACGAGCGACAAATTGATGTCGGAAGAGCCAAGTGAAATCATTCTCACCGGTACGCCCCGAAGAACCCCAAAGACCCGTCCAATGAAGGTGGTATCCTTCCACAGGTCCCGCCCCACAAGACAAATAATACTCTCGTTCGCGTCCACAGTCACCCGTCCAAAACGGCCAAGATCACTGACGGCACGCTGGACGTTGACGGGACTGTCCACGGTCATGGATACCGAGACTTCGGAAGTCGCAATCAGGTCCACCGAAATGCGATGGCGCTCGAAGACCGAAAAAATTGCGCTGAGGAAGCCGTACGCATTCAACATGCGGGAGGAGTCAACGGTAATAACGGTAATCTGTTTCTTGGAAGCGATTGCACGGAGCCCGGTGGCACTTCTGTCGTTCGAGATACAGGTCGACAATCCGTCCGGATCCCGGGTGTTCTTTACCCAGACCGGAATTCCCTTTTCAACTGCAGGCTGGATTGTTGACGGGTGAACCACCTTTGCACCGAAGTATGCAAGTTCGGCAGCCTCCTCGTAGCTGATTCCGGGGATGGTCACAGCCGTTTTCACAACACGGGGATCGGAAGTCATGATTCCGTTCACATCGGTCCAGATCTGAACCTCTTCGGCGTCCAGCGCCGAACCGATTATTGTGGCCGTGTAGTCCGATCCTCCACGACCGAGCGTGGTAGTTACGCCTCGTTCGGTGGATCCGATGAACCCCTGGGTAATGAGGAGTGTTCCAGGAGCCGCATGGATTGCCTCCCGGACAAGTCGGTTCGTCTCTTGGAAATCAACCGCAGCATGGGTAAAGTCTTCATCGGTGCGGACGATCTTTCGGCTATCGATGAACTCCACGTTCATTCCGCGTTCTCGCGCCCGGTGGTACAGGATCGTTGTTGAAAGGAGTTCGCCGAAAGAGAGTAGCGCGTCGGTCGTTCGCGGCGTACATTCACGAAGGAGAGCGAGTCCTTTTGTCAGCGAAAGTAGCTGCCCCAGGAGATCTGAAAGCCCCGCAACCGCAGCGTCCAGATTTGTACCGTGCAGGAACTCATGGGCAGTGCTCAGATGGTGTTCCCGAAGCCTGTCCACCGAAGCGAACGCTTCGGTTGCATCGGGCGAGATCGCGTCGATTCCGATCTGCACCAGTGCGTCCGTGGCCTTCGCCATTGCGGAGGAGACCAGGAGCGGTGCCCGTCCTATCTGGGTCTCGGCGATGTCGAGGACCCGGTCCATGTGGGCCGCATCCTGAACGGAGGTGCCGCCGAATTTCAGTACAATCATGATTCGAGATATCCGAGCTCTACGTAGGTCTCTCCGTTCAATATTGCGGCTCCTGCGGCACCTCGAACGGTGTTATGACCGAGAATTACCATTTTCACGTCGAATATCGGGCACGGACGGATCCGGCCAACCACCGTGGCCATTCCCCGTTCAAGCCAGATATCCCGGGCAGGTTGGGGGTGATCCGGCTGATCGGTAACGATAATTGGATGCATCGGTGCCGAGGGAAGCCCCTTCTGCTGAGGAATACCCCTGAACTCTGCGAGCACGCGTTTCACCTCGTCAATTGTGGGCTTGTTTTTGAACTTGATCGACACGGTTTCGGTATGCCCATCGAATACAGCCACCCGATTACACTGCGCGCTTATCACGAACGGAGCGGGCTCGATTCCGTCTGCGGTGAGCGATCCAAGGATCTTCTGCGGTTCCGACTGCATCTTTTCCTCTTCATCGGCAATGTACGGGACCACGTTGCCCAGAATGTCCATAGATGCTACGCCGGGGTAGCCTGCGCCGGAGATTGCCTGCATGGTTGTTACCTGCACCGCCTCGACGCCGAAGGCGGCATGAAGCGGAGCGAGAGCCATGGCGAGGAACATAGTCGAGCAGTTCGAGTTTGTAATTATCGCACCCGAGTGCTTCTGCCGTTTGACAATTTCAAAGTGATCGGGATTGATCTCCGGAATAATAAGCGGAACGTCAGGGTCCATCCGGTGGTTCTTGCTGTTGCTGATGACGACGTGTCCTGCTTCGGCATATCGTGTCTCTGCCGGACCGGCTACCGAACTGTCCAGGCCGGAAAATAGAATCCGGGCGCTCAAAGGCGCATCGATGCTCTTGATTTCCATGGAGGCAACCGCATCCGGAACCGGGATATCCTGTTTCCATTTGACGACTTCGCCATATTTCTTTCCCGCGGACCGCTCGGATGCAACGAGTTCGGCAATTCTGAAGTAGGGATGCCCCTGAAGCAGGGAGATGAATTTCTGTCCCACGGTGCCCGTCGCGCCGAGAATTCCGACCGGTATGCTGTTCACGAATTGGCTCCTCAAATACGATTCAACTTTTTTCTGTTATGAGTTACCATATAGTGTCTCCTCTGTCAACGAAGACAGACCGAGCATCTCGGCGCCTGTGAGCAGGCGCACTACCCTGGAGGGAATATGACCTCGGAATTTACCGCCCGGCTTCAGCAGGCATCACAGTCAATACGTCGAACGCATGCGGAGTCTCCGCGAATCGGTATCGTGCTTGGATCCGGATTATCTGAAGTTGCCCGCGAGTTTGGCGGAGCGGAAATACCATTTTCACAGATAGACGGCTACCCGGTCCCGACAGTTCAGGGCCATCGTGGTGTTATGATGCTTTCAGATACCCTGGCAGTTATGGCTGGACGGTTTCATTACTACGAAGGCCACAGCATGGACAGCGTGGTGCTTCCGATCTTCCTGTTGCATAGCCTCGGTGTTCGAACCCTCATTGTCACAAACGCCTGCGGCGGAATAAATCCCGAGTTCCATGCCGGCGAGCTGGTTCTCATACGGGATCACCTCAATTTCCTGGGAACAAACCCGCTTGTTGGACCAAACGACAATTCGCTCGGTCCGAGGTTTCCGGATATGACCGCCGCTTACACGCCGGCGTTGAGAAAGCTCGCACGGGAGGCTGCCGGCGAAGATCTCAGTGAAGGTGTATACGCTGCAATGCTCGGACCGAGTTATGAGACTCCTGCGGAGATCGGAATGCTGCGCGCCGTGGGTGCGGACATGGTCGGCATGTCCACAGTCCCCGAGGTCATCGCCGCTTCCTATCTGGGCATGGAAGTACTCGGAATTTCGTGCATCACAAATCTTGCAGCAGGAATGAGCGGCGACGGATTGAGTCATGCCGAAGTGGTAGCAACAGGTAAGCAGGTGGAGAAGACACTTTCCCGCCTTCTGCAGACGGTAGTCCGGAAAATTCTGGATGGGAACGGCTGACCGTGGTAGCCACCGGTGTGGCAAGCGGGTCGCTCAACCTGCCGGACTCTTGATTCCATGCAAGCAAAGGAACGAATAGCCCCGTCGGCACGGGAAACAATGCGTCGCGAGATCGCCGACTCTGAAGGGGCCGAAGTGGTCTTCGTGGGGCATATTGATTCCGAAGGAATCGTCCAATCAGTTCAGGCGGTTGGTCATGGCGATCTCTCGCAGGTCCCGGCCCCGATGCCCCACCTGGAACGCGGCGACGTCGTCATCCATAATCACCCCGGTGGAACTCTACGGCCAAGTAAGGCAGATATCGGCGTTGCTGCCGAGATCGGAAATCTTGGAATAGGGTCTTTCATCATCGATAACGATGTCGAACGTGTTTATGTCATTGTCGAACCGATACCGCTGCGCGAGCTCACGCCGATTGATAGCTCGATTCTGGAGGACCTTCTATCGGAATCAGGCCCTCTTGGAGAGATCATTCCAAACTACGAATCGCGCGAGAGTCAGATTGCGATGCTGCGTCTCGTTATCCGGACGCTGAATGAGAGCCGAATCGGCGTGGCCGAGGCAGGTACCGGTGTCGGCAAGTCCTTCGCGTACCTGATTCCCGCGCTCGCCTGGGCAATCCAGAACGACGAACGGGTCGTGGTCTCAACTGCAACGATAAACCTTCAGCAGCAATTGACCGAGAAGGATATCCCGGTCGTCAAGAAACTCCTCGGCACCGACGCCAAGGTGGTCCTCGTGAAGGGCCGCGGCAATTACCTCTGTCTCAACCGGCTCGAGGAGTTGATTGAAGAGGAGTCGGGGCTTTTCGAGGATGCAGAAAGCAACACCGCGAGTGAGCTCAAGGCAATAAGGGAATGGGCCAGGGAGACTGCGACCGGCAGCAGATCCGATTTGCCCTTCGTCCCCGAACCGACGCTCTGGTCCCAGATTTGCTCGGACGCGGATTCGTGTTCGGGAATGCGATGCAGGAACCGGGACACATGCTTCGTGTTGAGGGCGCGCCGTGAGGCCTCCGGGGCGAGGCTGCTCATTGCAAATCATCACCTGCTGTTTTCCGACCTGGCCATGCGGTTGCACGGCGTCGGCTACGATACCACGGCGGTGCTGCCGCCCTTTCAACGCATTATATTCGATGAGGCACACAACATCGAAAATGCGGCGACTTCGTATTTCTCGGACATGTTCAGCAAGTTCAGCGTTTACAAGTACCTCTCCCGGCTCCATCGAACGCGGCGCGGACGGAATTTCGGACTGCTTGTCCAGTTCGCCCGGATTCTCGGTGAACCGGTAGACGACGCGACCGCGCTCCTGACCGTGGTGCGGGACAGAATGAATGACCTGGACGATCTTGCCCAGGCGGCGGTCGCGGAAACGGGGAGCCTTCGGCTGGTTGGTGAGCAAACCTCCGGTATTCGAGCTCAAATCCTGGACCCCATGCAGAATCTTCAAATTGCGCTCCTTGATCTGGTCGAGCATATTGAAGGTCATGTCAAGAATCTCTCCGAAGATGACCGGGAGCTTCCGGAGATCTACGATCTGCGGATTGTGCTTCGGCGTCTGGAAGAGATAGGAGCAATGTGTCAGCAATATCGCGGATTTGACGAAACACCCGAAAAGGTGTTCTGGATGGAGCGCGCCAGGACATCTACCCGTGATCTGTTTATTCGGTTCTACGTAACACCGCTCGAGATAGCTCCCGTCATGCAGGAGGCGGTGTACGAGCCGTATGAGTCGGTGCTGTTCACCAGTGCAACCCTCACGGTCAGCGATCGGTTTGACTTCTGGATGTCCCGGGTGGGGCTTGCCGGTATGGATCCCTCGGACATCCTTTCCGGTTCGTTCCCCTCGCCATTTCCGTACGACAGCCGTGTCCTCCTCGGTGTACCGTCAGACGCGCCGCTGCCCGATGACTCCCGGTACACTGAGTTTCTGCGTACATTCCTCATTGATGTGCTCACGCTCACCGAAGGCAGAGGACTCGTGTTGTTCACGTCCTACGATATGCTCATGAGCACGTACTCGGTAGTGAAGCCGGCGCTGGAGCACGCTGGGATTACGACATTCCGGCAGGGCGAAGATGACCGTTCGCGTCTTCTTGGACGCTTCAAGACGGATGTCGCAAGCGTCCTGTTCGCAACCGAAAGTTTCTGGGAAGGGGTTGATGCACCGGGCGAAGCCCTGGAGGTTGTCATTATCTGCCGGCTTCCGTTTCGCGTGCCGAGCGATCCAATCATCGTTGCCCGAACAGAGGCTTTGCGTGCGCGCGGAGGCAACCCGTTTCTGGAGCTTTCATTGCCCGAGGCGGTCATGAAACTGAAGCAGGGGTTCGGGCGGCTCATGCGCAGACGAACGGATCGCGGAATTGTACTCGTTACCGATGTACGAATAACAAGAAAACCGTACGGTGCGATATTTCTGAAGTCTCTTCCGGAAACCCGAAAGAGTCTCGGAGACTCCGCGCATGTTCTGTCGGATATTGAATCATTCTTGTACAGCGACGTCCCGCGCGTTTCCGATATCTGAACGGTCTGAATTGGTTGCGGCCAAAAAAAACCTGCGAGTGATTCGCAGGTTTTGTGGGGGAGACCGGCACGGAGCGTAACAGGCGTTTTGCCCGCGTGCCGGTCCGGAAGTGAACGACTAGTCTACTACCGCAAGAATATCGGCCATCTTCACGATGAGATGGTCTACACCATCGATCTTGAAGGTGGTTCCGGCGTACTTGTCGTACAGTACTTTGTCACCGTTCTTCACAGTAATGACGTCCTTGTCATCTCCCACAGCCACAACCAACCCGGTTTGGGTCTTTTCCTGTGCAGTTTCCGGGATGTACAAGCCGCTCTTCGTCTTGGTCTCGCCCTCTTCGGTCTTTAGGAGTATGCGGTCTCCAAGGGGCTTTATCTTCATATGTTCCTCCTGAAGGTTTAGAAAAGTGTCGCATGATCTGGAAATGCGTTGGCTCGAAGAGAATATACGCAACTTTGGGATGACGGTCAAGGAGAATCGATTGTGTCCGGACGTGCCTGAATGACAAGTCGTTCCGACTTGTCCCGCGCATGGGCGGATAGTACCTTATCCCTCAGAGGGGAATCTGTGTACACGTGGGATCAGGAACTAAGGAAGGGGAAACGCTGGCTCGCCAGACATAAACCCGACATTGCGGTCGATTGTTTCCGGCGCGCGATGCTGGTCGCGCCATCGGCCAAGCCCGGACCCATGGCCAGTATCCTCTACTACCACGGGTTGGCGCTCTACAAGACCGGACATCGGGGGCGGGCAATTGCCCGTTGGGTGCAGTCCCAGCGCCACTTGAAGTTCGGTCACACGCGGAAAGTTCTCAGGCGGTGCACGAATGCCTACGGCATGCCGAAACAGGATTCGAGCGAAAAGGACGACTGGCATGCGTTTCTCGCAGTCCATCTATCTCGTTATCTCCGGAAGAAGAAGTCCGGCAGGCTTGATACGCGTGCAGAGACCGACATGATTCGAGAGCTCATTGACGATTACTGGAGAGGTCTCCTGAGCTCGAACGCCCTCGATGGAAAGACCGTTGACGAAAAGCGGGAACTCTTTCACAAGATCGTCATCGTCTTCCCGTTTTTCGAGATGCCTGACCGGCTGGACGACTCACTCGTTCACGTGGATTTTGACGCAAAGCGACGGCTCACACCCTCGGATCGGTGTACTTGCGGGAGCGGGCTCCAGTTTAAGCTCTGTTGTGGGCGCACCCCGGGGGAAGACGAGCTCATGAGTGGCGATTTTTGATACAGTATATAGCAGTTCTCAGATATTTGTGTTATTCTGACACACTCGATCAGAATCTGAATTTCGAGCGATTTTCCGAATCTTCTAATTTCTTACACTGAAAGATTTTATTCGTTCTCACGAATTTCGCTTCTTGGCACGGGTTTTGCTTTTATATAGGCGAGGAGAACGAAATGGCAATAGCAAAAAAGAAAGTCGAAAAGAAGCCCACCTACCAGCGCTCGTCACAGGAAGACGAAAACATCATCTCGATTTATCTGAAGGAAATCAACAAGATTCCGCTCCTCAAGAGAGAAGAAGAAGATCATTATGCTCGTCTGGCCGAAACAGGCGACAAATCGGCAAAGGATAAGCTGGTTCAGGCGAATCTCCGGTTCGTGGTAAATGTTGCAAAGAAATACCAGAACCAGGGTCTCCCGTTGTCGGACCTCATCAGCGAGGGAAACATTGGATTGATGAATGCGATCGAACGCTTCGATGTGAACAAGGGATACCACTTCATTTCCTACGCCGTTTGGTGGATCCGCCAGGCAATTCTCAAGGCCATCTGTGAAAAGTCACGAATGATCCGTTTGCCGCTGAATCGGGCAAACGAACTCGTGCAGATTGAAAAGGTGAGAAAGCAGATCCAGGGTGAGCGGAGTGAAGAAGCCGAAATGAAGCAGATTGCACGACTGCTCAACATGAATGAAGATCATGTGGCGGACCTCATAAACATATCCCGGGACCTCATTTCCCTTGAAACCCCCGTGTATGCGGAAAAGGATTCCTCACTCCTTGGAGACTTCGTGGAAGACGAAGGATACAAACAGCCCGAAGCTTCAGTCGTAGAAAAGGCACTGAAGGATGATATAAATGCGATCCTGAGCACGCTGAGTGAAAAAGAGGCGGAGATTGTTCAGTACCGGTTCGGCCTGAATGGACGGAGTCCGTTGTCGCTGAAAGAAATTGGAGACAAGTACAATCTGACCAAAGAACGGATCCGCCAGATCGAGAAGAAGGCGATTAAGCGCCTTCAACACCCGAAGCGGAGTCAGTATCTCGAGGCGTACATTGCCTGAGATGACAAGAGTTGCGCCTGGCGTTTTTTTGAAATGAATTCTGTAATTGCGAATTGAGGATGTCTTCGACGGCATCCTCTTTTTTTTCGTTCGGAGGATGGCGTGCAACCGTCTCTTGTTGACAGAGAGCAGCTTTTTCTTTACGCTTTCATCCATAGTAGCAAAAAAAAAACAGACTGTGGGGGTACTTACGATTATGGCGAATAAGCGCGTATTTTTTTTCGGAGGGGGCAAGGCCGAAGGCAACGGCAAAGACAAGAACCTTCTCGGTGGCAAGGGCGCCGGCCTGGCCGAAATGACAAACCTCGGAGTTCCGGTTCCGCCGGGATTTACGATCAGCACAGAGGTCTGTGACGAGTTCTACAAGAACAATCGTCATTACCCCGCCGGGCTCGAACAGGAAGTCCAGGACAACCTGAAGAAGCTCGAGACACTCATGGGCAAGAAACTGGGCGACGCGAAGGATCCTCTGCTTGTTTCGGTCCGGTCCGGCGCGGCGGTCTCTATGCCTGGAATGATGGATACCGTCCTGAACCTGGGTATGAACGACAAAGCGGTCGAGGGCCTGATTCAAAGCTCCGGAAACGAACGTTTTGCATGGGATGCGTATCGCCGTTTCATCAATATGTACGGTGATGTCGTCAAAGGGTGCCACCACGAAAATTTCGAGAAGGCGCTTTCAAGCGTCAAGAAGAAGCGGGGTGTTGAACTTGATACCGATCTCAATGCGGCGGATCTCAAGGAAGTAGTGAAGCTGTACAAGCAGGTCTACAAGACATCCACCAAGGAAGATTTTCCGCAGGATCCGCTGAAGCAGCTGTGGGGCGCAATCGACGCGGTGTTCGGTTCATGGAACAATCCGCGGGCTATCCACTATCGAAAACTGAATGAAATCAAGGGACTCATCGGAACCGCAGTGAACGTGCAGTCGATGGTCTTCGGCAACTTTGGTGATGACTCGGGAACGGGTGTCTGTTTCTCTCGTGATCCGTCCAGTGGAAAGAACGAGTTCTACGGCGAATACCTCATGAACGCCCAGGGAGAAGACGTGGTTGCGGGTATCCGAACTCCGCAGAAGCTCTCTCTTCTCTCCAAACGGGATCCGAAAATCTACAAGCAGCTTGTGGAGGTAAAGGATCGGCTGGAGAAGCATTTCAAGGACATGCAGGACATGGAGTTTACCATTGAACGTGGAAAGCTCTTTCTCCTTCAGACCAGAAATGGAAAGCGCACCGGGCCTTCGGCAATCAAGGTTGCGGTCGATATGTTCAAGGAAGGACTCATCAGCAAGGAAGTCGCAGTCCAGCGCGTAACGCCGGATCAACTCGACCAGGTGTTCCATCCGAATATCGATCCGAAGGCGAAACGCCTGGAGAAAGCTCTTGCCAAGGGCCTGAATGCATCTCCTGGATCGGCCACCGGACAGATAGTTTTCACGGCGGAAGATGCCGAAGCGTGGGTAAAGCAGGGCAAGAAGGTCCTCCTTGTTCGTCAGGAAACGAGCCCCGAAGACATCGGTGGTATGCATGCTGCGCAGGGCATCCTGACCGCCACCGGTGGAATGACGAGCCACGCGGCAGTTGTCGCTCGCGGTATGGGGCGTCCCTGTGTCGCTGGATGTAAGGCTGCAGTCATTTCCGGCAAGACGATGGCCATCGGAAACAAGAAATTCAAAGAGGGTGACTACGTCACCATCGACGGAACCACCGGCGAAGTGTTCAAGGGTGAGCTTCCGTTGACCCAACCGAAGATTACCGGCGAACTGCAGACCTTTCTTGGCTGGGCGGACGAGATTCGAAAGACTGCCGACCGCAGCAACGCGCCGGTGAAGGGATTCCTTGTTCGTACCAACGCGGATACACCTGCGGACGCAAAGAGAGCCCGTGACTTCGGAGCAGAGGGTATCGGGCTGTGTCGAACGGAGCACATGTTCTTCGACGAAGCGCGCATTATGCCCTTCCGAGAGATGATCGTTGCCGACGATGTGGAAGCACGCCGCAAGGCGCTGAAGAAACTTCTTCCCATGCAGAAGAAAGACTTCAAGGGAATCTTCAAGGCAATGAATGGACTGCCGGTCACCATCCGACTTCTGGATCCGCCGTTGCACGAGTTTGTTCCGCAGACCAAGGAGCAAATCAAGGAGCTTTCCGTCATTACAGGCAAGAGCGTGAAAGAACTGCAATCCAAGATTGCAACGCTGCATGAAGCCAATCCGATGCTCGGCCATCGTGGCTGCCGTCTGGGCGTTACCTATCCGGAAATCTACGACATGCAGGTAGAGGCAATTATTACCGCTGCATGTGAAGTGGCCGCGGCCGGCGGGAAGGTGTTCCCGGAGATCATGATTCCGCTCGTCGGAACATGGAAAGAGCTTGCTCTTACCCGCGAGAACGCCGACAGAATCTGCAAGGATGTAGTCGCGAAGAAGAAGTCGAAAGTCGCGTACAAGATTGGTACCATGATCGAGATCCCCCGCGCAGCACTCACCGCGGACAAGGTGGCGGAATACGCGGACTTCTTTTCCTTCGGAACGAATGACCTTACCCAGATGACGCTCGGTTACTCCCGCGACGATGTGGGCTCGTTCGTGCCGTTCTATCTCGAAAACAACATTCTGGATGATGATCCGTTTGCACGGCTGGATCAGGAAGGTGTTGGTCAGCTCGTTGAGATGGGTGTTGCCAAGGGTCGGTCAACCAAGCCGGACCTGAAAGTGGGAATCTGTGGCGAGCACGGTGGGGAACCATCTTCAATCGAGTTCTGTTATCGGGTTGGTATGGACTATGTGTCCTGTTCACCGTTCCGGGTACCGATAGCGCGGCTGTCGGCGGCTCAGGCTGTCCTGAAGAACCGGAAGTAGACATTTCAGACTCGGACAAAAAACAACGGCCGCATTCTGCTTCTGCAGGGTGCGGCCGTTCTGTTTGCGGCGGGATGAATGAAAGATGTCGTCAGTTGCTTGAAGGGGCAGGCCCGACATCTGCGCCGGAATCGAATATGGTCTTGCCAACGCTGTACTGATCGATCTGTACTGTCGAGCGGTATTTCTCAAGTTCAAGAAGGTCCCGTTTCAACTCCGGTATGTGATACAGGTACGCTGCAGGTTTTCCGTCCTGCTCGGCCCGCTTCTCTTCGACGTCGATCGGGCGGTCGCCGGAAAGATCCCGGATTGCCGATGTGATGAACTCCGGCCAGT
This sequence comes from uncultured Spirochaetales bacterium, assembly GCA_964553615.1. Taxonomy (GTDB): domain Bacteria; phylum Spirochaetota; class Spirochaetia; order DSM-27196; family DATKUC01; genus DATKUC01. Next base: position 1,847 of record CAZKMA010000016.1, on the reverse strand, counting down.
TTCGGGGTTTCTCTTCCGGAAGTTGGGGGACAATCTCTTCCGGATCGACCACTGCAGGATCGGCGAGCACGTTGGCAACCGTTCTCTTGCGAAGGTTGTCCTGCTTGATCTCTTCATTCCTGTTCTTCTCGACCGCACGACGGATGATTGGCACTAGGAAGAACACCACGGAAAAGACCACAGGGATAATACCCAGGACGATAGCGACGAGATATGCAGGATTCGCGCTTATCTGTCCGACGAGCGATATGACGAAGGCGTAGAACCGGTCGAGCACGCGTTGCGGAGACAGGGTGTTGATAAGGTATGAATAGACAAGGAAGTAACTCCCGAACACCAGATTAAATCCGTTGAAGAAGCCTATCCACTTGTTCGCGTTTCCCTTGTTCTTGTTGAATGGGATGAGCGGCTTGAACTCGCGCTGGAAGTGCGTACCGGCGAGTGCCAGTTCATTCGTCCGCATAAGTTCCGGGAAACGGTAGATCAGAACTCCGGATTCGGTGACATCCGGTTCGCCCTCGAACTCCACCAGGTACTCACTGAGAACCTGTTCGGCGGAAGATCTACTTCGGCCCGTGAGGTGCATGACCTCCTCCAGACTGACTACTCCCTTCTGCGACTGAATGAGCCGGATGAACTCCTGCTTCTCCCGCTGTGGCCACTCTTTGAGCGGGGTTTCATCCCCGAAAACAAAGGCGAATATGGACTGGTGAAGGGGCCGGCCCTTTGCCTTCTGTCGCCGTTCGAAAAATCCACCGCCGGAACGGGATGGCGTTCCGCTGTACAACCAGAGCGTAACGAACAGTTGTATTACGCGTGCGGTCAAATAGAACGACCCGAATCCGCCGATCCTGTCGCGCCCGCCGCCACGGTCGGAGTCACGCGAGTTCGCTGATCCTGCAATGGAGGCGAGCATTGCCAGCAGCAACAGGCCTATGAATATGAGGAAATATCCAATGAGCGTGCCCATTATCCAGATCTTGAACAGGAACGTAAGCACACGGGCTGCCACCCGCATTGCGCGGGACATGAAGCGTTTCAGTCCTGGAACGAACCCCTTGCGCCGATTCCTCATGCCTTCGGGGAAGTAGTACAGGATCTCGCCGGATTCGGTAACACGCAAGTGTCCGGCATAATCGCGTACCACCTCGTTCATCATGGTCTGCACCTGATACTTCGGCAGACCGGTGGTTGAGATGATGTCGGCAATGGTCGACTCGCGATTACGACGGCGCAGTGCGGTTACAATCTGCTGTTCTACGATGTCCGGTTTGTAGTCGTAGACCTTTGTGTGTTCAGGCATACTTCAATAATTTATCTCTTTGTGCGGGCGCTCGGCAAGGGCAGACGACAACCCTCAGCAATTCTCGTCCTGCAGTATGTGCAGTCACGCGTGAACAGAAGGCGATCTCCTCCGCGTTCAGGGATGGCATTTTGGCGCGCCAACGTGCACCGGGAACGTATGTGGGCACATCCGGCAGCTGGTGGACAAAAAAAAAGGCAGTCCAATCTCTTGGACTACCTGACATGCCGCCGATCAGAATCGAACTGATGACACGAGGATTTTCAGTCCTCTGCTCTACCGACTGAGCTACAGCGGCATCATCGTGCATCTTTTTTACCGGAAATCTATTCCGCTGTCAACCCTTGCCGGTTTTCTTTTGGATTTTTCCTTTTTCTTCGCGGAGCGCAGATGAATTGACGCCGCGTTTATGGCACCGTATGATAGGTACATGGACCTTAACAAGCGTCGGATTGGAGCCTATCGGATGGCCTCGGGAGGGAAGGGTACCGGCCGGAGCAGCTCTGAAAACGGCAATTCGAATGAGGAGCCATCGGGTGTCCCC
>CAZKMA010000015.1:0-78132 GCA_964553615.1 uncultured Spirochaetales bacterium | reverse complement strand
GCGATTTATTATACACACCCGTATCACAGATAACGCAAAAAACAGAAAGAAAACGCCTCGGATTTTGGTCCGAAGCGCTGTTGAAGGCTCAATACTATACATATGTTATGCAGTCGGCTGTATCGTTTTTTGCGTAAACTGGTTGTACAACATGTCCGCAATTCCGAAATGTCCGGTCTTTGCCATCTTTCGAGAATATTCATCATAGAGCATGTCCTCAAAGATGTTGTTGGCCATATCCGGCTGGATGAGGTCGTTCTTTTTGTCGATCGTCTTGCGCATGGCGTTCAGCATCTGTTTGATGAAAATTGCCTCGAAATCGGTGCACGCGCGCAGCAGGGCAGGATCCTTGCCCCCTTTCGCTTTCTCCGCGCCTTTCCCGGCTGCCTGCAACTGTTGTTTCGCCTGCGTAAGACGCGCGGAGAACCGGGCGTCCTGGGCATCCTGCATTGGTACGAAACGGGAAAGATCGGTAAAGACACTACTCATGCACTATTCTCCCTATCGCTTCAGGTTGTTTGCTATTCCGAGCATGGTGTCGGACGTCTGGATTGCTTTGGAATTGGTTTCATACGCGCGCTGTGCAACAATCATGTTGACCATTTCCTGAACAATCTGCACGTTTGACATTTCGAGGTACTTGTGCAGGACCTTTCCCATACCGTTGTAACCGGGTTGACCGCCGATAGGGTCACCCGATGCACTGGTAACCTTCAAGAGGTTCTGGCCGACGGCGTTCAGTCCGGCAGGATTCACAAACCGATACAATTCAATTTGCCCGACGTCCACTGGGTCCTGGCGACCGGGAATCTTGACGGTAACCCGTCCATCCTGGGATACGGAGACTGAATCCCGGATGAATCCCTTCGGCATAATAATCTCGGGAACCAGCTTATAGCCGTCCGAGGTGACGAACTGGCCGTTCGAGTCAATTTTGAAGGAGCCATCGCGCGTGTAGGCATAGGAGCCATCGTAGGTGAGAACCCGGAAGTACCCTTCCCCTTCGATTGCCATGTCTGAAACATTGTCCGTCTGCTGAAGCGCACCCTGCGTATTTATCTTCTGCGTTGCCGAGACCTTCACACCGTGTCCGATCTGTACTCCAACCGGAACCAGCGTCAAGTCCGTGGCAGGTGTGCCGGCAGTTTTGACCGTCTGATACAACAGATCTTCGAAATCGGGACGATTCTTCTTGAATCCGGTTGTATTCACGTTGGAAAGGTTGTTTGCAATAGTGTCAATGTTGAACTGCTGTCCGATCATCCCGGAGGCGGCAGTCCAGAGCGCGCGCATCATATATTATGCTCCTTAAACACGAATTACCTCATTCAGAAGTTTTGCAGTCGACGCGTCCTCTGCCTGAATGACTTTCTGGTTTGCTTCATAGGCACGGTTCACATCGATCATGTTCACCATGGCAGTCACCGGGTTGACGTTTGAGCCCTCGAGAAAACCCTGCTCCACCTTCGGGCGCGTGGCGCCGCCGATTATCTGCGCGGGCCCGCTGTTCTGCGTGTCGATGTAGAGATCATTCCCCTGTTTTTTCAGATACCGGGGATGCTGCACTCCCACAATCTGCAGTCGATCGATCTGCGTAGTCTTGTCCCACGCATTCTCCTGTTGAGAAACCAGTCTTTTCGGGTTTGGTTGAAACCGCTCATTTACAAAGACCTTTCCGTCCTGGTCCACGACAAAATTGTGGAGTTTGATGTGAATTGGGCCTTTTTCGCCAAGAACCGGATAACCGTCCTTCGTCACGAGCAACCCTTCAGGTCCGAGGACAAAACTGCCGTCCCGCGTCAACCTTTTCCCGTACGGCGTCTGGACGACAAAGAACCCTTTCCCCTGGAGGGCAAGATCGAATGGATTGGATGTCTGCTTGAGGGATCCCTGTTGGAAGTCCGTGTAGAGCTCGTTCAGTTCGACACCCGTTCCAAGCTTTCCAACGACAGGTGCCACATCGAAAGAGCCCAGATGCGGCGCTGTGCCGCTGAGAGGAAGCGATCGTACACCATCGTCCTGCATCCTTCGGAGTAGAAGCTCAGGGTACGCCTTCTGTACCGAAATGTCCCGTTTGTACCCGGTGGTGTCGACGTTTGCAATGTTGTTTGCCAACGCGTCCATTCGGTACATCTGGGCGACCATTCCGCTCGCGCCGGTGTAAAGTCCACGAATCAAAGCATTCCTCCTGCAATCTATATCGGCTCAACTGTTCATAGAATGAAGACGATCGGCTTGAGAAGTACTCGAGGTGTCTTGATTTTTTTGTTGATTGACTATACCTTGTGGCCACGTTCCGGCCAAGATAGCTCAGGGGTAGAGCAGCTCACTCGTAATGAGCAGGTCGTGGGTTCAAATCCCACTCTTGGCTCTCGTCTTGCCTTGAAGAAAACACCAGAAAAATCACTTTCCTTTGTCTATCCCAGTGCCACGTCCAGCGTCATCATGACCGCGAACCCCAGAATTGCACCGATTGTTGCATGGTCGCTTGAACCCTCGTGTTGCGCCTCGGGAATGAGCTCCTCCACCACAACAAAAATCATTGCTCCGGCGGCAAATGCAAGCGCATACGGCAACATTGGCCGTACCAGGATTACTGCGGCCGCCCCGAGCACACCCGCAATGGGCTCCACAATACCGGACAACTGACCGTAGAAGAAGCTGCGCGCTCTGCTCAATCCCTCCCTGCGGAGCGGCACAGCGACTGAAGTCCCCTCCGGCAGGTTTTGGAGGCCTATGCCGACCGCGAGCGTTATTGCCCCCGCCAGAGTTGCCGACGGCATACCGGCTGCCAAGGCACCGAAGGCAACGCCGACCGCAAGACCCTCGGGGATATTGTGGAGGGTAATTGCGAGGACGAGGAGAATGCTCCGCTGCCAGGAGGTGGAAATACCTTCGGCAGATTCCCGGGGAAAACCGAGGTGAACATGGGGCAGAATCTTGTCCATTCCAAACAGGAATCCCGCGCCGAGAAGAAAACCGAGGAGTGCCGGGACCCAGTCCAGGCTTCCCATCTCTGACGACATTTCAATTGCGGGTGCAAGCAGGGACCAGAAACTTGCAGCAATCATGACGCCGGCGGCGAAACCGAGCATGGAGTTCAGGACTTTTCTGTTCAAAGACTTGAACAGAAACACTGCGGCGGCCCCGACGGCCGTACATGCCCACGTAAAGAGCGTGGCAACGAGTGCCTGCAACGCGTGATCGGCCCCCATGAACCAGTTCATTACTCGCCCCCCGAGAGAATACGGTATTGTCCGTACGTTATTTTTTTTCGGCGTGCGTTACTGTTTTCGGCGTGCGTTCACAAGGCGGACAAGCTCATTGATGTTCGGAACGACAATTTTGTCTGGGAAGACTTCTAACCTGCGTTGCGTGACGAAGTGGTTCAGCACTTCCCTCGCCTTCTCCGGAGATACTCCGGCCCAATGGGCGACATCGTCCATTGTAATCTCGAATATCCGTTCATCACCTTCGGCGTTCTGCTGAACCTGCCCCTCATTCAACATGAGGAACACGTCGGCAATGCGTGCCTGCGGATCATCGAGCGTCAGGATCATGAATCGGCGCCGTTGATCATAGATGCGTTTCGTGAACAGACGAAGCAACTTCAGCGCAATCTGCGGATTCCCCTTCATGAGAATCTCAAAGTTTGCTCGATTGAACTCGAGCGCTTTTACCTGATCTACAGCGAGAGCAGACGCGGAACGCGGAGCTTCCTCGAGGATCGCCATCTCGCCGAATATCTCTCCCGGGTAGAGAATATCGATCGTCTTTTCGATATCTCCCATGATCTTGGCAATTTCGACCCTGCCGCTCTGGATAAGATAGAAACTGTCCCCTGGTTCGTATTCGCTGAAGATAATGTCACCTTTCGGAAAGGTGACGGCAAATCGTTCGAAGGCGGCGAGGTTCAGATCCATATCAGCCGGCCTCCAGGAGCCGCATTGCCTGCTTTACCTTCCGCTCGGTTGTTTGATCGACGGCCGGAAGGGAGAGGATCTTTTTATAGAAGCTTGCGGCCCGTCCCCGGTCACCGAGGTCCTGGTAGCTGCGGCCGATGTAGTAGAGCGCGTCATTCAATTCACTCAATTTCGGATATTTCTGGATAAGGCCGGTAAAATGGCGGATCGAAGGCTCGAGTTGCTTCATTCCGTAGAGACACCTGCCAATCTCAAACAGCGACTTTATTGCGTACTCACTGTCGGGCGACGTCTGTGCGACCTTCTTGAACTCCCGAAGCGCATCCTGGTACTTCTGCTGGCTGAAAATACTCACGGCGTTGTAGTAGAGCTGAGCGACGGCAGGAAGATCCTGCTGGCCGTCGGCTGCCGGCGGCGCAGACTCTGCCTTTCCGGCGATGTCCGACGGAGCAATGCTGGGCCCCTTTCCCGCGCCGTATTTCTGAGCGTACTCTTCTGCCTGTGCAAGCTGTCTTTTGGCTTCTCCCGCAAGCTTTCCGCCGGGATAATGGTAAAGATACCGTCGGAAGACGTAGATTGCCTCCCCGTACTGCTTCTTACGAAGATAATATTCACCAATGTGAAAGAGTCCAATTTCCGGGTTTCCCTGTTCATCCATTGACAGCAGGTTGCGCACTTTGACGTGAATACGACGAAGCTGATTGGAAAAGACCCTGAGCATCTTCATGATGATACGGGTATTCGTGCTAACCAGCTGCTCAAACTCCGGGACGCTGAACATAACGCAGGCGGAATCAGACAGGACAACAGCGTCCTCTTCCCGCGGATACTTTCCAAGCGCCGACTTCACGCCGAAAAACTCGCCGGTCTGGATGTAATCGTGCACTTCCTGGCCCGTTTCTATGTCATTGGAGTTCAGACTGACTCTGCCTGACTTGAGGATAAAAATCCGATCGCTGACATCTCCGCGGAAGTAGATGACAGAGTTGGATTTATAGTTCATCGCCTTCGGCACGGCCACTACTCCTAGGTTAAAACTTTAAACACTGTGAGAGATAAAATCAAGATTCTTTTCGAGCCGCACACCGTCGCGGGTCAATTGCCGGTTCCCCCATAGATTATATCGGAGCCTTTCGCGAAAAGCACAGAGATTTCTCAATATACGCCCGTTTTCCTCTCGTCCCGGATGTGGTATCCTTCCGTCAGAATGGTTGATCTTCACACGCACTCGACAGCATCTGACGGCACGATGGCCCCCGAAGCACTCGTAGGACACGCACACGAGCTTGGTGTTCACGCGTTTGCTCTGACCGACCATGACACCGTGGGGGGGGTCGCCGCTGCCATGGACGCGGCCAGTCATCATGGAATACAGGTCATCCCTGGCATTGAGCTCGAGGTCAATGTTCCGGACGACGACGCAGTTGCAGGCACCTGTCATATACTCGGACTCGGACTCTCCCGTTGGGAAAGCGGTCTCGAAGAGCAGCTGGCCGGATTGGTGCACCTGCGGGAAGCGAGAAACAGGAGTATTATTGCCCGGATGCAGCACGCAGGAATTCCGGTGGAATACGAAGATGTTCTCGCGTATGCACCCGACGGCGTCATGGGACGTCCGCACATTGCGCGATACATGGTGGATCAACGCATTGCAAGCAGTGAAATGCATGCATTTCAGGAGTATCTCGGAGAGTACGGCTCGTTCTATGTGCCCCGGGAGGTTCCCTTGCTGAAGGATGCGATAGATCTGATCCACGATGCGGGAGGAATGGCAGTGCTTGCCCATCCGTACACTCTGTACGTGTCCTGGAATGGACTCACTGAGCGGCTTGTGCACTGGAAGCGGCTCGGGCTCGATGGCGTAGAGGCCTTTCATTCCAATGTCCGCTATCGGGACGCTGTCCGTATAGCAGAAATGGCGTCGGAACTCGAGATTGTCGTCTCGGCCGGATCGGATTTCCATGGACTCCAACGGAGAGACAGACGCCTCGGAAGATCCTCCGACGGGCACAAGATCGATGACTCGTTCGCAGTGCCCTTTCTTCGTGACCGGGTGAAATAGTGGTTGCGCGGATTGGTGAGTGGGTAACAGTTCGCATACGTGACTCATTTTACGGGCTCGGCTTCTTCTTTATGGTATTGAAGGAGACGCTCTCGTTTCTCCGCACGAGGCAGGCAAGCCGCAAAGTCCTGAGCATGCAGATTCTGTTCACCGGCGTGGAAGCGGTTGGTGTCATTGCGGTCATGTCCCTTGCGCTCGGAGCGGTCATTATTGTCCAGGGGCTGTCGCTACTCCCTCAGCTAGGTCAGAGCAGCCTTATCTATACGCTGCTCATTATTGTGATAACGCGCGAACTCGGGCCACTGCTCACGGCATTTGTTGTCGCCGCGCGATCAGGAACGGCAATTGCGACGGAACTTGGCAACATGGTCATCAACCATGAGGTCGAAGCCTACATGTCCGCCGGGATAAATCCGGTATCCTATCTCGTAGTGCCACGCTTCATCGGCGTCACGGTGTCAACGTTCGTCCTGAATCTCTACTTCAATGTCTTCGGACTGATCGGGTCGTTTCTCGTAACCCAGTTCACCCACCCCGTGAGGTTCAGCGAATACTACGGGGGCCTGCTTGCCGCGCTTTCAGCAACGGACGTTGCTACCTCGCTCATAAAGAGCGTCGTGTTCGGCGCGATAATTTCCACCGTTGCAACCTACTACGGTTTCAAAGTCGAGCGAGCGCCGACGGAAGTGCCGCAGATGGCAATTCACGCGGTCGGACGTGGAGTGGTTCTCTGCATCGTCGCAGATGCGGTCATAACCATTCTCTATTACGCGAGGTAACGGTGGAAACAGCAGTCCGATTGGTGGATGTAAGCGTAAACTATGAAAAATTTCCCGTACTGAGCAATATCACGGCAGAAATACCCTCAGGAAGCACCACCGTTATTCTTGGCCCTTCCGGCTGCGGCAAGAGCACGTTGCTCAAAACCGCCGCAGGCCTTGTACTCCCCTCCTTCGGAACGGTCGAACTTCTTGGAAACGACCTTGCGCGAATCGGCGAACGGGAACTGCGAGAACTGCGACTCCGCAACAGTTTCGTTTTTCAGGATGCAGCCCTGTGGCAGAATATGACCGTGTGGCAAAACATGGCACTGCCAATTGAATACCACAATCCATCGGTAACCGTCGCCGAGCTTCGGCAGGTGATTGAACCAATCCTCGAAGAACTCGGCTTCGAGGGGCAACGGGACCTCCGGCCGTCGCAGCTGTCTGCAGGCGAACGCAAGATTATCTCTTTTGCCCGTGCGCTGGTCAGTGACCCGACACTCATCTTCGTCGATGAACCAACCACTTTCGTCGACAGTGACGTTTCCGAACGGATGCTGGGGATGATGCGTCGCCTGAAAGCGATGAAAAAGTCACTTGTGCTGGTTACACACAATCCGGACCTGACCGCTCAGCTTGCCGATTATATACTTGTACTGAAGCGCGGAAAGCTCCTCATGGCGGGAACAGTCGGCGATGTCGTACGGACGACCAGACCCGACGTACGGGCGATTCTTGCGGACGTGCTCTCGGAAGCGGCGACCTACGACACCGATATCCTGACGCTGCTCGACCGGGAACGTGACGGCTTCGGCGATGAGTGATCCGTTTCAGAGAATGTCGAAAAAACGTGTTGAGGACACGGGAGGAAAATGAAGTTTCGTATCCGTTTTGCCAATCAGCTTGTGGGTGTCTTTGTGCTCGCCGCGTTTGCGTTTCTGCTCTTTATTCTCGCATCGATGGGAATCAATCAGCACTGGTTCGAGAAACGCCATATGTTCAGGAGCGACTTTCCCTCGGCGCGTGGAATTACGGCCGGCATGAACATCACGTACAAGGGTTTTGCCATTGGAAAGGTAACTGATATTCGGCTCACCAGACAGAATCAGGTGTCGGTCCGCTTCTTCATACGGGATGAGTATTACCCCAGAGTCTACCGCTATTCTGCCCTGCAGCTCACTTCCAATCCTCTCGGCCTGGGGGGTGGTCTCAATTTCATTCCCGGGGCAGCTCCAACGGAGCCGTTACCTGATGGATCGCTCATTCCCTCCTGGGACACTCCTGAGGCGAAGCAGTGGCAGCACGCAGGATTACTCAAGCCATCGTCCGAGGAGGACGCGATCGGCAATATTCTCTCGCAGGCAGGCCCACTCATCGCCAAAATCAACGAAGTACTCGACTCCGCTCACTCTATTCTTGCCACTGTCGACGGTTCGTTGAAGGGTTCGGACAACGGGCCACTCGGACAGGCACTTGCCCGGGCCAACTCTCTGGTTGGAGGCGTGAACCGCACGGTGACCTCGTTGAACGATACTACGCTCACAAATCTGGACGGCGTGCTGGCAAACCTGAACGAGATGTCGGCCAACCTCGCAATCCTGTCCCGCGAGCTGCAGTCGGCGAAGGGATTGGTTCCGAAATTGCTGGACGCGAAGGGGTCCATTGCGACATTTCTGGACGATAATAACAGACTTTTCGACCGGATCGACAGTATTGTGGCGAGCCTTCAGACAACGGCTGCCGATGTCAAGAAACTCGCCGACTACCTCGATAACACAACGCCGCAGCTTTCGAACCTGCTCGAAGAGGGCCAAAAGACGCTCAGTACCACGCAGGACGTACTGCAAGGGGTGAAGAACAACCCGTTGATTCGCGGGGGAATTCCCGAGCGGATTCCGCAGCCAACCACATCAGGGAGCATCCGAGATGCGCAGTTCTAGGGGCATACGGTATATGCTGATTCTGCTTGGAGCGCTGCTTCTGGTAACGAGCTGTTCGACAGCTCCGAAACGCACCACCGGAAGCGATGAGGTGAAGAACCGGGCAGCTCAGTACAGCAGGACCGGAAACGTGTATTTTTCCCGGGGGCAGTATGACCAGGCGTTACGACTGTTCCGGCTCTCGCTCCAGGAGAACCTCTCGGTGGACAACAGGAGTGGCGCGGTCGCCGCATACAACTCCATTGGCCAGACATTCATGGCGGCAGGCGACATGGCCGATGCAAAAAACGCATTCGACAGGGCAATCGGTCTCGCAACAGCAATTCAGGATGGAAACCTGATCCTTCGCAGCAAGACGAATCTTGCAGAGCTCATGCTCGAACAGGATAGTTCCGACATCGCAACCGGAACCACTGAAAAGGCAGTGAAGATTCTCGAGGCGCTTCTCGCCGGAGCAACAGAAAAGAGCGACAGGGGCGACCTGGCCATCGTGCATCACGATCTCGGTGCGGCATATGCCCGGCTCTCACAGTATTCACTTGCGGAAATACACCTGCACCAGGCACTTTCCATGAACGAGGCGTTGAAGCGCCCGGTTGAAATAGCTTCCGATTACTACATGCTTGCATCGCTTTTCTCACGCCAGGGGCTCATGGAAAAGGCGAGCACCGCCATAGCGTCTGCATTGGAGTTCGACAAACAGGCCGAAAACTCTCCCGGCATAGCCTCGGATCTGTATGCCGCCGGACGAATTTCCGCGAAATCAGGAGACACGCCTTCCGCATATGACTACTACGGTCGGGCACTCCAGGTATATATAGCCCTCAACTCAAAGGCCGGGGTACGGTCTACGCTCGATCGGCTGATTCCACTGGCCGAATCTGCCGGGAAGGCCGATGATCTGAAGGGGTTCAAGTCAATGCTCAAGAATCTTGACCGCACGGGTACAGAATGAATCAGCAGGCACCGGCTCTTTTCCACCGTATTCTGAACGGCTATAGCCGCATCCTGCGCTCAGTCGGGGTTGCCGCTTTCTCGGTGGCCGGCGCAATCGGGATTGCTGCGCTCATTGTCTATCCACTGTGGTGGCTTGCAACCCAAGAGACCGTTGCGTACAACGTGGGGTTTGCCGCCGTCATCGGCAGTGCCGCAATATTGGCCGCTGCTCGCGCGCTTATGGCGCGAAAGGCGCGACTTGCGCGCAACGAACCGGTGCCTCCGCGCCGGTCCATTCGAATGAACGTCTTGTGGGGAATTGTCGTTGTAGCGGCCGGTTACGCGACCGCAATTCTCTACGTGCACCACCTTTTCGCTGCCGCCATACCCGCAACCATCGTAATAGTGCTGGCGCTGGGTTTCGCCGTCGGCTCATCCACGCGCCGCGGGAAGAACTCTTCGACAGCGAACGAAACAGTCGAAAACGGGAATGACCCTCCGGTATGACTCTTGTCGCCCGGCAGACACTTGCGCTGCTTCTGATTGTTCTTCCCACACTTCCGGCAGTGGCCGAATACCCGAGAATCAGGCATCTGGACAGTTCAGATGTGCTCTTTCAGCAGATTCAACAGGACATTGAACGATTCAACCGGTCGGAACGCGGAATTGGTGAGGCGCCCAGTCTGACCCTCTACAGTTATGCGGTGAAACCGGGGCAGGACATCCTGAACATCAGCTCCCGGCTCACACTGCCGTACAGCGCCATTGCAACACTCAATCGCCTGGATTCACGGCTCATTCCCTCCGAAATGAAATCGATCCTTGTCCCCAACATTCCAGGGCTCTTCATTCCGGCGCATCCGGATTCCGCCCTCGAACGGGAACTCGCCCGTGGCCGGGAAGTCGCCCGGGGACCGGAAGTCGCCCGGGAAAAACCGAAAGGTCCTGGTCGCAGGGATCAGCTTGTCAGGGTACTGTCGGGAAACCGGGACACTCAATTCCTTTTTGTACCGGGAGCGGATTTTACGCCGGACGAACGGCTGTCGTTCTTTCGATCATTGTTCATCTTCCCCATAAAGCACGGCATCATTACATCGTACTTCGGCATGCGCACGGATCCCTTCACCGGACTCTTTGCCTTTCACGGTGGAATAGACATCGAGGCGCCAATTGGAACGAATGTCATGGCAAGCAGAGACGGTGTGGTTTCGGTTATTTCACGGGACCACGAATACGGGAACTATGTTGTGCTCAGGCATCGGGATGGATATGAGACCTTGTACGCACATCTCTCGAAAACGCTTGTCCAGTTGAACGAGAAGGTGAGTTCCGGTATGATAATTGCCAAGGTAGGGGACACGGGCATGTCAACAGGCCCTCATCTTCATTTCGAGGTCCGGTATCACGGAAAGGCAGAGGACCCCATGAAGGTCCTCGCAGTCAATCAGTAGAAATGCGTAGAAAACTGATACGAATGCTACCGCTTGCAATCGCACTCGCCGCAACTCCGGCATTCGCCGACAATGTGCGAGGTCCGGTGATCGCCATCCAGCAAGCTCCGTCACCTGGAGAGGATGCCCTTCCGGTATCGCTCAAGGTCGGTGATCTGGTCGTGCTTCAGTATCCCGGCAACCCGACCTTCCTTGAAGGTCTCGAGATCGAAATACACATCCCGCCGGCGTTGCGGGGCGCACCCGGCAACTTTGCTGTGGTCGTCTATCGAAGACTGAGCCCCACCCCTGAAAAACGGGTCATGACGATATCCGGTTCACGCCTGACTCTCCAGCCCATCCCAGCGGGAAACCGGCTTTTTCTTCTGCTGCCGGTCCGTTCACCAAACGACATGCATTCCGGCGCCGGGGCAGTTGTTGTCGACTCCGCAACGCCGAAAGAGAGCTTTCCGCTGATTCTGACTATCCAGCCCATTGCAAAGGGCATCCCTTCTTCCATCATGGACACGCCCTTCGACGTTACGATACGTCCGGTAACCGTTAACAAGGGAGGAGCACTCATAGCCCTGTCCGGTGCAAAGAGCCAGGAACCGCTTTCGTGGGCCTCCCCCGATTCCGATTTGAGTGTAACACTGAATGGCGAGCCATTGACGTATCAGAAGACACCCTATGTTCTGGATCCCGGACTCTACCGGCTGAGCATCCAGTCCGCCGTCTATCAGGATGAAGACAGGACCTTTAACGTGGATCGCGGCAAGATCACGGACGTCCGGATCCCGCTCAAACGTCCGGAGGCACACGCAAAATTCGACGCGCCCAGGGGCTCCACCGTGTTTCTCGACGGAGCGCAGGTAAGTACCGCGCAACAGATATCCATAGCCCCGGGAGCCCACACTGTGCTTTTTCGGATAGGCGACTATACGGTGAGTCGTCGGTTTACTGCCGAACGAAAAAAGGACTATGAAATCTCCCTGTTTCTAGATATTATGATTAATGAGTCTAAATAAATCTCGTCGCGAGACGATAATAAAATTGCCGGTTACTAATGTAGTTCCCCTCCCAGTTTACTATGTTACACCGGCACCCTACGGGTTAGGCCGGTTCTGCAGAACCGGTCTTTTTTTTCGCCGCGAGACTATCGGCGAATGACATACCGGGCACCACCCCCGTCCGGCTTATCTTGACAAAGGCACTTCCCCCTCGTAACCTTGCGTCATGAGTTTCTCCCGAAAGAAAAAGACAACTCTTGTAGTACTTGCCACCCTCAGCACAATTGTGTGCCTGTTCGTCGGTATCCTGGTAGGACTTGGAGTTGCAAATGTTCAGAACGTCAAGCACATGGAGAATCTCGGTAAGGCACGACTCGCGCTTCCAACTCAGGTCCTCGATAGAAATGGAAAACTGATAACCGAATACGTAGCCTCCGAGCAGCGACAGCTCGTGAAACTTGACGAACTACCAAAATACGTTATTTACGCGCTGATTACGCGAGAGGACAAGACTTTCTACCATCATCACGGCTTCAGCGTACGTGGGACGCTTCGTGCAGCGCTTAACCTGCTCACCGGGCATTACGTCTCGGGTGGAAGCACCATCACACAGCAACTTGCCGGTACCCTCTACGCGGACCGGTCCAAGTTTTCCATCTGGCGTAAAATGAAGGAGCTCTGGTGGGCGTTGCAGCTTGAACGAAAGTTGTCGAAAAACGAAATCCTTGAGCTCTACCTGAACAAGATGCTGTTCGGTCCGGGCGTGTACGGAATTCAGGCTGCGTCGGAGTTCTACTTCGGGCATCCGGCAACCGACCTGACGGTCGCCGAAGCAGCTATGCTGGTTATCCAGCTTGCAAATCCAAGCTACTACAACCCGTTTCGGTTCCCGAATCGGGCAAAGGACCGTCAGAAGACCGTTCTGAACCAGATGGTGAAGCTCGGATACGCAACGCAACAGGAGGTCGACTACTCCTTTGAGCAGTTCTGGCGTAACTACGACTACACACAAACCGCGTCCTTCGTTGCGCAGGACGCCGTAACAAGCAAGGCTCCGCATTTCACCGAGTACGTGAGAAATCAACTGCAGACGCAGTACCTTCTTGGCACAGCCGACATATATCGGGACGGCTACGTTGTTCACACCACTCTCGACATGCATGACCAGCAGGAAGCGGAAAAGTACTTCCATTCAGGACTTGCGAGGATAAACTCGGACTACGAAGCGGGGCATACGACCCGGCTGGATTTCGCGTCGACGCATATCTCGCCGCTGGTTGACCTGCTTTCGCTTGGATTCAACATTCCCGAAGTCCACGTCGGCGGTGCAAAGCGCAATGCCGAAGCGTTTCAGGACTATCAGAATCAGATTGTACCGCTCTTGAGTCTTACGAGCCTCATGTTCATGCAACCCGGAGAGGGTCTGACGAGCGCCATTGTTCACAGTGATGTCCAGAAGGCCCAGCAGCAGAAGCAGACCACTGTGCAGGGGGCGCTTGTTACTCTGGACAATAACACCGGCGGCATCCGGGCAATGATTGGAAGTGCGGATTTTGAACGTGGGGTATCCGAGTTCAATTATGCAGTTGACGGACGGCTTCAGCCGGGGTCAAGTTTCAAACCGCTCTACTATTCGGCGGCCATCGATAAACATGTCATTACACCGGCGACCATGCTCCAGGACTCGCCGATTGTCTATACCAACGACGACGGCACACCATATGCACCGCAAAACTTTCGTGGTGAATGGACGGCGCCGGTTCTTGCACGCACGGCGCTCAAGGACTCAATGAACGTTCCGTCAATTCATGTGCTCAGCATGGTTGGATTCACCGACGCATTCAAAGTAGCCACACGTCTGCTTGGTATACCGCAGGATCAGATGCTTCAACGGGGATTTGAACGAAAATACCCGGTTGGCCTCGGAACGGTCTCGGTTTCTCCCCTGGAAATGGCGCGTGCCTATGCAACCTTCCCGAATCTGGGAAGAGAAGTCATCCCGGTTGCCATACGGTATGTGGAGGATCGAAACGGAAAAATTATTTCGGAGCCCGAAAAGAATACCCTTGAAAAGCTGCAGCGTATGGGAAAGGATGCTCAGATCATCTCACCCCAGGCCGCCTATATCATGGAAAACATGCTCCATTCCACCACCACCAGTGGAACGCTCGCGTGGGCGACGCAGAATGCAGGTCTTGACCCGAATGAGCCAATCGAGTTTGCGGGAAAGACCGGGACAACTCAAAACTGGTCGTCGGTCTGGACCATGGGTTTCTCCCCCTATATGACGACCGCCCTCTGGTACGGATTCAACAAACCCGGTAGATCACTCGGCGTGAATGTTCTCGGTGGTGCAACGGCCGGTCCCATCTGGGCACGATACATGAAGGCCATTCACCAGGGACTCCCGCCGAAGAAGTTCGTGCAGCCGCCGGGGATTGTGGAGATGGATGTCACCGCCGCTACAGGCCTCCTGCCCCCTCCGGGCTATCAGGGACCCGTAGTAAAGGACGTATTTATCAAGGGGACGGAGCCACGGAAGTACGACCACACGGAGAAGTATTATCAGGACCAGGAGCAGTCGGTCGTGAACAGGCTCCGGCAGAACGTGCTCCGCCCCGAGATTACCCTTCCCCATACCGCAGCAAGCGGCGATGCATCGGGACAATTGGGGATTCTGCGGCCGGTGATACCCGATTTGAATCTTGACCTGGGGGCAGGAACCGTTGAGTCAACACCCACTACGCCTAATTCATCATCGAACGGAAACAATGCTCAGCCATCACAGAACCACCTGTTGAATTAAGAAGGGGCATCTGGTGCAGATGGACATCGACAAGATCCGTGTCCGGAAACGGGTCCGTAAGAATCTTGGCGATCTGACATCACTTATGGAAAGCATGAAACGATACGGGCTGCTCAGCCCGATCGTCATAAATAGCCGTCATGAGCTCATTGCGGGCCAGCGCAGGCTGGTTGCCGCAACGCGGCTGGGCTGGCGAAATATCATGGTGCGTGTTGTGGACGATATTGACGTTGTAGACGAACTGGAAATCGAGATTGACGAAAACACCCAGCGAAAGAACTTTTCCACCGATGAGCTCGCTGAAGCATACATAAAGATGGATCGGCTCAAGCACCCTGGCATCTTCCGCCGAATGCTGAATGCTCTGGGGAGATTCTTTCGGCGTCTTTTTTCGTCCAATCCGCGAAGATAATTACCAGATGTCCTGGAACTCATGTGGCCGCTCGCAGTACCGACACACGAACGTCGAGTCCTCCGAGCGATAGAACTCGGCTGAGATCGGTTCATGGTGCGCAGGATTTGAAATACAGTCCTCGTTCTTGCAGGATATCCCCGGCAAATTGTACACTCGGGGCGGCATGGTCAGCCGATATTTGCGAATGACTGTGCTGTTCTCGACAATATTGAGGGTGCAGCCCGGTGCTATGGCGCCAAGCATCTTGATCTGCCGTTCGTCAAATGAGCGAATATCTGGAAGTGAAATCAATCCCTTGTGCAGTGCAACGTCTCTCTGGGAGGTGAACACCCCCTGAGAGCTCGTAACGTTCAGATCGAGAATGTTACGGATCTTGCCGATGTGATTCCAGATTTCGGCAGCCGTACTCCCCTTTCCGATATGGTCTATAACGATGCCGTTCTCTACCGGCTTGATCCCTATCTTGTAATCCTGCTTCCTTTTCGCTCCAATTGCCGCCTCGATGACGAAATCATCAGGGAATTCGGCAACAACCCGCCCCTGTCCGGAGAAGTCGGAACCGAGTTTCCCGCCGACAAGGGCAAGTTCGATGATCCTCGTGTAATAACCATTTATCGACTGCTCATCCCATCCGTTCAGTGATGTATTATCGAGAAAAGAGGGAATTGTCGGCGTAACCGAATGTCGCGGCAGCGGATGGAAAAACTTCGTGTGCTCCGGGACCAGAGACATCTGATCTTTCCTGAAGGTTACCGCTTCTCTCAACACGCCCTCCTTTTCGCGAAGTCGATCTCCCATGCGTTCGAGTTGCAGACGGGTGAAATACCAGAGCCGGGCGACCGACTTCTGGTGGAGATAGGCGTTGATTGTGGGAAAGGAACGTACCTCGAATCCATTCCTCTTCATCTGTTCCACGTAGTGAGCGGGCATTCCGAGCTCGTCAGGAGCTATGAGGTCTATCTGGACGTCTTTGAATATTCGAAGTCCATCTACCTTCGAGTGGACGGTCCTGCCGTGAAACAGATCCCCGACAAGCGCAAGATGAATAGAATCCCTGTTCCAGCCCTTCTGTTCCAGGAAACTGAACTCATCGAGGAATTCCTGAGTTGGATGTTCGTGCCGTCCATCGCCCGCATTGATGAACGATGCACCCTGCAGCCGTGCTTTTCCTGCGTACTCGCCAATGGCGGTTTCCAGCCAGCGACAAACACCCTCGAGCCGGCTTCGTATAATGAAGATTGATTGCTCGGAGTACCCGAACAACATTTTGATGGTATCGGTGATGCTTTCTTTCTTGTTGAACGAGGAGTGTTCGGCAACGAAATCGTTCACCTTCACATTATGAAACTTTGCGGCGTTCCTGAACGATTCCTTGGTGCGCGTCGAATCTTCCATGAAGAAGAGATAGACACCAAGGGACTCACGATCGATCTTGAAGCGCTCCACCTCCCCACCGTTGCGAAGTGCGCTCTTAAGAAGGCGGGTCTGGTCGTACAGATAGACCTGCTCGTCTACACTCAGATCTCGGACCACCGAGATCGTTCTTCCGCCAAAACCAGAGGAGGTTCGATTCTTCTTCTCCATATGCTGTACTCCTAACGTGCGACTCGAAGATCCTGTACGAGAAGCGGAATGACTCTCTCATCGGCAGTCTGTACCCAGACTCGATCGCCCTGAAAGGCGATTGTTGTGTATGGATTGACGCCGACAGCCGATCGCTCAAGAAGTTTCAGGCTCTCATTGAATCTGCCCAGATGCCACTGTCCCGAATCCCTCACCACTGCATAGAGAGTTCCGTTTTTCTGTTCGAGGATACTTCCGGGGAAGATGGTATCCGATCCGACGAGGTCGGACTCCAGCGTCTGTGGATTGAGCCGGACAAGTCGCCCCATGTTTCCCGCGGTGAGCAGCGGATCGGATGAGCCGGAGGTCGTATTGCCGGAACTTTCCGGAAGACCGTCTTTCGGGACAATAACAATTGGACTGCTCTCCTGCCCGACGGTGACCATGTGTCTGCCCAGAACCGGCATAATGGGAGACACCTGGACCGGTTCGAAAGTAAGCGGGTTGATCCGGACAACCCGTCCGTAGGGAATATTCACGCCATTCGACCCGACCATCTTTCCTGGATCGCCTGAAGTCTCCATCTGCAGGAACAATACCGGTAGCAGACTCTGTGCCGATGCGGCAACCTGCGGCTGTGCGGGTGCCTTATCCAGAAGGAGCTTCTGATCGCGGGCAATCTGGTCGCGCTGCTGGCGAACGGATTGCTGAAGCTTCTGGATCTCCTGTTGCGTCTGTTGCGCCTGGGTGGTCTGTGCAGGCTGCGTGGTCTGTGCAGGCTGTGTGGTCTGTGCAGGCTGCGTCGTCTGTGTCGGTTGGGTGGTCTGTGCAGGCTGCGTCGTCTGTGCAGGCTGCGTCGTCTGTGTCGGTTGGGTCGTTTGTGCAGGCTGGGTGGTCTGTGTGGGCTGGGTGGTCTGTGTGGGCTGGGAGGTTTGCGCGGCGTTCTGCTGTTGCGTGAGCTGTTGCTCCTTCTGCTGGATGACCCGCTCCATCAGTCCGACCATGGCTTTCCGCTCTTTAATGCCCATGTCCTGCCGCGTTCGCAATTCATCTATGACACGCGGCCCCACAAGTTCCGTTGGGCTCAACGAACCGAGCTGGCCCTTTGCCGCAAGAATGCTCAAAGGAATAATCATTCGGGTTTTCCCCGGCCAGTCACGGTAGGATAACGCTATACCCACGTTGTCTGCTGAAACATTCTGCACGACCACCGGTTTGTATTTATCCTGAACAAATACCATGTTCCCGCGGTGGACCGCGTTGTAGATTGTAACAAAGTATGCAAGCAGCGTGCTGTCCGCGTCGCTGTAGCCGTATGCGGCCTGCAGATATCCCTGAATAATGAGCCGGACATTATCGATCTGGTCCACCTCAGCGTCTTTCTCCAGAACAAGAATGTCTGCATCAAGTTTCTGACTGCTCGTCGGACCGATTGCATGGATTATGCGGTATCGGCCAAAGTAGTCGCGACCGGCATTCGGATTCTGGCCGAGATAACGACCGATGCCTCGGATTTGGTCCTTAGTTTCAATTTTGCTGGGAGGGCCTTCGTAATTCAGGAACTGGATACGCTGGTTCGCCACAGATTCGAGTTCGCTCTTGTTCACGTCCAGCGCAAATGCCGCCACGCACAGCAGCAGAAGGATCGAGGATAGAAATGCTTTCTTCATACGACACTCCCTCCATTTCCGTCCAGCGCCTACTATACCCCGGATCGGGTTTCTTTGCACTACTTTTCCGACTTCAGCGCAGCAGATCCGCCGCTTCCCTCAGGATTTTCTCCGGGAAACTCTGACTGATCATCGCCTCCAGTACTCTGGCACCCGCCGGTCCGATGCCGCCCGTCGAGCGCTGAATTGACCGAAGGCAGGCAAGCACTGCACTTCCGATCCGGGGATCCGGCGATACGGGATTTTCCAGGCGAATGATATGCAGAAGGGCGGCCCGAACCTGTTCGTCGGTATCGGTTCCCGTTCCGCCGAGCGCTTCTGCGGTTGCGGCAAGCACCGACGGATCCCGCGCGTGAAACGCAAGCCAGATAAGGAAGCGCCGGGAGCGACCGTCTCCTATGTACCCAAGCAGCCGTACTGCAGTGAGCCGCAACCGGATATCGACGATCTTTCTGTCGAGAAATGGAGATGCAGCAACTCCGGCGAGGAGCTCGGTCACGTACGGGAGAGAACCGCGCAATTTATGGGCGTCTACCCGATCCGCAATTTCGCTCACTGCGTCAGCACGATCGCGTGCGTATGTGCTCCCGATGCGTGAATGGAGCGAAACATAGTCGGCACTGTCTTTCCCTTCAGTCCCGGAAAACATGGACAGCGGTGATTCGGCAATAACCGCTTCTTCCCTCGGATGGGTCCCGGACTTCGTGCCACTATCAGCGGCCTCCCCCTTCGACGGCCGGCCTTCGCCGGTGACCGGCACGGTACCGTAGAGCCTGAAGGCATAGACCACCCAGCTCGACGCTCCGGCAACGACCTCCCGCGGACCCACAACATACGGGGTCCCGAGATCTGCGGGCTCGGGCGTCCCGACACTGAAGAGGGCGGCACCGTCGGATCCGAGAGCAATGAGCAACCCGGTATTGGTAGTCGCATACACAATACCCCCCGGACCCCGGGCGCATCCGGCAAAGCGGGCATCCGACAGGAATGCCGCATACCGCTGCTTCCCGTCCGGAGTAACGCCGTAGAGTTTGCCGTCCGTTCCGGGCACCATGATGTCTCCAACTGCATCCACCACAATGTTCGGATGCGGATTGCGCTGCCTGTCGCTCCCGAGCCTGAAATGCCAGAGAGGTTGTCCCTTCGCACCGAGCGCAACAAGCAGCCCGGTTTCCGTCACAACATAGGCCCTGTCCCCGTGCCCGGCAACGGACGCGGCCGGAGCGGAAAGGGCCACAGTCCATCGAACGCTTCCTGACTCGTCAAAACAGTAGACTCGACCCGTTTTGTCGCCGACAAAAAACCGTCCATCCGCCGAACCACAGAGGGTGGTGAGTGAAGAATCGAACCGGAGGTCCCAGAGCAGCTTCCCGCTCAGGTTCAGGCACGCAAGAACTCCGTCTCGATAGGCCACGAAGATCAGCCCGTCCGACGACTCGGTCATTCCAATAGGTGCAGGGACTTCGCCGCCGGGATCGGTTCCCGCAATAGAGCGAGCCGAACGATGCCAGAGCTCTTTTCCGGAACCCGAGACTCCCAGAAGCTCCCCGTTGGCAGTCGTTGCAACGACCGTTCCGCCGACATCCGCAATAAGGGCACTCCCGGGGGGCTCCTTCATGTCGAACCGAAACAGCACGGACCCGTCCGGCCCGATACGGTAGAGGTACCAATCGTTGCTCTGAAAGTAAACACTGCCCGATGGTCCCGCCGCGACCGGACCACGAATAACACCACCGGGTACGTGACGCCATGCAAGTCCAAGAGCTGCCGCAGGAAGCGGCTCAGAGTACAAAGAACCGCCGGTTGCGAACACGAGTACGAGCGCAACAAGAAATTTCAGGGCAATCGAGTGCCACGCCGCTCGAGCGATACATCTCCGGTGCCTTTTGCGCAATGCCGCGCACCCGCTCCGCATCACGGTGAAGAACCGACTTCGCGCGTCAGGATCAGGAAGGCCTCTACGTGGGCCGTCTGCGGGTAAAAATCAAAAAGCATACACGGACCCGATCGATACCCCGCGCGCAGAAACTCGGCAGTGTCACGGGCAAGCGTAACCGGGTTGCATGACACGTATCGGATCTCCGGCACCCGACGACGAATGAGCAGAGAGCGCACTTCTGCAGACAGGCCGGTCCGGGGAGGATCCACTATCACCGCTTCGAGTCTTTCCCTCGCACCGGCCCCCTTCAACCACGACTCCACCCGCTGCGACCGGATCCGGACCGCGGCGCCGGTATTGCCGGATCCACGCTCTTCGGCTACAGAGCCGCCTGAAACGTTCTCCCGGGCACATTCCGCTGCCGCCGGGTTTTCTTCGACAACATGGAGGCGCGAAACACGGTCTCTCAGGAAGACAGAGAAGAGACCCACCCCCGCGTACAGGTCGGCGACGTTTCCCGACGGTATATTTCCCAGCACGTACGGAATGAGCCGCTCGAGCATTGAAATGTTGCTCTGGAAAAAGACCGAAGGTGAAAGTTTTACCCGCTTGTTCAGAATGACAGAAAAAAACTCTCTATCCTGTCCTTCCACGCAAAGGCCCTCGTCTGTGCCGATTACGGCGAACCTGTCGGCCGTCGGAACATTCCCGCTTTTGCCGTTTTGACGCTTCAGAAACTCGTTCACCGAAGGGTGGGCGACGGGACACGAATTGACCGGCACTATTTCGTTGCTGCCCTGTTCCTTGAAGCCAAGATGTCCGTTCAAAGCGCGGTGGAACTGGAAACGGTTCCGGTAGCCGTACGGAGAACCGGGAACAATCGAAATGGACGCATTCGGCATCTGGTCCGGCCGTATCTTCCCGGTTCGTTCAAAAGATTCGCGCACCAGAGCAAGCTTGCTCCTCAATTGCTCTTCATAGCGCATGTGCTGGAGCGAACACCCACCACAGATGCCATACAACGGGCACTCCGGCTCCGTTCTGTCCGGAGACCGGTCCAGCACTTCAACAAGATCTGCCCGCTCATATCCGTTGCGTCGCGCAACTATCTTCGCAACGACCCGTTCCCCGCGGACCACCAGAGGAACGAAAACCGCTTTCCCGGCGTCGGCACCTGAGGCAGCTCGGCCAAGCCCCTCACCGCCTGCAATTATCTTCTCGATTACGAGCTCGCGAAGCTCTTCATTTCCGTGCATACATCAATATCCTACCGCGATTGACGCGTCGGGAATACCCGTGAACGTGGATGAAAAACTGTCTACCCAGAATAGAGTTTATTCGATATAATAAGAACCTAATAATTCTATTGTGAACGTGGATTCAAGGAGCGGTGAATGAGATCGAGCAAACTGGCAAGTATGCCGACGATCAAGCGACTTCCGGGATATCTTCATATAATTGAGGCTGCGAAAAGAGAAGGCAAAGAGTATATTTCCGGAACCGTGATTGCCGATGAGCTGGAGCTCGAACCTATCCAGGTCCGCAAGGACCTGGCTGTCACCGGCATAGTCGGAAAACCGCGAATCGGGTTCCCGGTGGAAAAACTGATTGCGGCCATCAACGCTTTTCTTCAGTGGAACCAGCCCCACAACGCGGTTGTTGTAGGCGCAGGAAACCTGGGTACCGCCCTGAGCGGCTACACCGAGTTCCGTCGCCATGGCCTGAACATCGTGGCAGCCCTTGATACAGAACAATCGAAGATTGGCAAGAAGATCAACGCCGTACCGGTCTATGCACTGGAAAATCTGGAACGGTGCCAGAAGGAACACGCGATTGACCTGGCAATTCTGACTGTTCCCTCGCCTCACGCCCAGGAGATTGCAGAAACCCTCATCGCAGCCGGCATCAGGGCTATCTGGAACTTTACGAACGTGAAGCTCAAGGTTCCTGAAAGCGTCATGGTACAGAAAGAGGATCTTTCTTCGGGATACGCGGTGCTGTCTGTCAAGATGGGCAGACGGAATCATCACTGACGGTGGTCCCCTACAACCAGGAGAGATCCCTGCAGACCGACGTTGCACTCCAAGTGGAAATGTTTTCGAACCGTCTCAAGAAGCGAAAGAAGCACCTCTGGAAATGGGCGCGGAGGAACGACATCACCTGTTTTCGCGTCTATGCCCGGGATATTCCCGAGGTTCCGTTCGTAGTCGACATCTACGACAATCACCTGCACGTCGCAGAATATGAGCGGCCTCATCCGCACACGCCCGAAGAACACCGGCAGTGGCAGGACCTCATGCTGGATGCCGCGGCGCATGCACTCACCGTACCCCGGGAGCGAGTCTTCTTCAAGTACCGGGAAAAACCGGACGGCGGCTCACAGTACCAGAAAATGAACGCAACGAAATACACGATTACCGTGCGGGAAGCGGGGCTTTCGTTTCTCGTCAATCTTTCGGATTACGTCGATACCGGTCTGTTTCTGGATCATCGCGCAACGCGTTCGATGGTTCGTGATATGTCTGCGGGAAAGCGGGTGCTGAATCTCTACTCCTACACCGGCTCGTTCAGCGTCTACGCCGCTTCAGGCGGAGCAAAATCGGTAACGTCCGTGGATCTGTCCCAGAACTACACCTCCTGGGCGACCGAAAACCTGCGACTGAACGGGTTCATCGGGCCGGCCTACGCCACGGTTGCCGATGATGTCGGGAGTTACATTGAACGGGCACGTGCGCAACACCAGAAGTTCGATCTCATTGTGCTTGATCCGCCGACCTTTTCCAATAGCAAGAAGATGGCAGGCGTCCTGGATATCCAGAGGGACCACGCGGCGCTCATTAACTCCTGTCTCGAACTGCTGAACAGGGACGGTACCGTCATGTTTTCGTCCAATTTCAAGCGGTTGAAACTCGACCACGCAGCGATCCGGGCAAGACAAATCGATGATATTACCGGGAAAACCGTACCGGAAGACTTTGTGGGGAAGAAGCCGCACCACGCATGGCTCATATCCGGACAGAAGCGAGGCCGCAATGGGAAGAAATAAGGACTCGATCCGTCTGTTCGTCGCGGCCGCCGCTGTTACCCTTTTTCTGGCGGGTTGTGCATCTTTCTCATCCAGCACAGGCAGTACCGCGGAATCCGCTGCCGCACCCACGGAACCAGCCGCGGGTTCCGGTTCCGTCGCCGCGGGCTCCGGCTCCGTTGCCGCGCCGGCAACGTCATCCCAACCGCGTATGCACCCTGACGCACCAGATTTCTATAAGGGAATGGACGCGCGCCTTGTCGCGTTCCTCCACGATCTCAAACAGAATATGCAATCGGGAAACTGGAAATGGATCCTGGATCACGCGGAACGGGCTCACTTCCGGACCCTCGTAACAGAGGGCCACATGCAGACCGATGAATATATCAGGTATCTCTTTCGGATCGGCATGGACTATCGCGCTCGTTTCCCCGAAATGGCATCTCCCGCACAGTATTTCCCCGCACACGACATCCAGAATGTTCAGTATATGGCCGCGATTTCCGATGGCTTCCTGACAACCGTCTACGGCTATGTCTACGACAAATCAGGACACAAACTCGATTTTGCCGTGGACGTACTCGCAAAACTCGATCCTATGCTTCTGAATGGGGCGTATCCGTAGAAAGAAGAAGGTCATACAATCGACCCTGGAGCGAAAGGGTCTTTTCATGACTGAGTGACCGCTCACCGGCTGGAACCGGATTCAGCAGGACCTCCCGCACGGACGCCGGTCGCGGCGTCAATACAACAATCTGATCACCGAGAAGCACCGCCTCAAGGACATCGTGTGTCACCAGGAGCACCGTTCGCGAATCTTCCTCCCATAGTTTCCGGAAGGCAACGGTAAGCCCAAGTTTCAATTCCAGGTCCAGCCCCTGGAACGGCTCATCCATGTAAAGAACCTCGCTCTCGTACGCAAAGGATCTTGCCATCGAGACCCGCTGCCTCATGCCGCCGCTCAGCGACGAAGGACGGTGCGTTGCATAGCCGCCCAGGCCCACGAGATCGATGAACCGCATTGCCCGTTCTCTTCTTTCCTGCTGTTGTAGTGAGCCCAGCACCAGCTCGACATTCTGGAGCGCGGTCTCCCACGGAAGCAATCGTGGCTCCTGAAAGAGAAAACTCGCCTTCCGATTCCGCATGGCCGCAAGGCCCTCGCCAACACTGCCGTCCACTTCCAGTAGCCCCGCACAGATCCGCAGGAATGTCGTCTTGCCGCAACCGGAAGGCCCGAGGATCGCGGTTATTCGCCCCTCCGGTATCTCCATTGACAGGTTGGAGAGCACCGGCATGCTGTCGAAAGATTTGTACAATCCGGTGACCGTCATAACTCGGGCCTCTTTCGGGGACGCGCGGTGAAATCGCGGACTGTGGGTGCCGCCCGTGACGCCAGAAAAAACAGCCCGTCGGACAGCCCCGTAAGCAGAACGGCGACTGCGGTCCACGCAAACATTCTCGCGGTCTCGAGTTCCACCCGCGCCTGCTGCAACTGAGTCCCTATCCCGAAAACCGGCTGACTCAGGACCTCGGCCGCAATAACGACTCGCCAGGTAAGTCCGAGGGCTATGCTTCCGGCGGCAATAATGTACGGGCCCAGGGATGGCACGTAGATCCGGAAGAGGATTCGCGGCCATGGAATGCGGTACGCCCGTGCCATTTCCAGAATTTCCGGGCTCACCTCTCGAACACCGCGACAGACATTCAGTGCCACGACCGGGAAGCTCATGAGAAACGAAACGAATATCGGAACTCCACCCGTCTGAAACCAGATGAGTGCAAGAAGAATGATAGACATTACCGGGGTGGACTGAATCAGGGTAAGCAGCGGCTTCACGGCGCTTTCCACGTCCCGCGAGAGCCCGGTGGCAATTCCAACCACAAAGCCGGCGGCCGCGGATAGGAGAAATCCCAGCAATCCGCGTACTACGGTTGCCTCGAGGGAGTGGAGAAACCCCTGCTGACCGGGAATGCGGGCAAGCTCTCGAAGGACAGATACCGGACGTGGGAGTATGATGTCCAGACCAACCAGATGGGCTGCCACCTGCCAGATAATGAGAAGAACCGCAATAGAGCCCCCGAAAATCAGATAGCTCCGGACACGCCTTCGAAAGTGCGTAGTCGGGTCATGATTATCGTATTGCTTTCCCATATGGTATTCCGCAGCCGTTACTGTACGGCAGCTGCATGGCAGCTACGCGCGGACAGTGATCCGGTGGTATCGTTTCTTGCCGGCACGCAGCAGAAGTTCACCATCCTGCAGCCATCCGTCGTCGATCTGCTCCTCCGCCGAAGCGACTTTTCTTCCGTTCACGCTGCCGCCCCCCTGAAGGATGAGACGCCGCGCGTCGGACTTCGAGGCGCAAAGATCGGTTCTGCTGAACAAATCGGCGGCATTCAGTCCCCCCGCAAGTTCCGACATGTCAATCTCGGTAGCCGGGATTGCGGTGGTGTCTCCACCTCCCGCTCCTCCGGCGAATGCGGACCGGGAGGCGTCCAGCGCCTTATCCGCCTCTTCCCGGCCGTGGATCAATGAAGTCAACTCAAGCGCAAGGATCTCCTTTGCACGGTTTACTTCTTTGTCCTTCAACTTTCCGAGGCTCCGGATTTCTTCCACAGGGAGAAATGTGTACAGCAGGAGGAACTTCTCAACATCGTCATCCGGGACGTTTCTCCAGTACTGAAAAAAATCGTACGGGGAGATGAGAGCGGGATCCAGAAACAGCGCACCCTTTTCCGTCTTTCCCATCTTCTTCCCATCGGCGCGGGTGACCAGCGGGAAAGTGAGTCCGTACGCCTCACCACCCTCTACCCGACGGATGAGGTCCGTGCCTGCAACGATGTTCCCCCACTGATCGTCACCCCCGACCTGCAACCTGCACGCGTTGTTCCGATACAGATTCAGGAAATCGTAGGACTGGAGGAGCTGATAGTTGAACTCGATGAACGAGAGACCGGTCTCCATGCGCATCCGGTATGTCTCGAATGTGAGCATTCGATTCACGGAAAAGTGTCTTCCGATGTCCCGGAGGAACTCGATGTAGTTGAGTCCGGCAAGCCAATCCGCATTGTCGACAATCGTGGCTCTGGCATTCTGGCCCGACAGGAAATGTTGAACCTGGACGGTTATGCTGCGTGCGTTGTCCTTGATCTGTTCGATGGTCAGCATCTTCCGCATTTCGGTTTTTCCGGACGGATCACCGATCCGTGCGGTCCCACCGCCGATAAGGGCGATTGGTCGATGCCCCGCGCGTGCCAGGTGAGCCATGGCAAAGAGCGGTATCAGGTGCCCGGCGTGCAGGCTTGATCCAGTCGGGTCGAATCCACAGTACAGAGAGACCGGGCCGGCATCGAGGAGCTTTTCCAGCGCATCCTGATCAGTGCATTGCTTGATGAATCCACGTTCTTGAAGCGCGGACAGTGCTGCGTTCATATTTCGTTGCCCCCATCAGACCCGTTTGTAGGTGCGAATTGCCTCTTTCATGTGTGCTGTCAACTCGCCCACCGGTACCCGAACTTGCTCCATCGAGTCCCGGAATCGGAGCGTTACCGTGTTGTCGTCTTTGGTCTGATAGTCAATGGTAATGCAAAACGGGGTCCCTATCTCGTCCTGTCGTCGATATCTCCGCCCTATTGCGCCGCCCTGGTCGTAGAATGTGGTGAATTCCTCCCTGAGATTGCGCTCAATTTCGTGGGCAAGCTCGGCAAGGCCATCCTTTTTCACAAGCGGGAAGACTCCGACGGTAACGGGAGCTATTGCCGGGTGAAAATGGAGCACGGTTCGAACGTCATCGCCGTCCACCGTTTCCTCTTCGTACGCATCCGAAAGCGCCATGAGCACGCTGCGGGTAAGTCCCGCGGATGTCTCGATGATATAGGGGATGTAGCGTTCGTGTGTCACCTCATCCAGATAGTTCAGGTCTTTTCCGCTGAACTCGGAATGCCGCGTGAGATCAAAATTCGTGCGATTGTGAATCCCTTCAAGCTCGCGCCATCCGAACGGAAACTCAAACTCGATGTCGAACGCTGCCTTCGCGTAATGAGCAAGTTCGCCCGGACCGTGCGCTTTGAAACGCAGCTTCTCCGGCCGGATACCGAGCCGGGAGTAGTATTCCATGCGGAATGCCTTCCAGTATTCGAACCACTTTTCGTCTTCGCTCGGATGGACAAAAAACTGCATCTCCATCTGCTCGAACTCACACGTGCGAAAGATATAGTTCTTGGTAACAATTTCGTTCCGAAACGCCTTTCCCACCTGGGCAATACCGAACGGAATCTTGACGCGGGAGGTCTGGACCACGTTCTTGAAGTTGACATAAATTCCCTGAGCCGTCTCCGGACGAAGATATACCTCGGAGGAGCCATCCTCCACCGGACCCAGGTGGGTCTTGAACATGAGATTGAACTGGCGTGGCTCGGTCAGCTCACCGCCGCAATTCGGGCATCGGTGGCTCTTCTGGTTTTCCTCGGGCATCTGATCTTCCCGAAACCGCTGCCGGCAGTCCTTGCAGTCGACCAGCGGATCGGTGAAGTTCTCCACGTGACCGGAGGCCTCCCATACGCGCGGATGCATCATAATTGCGGCGTCGATTCCGACGATATCGTCACGGAGCCTGGTCATCTCTTTCCACCAGAACGCTTCAATCCGGTTCTTCAGTTCAACACCCAGCGGACCATAGTCCCATGCGGAGGAGAGTCCGCCGTAAATTTCGGAAGAGGGAAAGATGAATCCGCGCCGCTTACACAGTGACACGATACTGTCCATAACCTTTGCATCCGCTGCCGGTGCGTTGCTTTTATCTGTCGAGTTATTTGCCATGATCCCTACCTTACTGATTCTTCAAGAAATCTTTCAGATTCTGTACACGCTTCAGTGACTTTTCAAGCCCGAGAAGCCTCATCGAAGCGAAAAGCGGCGGAGAAACCCGTGAACCGGTAACCGCCACGCGAAGCGGCATGAGCAGGCTCCCCAGCTTCACGCCATTCTCTTCCGCGAGCGATCGGAATACCTGCTCCATCTCTTCATCTGTCTTTTCCTCGAACCCGTCGAGCGCCGGAACTGCCGTATCCAGAGCAGCAATAGTTGATGCAATGTCCATCTTCTTCGGAATGGCATCATCTATCGAATATGTCTGGACATCCGTGAACAGGAAGCCGAGGACAGCCGGGGCATCCGAGAGAAGATGAATCCTCTCTTTCGCAATGGGCATAGCCGCACGGAGCAGGTCCATCTGCTGCGCAAGCGGCGGATCGGTCAGAAGCTCCGCCCGCTGCAGGAACGGGACAAGGTCCCGCGCAAGCTCATCATCGGAACGCTCACGAATATACGCGCCGTTGAACCACTCGAGCTTCTTGTAGTCGAAGACTCCGGGGCTCTTATTCAATTTCTCCAGCGAAAAGAGTTTCTCCAGCTCCGCGACGGAAAAAAACTCACGTGAGTCGTCATACGACCATCCGAGCAGACTTATGTAGTTGATGAGAGCATCCGGGAGATAGCCACCCTGACGAAACTCAATAATGCTCGTGGCGCCGTGCCGCTTCGAAAGCTTCCGACCATCGGTACCGGTGACAAACGGGAGATGGCAGTATTCAGGCGGCTCCCATCCGAGTGCCTGGTAGAGCAGAATGTGAAGCGGGCCAGATGGGATCCACTCCTGCGCGCGAAGAATGTGCGATATCTCCATGAAGTGGTCGTCCACTACGTTGGCAAGATGATAGGTCGGGAAACCGTCGGATTTCAGGAGGACCGGGTCCACACTCACATCCTGATTTCGGCGTTCAATGGGTCCGAGGATCAGGTCCTCCATGACCGTTGTTCCCTCCAGCGGAACCTTCAGTCTGATGACCGGCACAATACCCTGAGCACGGAACTCCTCTTCCTCTGCGGGGGAGAGATTCCGGCAGCGCCTGTCGTATCCAGGGGCCAGCTTCTGTTCCTGCTGGTGTATTTTCAGCTCTTCAAGGCGTTCGGGCGTGCAGTAGCACCGATAGGCGGCACCACCGGCAACAAGCCGTTCCGCGTGCTCGCGATACATCTCGGCGCGTTCGGATTGTACATACGGACCAAACGGTCCGCCGACATCCGGTCCCTCGTCCCAGTGTATACCGAGCCATGCAAATGTCTCGTAGATATCGTTCAAGGCGTCGGGATGAAAACGCTCTCTGTCAGTGTCCTCGATCCTGAGGATGAACTTCCCGCCCTGAGAACGAGCAAATAAATAGTTGAAAAGCGCCGTTCGCACGCCACCGATGTGCTGGAAGCCGGTAGGCGACGGCGCGTACCGCACGCGCACGTTCATAACATGTCCTTTTGGCTTAAGAGTATAGCGTTACCGGAGCTCAGGGGTCAACGGTTACGTCTGTTGGTACCAACTGAGGAACTCCGCGAGTCGCGTTGCCGCGTCCTTAAGCATCTCGACGTCAGGCAGGAACACAACACGAAAATGGTCGGGCCGAATCCAGTTGAAACCCGTGCCCTGCACAAGCAGCAACTTCTTCTCTATCAGAAGATCGAGGACGAATTTTTGATCATCCCGAATCGTATATCGTTTCAGATCCAGGCGCGGAAACATGTAGAGCGCTCCCTTAGGTTTCACACATGATACGCCGGGAATTGCGGTAAGCAAATCATATGCCACATCCCGCTGCATTCCCAGTCGACCCACCGGAAGCACGAGGTCGTTGATGCTCTGATACCCGCCCAGGGCGGCCTGAACTGCGAATTGGGCAGGAACATTGCTGCATAAGCGCATGTTCGCGAGCATGTCGAGCCCTTCCCGGTAATCGCTGGCAAGGGCCTTCCGGCCGCTGAGCACCATCCAACCGCACCGGAACCCTGCGGCGCGGTAGGACTTCGAAAGCCCGTTGAATGTCACGCAGAAGATATCGTCGGACAGCGAGGCAATCGACGTGTGCTCGACCTCATCATAGAGAATTTTGTCATAGATCTCATCCGCGAACACAATGAGGTTGTGCTCTGCCGCCAGGTCATGGATCTTCTGAAGCACCTCAACCGGATAGACCGCGCCGGTGGGATTGTTTGGATTGATGATCACAATCCCCTTGGTCCGTTCGTTTATCTTTGCCTCAATATCGGAAAGATCGGGTATCCAGTCGGATTCCTCATCGCACAGGTAATGGACGGCCGTCCCGCCGGAAAGGTTTACCGCCGCCGTCCAGAGAGGATAGTCGGGCGCAGGAACAAGAACTTCGTCGCCGTTGTTCAGAAGCCCCTGCATGGCCATGACAATGAGTTCGCTCACGCCGTTCCCGATATAGATATCTTCGATGTCGACATCCGGGAATTGTCTCTGTTGGCAATACTGCATGACCGCCTTGCGAGCAGAGAACAGACCCTTGCTGTCACAGTACCCCTGGGCGGCGCGAAGATTGAGAATTACATCGTGGATCAGCTCATCGGGCGCATCGAAACCAAACGGAGCCGGATTCCCGATGTTCAACTTCAGAACCTTGAATCCCTCTTCCTCGAGTCTCTTGGCCTCCGCGAGAACCGGGCCGCGAATATCGTAGCAGACATTCGCAAGCTTCGCCGACTTCAGGAATCTTCTGCCTTGCGGCACGGACTGAACGTCCGGCTGCGGAAATTTCACAACTTCGCTCATACTTCACCTGTTCCGGAACGGACTTCCGTACTGCTCTTACGGTCGGGGTAGATCCATTCGGTCGCTTCATCGATCAGTTTGGCAAGCACCAGGACCTGGAGGTTCCCCTTGTTCTTCTCAACCTCGTTGTTCCACTGCCGGTAGCTGAACTTCGTCTGCACGGCCTTCTTGCCGTCTTCTATTGATTTCGCAACATCCTGGTCGCTTGATGCATATGCATCAAGCAGATACAGGGTCAGAACGCGCAGGACCGCATTCCGTGGTTTCCGGGCGACCTGCATGAGATGAGCCTTTGCCTCTTCCGACTTCTGTTGAAGCATCAGCGCGAATGCATAGTTCCAGGAGATCCATTCTCTGTCCCTGCACTTCGGGTTTTTCATGAGCTCGCCGTAGTAAATTTCCATGTCCACCGGATCGTTCTTGAGCAAGTGCGGTATGCCAAACTGAAGTGCGAGTGCAGGAATGAGCCGAGGCGCGCTCTTACGCAGTTCGGCTTCGAGCTTCAGAATTCCGTCGGTACTGGATTTTACGACGTAGGTATTAATGAGGATCTTGATCTCGTGGCTCCGCTGCTTCTTCTGGTCGTATACCCGATGTTCAAGGTAGTCAATGAGACCGTCCCAGTCTTCCGACTCAAGATACCCGAAGAGTCTCCAGTTCACCACAAAGTAAGCGTTCAGAACCACCATGATGACGACGAATATTCCGCCGAGAAACCAGTTCCGCGACCAGAAGAGCTGTGTATAGTCCCATCCAAGGATGAAATATGGCATGAGAAAGATGAACAGAAAGGAGAATATGATGATAGCATTGAAGAGTGCGAATATTATCTTAAATTTCATCAGAATTTCCCCTATAATAGTATAGGCGAAAGTGTAATTGATTCGAATAGCGGGGTCAACGGTAAGCAAAGATGAATGAATTGAACGTGAGCTCCCTTTCACCGGGGGATAATTTCAATCAACCGGTCTTCCTGGACGATCAATACGTATTGCTCTCTCCTGAGACCCCCGTCAGCCAGGCGCTTATTGAACGTCTGGTCCGATGGAATTTCGACACAGTGCGTTCGAGCGGCACCGAAGTGGATACCCCTTCCGCAGCAAGACCGGCCGAAACAGATGCGCAGGTGGTTGCAACGCTCGAACAGGACATGAAAGAGAACACAATGATCCGGGAGACCGACGTGTTCGTTCACGATCTGCTCGAATACACCGAACGAGTCTTCACCAACTTTGTCACTCGGAATGAGTTGTCGCAACAACAGATAACGGATCGGGTCAAGGACCTTATTGAGGATGTACGGACACGACGAAAATACATCCTCCGTATTCCGGAAATGCGGGGTGAAGACAAGAACTATATTGTGGTTCATTCGGTAAAGACAACCATACTCTCCCTTGCGATCGGCCTGACACTCAAGTTACCACCACATCGGCTCATCGATCTTGGCACCGCTGCACTTACCCATGAAATTGGCATGATACGACTGCCTCCACAGTACTACATGGCGGAACGCACGCTGACGCCGCAGGAAAAGAAGGCAATTACTGCACACACCATTCTCGGGTTCAAGATTCTCAAATCGTTCTCCTTTCCGATGAGTGTCTGTCTTGCTGTCCTGGAGAGCCACGAGGCAATGAACGGTTCCGGCTACCCGCGTGGTTTGACCGGTGAGAAGATATCGCTGTACGCAAAAATAATCCTCGCCTGCGGATCATACGCGGCGCTTACGAGCGCTCGACCCTACCGAAAGGCACAGGAGCCGCACACCAGCATTTTGGATCTCCTCAAGTTGCGCGGCACGCAATACGATGAGGTTGTTCTCCGCGCACTGGTCAAGATACTGTCGGTCTATCCGCTCGGATCTTTCGTTCAGCTCGCGAACGGGACAAGGGGCATGGTTGTCGAGGTGAACGACGAGGATCCGCGCTCTCCCCGGGTAAAGGTCATAATGAGCGCAGTGGGTGAGCGGTACTCCGAGTTTCCGATTGTGCAAACCACGGATCGGGAGCACCAGATCACCCGTCCACTGACTGACAACGAACTGCGACTCATCCGATCGTATTCGGATGCTTCGCGAACGGAATCGGAGTTGCAATAACATGGAGACAATTCGCATTGCACTTCCATCTGGAAGGACGGTCGAGGTACCTATCCGGATTCGAAGTGGAGAGGTTATTGCGCGGGAAAACATCGACGGCGGACAATTCCCGATCGTTGCCACCCTCATCAATAACGAATTGACGAGTCTCTCCTACCGGCTGGAAATAAACGCCACTCTGGTGCCGGTAACCCTGGATACTCAGGCCGGAATGCGGATCTACCGCAGGACTCTCTGTTTTCTTCTGTATATCGCCGCGCGGAACACCTTTCCAGATCGACGTCTGATCATTGGCCACTCAATCGGCGACGGGTACTTCTATTACTTCGATGACTCAACGCAGATAAGCGACGAAGAGAGAAACCTTCTCGTCGACGAAATGAGCCATTTGGTGGCGGAGGATCTTCCCATTCAGCGGAAGGTCGTTGCATACGGTGAGGCACTTTCCTATTTTCAGAAGAACCGCATGCACGACACAGAGCTCCTCCTTCAGTCCCACAACGAGAGCAAGATCCCGGTCTACGCATGCGGGGAGTTCATGGATCTCTCGCACGGCCCGCTGATGCCCAGAACCGGACTTGCCAGTACGTTCGATATTCTCGTTCGCGACCCCGGCTTCATTCTCCGATATCCGGCAACTCACGCGCCGGGCACCCTTCAGGCGTACAGGGAGAGCCCCATACTCTTCAACATCTATCAGGAGTATAAGAACTGGGGGCGGATGATTGAGATCAATTCGGTCGGCCGCCTGAATCGTTTGAGCCGAACCCGGCAGGTGAAGAATTTCGTGTGGGTTGCCGAAGCCCTTCACAGCAAGAAGATAGCTGATATCTCGGATCGAATCGATGAACGGCGTGGAGAGGTCAAGGTCGTGCTCATTGCCGGGCCATCGAGTTCCGGGAAGACCACCTTTGCCAAGAAACTTGCAATTCAACTCACCGTGCTTGGATTTCTCCCGGTAGCAATTTCACTCGACAACTATTTCGTACCGCGCGAATCGACGCCGCGGGATGAGAATGGCGAATACGACTTCGAGAGTATTCGGGCGATCGACATTGATCTCCTGAACGACAACCTGCTCGGCCTTTTTGAGGGAAAAGAAGTCCAGCTGCCCGAGTTCGACTTCAAGTCCGGCGAGCGAAACTACAACGGCTCCACGGTCTCCCTTCCGGAGCGCGGGTTGGTCATCATGGAAGGGATTCATGGGCTGAACGAGGAGCTTACGCCGCGAATAGCACCCGAGCAGAAATATCGCATCTATGTATCGGCACTCACCCAGCTAAATCTTGACGATCACAACCGGATACCGACAACCGATAACCGGCTCGTCCGTCGCCTGGTCCGGGACTATCAGTACCGCGGTCACAGCGCTATTGAGACCCTCAACAGGTGGGCATCTGTCCGGCGAGGAGAAAATCGGAACATCTTTCCCTATCAGGACTCGGCAGATGTTGCATTCAACTCGGCACTGGACTACGAACTCGGGGTTCTGAAGACCTTTGCCGAACCCCTGCTCCAGGACGTAAAACCGCAGGACGGAGTCTATCATGAGGCATTGCGCCTCCTCTCCTTCCTGCAGAATTTCCTGCCCATTCCCGGCCGCTACGTCCCGGATCAATCGATCCTGCGGGAATTCATCGGCGGGAGTGCGTTCAAGTACTGACTCCAGTCTTTACCTGGCCCCGGCTGTTTCAACGCGTCTCGAAGAATAGAATAGAACCGGTCCCGTGGTATTTCTTCCGCGCCCAGGCTTGCGAGGTGGTCGGTCGGCACCTGGCAGTCAATAAACGTGAGCCCCTGCGGAACGAGCGCGCGCACAAGAGAGATGAACCCGGCCTTGGATGCGTTCGATTCCCTGGCAAACATGGACTCCCCAAAAAAGCAACTGCCGAGGCATACTCCGTACAACCCCCCGACCAGATTGCCGTCCCGGGATACTTCCACCGAATGTGCAGCTCCTATCCGGTGCAACTCAACATAGCCGTCCACAATATCTTCTGTTATCCAGGTTCCATTCTGACCCGGCCGGGATGTGTCTCTGCACTCAGATATTACCGCTTCAAACTGCCGGTCGATGGAAATTTCGAACTTGCGCTGGTTGAGGAGCTTTCTCATTGAATGGGAAACGTGGAGCCTGTCCGGAAAAAGAACGAACCGCGGATCCGGACTCCACCACAGGATTGGTTCGCCGGGCGAGTACCAGGGGAAGATGCCCTGAGAATAGGCGGACAGGAGCATTCCCGGAGACAGGTTTCCGCCGACTCCGACAATTCCCTCTTCCGTAGCCTCTTCCACCGGCGGAAACTGGAACCGTTCGTTCTCGTTCAGATACGGGAATGCTCGACTCATCGCTCTCTAGTAACCCCGCGAAGCTGATCCTGCTCCCACTGGACTCAATCCTCGGACACCGCTCCATCTGCCTTCTCTTTGGGAGCCGCACCCTGGTCCTCGGGTTTCGGCAACGACAAATCCGTGCCGGTTCCGTTTGTTTCCGGGAGCTCCACAGGCTGGGGCTTGTCTTCTTCTATTGCCGGCTCCTGCTTTTTCGCCGTGATAGACACGTCGTCGTCCTTGACGTCGGCAATTGCGAGACCGCCTTCCTGCAGATCACCGAAAAGAACCGCATCCACGAAGTAACTCTTTATCTTCTCCTCGACCAGACGCGCGATATTTCTGGCGCCGAATTCCGGCGAGTAACCATGTTCGGCAATCCAGGATACACAAGCCGGGGTGAGTTCCAGATGAATACCCTTCTCTTCAAGCGTGACCGAGAACTCGGCCACTTCTTTCCGTACTATTTCTTCAATGACAACTGATTCCAGAACACGGAAAACAACAACCTTGTCGAGCCGGTTCCTGAACTCAGGCGCAAATGCCCGGTCCACCGCTTCCTTCACGGCCTGTCCGGTAATCTGCCGGTCGCCGAATCCGATGAGTGGCCGCCCAATGTCCCGCGCTCCAGCGTTCGACGTCATTATGACTATGACGTTCCGGAAGTCTGCCTTCTTTCCGGTGTTATCTGTCAGCGTTGCGTAGTCCATGACCTGAAGGAGCACGTTAAAAATATCCGGATGCGCCTTTTCGATTTCATCCAGCAGAAGCACCGCGTGGGGCGTCTTTCGAATTGCATCGGTGAGCTGCGCACCCTCGTCGTATCCGACATACCCGGGAGGAGAACCAAGCAGACGGGAAACCGTGTGCTTTTCCTGGTATTCGCTCATGTCGAACCGAAGCATTGCGATGCCGAGCGTGCTTGCCAGTTGACGCGCGAGCTCGGTCTTGCCCACTCCTGTGGGACCAACGAAGAGGAAACTTGCCACCGGCTTGTTTGGATTCCTGAAACCAGCGCGCGACCGTTTCACCGCCTTTACAACGGCATCCACCGCCTCATCCTGGCCAAAGATTGCCCGTTTCAGATCGGGTTCCAGCATCTTGAGACGATCTTTCTCGGATACGGAAACACTCCGTTCGGGAATCTTCGCGATCTTTGACACCACCCGCTCGATATCCGACTCCGTAATAGTCACCGGTTCGGATTCCGTCCCCTTTCCCTCGTCATCAAGGGTAAAGGTGGTCATTCGCGTGTAGGCACCGCATTCGTCGATGACATCGATTGCCTTGTCAGGCAAACGTCGATCGTTGATGAATGTGGCGGAAAGATGCACGGCAGCCTGAAGCGCCTCATCGGTGAACCGAACGTTGTGATAGGACTCGTACTTCTCTCGGAGTCCCTGCAGAATCTTCACGGTCTCTTCTTCGCTCGGTTCGTTCACCTCTATTTTCTGGAAACGGCGGGAGAGGGCACGATCCTTCTCGAAATATTTCCGGTATTCTTCGTACGTTGTCGAGCCGATAACCCGAAGCTCTCCCGAAGCGAGTGCGGGCTTCAAGAGATTCGAAGCATCCATTGAGCCGCCGGCAACAGCACCCGCTCCGACTATTGTGTGGATTTCGTCGATGAAGAGAATTACATTTTCCCGTTTCCGTAACGCGGAGATAACGAGTTTCATCCGTTCTTCGAAATCCCCCCTATACCGGGTACCGGCAAGCATTGCTCCCATATCCAGACTGAAGACCCGGTATCCGCGCAAGAGCGCTGGAACTTTCCCCTGCGCAATCCGCTGGGCGAGTCCCTCGGTTATTGCAGTCTTTCCAACGCCAGGGTCCCCAAGGTGAACAGGATTGTTCTTCATTCGCCGGCACAGGACCTGCATTGTGCGTTCCAGGATGTCCTCGCGTCCAATAAGCGGCTCGAGTTTCCCCTTCTCCGCAAGGTCCGTCAGATCGCTCGTGAACTGTGCGAGGGGATCATTCTTGCGCTTGCGCCCGCCCTCCTCTTCGTCCTCATCCTGATCTTCACCGGAAGTATGAAAACCTTCCGGTCGATCGGCAACCTTGGAAAGGCCGTGAGAAATGACCTGGAGAAGGTCCAGACGGGTAATGCCCGCCTTTCGCATGAAATATGAACCGAATGACTGATCTTCATCAAATATCGAGACAATAATGTCTCCGAGATCAACTTCCTCTTTCTGAGCTGCCTGCGTGTGGAAAACGGCGCGCTGAATGACG
The DNA here is from genome assembly GCA_964553615.1 of uncultured Spirochaetales bacterium. Lineage (GTDB taxonomy): Bacteria > Spirochaetota > Spirochaetia > DSM-27196 > DATKUC01 > DATKUC01. The sequence goes on along the minus strand of CAZKMA010000015.1, from coordinate 40,417 downwards.
TTCTGAAACCCGAGTGACTGAACCGGATCGCTCTTTTTCACCACGGGGACCTTTTCCCGCAGGTGTTTGTCAATCTGCGTCCGAATCTCGTCCGGCTCCGCGCCGCATTCAGTTATGACATCTCGGGGATACTGGAAATGCAGTGCGGCATACAGCACATGCTCCGGAGTTAAATATTCATGATTTCGTTGCTTTGCTTCCTGCAATGCAGCGTTTAAGACGTCCTGGACTTCCTGGTTGACTTTCATTCGTTTCCTCGACTATCGGGTCCCCACCTGGACAACCAATCCTAAGCCTGTTCTACGGTGCACCGGAGCGGAAACTCCCGTTCCCTCGCCAGTTCATGGACCTGCTGCACCTTTGTTGCAGCGACATCGTACGTATAAACGCCGACCTGGCCGGCGCCCTTGCGGTGAACATCCAGCATGATCTTGGTGGAGTCCACCAGTGACTTACGAAAAATCTTCATCAACACTTCAACAACAAACTCCATACTGGTGTAGTCGTCGTTGTGGAGAACGACCCGGAACATGTCTGGTTCCTTCACGTCCTCTCTTGGTTTCTCTTTTGTGTCTCCCTGAAAAATCTGATCCGGTCTCTCCTCGGCCACAGATTACCTCTCCTCCAACACTCCGGATCTACTACAATATAACGAAAAAGTTGCCCGGAGTTTCAAGAATAATGTTCGCTGAATCATGGAATGGGACATGGCGGCCAAGTTGCCCGTCGGAAGGCTGCCAGTGCGAACTCTCTCCGTGGGGCCCTGTTCCTTGTCACTAATATACGACACGGCCAATCAGAATTCAAGTTTGCACGCAGGCCGGAAGTATCAGAACTTGAGTGGTCCGTAGTAGCCGGCTTCACCTCTGCCGGTACGACGCATGACATACAACTCAACCTCGAGCGGAATGTACGCCCGGCCGAAATCCGTCTGATGCCGGGATTCATATTGCAGTACATAGCTGCCGTTTTTTTTCGCGCGCAAGTCTTTCACTACCTCCGCCACACCGGTGGGACTGTACAGATAGTACATCTCTCCTCCGGTATTCTTGACCAGATACTGAAGCTGTGCACTTGGTTTCTTTTTGTCAACCAGGACTGCGGAGAACGTTATGCCGTTGTTTTCGAGATATTGGGTGAGTTCCTGCAGGCCATAGCTCTTGAACGCGTCCTGCCCGAGTTGCCCCTGCGTGACAAAGACGATTGCGCGCTTTCCGCGTTGCTTCAGCAACTCCGAGCCGGACAACCGCACGCCCTGATCAAATGCCCAATCCGAAGCGTAGGACCCGTTTTGCGCGGCCGCCGAAACGACCGACGCACGACCAGCACCGGATTGAGTCTCAATTACCGGAGACTTCCCCGCGGAAACCACCTCCAGCTTCGATCCACCGAGAGCGTCATACAGCCCGCCCGCAGCGTCCTGCATCTGACGAATGTACTGCTGCATGGTTTTTGAGCGGTCGGCAAGAAGCACTACGCCAGGCGTCTTCTCGCTATACCCGGCGAACAGAAGGCTGGGTTCGCCGGAGACCGATAAACCATTCTCGGTAATCCGGAAATTCGACGCATCCAGTCCAACTATTGGGTTTCCGTTTCTATCCTGTACGGTCACGTCGGCGGTGACGGTCGGAAACTTCGACGCATCGACCCTGTCAATCTGAACAAAAAGTGCAGTGTACAGGTCGGTAATGTTCGAAAGGAGGTAGATCTTGCTCGTGTTGAAATCACAGGAGATAACGGAACCGTTTGCCCCGACGGCTGCTGAAGTTACCCGGCTCCCGCGTCCCTCCAGGTCGGAGAGAACGGCAACGGTATCCTGATCCGTGTTGACGACCAGAAGACGTGTTGTATCTGCTACCAGGAGCTTCCCGGGGGAAAAGACGGAAAGATCTTCGGGCATGGATACCATGCCCTGGGCGATTGAAGTAATGAAATTTCCGCTCTCATCGAAAACATCAATCTGTTTCGCTCCCTGGTCCGCCACGTATACCCGGCCGTGCATGACGGCAACACCGGTCGGTTTCTGTAATCCTGCAAACCCGTCCTGACTGCCGCCAAAGGAGAGGATAAACGTCCCATTCGAGTCAAACTTCGATACGATACCGCTTCCCCAGCTGGTCACGTACAGGAAACCTCCCGAGTCGGTGGCGAGGTACTGAGGGCCGACAAGTGAACCAGCCCCCTTGCCGGTCCCGCCGAAGGTCTTGATCTTATTCCCGTTCGGCCCGCAGAGCGCAATTCGGTTGGCGTAATACTCGCTCACATAGATATCACCATTCGCCGCTTCTGCTACATCAAACGGACCGTCGAACCCCTCGAGACCGCCGCGAAAGACCTCCCGCCGGCGTCCATTGACGTCAAAAACGTCCACCGTTTGTGTCGCGAAAGAGGTGACATAGTAACTTCCGTCGGATCGGGCAACGACATTTGCAGGCCGGGAAAACAGTGTGGTATCCTGGACCTTCCCCACTACCTCACCGCTCATTACATATCTGGTACCACCCGCATTCTCCCGGGTCAGTCCCCGTCTCCAGGCTATGGTCCCGATAAGATTCTGCAGGTAGGGAGATGAGTCGCCATGATCCGATAGAAATCGCCATTCTCCGAGCGCCGCGTCGTCGAACCCTGCATAGTAGTAGGCCCGCCCAAGCCAGAAGTGTGCTCGCGTGTTGTCCGATTTGTACTGAAGTGATTTCTGAAAGGCAAGGACCGATTCGTTGTAGTACCCGTTGTAAAAGGCAATAACACCACGGCGCAGTTCGTCGTTCGACCGGACCGAGGCCATGTCAATCTGTTGCGCCGCAACGTGCCCGGTGCCCGTGACGAATCCGACGACAATTGCCGAAATGAACAGTGCGGCGCGCAGCCTCTTCGCGGTCTTTCCCACGAGATCAGCCCTCCCGAACGATTCGCAGATGTTCACGGATTTCTGGTATCTTTGGACCGAGCTTCAGGGCACGCTCCAGCAGGTCACGCGCCTCATTATGCCGCCCGCCCTTGAAATAACACCAGGCAAGCGAATCAAGGTACGCAGGATTGCGTGGATTCTTGGTAACCGCCCGTTTACAGTAGTTTATTGCGCGGCCCAGCCGTATTCCCTGGTCGGCCAGAACGAAACCAAGCGAATTCAGCGCGTTTGCATTTTCCGGATCCAGCTCGAGAGCCTTTTCCAGATACGCAATTGCCTCGGAGGTGTTCCCCTGATGGTAGGCGACGAAGGCAAGTGCGGCGTAGACTTTGGCCGATTCGAATCCTTCTTCGAGCAACTGGTTGAACTCGAACTCTGCAAGCCGGTGTCTGGTGGTTACCGCGTATATGTAGCCCAGGAGCATCCGCGCCTGATACGCCTGCGCAAATCCGAGATCCGACGTTACAACCTGTTCGAGATAGAGGACCGCCTCGTCGTACCGTTCCAACTGTGCATAACACAAACCAAGATAGTAGGACAATTCGGCATATTCCGACGATTCCACCCGGGCATCCAGGAACTCTTTCAGTGCCTGTTCGTACTTCTGTTCCCGGTAGAGTCGGATTGCCTCTTTCATACGGAATTACGCTCCGCCGATAACACGCTGCGCGTGGACCCCACGAACTTTGCGTCGTAATATCGGTCATCCTCGAAATGATTCAGCGGATGAAGGTAGATGGGACTGACGGAAATCGATCCGCGATGCACCGCCTCCCAGTCCGTTCCCGCTTCCAGTTCAGCTTTCGGAGGTGCGCCGTCAAGGAAAAAGAACGTTTCGCCGCGCGGAGAATCATAGCTGACCAGCATGTCATGGTAGACGCGCCGCGAAGGCTTTGTTATCTCCACTTCGGGCTCGGAATCCGGCCGATTCGGAGCATTGATGTTGATGAAATGATGTTCGTCCCAGAGCGTTCGCAGCAACTCCAGGTTCGAAGCAACGAAACCCGCAAGGGGCTCGAAGTGCAATGGCTCCACAAATCCGTCAAGTGAAAGCGCAATTGCCGGGTAACCCATGAGCGCAGCCTGACGGGCGGCGGCAGCAGTGCCCGAATAGATCAGGTCGGTTCCCAGATTCGGCCCGATGTTGATTCCCGAAAGAACAAGGTCCGGAGGCTCGGGCATAATCCCGAGCAGTGCGACAATCGTACAGTCCGCGGGCGAACCGGAGGTGGAATACCGCCGCTCGGAATGTTTCCGGCATCGGACCGGGTCCTTGAGCGTCAGGTAGTGAGACATGCCGCTGCGTTCACCGTTCGGAGCTACAATCCAGACTTCGTGATCGGCTTCAAGATATTCCCGTAATATTTCCAGTCCCGGGCTCTGGATTCCATCGTCATTGGTCAGAAGAATTCGCATTGTTACCTACCATGATCCTGATTACGATTTCCCTGCTCCGTCGGATGGCTCGCAGACGAACGCTTCCGCCTTAAAACCAAAGATGCGTTCATACTCTTCCAGGCGTTTCAAGTACTTGTCTACAGCGTCGGCGCGGAGAAGAGTTACGGTACAGCCGCCAAATCCAATTCCCGTCATGCGGGACCCGTAGACACCGTCGATTTCCCATGACCGCTTTACCAGCCAGTCCAGTTCCGGGCAGGATACCTCAAAGAGATCCCGCAGACTCTCATGGGACCGGTTCATAAGCTTTCCGAGCGCAGCATAGTTGCGCTGCCGGAGCGCAATCTCCGATTCATGAACTCGCTGATTTTCTTCCACCACGTGAAGGCACCTCCGACGGATTCCCTCCGGAATTGTCCCCATGCTGTCCCGCAGATCCCTCGGTGAATAGTCACGGAGTGTCGTGCCGGACTTACGCGCAGCAAGAATGGTCACGCACTCTTCACAGTCCGCGCTTCGTTGTGCGAGCTCGGCTTCCGACACATTTTGCGGCACCTTTGAATCGGTAATCAGCAGGCGCACGTCGCCCATATCGAGCGACACCGGCCGAAAGTCCAGACTCCGTGTGTCGAGGAAAAGTGCATATCCCTTGCGGGCATTGAGCGCAACAAACGGGTGGACCACGCCGGTGGAGGTGCCGATAAAATCCGTTTCCGCCGCCCGGGCGCATTCGACAATCTTCTGATCAGTGCACTCGAAAGAGAAAAGCTCTTTTACCGCCAGTGCCGTTGCAACGGTTATGGCCGCCGACGACGCAAGACCGATTCCCGGCGGAACGTTGCCGGCCACGGTCATGTTCAGACCCTTGATCGGACAGCCGAGCTCGATCAACCCGTGAATAACGCCCTTGAGATAGTTAGCCCAGCGGTCTTCCCGCTTGTATTTCAGATTTGACAGACTCGTCCGTTTACGCTCGTTCAGATCCGCCGCGTAGAAGCGCAGCGAATTATCCTTCCGCCGTGAGACTGCAACGGTCATTGACCGATTGATGCCGACCGGGAGCACAAACCCTTCGCTCTGCTCTGTGTACTCTCCCATGAGCGTTACCACCCCGGGAGCAGACACCACCTTTTCCGGTTCTGCGCTGTACTCCGCTCGGTGGAGAGAAATGACTTCGTTCATCTACCGGCACCCTTCAACAGCCCTTCTACGTGGGTAACATAATATAGGATAATACGCGACTGTTCAATAAAAACGCAGAAAAGTGATTCCTCATAGGGTAGCAAAGACTTTGCCAGCTTACATCTTTGTATTACAGTAGCCAGATGAGAAGATTTGCGCTGACCCTTGTGTCCGCTGTCCTTTTTCCAATTGCTCTTCCCAGCGAGCTCTTCCTGTACGGGAACCCATTCCTCGGAATCTTCGCACTCTCTTTCTACTACGTGGCTCTGGTCCGTACCCCTACCCGCCGAGAAGCGATTGTTCACGGAATCATCTTCGGCGCGCTGTCCACAATAATCGCGAACTACTGGCTCATGTATTTCGGACAGTTCTCGGTGTGGACGCTCGGCGGCGTTACACTCGGCTATACCGGCTACAACGCCCTTCTCGGGCCCATCCTCTGGTACTTTCTCCGTCGTCGGCCAACCTACCGACCATTCATATTCGCTATCGCATGGACCGCGTATGAGTACCTGAAATCCATTGGTTATCTGGGCTATCCATGGGGGCTGTCCGCATATCCGTTCAATACGATAATTCCACTCGTCCAACAGGTCGACATTGCCGGAATCTGGACACTCTGCTTTCTTGCGGTCTCGGCCAATGCGGTAGTTGGCGAGGTCATCCTTGCCAGGTTTTTTCCGCCATCCGGTGTGTCCATCGGGACCAGTGGTCCGGAAGGGACTATTGGTCCCGCCGGGACTGATAGTCCCGCCGGCTCTGGTGGTCGCGTCGGGATCGTCACCCGGCAGGCCCTCTTCGTAACCGCACTGGTACTCCTTTCACTCGGCTACGGTTTCTGGCGACTTTCAGTTCCGATACCCATTGTAAAATACTTTTCGGCAGTCCTCGTTCAACAGAACAGTGACTCCTGGAATCAGGGAAATGACATCCAGACGCTAGAAACCGCGGAGAGGCTGAGCAATTCCGCCGTCCGCCGCCTCGGCCACACGCCGGACATGGTGATCTGGAGTGAAACCAGCCTGCGATATCCCTTCAAGCAGGGGCGACAGTTCTACGAAAACAATCCGCCCTCGGACCCGTTCATTTCCTTCGTCCGCAAGCTGCACACGTTTGTCCTGACCGGAAGTCCCTACATTGTCGACAAGAACTGGGATGCTATGAACGCGACAATTCTCCTGGATCCGCAGGCACAGATGATTGGCTACTACGGTAAGCAACACCTTGTCCCTTTTGCCGAAAGCTTTCCGTTCTGGAATGTGCCGTTCGTCCGAAGTTTTGTTCAGAACGCAATCGGATTACAGGCGGTGTGGATCAGCGGCAATCGGTACACGATATTCCAGATACCGCTCGCCGAAGGCGGGACCCTGAAGTTCGGTACCCCAATCTGTTTCGAAGACGCCTTCGGATACCTCGCGCGGAACTTTGTGCTCAATGGAGCCCAGGTTCTCATAAATCTTACCAACAATTCCTGGTCGGATACCGTTTCCGCCCAGACTCAACACTTTGTTGCCGCACGCTTTCGCGCAATCGAGAATCGGAGAACGCTTGTTCGTTCAACCAATTCCGGGCTCAGCACGGTGGTGGACGCTTACGGCCGCCGGACCAACGACATGCCGATGTTCAAGGCTGACTCGGAGGCCGTGAAGATCCCGGTCTACATGGAGAAACAGCTCACGCCGTACACGCTGTTCGGCGACTACCTTCCCGTGCTCTTCCTTGCTTTCCTTCTGGGCATCTTACTCCGTGAGAATCTCCGCGCCCTGATAAGACGGCGCTAAAAAAAAAGCGTTTCGTACAGGAACGAAACGCCGATAGACTCTCTGCCCGTTGTCAGTTCTTGATATTGTATCGCTTCTTGAACCGCTCAACGCGACCTGCGGTGTCCACAAGCTGCTGCTTTCCGGTATAGAAAGGGTGTGAAGCGCTCGAGATCTCGACCTGGAACAGGGGATACTCGTTTCCATCCTCGTACAAAACGGTCTCTTTCGTGGCAACCGTGGAACGCGACAGAAAGAGCGTCCCGGACGCCGCGTCTTTGAATACTACCATTCGGTAATTCGGGTGAATGTCTTTTTTCATCTGATATCTTCCTCTCGTTCTCGACTGAAACCCTATGAATCTATAGATACGCCTGAAGTATTCATAGATTTCAAGAAAGCATCATTATTCTTGCTTTTCCGCATTCTGTCAACGAGGAGCTCGATGATCTCCACGTCATCCAGTGGATTGATTACCTTTCGAAGAACCCACATCTTGCTGAGCTCTTCCTCGGTCAGGAGAAGGTCCTCTCGACGCGTTCCTGACTTCTTGATGTTGATTGACGGGAACAACCTCCGGTCGGACAACCTGCGGTCAAGGTTGATCTCCATATTGCCGGTTCCCTTGAACTCTTCAAAAATAACTTCGTCCATCCGGCTTCCCGTCTCAATGAGAGCGGTTGCAACGATCGTAAGGCTCCCGCCGTCTTCGATATTCCGTGCGGCTCCAAAGAACCGCTTTGGCTTGTGCAGAGCGTTCGAGTCGACACCACCGGAGAGTATCTTGCCGGATGTCGGAACCGTCTGGTTGTACGCGCGCGCGAGCCGGGTAATTGAGTCCAGAAGAATGACAACATCTTTCTTGTGCTCGACAAGCCGGCGTGCCTTTTCAAGCACCATCTCGGCAACCTGAACGTGTCGCGTTGCCTGTTCGTCGAACGTAGAAGAAACAACCTCTGCCTGAACATTGCGCTGCATGTCCGTAACTTCTTCAGGACGCTCGTCGATGAGAAGGACGATCATGTACACTTCCGGGTGATTGATCGTAATTGCATTGGCAATCTTCTGGAGCAGGATCGTCTTTCCAGTTCTCGGAGGAGAGACTATCAAACCGCGCTGTCCTTTTCCGATCGGACAAAACAGGTTGATCATCCGTGTAGATATGTCGCCGTCGGGAGTCTCAAGATTCAGCCGCTCATCGGGATACAGAGGCGTGAGGTTGTCAAACGGAATGCGAGTCTGGGCAACCGAAGGCGGGTCAAAGTTGACGCTTTCCACGCGGAGCATTGCGAAGAACCGCTCACCCTCTTTCGGGGGGCGTATCTGACCGTATACTGTGTCGCCGGTCTTGAGGTTAAACAGTCTGATCTGACTGGGCGATATGTAGATGTCATCGGGACCAGGAAGATAGGAGTTCTGAGGAGAGCGGAGAAAACCGTAGCCGTCAGGAAGAATTTCCAGGGAACCATACGCGTAGATGATTCCGTTCCGCTCGGTATGGGCCTTCAGAATGGCGAACACAATTTCCTGCTTCTTCAGGGACATCAGACTATCCTGGCTGATACCCATCCGAGCACCGAGGGCGCGAAGATCCTTCATATTCATCGTGATCAGCTCGTTTATGCTGATGCTCCGATCTTCCAGCGGTTCTCCCCTATGAAACTTCTTGCCGCTGTACCGTTGGTCGCCGTTCTTCGGTCTTCTGTTCTGAGCGTCTTCAAAGATGCGCTCACGGACCGCTGCCCGCTCGTCCTCGGGGGTGGCAGGACCGGACTGTTCGCCTCCCTCGTTCTCGTTCAGTGCATCGACACTTTCTCCAGGCACGTCCTGTTGTTCCGGCGGATCCTGATTGTCCGTCACCTGATCCTTGATCAACTCGACGCGAATCTTTCGTTTTCTCGTCTTTCGACGAGCGTTATTGGAACCGTTTGATCCGTTCACATCTCCCCCATCCCCGCCTTGAGTCTCTGTTTCAGCAGACGCATTGCGTCCGGACACTTCGGTGCTATCGGAACCTTCCCGCGAACCGTTCGGCGTCGAGGCGTGATCGCTACCAGCGGAGGTCTCAGCACCGTTTTCAAGCCCCTCTGAAGAGGCGGGTGCACCGGGAAGATCGAATTCCTTTTGTGTTTCTGAGGACATGAGTGCTCCTCCATTTTCGAGTGTGGTGCTCCTCTTCTTGCGGATTATTGCCATCTAAATCTCCAGTTGAATTGAAAGTAAATGAAGGTCAGAGCTAAGCATTCATCTGTGTTCTGATTGAGATGCAATCGACCATCCTGCGAAGAATCGGGGGTCGTATGAACATGCCGTTGCGGTGACACGCACAGAGGGGTCGGCGGAATCGTCACTCGACTTTGCCTCGCACAACACCGTGCTCATACGGTTCCGGGTCATACGACCCAGCAATATACTTTTTGCAGCTTTCCTTTCGGAGCATGTACGGAACGATAGAGCCGAACAACCCTGTGGCTTTACACTAATATATTGCGTACTACACTCGCTGTCAAGCAGTCCTGACCGGTTCGCATTCCGGAATAACTCCGCGAATTGCCTCTTCGACCATCAAAAGCGCGGCCACCGCAGCGGACCGTCGCACCCTCGATCTATTGCCTCTAAACTCATACATACGCTCGAAATTTCTCCCATCCCTGCACGCGACGCCTATCCAGACTGTTCCGACCGGTTTGTCCGGAGTCCCCCCATCCGGACCGGCGATACCAGACACCGCAACGCCGTAGTCGCACGCAGAAATCGAGCATGCTGCCGCGGCCATTTCAACAACTGTCTGGCGGGACACCGCGCCGTGGGTATCAAGTGTGTGACGGCTCACGCCAAGCTGCCGTATCTTTGCATCGTTCGCATAGACAATCCATCCACCCCAGATCACCGCGGAACTGCCGGGAATCTCGGTAATGAGTTCGGCTATCATTCCGCCGGTGCAAGACTCCGCGGTTGCCATTGTCTGACCGCGCGCCAGGAGGGACTCGAAAACCAGGGAAGCGGGGTCAACCTCTCCCTCACGAATCCGGAACGAACCCGCCTCACGGATTGTGTCGGCAAGCATTGCCCGACGATTGACTTCCTCGCCGCCCCTCAGGTAGAACGCAATTCGAAGACTATCTACGCGCGTTCCCCATTCAATGTTGTCTTTCCGATTCCGTTGCAGCAACTCTTCCAGTCGAGATTCCGGTATAAGGAAGGCAGTGGCCGCCAGCTCCGGCAAAGCTGAACGTGAAAACGCCGACTCCAGAAGCGACACAACCTGTGAGCTAAACATTGGCTGAAGTTCACGTGGTGGCCCGGGAAGGGAAACCACCAGGCAGTTCCCTATCCGCCCGAGAAAACCCGGAGCGGTACCGTGATGATTTGGAATTGGCGTGAACCCTTTCGGTATATACGCCTGTTTCCTGTTCGTTTCAGACAGCCGATCACCCATCCGGGATTGTATGGATTCCCACAGCTCGGCGATGAACTCAAGGGGCATCGCAGCAACCTCAGCAACGACCTCCCGTGTCAGATCGTCGGAAGTAGGTCCCAGGCCACCGGTGATAATCAGCAGATCACTGTTCCCTGCCGCCTCACGAACTTCCCCCGTAAATTGGGTCCGGTCGTCGGGTATCGCTACCATTCGGACCACAGTAAAGGCAATCGACCGCAGAACCGCGGAAAGGAACCGTCCGTGGCTGTCTGCAATTCTGCCCTCCGTGAGCTCGGTGCCAACTGAGAGGATGACAGAGCGATTCCCTGAGGGAGTTCGAACCGAATCAGACACTCTGAATGGTCTTTTTTAATTGGCTGGCCGTGGTGGAAAATATGTCGAGGTGGTTGCTGTTGCGAATCATCTCGCACTTGCCTTCGAACACGACACCGTCCGCGATGCGAAGTTTCGCCGTGCGCACATTGCCATAGATTTTTCCGCCGGCGAGCATTTCCAGTCGTTCGGTTGCCTCCACATTTCCATGGATGACGCCACCGATAATGATGGTACCCGCCTTCACGTTCGCTCGGACATCTGCGCCGGCTTCCACAAAGAGAAATCCAGATGCATCGATTTCACCCTCGAAGCGGCCGCTGATTGTGACCGATTCACGGAAACGCATCTTTCCGCTGAGTACTGTCTCTTTTCCCAGACGAGTTACCGTCCGCTGTATTGTCCTGGGTTCCTGGTTGCGTGCTGCCATATACTGTACCGGCTATTTCGTTTTCATTACAAAGACGCCGTCCCAATCTTCGGGAGGAGGGGTCTCGATATAGTGTTTGCACCGTGCAAGGTACACCTTTGACGGTCCGTCATTCGGATCCAGCTGCAGTGCGCGAACAAAGAAGTCCCGGGCTTCTGAGAACTGCATGAGCTTGTAGAGTTTTCGCCCGTCTCCGAACAGTTCCAGCACCTTCCGCTTGTCTTCGGTGATCACGACAGCCTCCGTCTACTCTTTCGGAACCCGTTCGCGAAAGGTCTCGAAATGTTTCTGATATTTCTCTTCGAGATCGTCAAGAGTGACCTCTTCCGCTTTGATCTGGTCACCCTTACTCTCGAGGTCCCTGATTTCGTCCTCGAGCCCCTGCAGTGCGGCAATGGTGGCACGGGCTTCGGTCTCGACCAGTTTCACAAAAGTCTGTACCGCTTTGGAATCCTTCTGTTCAAGTCCGGTGGCTGCATCCACCAGTTCGGAGATGGGTTTTCGCAGGTGGGAGGTAAAGTACACAAGCGATTTGTTCAGCGATTCGACGAGGGCTATGCGCCGTTCGCGCTGCAAAACCTGCTGAGAGAGGTCTCTGCTGCGAAGCACCGCCTTAATGCGTGCAAGCACCTCGGAAAAATTAAACGGCTTCGTAATGTAGTCTTCAATTCCCAGCTCAAACCCTTCGATCTTATCCTTCACGTCGTCCATTGCGGAAAACATGATGATAGGAATGTGCCGATGTTTTTCGTACTCCGGTTCCTGCTTGAGGATTTTCGTTACTTCCCATCCGGTCAGACGTGGCATGATGTTGTCAAGAATAATGAGGTCGGGTTTCGTCTGCCGAACTTTCTCGAGTGCCTCTTCGCCATCCTCCGCCGTCTCAACGACGAAACCAAGTTTCGTCAGCATGACTTCGAAGAAGTCGAGATTAATCTGTTCATCGTCTACAATCAGAATCTTGTCTTTCGTGGCCATCAGCTTTTTCCTATATTTCATTATTCTGCTACACTACCCCGCTTCTGTCAATCGTGAGAGCGGAACTTGCGAAGGAGGGCACGTGCGGCGCCGGCCGCGAGACCGGCAAGGGCAAGCCATATACACAGATCTGCGAACCAGTCTCCCCAGCGCGTGTAGAGGGTCGTCTGCCCCGTATATACCGGTACGTTGCCGATCATGTAACCCTCCACGAAGGCGGGGTAAAGTTCGAGCATCTTCCCGTTCGGATCGATAATTGTGGTCATTCCGCCATTCGTACTTCGAACGACGGACCGCTTGTTCTCTGTTGCGCGGAAAACCGCCATCTGCATGTGCTGCATTGAAGCCGGTACCGAATACGACCACGAGTCGTTCGTAAGATTCACTATGACCTGAGCCCCGTGCCGGATGAACGCCCGGGAAAGATACCCGAAGGTATCCTCGAAACAGATCGGGGTGGAAAACTTCACGCCGTCGGCGTTAAACACCGTGTATTCGTGCCCTTCCTTCCAGAAGTGCGTATCTGCCTTGACCAGTGCGTTGTAGACAAACGGAAGCTGTTTCTCGTACGGGAAGTTTTCCGTAAATGGAACAAGCCGGATCTTTCTGTACGTCTGCTCTATCCTGCCGCGATTGAAGAGCAGCACCGCGTTGTAGTCCACGCGCGTGAGCTTGCCCGCCGAATTCCGTTGCAGCTCCCCATCGTCGTTTCCAATCAGATAGGGAACCGGCTGCTTCGCCATGAACGCAAGCAGCCGCTTCACGAGCGCATCGCTCTCCGGATCATCTCGAAATTGCATGTGATAGTGAATGGCCGGCACAAAGGACGTCTCCGACCAGATCACAATTTCCGGGTGTTCCTTAAGCGCCTTTTCGCTCTGTGCAATCGATCTGTCCAGGGACTCCCGATAGGTCGGCAACCCTCCACGCCAGGGATCCACGTTCTGCTGCACGAGCGCAACCCGCCACATTCGGCTTCCGGAATAGTCGGTCTTCGACGCAAAGCCGTATACAACCACAACGGCAAACAGCGCGAAATAGACCATCGCATCGACGCGGTGGCTGCGCAGAAAATCTACCATCCGGTGCGTGCCGTTCTTGAGCGCGTTCCCGAGATAGACCGAAGGGAATACGACGAGAAGCGAAACGCCCCATACGCCGGTCAGTGCAGACAGGCGCGCAAGCGGCAGAAAGAGATACTGTGAATACCCCAATATTCCGTAAGAGTATCCAAGGAAACCAAGCGTTCGCAGATACTCATACGAAATCCACACCAGAACCTGGAGGAGATACCCGTAGCGAGGAAAGAGAGTGTCGGCAATTTTCAGAATGGGAATCAACACCAGAAAATACGCGGCATAAATTCCAGGAACGATGAAGATTGTGAGCGGATGGAATGCGATGAGCCAGTAGTTCAGGAATACGTATGAAATGAACCCGGTGAAAAGGCCGTAGAGAAATGCGCCGGACCAGGTGGCCCGATGTACAACGATGAACAACGGGGCCAGAGCTACAAATGCCAGCGGGTAGAAGCCCCACATGGACAAGAGATTAGGAAAGGAAAGTGCAAAAAGAAACGCCGACAAGGTAAGCAGCCCAAGATTGACGAACACGGTGTTCAGTCGCTCATATGTTGTTACCTTCTCCGGTGACGCTTGAAGTACCGGTTGGGATGTTCTCAATGGTGCTCTCTCAAGGCTACTCGCGAAGTTCCCAGGACGCCTTCTTCAACTCTTTGCCGGGACGGAAGACCACCACGCCGTGGTTTTGAACGCTGACGGTTTCACCAGTTTTCGGATTTCGCGCGCGATCCCGTCCCTTTCGTGTACGAATCTCGAATGTTCCGAATCCACGGAACTCCACAATTCGATCATCGAGGAGGGCATCTTTCACCTCGGCGAAAAAGGAATCGATGATATTCTGGATGTCCTTCTTGCTGAGACCAGAGTTTTCGGAAATGCTCTCTACAATCTCCGCCTTGGTCAGTTTTCCCCGAGTCACATCGTCTCCTTATCAGGATCAGGTGTCTCGCGAGCCGTGCCTCTCATTCCGTGCGCAAACTGTCTCCGCACGGTCCAGCGACGCAACTCAACAAATAAATGTGCCGGCATCTGGACTGATTGTCGGTTTGCCGGCTCCACAAGGGATCACTGTCTCTGTCAGGATGCTGCAAGCTTGTTCATTCTGTGAACAAGTCGTGACTTTGTACGTGCAACGGTATTGGCATGAAATACGCCCTTTCCCGCCGCAGAGTCGAGGAGCTGCTGAGTCTCACGGAAAATCTTCTCCGTTTCAGCCTTGTTGTTTGTCTCCACACTCTGATGAAACTTCTTGATGCTGGTGCGGACTTCGCTGCGGACCGACTTGTTTTTCACTCGTCGTCGCTCACTCTGCGCATGTCGCTTTGCGCTTGATTTACTGCCTGCCAAAGGGTACTACCTCCACACGTATAGCGTGTTCCGATTATTTGTCGATAGGAGAGTAACTTATCAAATAATCTCCCTACTGTCAAGGAAACTTTGCGACCGACGCGTACGGTTTTGTCCGCGTGGTCACCGATGTACAGTGGCCGCCCAAGCAGTTACAGTAGCCCGAAGGAGGTGCGCTGAATGAACGTCCTGCTCTTCATAATTCTACTGGCGGCGTCCTTCAGCTTCTGGGGTCTCAAGATGACGGTATTGATGGCGATCTCTCCACGACGCGCGCAGACATACATGCAGGCGGAGTCCGCGCGCATATCCCGGCTGATTTTCCGTTTCGCCGCAATGTGCGTTGGACTTCGCGTCGAACTTGACCGTCCGTCAGGAGAAACACTTCCCGAACGCTTCCTGCTCATCTCAAATCATCAGAGCCTGGCGGACATTCCTTTCATCATTGCGGCGTTTCCTGAAAATCATCTCCGTTTCGTTGCAAAGCAGGGACTGGGGAAATTCATTCCCATGGTGTCGCCCCTGCTCCGTTATCAGCACCATGCCCTGATCCGCCGTACAGGAAAACGCTCGTCCACGTACCGGGCTATCCGACGGCTTGCCCGATCGAGTACGGGCGGCACAATTCCCGTAGTTTTCCCCGAAGGTACGCGCTCAAAGACCGGTTTGGTCGGTCCCTTCCACGACGGAGCGGCCAGGATGCTTCTTCAGATGCACCCATTGCCGGTGGTAACGGTGGCCGTTGATGGCGGGTATGTGTTTTCCCGCCTGTGGGCGGTGTTCACCCGCATATCACGAGCAACCTACCGGGGAAAAATTACTTCCATCCGCCCCGCACCCAAAAACAAGAACGAGATCATTACGCTGCTCACCGAATGCAGAACAGAGATCGTTGAACAGCTCGAGGCCTGGAGATCCCACGACAGCACAGGGTAAATGCGGGCTCTTTTGAGAAAATGTCCGGGACGGTCAAAAAAGAAAAGGCCTTCCGGTTACCCGAAAGACCCGTGGATCGAAGAAGTATCCGAATGCGATTTACTTGAAATCGCGCGGACGCCGCTCCTGCCGGTTGCATTTCTCGCATTCGGCAATGTTGCGCAGCTTTCCTGCGGAGAAAACGCTTTTCATCTTGACTTCGCCGCCGCAACTGCAGAAAAACTTTTGTGTTGAAGATACACCGCGTGCGTTTTTACTCACCTGAGCCATAGTAGTCTCCTGTTGTTCATGATCATTTCGTCGGGAACCACGACCGGTTTGCGGACAGGTTCGACACTGAACGCAAATCTACAATTTAAACCACGAAAAGTCAACCGCGCACATTGGCCGACCGACGATCTCGACGGATTGCAGACAACTGGGCAACCAGCATGCCGGCCAGCATGAGTCCGCCGCCGACGAGGTTCCTCGTGGAGAGGACCTCCCCAAGGATGAGGAATCCACCGAGGGCGGCGAACGTTCCCTCGAGGCTCAAGAGAATTGCTGCGTGAGTCGGGTGAGCCGTTCGTTGTGCAACTATCTGCAGCGAGTAGGCCACACCGACGCTCATTACGCCACCGTAAACAATCGGAGCCCACGCCAATCCTATTGCATCCATGCTCACGGGTTCGGTCGCAATTGCCACGATGAAACAGAGAATCGCGGTAACGCCGCTTTGCACGAGCGACAGCATGATCGGATCCATGTCCGGAGAGATCCTGTCTATGACGAGCACGTGTGCGGTATAGAAGACCGCGCAGAAGAGCAGGAGCAGGTCTCCCGGCGCCACGGTAAATCGATCGCTTACGCTGAGAAGGTAGAGTCCCACGGCGGCAAAAATTGCACCCACCCAGCGGCCCGCATCACTCCGACGTCCGATTATGCCTCCAAGCAGCGGAACAAGGACCACATACAGTCCGGTTATGAACCCTGCCTTCCCGGCGCTGGTAGTCACAATGCCCGCCTGCTGCAGCGACGATGCTGCGAACAGGATAACTCCCGCAACAATCATTCCCGGATAGCCGCGAAGCCATGCCGGAAGTCGCTTTGCCCCGTTTCTCGAATCAATGGCTTCCGTGTTCACAATGAGGCCCGCGCCGGGAACCGCCGTTGCGCGCTTTGAATTGCGAATTCGACGGCGAATAAGCACAAGGGGAACGAGAGAGAGCGTCCCGAGCGCGAATCGAACTGCATTGTAGAGAAACGGTCCGACATACCCCATTCCCGCACGCTGGGCGACGAATGCAAAACCCCAGATGGCAGCGGTAAGGAGAAGAAGTGAGTCGGTCCGAACGGTGGTTTTGTTGATCATGGATAATTGTTTCGCGTATGATCCCGCAAAATATATGAACTGTCAATAATGTCTGTACGCGCAACGAAAATGACTTGCCGGATCGGAGGAATTTGGCGAAGTTTTATGTTCCGTGAAAGACTTCAAGACGCTGTACCCCTACTTTCGCAAATATATCCGCTACTACGTGCCGGGACTCCTGTTTCTCGTAGTCACCAGCGGCGGGCAACTCATCATTCCTCAGTTACTCCGTATTGCCATTGATACGGTGGCGCAGGGACAGTTTCGGCTCCACGATCTTCTTGTGGTTGCCGCGCAGTTGATCGGCATTGCCGGCGTTATCTCGGTTGGTCGTTTCGGCTGGCGATTCTTCATAAACGGTGCTTCCCGGCGCATCGAAATGGAACTGCGTGAGCGACTCTTCAACCGCCTGCTCGAGCTTTCATCGAGTTTCTTCAGTCGAAACAAGATCGGTGACCTCATGGCACGCGCCACGAATGACATGGAGGCCATCCGCATGGCAACGGGAATGGCGCTGGTTTCCTTTACCGACGGCGTCTTCATGACCCTGGCCATCCTGATAATACTCTTCACCCAGAATCCCGGCGTAGCGCTCTATCCGCTCCTGCCGCTTCCGATCATAACAGTCATAATTGTAGGCCTCGGGCGGTTCGTCGGAGAGTATTTCCGCAAAGTTCAGGAAGGCTTTGCAACGATGAGCCAGCACGCACAGGAGATCTTTTCCGGGATAACGGTTGTCAAATCGTTCGCCAAAGAGACTTACTTCCTCAACCGTTTCAGCTTCGCAAACAACGAGTACGGCAACAGAAACATGCGCCTGGTCCGAATCTGGGGAGTCTTTAACCCGGCGGTTACATTCCTTGCCGGTCTGACCAGTCTGATCCTCCTCTGGATCGGCGGAAGGGCGGTGGTTTTGCAGCAGCTCTCTCCCGGCTCTTTCATTGCCATATTCAGCTATCTCGAAATGCTTATCTGGCCCATGCTGGGCGCGGGATTCACGGTAAACATGATTCAGCGCGGACGAGCATCGCTCATCCGCGTGGATGCAATACTGTCCGAAGAACCGGATATTGCAAGCCCGCCGACTGCAGACTCGACCTCACCCGCAGGACGGATAGAAATACGCAATCTCACCTATACGTATCCCGGCGCTCCGGAACCGGCGCTGCGGGATGTCTCGGTGACTATCGAGGAAGGCATGACGCTCGGGATCCTCGGACGCACCGGCAGCGGGAAATCCACGCTCATCCGAATGCTCCCACGGATGCTCAATCCGCCGGCCGGGACCATCTTCCTCGATGGACAGGATGTGCAGAACTACAACCTGCAGGCACTGCGTTCGGCATTTGGCGTGGTGCCGCAGGACACGTTTTTGTTTTCAGCGTCCATTTACGACAATATTCGATTCGGAATGAGCGAGACCAACGATCAGCTGATCCGTGAGGTTGCAGACATTTCGACAATAAGCAGAGACATGGGCATCTTCCCCGCAGGATGGGAGACTCAGGTTGGCGAACGGGGAGTTACTCTCTCCGGAGGGCAGAAGCAGCGCATTGCCATTTCGCGCGCACTGGCAGTTCGCCCGAACATACTGATTTTCGATGATGCGCTGTCGGCAGTGGATACGGAAACCGAAGAAAAAATCCTGAACGAACTGCTTCGCTTTCGCCGCTCCAAGACGAGCATCATCATATCGCACCGGGTTTCAACCCTTGCAAGCGCCGACCACATCATAGTGCTCGACCAGGGGGCCATTGTCCAGGAAGGAACTCACGATACGCTGGTTGAAGAAGAGGGGCTGTATCGCCAGATCTTCATGCTTCAGAAGCTGGAACATCATCACACAGGGGTGGATTGACGGTGGAACAGGAAAAAATCATCACCGGCTACGATCCGGCACTCATGCGAAGGCTTCTCCGGTACCTGAAACCGTATCGTCGGATAACAGGGCTTGCCGTTGTGGCTCTTGTTGTTGCGACTGCAGCAGAATTGCTCCTTCCTGTTGTTCTTCAACGGACCATAGACCACAACCTGGTGAACACCTACTCCAGAGTCGAGGCGAGCGCAATCGGCAGACCGGAGTTGAAGGGTGCGAAAATAACGCCGCAGGACGTGCGCATTGGCTCCTTCTACTACATCCCGGAGTATCGTCTCAAAGCAGTAACCGGGGTTCAGAAATCCCGGCTCGTGAAACAGGGAATTGTCGATACCCGCAACTACTACGTTATTACCCTCCGGAACGCGGAACAACAGGCCGTAGTGAGCCGCAACGGATCGCTCTTCATTACCGGACAGAAAAGCGCAAAACCGGGAATTGAATTTGCCGCAATATCTGCAGGCGACCTGAAACATCTTTCACCCGCGGATATCTCGGTGGTTCGGCAACACGATCTTTCCGGGCTGAAACGATCCGCGGCTTCGTTTCTCGGATTGCTGATCGGGCAATTGCTGTTCGGTTTCCTGCAGATCTACCTTATGGCGCTTACCGGGCAGCGGGTCATGCAGGATATCCGCATCGAGCTCTTCGGACACACCATGCGTCAGTCGCTCAGGTTTCTCGGCCGACACCCGGTGGGAAAACTGGTTACGCGGATGACAAACGATGTGGAGACCATCAACGAGCTCTTCACATCGGTACTCGTCAGCCTTCTCCAGGACGTCGCACTCATGTTCGGCGCCATCATTACGCTGTTTTCACTCGATGTCCACCTGGGGCTCATTACCCTCGCAACGCTTCCTCCGGTTCTGATAGCCACACTGATCTATCGCCTCAAGGCTCGGGAAGCGTATCGACGCCTCAGACTCTGGGTATCCCAGGTGAACGCCTACCTGTCGGAGCACCTCTCGGGAATGCTCGTGGTACAGCTCTTTGCACAGGAAAACCGTTCCCGGGAAGAGTTCCAGGAGAAAAACCAGCAACTGACCCGGGCAAATCTCACACAGGTGTATGTTTTTGCAACATTCAGGCCCATCATCGATCTGTTTTCGGCGATATCGATTGCCACGATAATTTACTTCGGTGCCGGCTTCCTCCTGGCGGGCGCAATATCGCTCGGAGTACTGGTTGCATTCATAAACCTTATCCAGAAGTTCTACAAACCGGTCATGGACATCTCCGAGAAATTTACTATTCTCCAGTCGGCGCTTGCCGGCAGTGAACGAGTATTCGAACTTCTCGATGAGGTGGACAGGATTCCCGACACGGGAACATCTCTACTCCCGCCGGTACGCGGCGAACTCGTATTCGATCATGTCAGTTTCAGCTACAAGGAAGGTGAGCCGGTCATCCGGGATCTGTCCATGCGGATAGAACCAGGACAGACCGTAGCCATAGTGGGTTACACCGGAGCCGGGAAAACCACCATAGCGAACCTGCTGACCCGACTCTGGGACATCCAGTCCGGAAGAATCCTCCTCGACGGAGTGGATATCCGGGATCTGCCGCTGTCGACTTTGCGGACAGTAATCCAGCCCATCCAGCAGGACGTCTTCCTGTTCAGCGATACCATCCGTGAAAACATACTGCTTGGCAAGGAGATGTCCGACGAAGAATTGTTGAATGCGGCGCGGCTTGTGCAGGCAGACCAGTTCGTTCAGTCCTTACCCGACACCTACCAGTCAATGCTTACCGAAGGCGCAACCAACATTTCAACGGGTCAACGGCAGCTCATTAGTTTTGCCCGGGTCATTGCACACGACCCGCGAATAATCATCATGGACGAGGCAACAGCCAACATTGACACGGAGACCGAACGGCTCATCCAGCGGGCACTCGAAGCGCTGCTGTCAAACCGGACGGCACTGGTCATCGCACACCGGCTCTCCACCATCAAGCACTCAGATCTTATCCTGGTCCTTTCGGGAGGCGAACTCGTTGAACAGGGGAATCATGCACAATTGCTCGAGCAACGGGGCGTGTACTACAACCTCTATCGATTGCAATACTCCGCCGGGGAAGAGGAACAGGTTGGCTGAGACGAAAAACTATGGCCGAGGCGCCTGTGAACCGGCCGTTTCCGGTGAACAGGCTGTTTCCTGTGAACAGGCGGCCTCCTCGAGAACCCGCCATCTCTGCGTCGGAGAATCGTACTTGAACCTGCATACCGGAAATGCAAGGAACCGACCGTCTTCCCCAAGCATCTTTATCTGCCGGCTGACGACATTCACTTCAACAATCCGAAACAACGAGCCGTCATAATGGAGTCGATGACCCTCCGAGGGGAGCGCCTTTCGTGCTTCCCGATAGAAATCGTGCTCATACGCAAGACAGCACAGCAAACGTCCGCATGGTCCGGAGATTTTCATTGAATTGAGTGAGAGATTCTGCAGTTTCGCCATCTTGATCGAAACCGGTTTCAGTTTGTCGGTGATCCCGTTGCAGCACAGCACGCGTCCGCACACTCCGATACCGCCAAGCACGCGGGATTCGTCTCGCACGCCAATCTGGCGCAATTCTATCCGCAACCGATAAATCGCTACGAGATCCTTTACGAGGTCACGAAAATCCACCCGGTTCTCGGCCGTAAAGAAAAAGAGAATCTTCGGCTCTTCCAGCAGATAGTGGGCCGAAACGAGCGTCATATCAAGATTGTGTTCCTCGATCTTTTCACGGCCGACCCGCATGGCTTCGCCAACACGCTCGAGATTCTCGTTATAGCGAGAACGGTCCTCTTCGGTCGCGAGCCGGTGAACTGTACGGATGGTATCCCAGGTTCGGGAATTATCAGGCTGAACGGGGCCAAGGACACGGCCAAGATCCTTTCCATAACGCGTTGGGATAACCACCAGATCATCCCGGGCAATCGACATTCCATCCGATGCCTTGCACAGCTCGGTCTCGTTGCAGTGCAGAACCTTCACCAGCCAGAGACTCCCGGGGCCCTCTTCGGCGTGTCCGCCATCCGCGGCAGGACTGGAAACAGCTGACGACTGTGACATATTAAGCTCCTCTTCCGATGCTCCCCTATCTCAGGAGATCCACCAGCAGGCCATTAATCTCATCCACGCGTGCCAGGATGTCGAACTGATCCTTCTGCGTCTGAAGGATGCCGAGTGCAAGACGCTCCAGCTTTTCGTCGATTACTTTGATCAATGCGAATTTCTTCCGGTTCAGGACATTCCTGCCGGATACGTTCTCTTCCACGATAAGCCCGCGCTCGACCACAACGTGGATAAAAGCGCTGACCGCTTTGCGATAATCCCGTATTGACGGGAGAGACGTCTCCTTTCGAACGACGTCTCCAAGTCGATGAATATCATCCAGCATGGCTTCGATCTGTTCATCGGTGAGTTCAATGGCACCGGAATGGAAGAGAAGCCCACTCTCGTCCGTCCCGGATTCTTCCACGTCCAGGGCGGAAAAAAGCGATCGTTTTGCTGGCTTCTTGCGGGATACTCGCTTCTCGGGTTGCTTTTCGGGACGCAGCGGAAAGAACCCTGACGGAATATCTATCCTTTCCATGGCATCCTTACCTTCATCCCCGTCCTGGAGACGAGTAAGACGGCCTCACGTAGCCGGTATTGCCTTTCTCGCCTTCTGTAGCAGCCGCCGGGCGACCGGCCAGACCGGGTTTCGATTTCGGCCGTCTCAGTCCCAGAAATCCGCGTGATCGGTCTTCCGCATCAGACTCCACCACTGACGATCTGTTTGCCGCAGTTACCACCTCTTCTGCGGTTCCATATATTCGAAACTCACCATCCAGGAGCACTCCCTCCTCCGCGATGAGTCGAGGCGCATGTACAATGCCGATAACAAGCGCGGAAGAGAGGATGATTACCTTTTCCGTTGCATAAACCGCGCCACGAAGGACACCGCCGATAACGACGGTGCCGGCGTTGATTGTGCAATCGGTCCGACCGTTCGTTCCGACTATTACCTTTCCGGTCGTATGGATCGACCCGCTATAGTCTCCGTCTATGCGGAGAAGTCCGGACAGTTCAAGGTTGCCCTTGAAATGCGTACCCTCTCCGACAATAGAATTGATCAGGGACTCTTCCGACGCAGGTATTTTTGTCATTCTTTTCCCAGTTTAGCCTAAATTCAGTAGCCTTTCCAGCGATCGATACTGTTTCTGATCTTCAGGTACTTTGCCGGATCCAGAAAATCCGTACCGAGCTGGATCTGGAACTCCAGGTTCGGACCGGTGCTCAGGCCGCTGGATCCTGCACGACCAATGATCTGGCCCTGCAGCACCTCTTCCCCTTCGGTGACCTCAATTCGCGACAGATGCGAGTACTTTGTCTTGAAACCGTACTTGTGGTCCAGCTTGATGTAGAAACCATCTCCGCCCGGGTCATATCCAGCTTCCACTACCTTGCCATTTGCACTGGCAACGATCGGAGTCCCATAGGGAACCCAGATTTCCAGACCCTTGTGAAGAAACCATTTCCCGGTAATGGGATGTCGATTCGGCCCCCACGCCATCTCGACGGTTCCACGCCCGCCAATGACGGGCCAGTAGTTTGGTATGTCCGTCAGAAACTGCTTCTCGTTCTGAATTGCCCCGCTGATTTTCTGCAGCGGTGTCACATACTGGTGAATCGAGGCAGTCAGATTCTTCAGATCCTGCAGTTGCTGCATTTCATTGCTGTTGATCGGCTGGGCGTTCTGAATGGACGCAAGATCACCGGGCGCATTGTTGTTCTTTCGGTCCTGCGGCACCTTGATGTTCAGCTCCTTGAGCGTGTCATCCAGAGTGCCCTGGAAAATACTCGATGCCTTGGTGAGCTCCGAAACCTGAGACAGCATGCTGTCCAGCGTCTGTTGAGTATCAACAAGATCCTGAGTCTTCTGCTGGACCATCCGCGCCGAACCTGAGGACACGGTGGTCAGAAAGAAAAAACCGGAAACAAGCACGCCAAGAATCAGAACAACAATGATAATGGCGACTGTATTAATCTGAAAGTTCAACACCTTCCTTTCGGAATGCGGTATGAACATGACGGTAAAACGCTGACGACTGAAAAAAGAGAGACGGTCCATGAGGACGCTGAGCCCCTCTTTGACCGACTGCAGCATTCGACCCGCGCGTGGGCCTTTCATCCTCGTCCGTCTTCTTCGCGCTGCAAACACACCATTACTCCTCGGGACAACTGGACAAGCGAAACTAGTGAAGACGATTCAAAGATCAAGCCTATCATGAGCAAAATTCTTTGTCAAAGGCCCTCATCGGTCGAATTTCGCTGACCATTGACGCGGTATTCCCTTCGTGTTATGTTATGATTGGTAAAGAACAAAGGTTCACCGACTCAGATCTACGGATATGTACATGAGACTATTCGACTCGCACGCGCATATCGGCCTCATTAATGAGGATCCGATAGAACAGCTTATTATTGTGCAGGAAGCTAAACAGGAGCACGTGGAAGGGCTCCTGAGCATCTGCAATAACCTCCAGGACTTCTTTCAGGTCTATGAAAACCTGAAAACGGCGTCCCATGTCTATCACAGTATTGGTGTTTCTCCGTCCGAGGTGATGCACCCTGGACGCGACTGGGCCACCACGATACAAGAAGGTACGAAGCTGGACCGTGTTGTGGCCGTCGGTGAAATCGGCCTTGATTATTACCGCAAGTTCGGCGACAGGGACTCACAGATCGAGTTGTTTATCCGGCAACTGGAGATCGCCGACCACCTTGGATTTCCGGTTGTCATTCACAATCGGGAAGCCGGTAAAGATGTCCTCGAAATTCTCCGTGAAAAAATGCCGTCACGGGGCGGAGTGCTG
Source organism: uncultured Spirochaetales bacterium (assembly GCA_964553615.1). Classification (GTDB taxonomy): domain Bacteria; phylum Spirochaetota; class Spirochaetia; order DSM-27196; family DATKUC01; genus DATKUC01. The sequence goes on along the minus strand of CAZKMA010000015.1, from coordinate 15,564 downwards.
CACTGTTACTCAGAAGACTGGGAGTATGCCCGTCAGGCGCTCGAACTCAATGTGTACATCTCTTTCGCCGGGAACGTTACGTACCGCAACGCACGCAATCTCCACGACACCGCAAAGAACATGCCGCTGGACCGGATGCTCATAGAGACCGAAAGCCCCTTCATGGTCCCTGCTGCGTATCGGGGAAAGAGAAACAAGCCATCCTATCTGGTGGAAACCGCGAAATTCATTGCAGAACTCCGGGAGCTCCCGGTGGAAGAAATGACCGAAATTCTCTACGAAAACAGTACCCGCTTCTTCGGAATCGCATGAACAATTCCCACCCGGCAACAGCCGGGTGGGAATAGCTATTCGGGCGGTCGCCCGGGTTGACCCTGCGATAGACGCAGTGGTATATACTACCTGTGACCATTCAGGAGCCTAGCCTCGGCCATCATTGCGGCGTAGCGGCCATCTACTCCGGGCACGAACTGAACATCCCCGAGAAGCTTTTTTTCCCGCTCTTCTCGCTTCAGCATCGTGGTCAGGAGAGCGCAGGAATTGCCTATCGCAAGGCCGGAAGCACTGTCGTGTACAAAGATCTTGGCATGGTGTCTGCAGTGCTTGCGCGGTATCTCAACGAGTATCGCCCTTCCCATATCGGAATTGGCCATGTCCGATACTCCACTCACGGTGGAAACAAGCTGGAAAACGCTCAACCGATCCTCGTCTCGTGTAACAAAGGCGAAATTTCGATAGCCCACAACGGCAATATGTCGAACACGACCGAGTTGAAGAAAGAGCTCTTCGACGAGGGATCGATCTTCCAGACATCCTCCGATACGGAGCTGTTCCTGCATCTTATCTCTACCTCCCGCAAGAGCACATTCTACGAGGCGCTGGTGGAGACGCTTCAGCGGGTCAGAGGTGCATACAGCATGGTCATGACCCACGACGACGAGCTCATTGCAATTCGCGATCCGTACGGGTTCAGGCCTCTGTATATCGGGTGGAAAGACGATATGACCCTCGTTGCTTCGGAGACCTGCGCGTTCGACATTCTGGAAGTGCGCGATTACCGGAGTGTGAAGCCCGGAGAGATCATTGTCATAAATGAAGCCGGCACCCATTCGGATATGCTTCCACCGGCCGACCGGTTGCACCAGTGCGTCTTTGAGCTCATCTATTTCGCCCGACCGGACTCCCGGGTCTTCGACAATTCGGTGCACGAACGGCGAAAGAAGATGGGTGCTGCTCTTGCGCGGGAAGACATCCGGATAAACGGCAGCGCCCCCGAGCCGATTGGAGACATTGTTGTTGCTGTTCCGGACTCAGGGAACAGCGCGGCGCTGGGATATGCGCAGGAGTCGGGCCTTCCGTTCGACTTCGGACTTACCCGAAACCACTACGCCGGACGCTCGTTCATCATGCCGACAACGTCTGCTCGTGAACTTGCGGTACGGATGAAGCTTCATCCGGTACGAGAGGTAATTGAGGGCAAGCGGATAATTCTCGTGGATGATTCCCTTGTCCGTGGAACAACCGCCGGAAGCCTCGTGAAACTGCTTCGTGAAGCGGGCGCTCGGGAAATTCATCTCAGGCTCTCGTCTCCGGAAATACTGTGGCCGTGTTTCTTCGGTATCGACATTCCCACGCGAAAGGAGCTCATTTCCAATTCGCACACGAACGAAGAGATTGCCCGGAAAGTCGGCGCCGACAGCATCAGATTTCTCTCAATTGAGACGTTGAAAACCTGCCTCGATGAACCGGGGAACTATTGCTTTGCGTGTTTCAACGGAGAGTACCCGTTCCCGGTCCCGCTTTCGGATGAGGAGAGGACCATTCCCTCCCCTGTGCCGGATCCCAGGTAGAAAGAGAAAGGAGAGCACCATGAGTCCACGGGATTACGCATCCTCCGGCGTCGACGTTGCGAAGGGTGACGCCTTTGCGAACTTCATCCGCAGCTTCCCCTCCCGTGCCGTCTCTTCCACAATCGGAGGATTCAGCGGCGGTATCCCGCTGGATACCGCCAAATACAGCGAACCCATGCTCCTTTCCACCACCGACGGCGTGGGAACCAAGATACTGGTGGCCCGCAAGCTGGGTGTATACGACACAATCGGAATCGACCTCGTGGCAATGAGCGTGAACGATCTGATAGTCTGTGGGGCCGAACCGCTTGTATTCCTTGACTACATTGCATGCAACAGCCTTGACGAGAAAATACTCCACGACGTTATTGCGGGGGTTGTTCGCGGCTGTGAACAGGCATCCTGCACCCTGGCCGGTGGAGAAACGGCGGAAATGCCGGACCTGTACGCGTCCGGGGATTTCGATCTTGCCGGTTTCTGTACCGGAATCGTCGAAAAATCCGCCATGTTGCCAAAGACCGCGGAGATCTCCGCCGGCGACACTATTCTGGGGATTCCTTCAGTCGGGATACACTCAAACGGCCTTTCCCTTGCGCGAAAGGTCATACCGGAGAACGACCTGGACGGGTGGAAGGAGATGCTTGTTCCTACCCGCATCTATGTCTCCGACATGAAACCCTTGCTCTCCACCGGTCATGTGCTTGCGGCCGCGCATATCACCGGCGGAGGCCTCCTGGGCAATTTCCGTCGCGTCCTCCCGGAAACCGTAAATGCGCGGTTTTCCTGGGACTGGGAGGTCCCGCACATCTTCGGCCGGATAGCTCGGGACGGCGAAATAGCGACGGAGGAAATGCGCGCCGTCTTTAACATGGGAATCGGGATTGCGATGGTGGCCCATGAACAAAATGCAGATGAACTGATCCGCCTTGCCGGCCAATCCGGCACAACACTACTGCGCATTGGGGCGATCGTCGATGGCTGACTGCATAGTCTTTGCGTCGGGATCGGGGAGCAACTTCGAAGCAATTGCGGAATATCTCTCCAAAACTCCACACATGATTTCTGCGCTGATTTCGGACAGGCAGGACGCAATGGTGCTGCAACGCGCGCAACGGTTGCGGATTCCGGCGTACTTTGTTCCGTACGACCGCTCACGACGGACACTCTTCGAGGAGACGGCTTCCGGCCTGGTCCTTGGCGCCCGCGCCGATCTCATCATTCTTGCAGGCTTCATGAGAATCCTTACCTCACCATTTGTCGACAGGTTCAAGAACCGGATTGTAAACATTCACCCTTCGCTTCTTCCGCGCTATCCGGGTGCCCATGCCATTGAACAGAGCTTTTCATCCGGAGATACCGAACTCGGTATTACCATCCATTACGTCGACCATGGCCTTGACAGTGGACCGATCATTGCGCGACGCTCATTCAATCGTCATGGTAACGAAAGCCTGACTGAGATCGAGGGCAGAATACACGCCCTCGAACATCTGTTCTACCCGGAAATTGTGCGGTCTCTGCTCGACGAAATCGATGCAGAACGAAGTCTGGCGCGTACCGCGATGGCGCGATGACAAGCGGCCTGAAGAAAAAGGAGGGAGTACCGATTTGAGGATTCTAGTGATAGGAAGCGGAGCCCGAGAGCATGCCATTACCTGGAAGTTCTCGAAGAGCAACCGTACGTCCGCGCTGTATGTTGCTCCCGGAAACGCAGGAACGGATGAAATTGCCATCAATCTGCCGGACTTAAGTCCAACTGACACCGAATCCATTGTGCGATTCTGCAAAGATAATCGCCTCAATCTGGTGTTCATTGGGCCGGAAGATCCGCTTGTGGCCGGTGTTGCCGATGCACTGAGGGCTGAAGGCATTGCAGCCATTGGGCCGGGATCCGACGCCGCACGCCTCGAAGGCAGCAAGGATTTTGCCAAGCAGTTCATGCAGGAGAATAACATTCCCACTGCTCGAGCCCGGACTTTTACGGACTTCGCCGAATGCGGGCGCTACCTCGATTCCGTGAATTACCGCGTGGTGCTGAAGAAGAGCGGTCTGGCCGCGGGAAAAGGTGTCCTCGAATCCACAGATCCAGTGGAAATGAAACAGTTTGCGAAGGATGTCCTCAGAGAAGATACGCTTATTGTTGAGGAATTCCTCAGTGGTTACGAAGTATCTATTTTTGCCGTTTCCGACGGGACAAACTATCGGCTGCTGCCCGCATGTGCGGACTACAAGAAGGCGGGAGAGGGCGCCGTAGGCCCGAATACCGGAGGCCTCGGATCGGTGTGTCCGGTCCCCTGGCTTGAACCGGCCTCATTCAGGCAAATTCAATCCGAAGTAATTGAGCCCACCTTCAATGGGCTCCGGCAACGGTCGCTCATGTACCAGGGGATTCTCTACTTCGGGCTCATGATTACCGACGATGGACCGCGGCTGCTCGAATACAATGTCCGGCTTGGCGATCCGGAAGCTCAGGTGCTGCTCCCGCTCATAAAAAGTGACATCAGCAACCTGTGCGATGCAATCGTCGAAGGCACCCTGGCCGACTTTCCCCTCTCCGTATCGGAAAGCAGCGCCCTGGGGGTCGTAGTTGCAAGCGCCGGCTACCCCGGGTCATACCAGAAGGACGTTCCGGTCGAGTCTCTTCCGCCCATCACCGAAAAGGGTCGCTTCGTCTTCCACGCGAATACGCACCGGGGTGGAACCGGTTCCATACTGACCGGAGGCGGCCGCTCGTTTACCGCCGTCGGCATAGGCAACGAGCTCCTGCATGCGCGTACGGAAGCCTACGCAACAGCCCGGCAGATCCAGTTCAAAGGAGCGTGGTTTCGACCCGACATTGGGGCCAGAATTTTCGGCAACTGATTACCCCGCCGGCACAACCTGGCAGACTCACGTTTTCCACTGTTGCCGGCGGACCTCGTACATCAGAATGCCTGCCGCGACCGAGATGTTCAGACTGTCAATATGACCGCGTGTCGGAATGGAAATCAGAACGTCGCACCGGTCCCGCATTAGCCTGCTCAGCCCTTTCCCCTCGCTTCCCATGACCAGGGCAACCCTGCCGGACAACGAACAGGAAGGGGCGGGCGTCCCCGCCATGTCGGCACCAAAGACCCAGAATCCGGCACTCTTCAACCGATCGAGTGCGCTATTCAGGTTCGGAACCTGCAGTGAACGGACGTGTGCAGATGCGCCCGAAGAGATGCGGGCGACCGTATCTGTCTGTCGCGCCGAACGGTGTGCCGGCACTATGACCAGATCGGCCGCAAACTGGTCTGCCGAACGGAGCACTGCCCCGAAATTCTGGGGGTCGGTCACGCCGTCAAGAAGAACGACCAGCGATTCTTCTTCCTGAAAGGCATCGGTAAACTCGTCTATGGTGGCAAACTGTCTCGGCCGCGCAACAGAGGCACCTGTTGACGAAAGGTCCGCCGAATCACCGGTTATGACAAGTACAACTCCGCGGGCTTCAAGCGCAGCTTCCCGGGAAATACCTGCAACTCCCGCGAGGTCTTCACTTCGCCCGACCAGGCGAACTTGCGCGCCGTTCGCCCTCGCAGACTCCTCAATTGCCCGTACGCGCTTGTTGCGGGTCAGATCAGCTCTCGAAACGTAGAGCACCGAATCAACTCCGCCACGGAGAAACTCCTGAATCGCATGGTAGCCGGTAATGATTCTATTTTTTCTTGCCATAATTGCGCACAATATCCGGTATTCCGTCGAAATTCGTATCCTGTTCGTATCGCTCTATGTAGACACCCTGGTAAAGATAGACCCAGAGGTCAATTTTCCCGTCATAGTTGCTATCTATCTCCTCCCGAACCGGTACGCCGTTCGAGTAGTACACAAAGTCATCCATACGTCCATCGTGATTATAATCCAGGGCCTCGAGCTGCTTCCGATCCTGGCCGTCCATCTTGACCGCATAGTCGATCCGCCCGTCGCCATTCGTGTCCCGGGTGAGCCATGTCTTGTCAAAGTCCTTCGGATCAAAGGGAATCAAAGGTTCCCTTTTCGTGGCCGCCGCATCGGCGCTCTTCGCTGTCCCGCTGCTCTGCACGGATGCGTCCGCCTGCGCCGGTGGTTTCGCGGTTGCGGTTGGACTTTCCTGAACGTCGGAGGTAATTCCGGGCAGAATCTTTCCGCCGCCGGACGCCTGCGAATACGCATAACCCGTCGACAAGAAAGACAGGATCAGAACAACCAGTATCCCGGACAGTGGTTTGATCAACATATGCCTCCATCACTTTCTTTTCGGCCACAGCACCGTCTTCCTGAAACTTCAGGAGGGCTATGAATCGAAGCCATTTGCAGACACCGTTGAGAATCGGATTCTTTCGGAAGCTTCTCACTCAATTGGTATGGTGCAGCGCGTCCAGACGCTCGAGAAGCGCATTTACCCGTTCGGCAAGATCCTTCAACTCATCCTTGTCTCGCAGATAGATGCGCAGGTCGCGCTCACCGGACAAAGATTTTGAAATGACGGCCTTGATTCGGTAGACCGGACCGGCAAACTTGTGAGAATACCATACACCCATCAACACCAACGCCACCAGAATGAGGACATTGTTGATCAGAATTGCCGGCAGGATGAGTTGGAGTCTTGTCGTTGAGGGCTGCGCTTCGGTTTCATAGTAGCGCTGCTGGATGGGCTGTCCATCGACCTTCACTGTCCGTACGGTCTGCACTTGCTTGTAGACCACGACGTACTCTTTGAACAGGTTGTCACCGGACATGTAGGAAACCCAGTAGTAGAGAGCAAAAAGTCCGCTGAAAACAAAAACAGCTACCGCAACTGTCAACGCCAGGCGCTTGATCATGCGGTACTGCAGGTTGGAATCGAGAATCAGGCGCTTTCTGCGGGGAAAGTCACGTCTCATCCCCACCCCCCCGCTAATCTACCCGCGAAGCTCCGACAGCGGGATAGGCTTTGGATTAAGGTTTTCTCCCTCCACGTCAGCCAGTTCGCGGAGGATAGTTTTTGCTCTCCCGGAAAGTTTCTCCGGAATCATAATCTGTATTTTCACGTAGAGATCGCCACGTCGGGACGGATTCTGAAGATGAGGTACTCCTTCATTTCGCAGACGAAGTATTTTCCCGTTCTGCGTACCCGCCGGAATCTTGACCTTGACCTTCTTGTCGTCCAGAGTAGGCACCTGCACTTCTGCGCCGAGCGCCGCCTGAGTGAAACTGATGGGAATAACACAGTAAACATCCTGGCCGGAACGCTCGAAGAAGTCATGAGATTTCGCGTGAATGAATACATACAGATCGCCCGGTGCTCCACCGTTCGGTCCGGCATCTCCCTGACCGTGGATGTTGATCCGCTTGCCCGATTCTATTCCCGCGGGAATGGTGACTTTGATCTTCTGCGGCTTATGGTTTACGCCGCTCCCGCCGCAGTCCCTGCAGGGATTTTCGATGACGGAACCTTCCCCGTTACATGTGGGACAGGTGGAAGCGATGGAAAAAAATCCCGAACTTCGTCGAACCTGACCCGCACCTCCGCAGGTCGAGCACGTCTTTCGGCCGCTTCCGGACTCCGCGCCCGCACCGCCGCAGGTCTGGCAGGTAACGTTCCGTGCATACTGGATTTCTACTTTCGTTCCGAATACCGCGTCCGCAAACGAGATCTCCAGGTCATACCGAAGGTCGGCACCTCGCTGCACGGATGATCTTCCCCGTCCCCCCGGTCGCCTGCCGCCACCGCCGAAGAAGGAATCGAAAATTCCTGAGAAATCCCCGAATATGTCTTCGAAATCCCGAAACACCGACGAGAAATCGTGTGCGCCGGCGTTGCCGCCCATGCCTTCCACACCGGCAAAGCCAAACTGGTCGTATGCCTGCCGCTTTTTGTCGTCGGCAAGTACTTCGTACGCCTCTGTGGCTTCCTTGAATCTCTCTTCAGCACTCTTGTCACCCGGATTCCGATCCGGATGATACTGAACAGCAAGTTTTCGATATGCTCGTTTTATATCATCCTTCGGGGCATCTCTCGATACCCCGAGGACTTCGTAGTAGTCGCGTTTTGCCAAGTCAATTGCCCTTGTTGTTCATCAGAAGCCGCCGGATTTACTATTTCTTTTCCTCGTCGTCCACGACTTCGTAATCGACATCTTCGACGTTGTCACCGGATCCTTTCGAAGAACTGTTTTCGTCCGCCGAGGCACCTTCCCCGGCGCCGCCCGCGGGACCACCGGCTTCCGGACCCTGCTGAGCCTGACCGGCGGTCTTGTACACCTCTTCCGCAAGACGATAGGAGGCCTGTTTCAATGCCTCGCTCTTCTCCTTGACAGCCTCCGTGTCCTCCGAATCCAGGACCCCGCGCAAGTCGGAGATCGCCGATTCTATCTTTGTCCGGTCGTCGGCGCTCACCTTGTCTCCGTAGTCCTTCAATGACTTTTCGGTAGCGTAGATAAGGTTGTCCGCCTCGTTTCGCGCCTCGGCGCGCTCCCGGGTCTTCCGGTCTTCTTCAGCATTCGCCTCGGCATCCCGAACCATGCGCTTGATTTCGTCTTCATTCAGGCCCGAGGAAGATTCAATGCGAATACGCTGCTCTTTGCCGGTCCCCAGATCCTTCGCAGAAACGTGAACGATGCCGTTCGCGTCAATGTCAAAGGCAACCTCTATCTGTGGTACACCGCGCGGCGCCGGCGGAATGCCGACCAGATCAAATCGACCCAGGGTACGGTTCTGTGTGGCCATCTCCCGCTCACCCTGCAGGACATGTATGGAGACAGCAGTCTGATTGTCCGAGGCCGTGGAGAAAATCTGGCTTTTCCGCGTAGGAATGGTTGTATTCCGCTCAATAAGCTTGGTAAATACGCCGCCCATTGTCTCGATTCCGAGCGACAGTGGCGTTACGTCGAGCAGGAGAACATCCTTGACGTCGCCTCCGAGGATACCGCCCTGAATTGCCGCACCAACTGCGACAACTTCGTCCGGGTTTACACCCTTGTGCGGCTCCTTCTGGAACAGCGATTTCACGAGCGTCTGAACGGCGGGAATTCGGGTGGATCCACCGACAAGGATAACTTCATCGATGTCAGCAGCCGAGAGTCCTGCATCCTTGATCGCCTGCAGACAGGGACCTTTCGTCTTCTCGATGAGCTGACCAACAAGCTGCTCGAACTTCGATCGAGACAGAGAATACTGCATGTGCTTCGGTCCGGTCTGGTCGGCAGTTACAAACGGAAGGTTGATCTCAGTGGTCTGTGTGCTCGAAAGTTCCTTCTTCGCCTTCTCTGCTGCTTCCTTCAGACGCTGGAGCGCCATACGATCTTTCGATAGGTCGATTCCGTAGTCGTTCTTGAAATTCTCGATGAGCCATTCGATGATTCGCTGATCGAAGTTGTCTCCCCCGAGATGAGTATCGCCGTTGGTTGACTTGACTTCGAAAACACCGTCGCCGAGTTCAAGAATCGAGATATCGAATGTGCCGCCGCCAAGATCGTACACGGCAATCTTCTCTTCTTTCTTTTCTTTCCCGAAACCATACGCGAGCGCGGCCGCAGTTGGCTCGTTGACAATACGCTTGACCTCGAGGCCGGCAATACGACCGGCGTCCTTCGTTGCCTGGCGTTGTGCGTCGTTGAAATACGCGGGAACCGTAATAACCGCTTCGCTGACCTTCTCTCCCAGATAGTCCTCGGCGGTCTCTTTCATCTTCTGCAGAGTAGCAGCCGAAATTTCCGGCGGAGAGTATTGCTTGTCATCGATCTGCACTCGCACGCCGTCGGAGCTGTCCCGTATGACATGATACGGAACCATGTGCATTTCTTCGTTTACCTCGGCAAATCGACGTCCCATGAACCGCTTGATCGAATACACCGTGTTTTCCGGATTCGTGATCATCTGGTTCTTGGCCGGCTGGCCGACAAGACGTTCGCCTTTGGCGGTAAAAGCAACAATAGACGGCGTAGTCCGCTGTCCTTCCGAATTCTGGATGACTGCCGGTTCTCCGCCCTCCATTATCGCGACGCATGAGTTTGTTGTCCCCAGGTCAATTCCGATAATCCTACCCATTATCGCTCTCCTCTTTCAGTTCTCAGTGTCATTTTCATCTCGTGCGCGGGGGCGGTCAGGAACCGGATGACGAACCCTGTACCGACACCTTGACCTTTGCAGATCGAAGGACCTTTTCGTGAAGCAGATATCCCTTCTGATAGTCCTCAAGTACGACCGAAGCCTCTTGATCTGGAACTTCCTCAGTAGTTACTGCCTCGTGTTTCGATGGATCAAATTCCTCGCCGACCGACTCGAAGCGCATTAGCCCCCACTTACGCTCAAGCATGCTGGTGAACTGTCGCTCAATAAGCACAATGCCGTCGTGAAAAGCGTCGAAATCGTGTGAATCCCCTGCAGACTTGATCGCTCTTTCAAAATCATCAATTATCGGCACGATGTCAAGCAGAAGTTGCTTGTTTGCAAACGTGACCGAATCCTCTTTCTCACGATGCATGCGCTTTCGAAAGTTCTCAAAATCCGCGCTCTTGCGCAGGTACTGGTCCTTCAGCGAACTGTTCTCTTCTTCAAGCTGGGCGATACGTTTTCTTAATGCTTCAAACTCATCATCGGCCGCATCCTCTGCCTCTGTGTCCGGGGTGTTATCCGCGGCAGGGGTACTGCCGGAAGACGCGGCAGGGGTACTGCCGGACTCTTCAGCCTGAGCGCCTGGATTCTCGATATCGCCGCTTTCAGAGCTATCCTGTGCAGAGTGTACGGAAATATCCTCTGGGTTCTGGTTTTGATCTGACATAGGTGCCCCTGTGGTTGATTCTTTTCCTGTTAAGATACTGATACACACGGGAGCAGTCAACCATTTTAATACACCGTCGACATTTACGGCTATTTGTTGGACATCTCGAGGATCAGCTCCACCTCACCACGGGAAAGCTTTGTCGCCTGGGCAATCTCCTGCACCTTCCAGCCCTGACGCGCCAGTTTCACCACCGTATCTCGAGCACCCAGAGACGGCGCGCCGCGTTCCCGTGGTCCCTTCGCATCCTCTTTCATGATGGTTCCCAGGAGTTTGACCTGTTCTTCCGCAGACCGGGAAATCTCCTCGAGTCGTGTCTCGGTACGTGCAAGCCACTCGCGAGCGGTCTGGAGATTCTCCATGCGACCTTCCACGTCGCTGAGTATCTTGTCCAGAGCGTTGAGTTGCCGCATTGCGGATTCGACGTCCTTCCGGTCCGCCGAGAGCCGTTCGATCTTGTCGTACAGCTCATTCACCTGACCCGGCAGCGTGTCCAGCTGGCCCCGAACGGTCCCGATCTTCTCCTCGAGTTCCTCCAGGTACTGAAAGTTCTTATCAACTCCCTCCGCAGTCACGTCGAGCACGGATCGCTTCTTCTCCAGCCTCTGGAATCGGGACTCCACGTCCTTCTGCATGTCTTCGAGGCCGCGCATGGAGACCTGCACCTGTGCTATGGCATCGTTTCCCGCCGTCACCTGCTGTAGCTTGAGCTCGACTGCCTGAGACAGCCCGATGAGCCGCTTGTAGTCGTCTTCGATGCTGTCGATCCGCCGCTTCTCTCCCATAAACCGCGCAAGACGTTCGGATGCGTCCTCGCCCAGTTTCCGGAGTCGGGCGAACTCGACTTCCATTACATTGAGATCCTTTCGCTGAGAGTCCAGCGAAACGAGATCCCGCTGCATCTCATCGATCGACTCGAGGAGCGACAGCTTCAGGCTGTCGGCCCGTTCGAAGATACGCGTCTGTTCGATGAAGGCCTTCTGACGCTTGTCGATTTCGGTCAGATTCACCGTGAGGACATTCACGTCCTGCTCAATCCTGCCGAACAGATTCTGCTGCATGACATCAAACTGTTCGCGCGTATCATGCACGAATCCGCGGAACTCACGGATCTTCGTGTCGGTCTCCGACTGGACATCACGACTCTTTCGCTGGAACTCGGTCTGGAACTGCTGATATTCACTTGCGAGGGTATCCAGAACCGTCTGTGTCCGTATTTCGAGATCCCGCTCGAGCTCCTGGATCCGCGTGGAGAGCATGTTGATTTCTTCACGCAACTGAACCCGCTCTTCACTGGTCTGGCTTATCAGATCGTTTTTCTGCTGCTCGAACTCGTCCCGCAGGCCGCTGACAGTATCGGAAACCTGTGCACGGAATCCGGCAAAATCGTTTTCCACATCCGCCTGGGAAGACTTCAACTGCTGCAGGACCTGCGACTGCCAGACGGTGACGTCCGACTTCGCAGAGTCCACGACAGACTCCAGATTGCGGTGGCTGCTATCGATTGAATCCCGGAGATCCTTGACTCTTCCGTCAATGTTCCGGCTCAGGGTCCTCAGCTCATCATCGATCCTGGCACGAAATTCGGAGAGCTCGGAAGAGAATTGTTCTCCGGCTTCCGCCTGCAATTTCGCCAGTTCTCCGTCCAGCCGTGCGGTGAGCGTCTGTACCGACCGGTCCGCGCTGCTCATCCGTCCATCCAGCTCCGTACGGAATCTGTCCGTCTGCTGTTCAAGCTGCTCGAAATTACCGAGAAGGCTGCTCTTCAGCTCACTGAGCCGACTGGCGAGCTCTTCGCCGTATGAAGCCTCCACCCGCTCGCGTTCGTCATGTGCTTCGGCGGCCATGGAGTCGAGAGATTGCTGAACACGAGACTGCCAGTCGTTGAGCCGGCTTTCCATTGAAAGACTTCTTTCCCGGAGATCCGAGAAAAACTCGTCTTCGAACACCTTCAGCTTCTCGGATACATTTTCATAGGCACGACCCTTCAGCTCGTTCAGCCCATCTTCGAGTTCCACCATTGATGAACGGACCCGGGCCATCTCCGCCTCGTGCATATCGATGTCCGATCGCGTCTTCTCATGCAGGCGTGTTCCGAGTTGGCTGATCTCATCATTCAACTTCGTCATCATCCGGTTCATCGTTTCACGAAGATTCGCTTCAAGGGCGTCGATATCCGTCTGCACCGTTTCCAGCTTGTCGAAGCGGTAACCGATTCCATCCTCGTACGTAGTGAGCCGCTCATCTATTCGGGCAAGCGCCGCCTGTTCGACCTCCTCGGCTCGTGTGTCGAGTTGTCCTGCAAAATTCTTTGAGAACTCGGTTACCCGCGCGTTCAGCTCCCGCGAGCCCTCGTCGATCTGAGCGGAAACAGCCTTTCGTTGCCCTTCCCACTCCTTCTGAAGGTCGTTTACGCGCTTGATCTCTCCGGTGAACTCTTCCTGGGCCTGTGCAACATGGCGGCGAAGCTCATCGGTCGCCTCCGCTATCCGTGTTCGTATTTCGCGGGAGAGATCAGCCGCCACGGCGCGGGAAAGCTCACGCGTCTGTGCCTGAACTTCTGCCAGATGCGCCGTGGCATCCTTTTCAACGCTGCCGAACCCCTCGTCGAGATCTTTCATCCGTTCGGCAAGATCAGTCTCTATTCGGCTTACGTCCTGCTCAACGGATGACAGCCTCTCCTGGATCGTTGCCTCGTAACCGTCAATTCGTGATATCGAGTCACCCTGGAAGCCGTCCAGCCTGGACCGGATTTCGGAAATGGAGGCGGTCAATTCACCGCTTGTCGCCTTCATTCTGGCCTCTACATGCTCGCGCACCTTCTGCAGAGCTACCGTTTCGAGCCGCTCACCGCGGGTTGCCACATCATCGAGTTTCTTAGCGTAGTCCTCTTCTGCAGCACGCATCCGTTCGAGATATCCGGCAAGTGAGTCCTGAACCGCTTGCTGGACCTTTTCCGCCCGTGCCTGGAGCGAGCCGGCAATCTGCTGTCCACTTTTTTCCAGCTCGGCGAGCCCCTTCTGCACGCGTGCTTCGGTCTTACCGATGCGTTCGTCCAGTCCCTCGACCTTCCCGATAACCGATTGAAGGACGGTATCCCCGATTTTCTCGAGACTGGCACCGTTCATCTCCTGAAACCGGTCGACGAGCGCTGCCATGCTCTTTTCAAGCTCCGCCATGCGCTGGGAGCTCCCCGTAAGCCGTTTTCCGACCTTGTCGACGTACTCGGACTCGTCCTTTATCCGATTGATATTCTCTTCAACCCTGCGTGTCATCTGGACAAGCTCGTCGAGCGCCCCGTCGTAGTCGTTTATCCGAACGTTGATCTGGTCAATCTGTGAGGCGCGGTCACTCAAGCCGTCTTCGGTTGACTGAATCCGTTTCAGGACTTCACGGGCGGTCTTCTGATGAACATCGACCTCGATCGACATGTCGCGAAGCTCCTGAGCCTTCTGAGCGACAATTCCGTCGAGATCGATCTGGATCTTGTCCGCGTAGCGGCGAACCTTCTCGAGGGAACGGTTGTTCCGGTCCATCTGACGGTACACCGCGAGTATGACGAGAACTACCCCGATGACTATAAGATTACCAACAGTAATCATGCTCCCCACTCCCAGTAGTGATCGTTATCAATTATATAACAGATTCAGCCGAATATTGACAGAGCTGCAGGTAACTGGATCAGACAAGGCGGTCGAGTAGCCAGGCGTGAAACGTTCGATAATCCGAAAAGGTAAAATCCGCATGCGTCCCGGGCTGAGTGCCTGCCTCGGCCTTCTTTGAAAGATGTGCCGCCACCATGCCTGCAGCCTTTGCGCCCACTACATCGTAGCGGTAGCTGTTGCCAACGTAGACTATTGCAGACGGTTCGATGCCGAGGCACTCGGCAAGCCGGATGAACGGCTCCGGATTCGGCTTGAGGTACCCGACTTCCTCCGCAGAAAATGCGCAGCTCCAATCGTCCCCGAGCCCCAGATAGGAGAGTTTGCGCTCAACAGGAAAATCAGAAAGAACTCCAAGCGGAACTCCCCGCTCTCTGAGATCCGAAAGCATGCTCCGCAGATGCGGAAAGACCGGAACACCCTTGAGGATCTCCTCCCACTCATCGTAAATTACGGATTCGAGCAGCGCGCCGGCGTCTGCCTTTCCAATTGAGAGTTCCTCCGCCAGAAGGCTTGCCTGAATTGAGCGGAAATCCTCTATGGGCCGGATTTTGCGGATGGATTTTCGGACGCGACTGTAGCCGATGAGAAGCCGGGCGTGGCGGAGTGCGAAGCCCACGGACTTTCTATACATGATGTCGTTCGGATACAGGGTTCCGTCCACATCAAATGCTACAGCCTGAATACTCAATCCTACCTCGCAGGGACTCTGGGCTACTGTGTCTCGATGACGTATTTTATGGCGCCCGTGACAACCGGGGCGTCCGGAGAGAAGACAAAAACCTGCCCATCGAACAGATTTCTTATCTCCTGATTGAGCAGAGTATATCCGGATTTCTGAACGAGTTTCAAGTTCTTGACAGATCCGTCGGGCAAGACGTCGAAGGTCACCCGAACCAGAATGCGAGGTGAATGGTTCGGATATTTGCTCAGGAACTTTTCTACCCACTTTTTGTCGAGCTGGAGCCTGTCTTTGCTGATGAGACCGCGATTGGCGCCGTCCGACAACACAAGCCGCGGATCGGTGTATCCGCTGGAGGTTGAGCTATCCGATGCTGCTGCCTGGCCGGGGGAGGTCCTGGCCGGCGAATTTGGGGAAGCAGATCCCCGAGTCCCGGCCGTTGAGGATTTGGCGTCCTCCTGTATTTTCTGCATGACCTCGTCGATCTTCTTCATTGCCGGAGACGTAGAATTCGAAGTTCCGACGGTTCCTGTTGATGTGGATGACCCGTTCGACAGTGCAAGCCGATCCTGATTCACCGGGTTATCCTCCCGGAATCTCTGGAGCGCTTCG
>CAZKMA010000014.1:15296-80849 GCA_964553615.1 uncultured Spirochaetales bacterium | reverse complement strand
CGGGTGCAGCCGACTCCGTACCCTGTGGGCCATCATGCTCCCGCTCTCGACACCGGGCGTGATTGCAGCGGCGCTCATCGTCTTCATCCAGACCTGGAACGAGTTCTTTCTGGCTCTCGTTTTGCTCTCCAGCAATGTTCTGCGGACGGCGACGGTCGGAATCGCCCTCTATCCAGGACAGTACTCGTTCCCATGGGAACTCATCACGACCGCGACATTCCTCGCGATCATCCCCGTCTTTGTTTTAAGTGCGGTTTTTCAAAAACAGATCATAGGCGGGCTCACTGCCGGAGCCGTCAAATAGAAGAGGAGACACATCGAGATGAAGGCAGCAATAACTACAGAATTACGAGAACGTCTGACGAAGTTCGCAACCGCCCTGGTCGATGAGACGAAAGCGGTACCGATTATCCCGCCAAACGAGCCGCACGAAGGTTTCTGGTTCGGCGCCGGCAACTTTGTGGCCGGACCGGACGGGACCCTCTACGTGGTCGGACGATACCGCAACTTCGGCGACTCACGGACCGGGCTCGGTAGCGGGACGCGCGGGCTGGAGCTCGCCATTTTCCGGTCGCAGGACCGGGGATCAAGATTCGAGAAGGTACTCTCCTTTTCGAAGCCTGACCTCAACGTCGGCGAGCTGGAGGTGCTTTCGATCGAGGGTGCAAAGCTGCATTTCTTTGATGGAGGCGTAGAGCTCTTTGTTTCAACAGAAAAGAGCGGGATCCCCTATCCGGATCCTTACCAGTCCTTTCACAAGCCGGGCACCGGGGTCTGGACTATCGACCGCCTCGCTGCTCCGACTATCGAATCGCTTGCCGGGCGTACGCCCGAGACCGTCATGAAGTGTGATGATCCTCAGTGGCTCCACGTGAAGGACCCGGTGGTCTACGACGCGGCAAACGGCGACACCGTCCTCTACTTCTGCACCCACCCTTTCAGCTGGTCGAGCGCCAACACGGGCCTTGCTCTCCGGCCGAAGGGCGAGCACCGATTCGGGGAACCCGATTTTGCACCCTTCCCCCGCGGGTTCACCTGGGACGTCGCTGCCACGCGATTGACCGGCCTGTGCCGCGTCCCGCAGGTGGGGGAGTTCGCTCGACTGCCCGCGATCTGCCTGGCCTTCTACGACGGCGCCGAGTCTCTCCGCAAGTACGAAGAACACCCCACTGCCGTCAAACGGCCGCGTGGCTACTCCTGCGAAGAGATCGGTGGCGTGGGCTTCCTCCAGGAAGGACATTTCGCCTCTATCGATCGGCTCTCCGTCGATCTTCCGCTGTTCGTCAGCCCTAACGGCACCGGCTGCAGCCGTTACGTTGACATCTACGAGGACGACTCGGGATTCCTCGCTACCTGGCAGCAATCCCAGTCCGATCTCTCCCAACCCCTCGTCATGAACCGCCTGGGCCGTGCAGAGGCGGAGGCAATTCTCGCGGGGTAAACGTACGCCGTGCTTCGGGAGCCGTTTGACCATAGACTAAATGCATAAACCTGCTGTGTACACGGCTCAATACTTGAGCGTGAAATAGAAGGTAGACCCCTTTCCCGGCTCACTCTGTACGCCGATCTTGCCGC
This sequence comes from uncultured Spirochaetales bacterium, assembly GCA_964553615.1. GTDB lineage: Bacteria > Spirochaetota > Spirochaetia > DSM-27196 > DATKUC01 > DATKUC01. The sequence continues at coordinate 79,274 of CAZKMA010000014.1, read as the reverse complement.
CGTGACCTTCCACGATCCGCCGGCAGATAAGGAGGCCGAGCCCGGTGCTGTGCTCGCCTTTTGCCGGGCGTACGCTCGTTTTCCCCCACGGTTTGAAGAGCCGCCCCAGGTCCTTCTCAGGGATGCCGGGCCCCTGATCGGCGACCGAAATACGCACTCCGCTCGGTTCGGGCTCGACGCGCACTGTAATGAGCGTTCCTCGTGGAGAATACTTCACGGCGTTCGAGACCAGGTTGTTGAGCACCTGCTCGATTTTGTTCTCATCGGCAACGATCGGGCCGGCGGGCGGCTGGTCAATCCTGAGGTCGATTCTGATATCCCGCTGTGCAGCGCGCACTCCCTGTATCGCGATATTGTGGCGCACAAGCTCCGCAATATCGAGCGTGGAGAGATGCAGATCAAGCTTACCGGATTCGATCTTTGCTATATCGAGAAGATCGTTTACGAGCGCAAGCATGTGGTTCGAAGCTCTCCCCATCTCCTCGATGATGGTGCGGACCGACGCATCGGCGTTTGGAAGCATTTCGAGCAGTAGGTCAGTAAGCGACGAGAATGAACCGAGCGGATTGCGCAGATCGTGCGCCGCCATTCCCAGGAACTGATTCTTGGTGCGATTGAGCTCTTCGAGCTGCGCGTTCTTCTTCTGGAGATCACGTTGCAGCACCGCCATCTCGTTGTTGAGTGCGGAGAGCTCTTCGAACATCCGATCAGTTCGGCCTTTCTCTTTCAGCACCGAACGGATGGTAGTGGTCTGCTCATTGCTCATAACAACGAGCTCGTGGAGAAATGGGTCGATATCCCAACGGGAGAGGGTGGCGACAATCACGAGCCTGTCAGCGGATCGCACGCCTGCAAAGTGGAGTGCAGAAGGGATCCCGGAGGTTCCCGTGGCGATATTCAGCTCCCAGTCCGCTGCCGCCGAATCGCGGCGCAAGATGTCCAGAAATGACAGGTATTTCTGGAGGCCCGCAGGGTCAATGATTCTTGCAAGCACGGCCCCGGGGAGCGACTCAGCGTCGAGTCCGATGGTATTTCGCAATACGCTCTGGACTGTGCCGTTGAGATCACATTCCACGGCAAATCCACGGAACCCTGCTGCGGCAGAGTTGATATCCACCGGACTCATCCGCGTTCAGTCTCCTGCTCCGGACGTACAAGTCGCTCTGCTTCCATCACGGCTGCCTCTGCGTCAGGTGCCCAGCCGTCGGCGCCGACCTGGAGGTAGAGACCGGAATGTTGATTGAAGGGATAGCCGCCGACCATGATCTTGACCTTCGAAGCGAGCGAATGTGCCCGAACGGCTGAAGCGAGGCTGCGGATGTAACTGACGTGCGGCAGGATGGTGGCTGAAATGCCGAGCACGTCGGCGCGGCGCTCGGCTGTTGTTTCAACAAGCGTGTTGATGGGTGTATTCGCACCTACGAAATAGGTGTCCCAGCCGCTCATTTCGAGAAAATCCGTCACCATACGGATGCCGATCTCGTGGAGTTCGCCTGGCGGACAGGCACCAACGAAGGTGAAGCCAACTTTGTCGTTGTTGAAGATGCGCGGATAGAGCTGGCACATGATGAGCTGGGTGGCCGCAGTGCAGAAGTGCTCTTCTGCCACCGACAACTGGTTGAGCTGCCAGAGCCTACCTATCTCCTGCTGCACTGGCTGAAAAACGTGAAGATAAATATCCTTGACATCTACGCCGCTTTCCACAGCTTCGAGGATCCGGCGGCTCGCCGCGTCGCGGCGGGCCGAAAGGAGATCCGAAAGATAGCCCCGGGCAAGGGATGCGTGGGGAGCATCGTCGGGGAGAAAGGATTTCGGAAGTCCCGAGTATCCGGCCAGCTCGGCGGCCGCGCGCTCGAGGTAGGCGGCCGGTGTGCCATTCGCTTCGAGCAGCCCCGCGATCAGGCGAAAGCGCTGTACTACAGCGCCTTGCGATGCTTCGTCCGCCTGTGCGCGGGATTTGCGCCAGCTCGCGTACTCCCTGAATACCGAGAAGGAATCGGCCCGCACCGCCTCGACGAGGTAGCCCAGATCATCCGTCACATCGTCTGCGGCGACGGTGCCGCCCGAAAGGCGCACCACATCCTCGACTATTCGTGATCGATCATTCTGAAGTGTCTCTTCTACTCGCCGAGGATCAGCCGGAGCATCTGCCATGGGTCGCATTATAATGGAAACTCCCGGCAGTCGTAAACTGAATTTGTAGTTCAGTGATGATTCGCCCCGCAGTTGGTGTGGCGGTTGGCTGTGCTCGAGCCCGGCGGTGGCAGCCTCAAGACCCCCATGGGTATCGAATCCGCACTTAAAAAAATTACGGAAAAGTTCGGATTCCACCACCCTGTGTTTGTAACAGGCCAGAAGCGGAAAGTATTCAATCCTATACTGACAGTGCCGTATCAGAGTGTATATTTCGCTGTCCACACGGACACATCGTTTCCCGGCACCTTCGGTCTCCTGAAATCGACTGGGACGGGCAAGGAGATGGGTTTCGTACCGCAGGCGCAGAAGCACCCGCAGCCCGGTCGGCCTCCGGCGGGCGGCAGTGAACAAGCTCGTTGAGCCGCACGAGCTGGCGGCGCGCCATATGATAGGACGATTCCGCCGGTCAGAATTGGTTATGTCGGCGCGGATTGCATGGAGGATTTTCCGTGCCCGTGCACCCAACACGAGAGGCAGGTTGTGCAGCGCCGGCTTTGCGTGCAGAAACATCGCAAAAAGGTAGGAAACGAAAGAAACCATGCCGAAGGCGAACCAGCGCGGACCGAAGCGCCGAATGTAAATCGCTCCATACATCAGGGCGACAATGACCCCCTCGGCTGCGTAGCTGGAAAATGAGAGGAGACTGCCGAGGGTGATCGACACCACAGACGGCACGGGAATGAGAAGCCCGATGATTCGCTTCTGATTCGGTTCCGGGTCGTTGACGGCGACCGATGAGGATCGCGAAGGTGTGGAAATCGACTACCGCGAAGATCTGGTGCACATGACTGGGATTATTGGGACCGTCTTATCCGCATTGTGCTGGATGGTATTACCAGCGAAAAAACATCAAAATTCGGGACTGACTTGATCCCGATAGAATTAGTATATTACAAATCTGATGCATTATGAGGAGCCCACCACAACACCAATGATGACGTCTTCTCCCGCCCACAGGACGTCGGAAGGACTTTGCATCCTGCAAACTCCTTGAGGGATAATAATCATGTCGATTCGGAACAAGCTGCTTGCTGCAGTGACGTTTTCGATAGTGGTTTTCGTGATTGTTGCGGGCGCCTACCTGGCGAGTCGAGCTCCAATTGCGCGAATTCGAACCGAACAGGGAGATCTCATGAACCTCCAAATGGCACTTCAGACCGAAACCATTGATCTGAACCGCCTTACGACGACGGCCTTCTCCCGGGACCTTTCGAGCTTTCAAAAGAGCACTGTTGCAACCAGGAAGGCGTTTGTCGCGCTCAACAACGTTACGCTGCTGCCGAAACTCTCGCGGTCAATCAAGGACGCTCTTGACACCATCCACAAGCTGGAAGCAAACCACGAGACGGCTGTATCCAGGTTCATGGGCGCAGTAAGAGCCATACAGACCGACGCGAACCAGGAGAACTTCGAAGCAGGAAGTTACCGGGTGTTTGATCTGGTTTCAAAAAGCGGAGCTCTTAACGGCGGTAGACCCAACGCCGTCCTCGGCGACTATGAGCAACTCCTTGCCGGTATCGATTCGCTGTCCAACAGTCTGGTAATGTCCGCAATGACAATCATGCGACAGAGCAATACCATTGCGGCTGATATAAACGTTATTCAGACCCGGAGCAATCGGATCACGCTCGTTGCGGCCTTTGCGCTCATCCTGCTGACCTTTGCAGTGGCGCTCTTCCTGGTGTATACCATCGCGAAGTCTATCAGAACAATCGAGAGCAGTATTGCTTACCTGGGCGAAGGCAACCTTACTGTGCAGTTCGCAGAGCTTTCGAAAGATGAGCTGGGCAGTCTGTCCCGCAATCTCAATCGCTTCACAGCGACCCTCCGCGACTCCATTCAGAACGCTCAACAGGTATCGACTGAAAACGTTCAGATGAAAGCGAGCCTGATGGTAGCGGCAGAAGGTGCCTCTGCCGCTACCCGTCAAATCGATACAAATGCAGTGGCAATCAAGAATCGCATCTCCGGACTGGACACCGATGTTTCCCGGACGACCGCCGCGGTAGATTCCATTTCCGGGAGCATCCGGTCGCTCAACGATCAGATTCAGGAGCAGATGTCGATGGTGGAGCAGTCAACTGCGTCGGTCACCCAGATGATTGCGTCCATCGAGAACATTGCATCGATAGCCGACAAACGCCTTGCGGCGACGGAGCAGCTGGTACAGGCCGTAGAGTCCGGCGGCGACAAGATGAGCGCAACGCTCAACTCAGTTTCACGAATCAACGAGAGCGTGGACAGTGTACGCGACATAACCGGCATGATCGAAAGTATTGCCGCTCAGACCAATCTCCTTGCAATGAATGCGGCAATAGAGGCTGCCCATGCCGGCGAATCAGGAAAAGGGTTCTCCGTGGTGGCGGACGAGATTCGAAAGCTTGCTGAGGCGGCAAGTGAAAACTCTCGACAGATCTCGAGCATACTCCAGACCATTGTGACGCAGATAACAGACGCCGGAAACTCCGGCGATTCCATGAGCTCAGCATATCGGGAAATCCACGAAGAGACGCGGCAGCTCCTGGAGTCTCTGGCGGAAATCTCATCCAGCATGAGCGAGCTTCGCGAAGGCGGAAAACAGATACTTACCGCGATGGATGTGCTTCAGAATGTATCATCAAATGTCAAAGAGGGTTCGACCACCATCAATGGGAGCTCGCGGGATATTAACAATTCAATGAAGTCGGTGGAAAAGGTCTCGGCGGAGGTCCACTCAGATATTATTGAGATATCGAATGGCATGAATGATATAGGCATGGCAGTCCAGAACATGCTCGGAATTGCCGAACGCCTGGGAGGGCTTGGTGAGTCGCTCAACGAGTCGTTGACGAACTTCCAGACCACCGCTTGAGGCAGGCCCAAAAAGTGGCTCGAGGCAGACATTGGCTCAGCGCCGCACAATGGGGAATCCAAGTCACAATAAACAGGATCACCTTCAATACAAAACGGTGCTCCATCATCTCTCTGCCCGCACCCATGACTTGGTAACCGTGAATTTCACCGCGCGGTGGCAAGGAAGCCCCTGTTTGCGGCTTCCATGTCGGGGTTTTCGGGCAGGAGTTGTTCCAATTTTGAGATCAGTCCCTATGTTCACAACGGTACCGCGCAGACATCGTACTGTATACAACTTGTCTACACGGCCTTTGCCCCGTTTTCTCCTGTCGCTATCTCGTGCCTGTGTAATGATTTAGCGCGTCCAGCAGGGCTCGAACCTGCGACCTACGGCTTAGAAGGCCGTTGCTCTATCCAACTGAGCTATGGACGCAATAGGTGCCGCGGCGGGGTCCTCCAGTGACGGAAGACCATCGCCACCTTTTACGGTAGCCCGCGGCAGAGTCGGGATGAGAGGATTTGAACCTCCGATCTCCTGCTCCCAAAGCAGGCGCCTTAGCCCCTAGGCTACATCCCGATGTTTGATTTCCCCGGCACCGCACTGCGTTTCTCCGGGGCGTCCGAAGTATATAGGTTTTGCAGAGGCGAGGTCAAGGTTGCGCGGCGATCTGTCCCCGTCTTGACATCCGGTAACGGTACCTGCATGGTTTTGTCATGAATCGAACGATGCGCGCGCTCGAGATCCTGGATTCACTGAAGGATGAGTACCCCAATGCTGCGCCACTTCTCCACTATCGTAACCCGTTCGAGCTTCTTGTATCGGTAATTCTTTCTGCGCAGACCACAGACGCGCAGGTCAACCGGATTACCCCCGAGCTCTTTCGCCGGTATCCTGGTCCTGAGGAGCTTGCCGCGGCAGTGCCTGAGGATGTCGAGCAGCTGGTCCACTCGGTCGGTTTCTTCCGCACCAAGGCTCGGAACATTCGCGCGGCGGCGCATGTCGTGGCTCACGAATACGGTGGCGTGCTCCCTGATACAATAGAAAAGCTTGTGCGGATTCCGGGGGTCGGGCGAAAGTCGGCGAACGTCTTGCTGAGCCATGTATTCGAAAAGCCCGGGATCATAGTGGATACACATTTCTCCCGGGTTACGCGGAGGCTTGGATTGACCGGGCAGACTGATCCGGAGCGCATAGAACGGGATGTGGCAGCCTTCCTTCCGCCGGATTCCCGCACCTCATTTTCAATGACCGTCAACTATCACGGTCGATACTGTTGCAAGGCTCGTCGACCCGAGTGTTTTCGCTGCGTGGTTCGCCGTCTGTGCGACTACCCTCAGAAGACCGAGGCGCCGGAGCCCGGGGACGCGGAATGATTGCGCGCAATCCGTACGTCCCGCCGGTTCCGTCGGAGCTCCAGGAACTTTCGTCTGGACTGGGGTTTGATGTTGTTGGCGTGGCTGATTGTCCCCCAGCTGAGACTGAGGAACGCGAGTACCGCGACTGGATTGCCGCAGGATATCACGGCGAGATGGGGTATCTCGAGCGCCACGAGTCGATGAAATATCGCCCGGAGCGTATTCTGACGGAGTGTCGATCGGTGATCGTGGTCGGAATCAACTACTATCAGGATGCGGTGACTTCCGGGACCTCATCCGGCCGTGTTGCCCGCTACGCATGGGGACGTGATTATCACCGTCTGCTCGGAAAAAAACTGAAGAAGCTCCTTCGCAGGCTGCGAGAACAGTACCCGCAGGACTCGTTCCGTGCATTTACCGACGCGACCCCGCTTGCCGAACGCTTTTTCGCTGAGCGGGCGGGAATCGCGTTTACCGGCAGAAACACACTTTCCATATCCAGCAGCCTGGGGTCCTGGTTCCTGATCGGAGAAATTCTTGCCACCCGTGATTTCCCTGCCAGCGGCGCTTCCGGAAAAAAACACGGATCCTGTCCTTCGGGCTGCACCCGATGCATTGCGGTTTGTCCAACCGGGGCGCTGGAAAGCCCGTACCGCATAGATGCATCGAAGTGCATTTCCTACCTGACCATCGAAAACAAGGGGCCAATTCCGGTGGAACTGCGCCCTTCGATGGGCGACTGGATTTTCGGATGCGATCTGTGCCAGGAGGTCTGTCCGCTCAACATTCGCGCAGGGGTGACATCGCAGGAAGATTTCCTTGCCCATCGCGCTGGACCTGAGCTGCAACTTTCACAGATTCTTGCAATCGAGTCCGATGAGGCTTTCACCGCACGCTTTGCCGGGTCTCCGGTTGCGCGCGCGGGCAGGCGAGGGCTTATTCGCAACGCCTGCGTCGTTGCCGCAAATATCAAGGCGATCGAGTTGCTGCCGCGTCTGGAGCAGCTTGCAGGTTCCCAGGATGAGCTTATTGCCGAGCACGCCCGGTGGGCGGTGGGTCGGCTTAAGGCAGGCACGGGTAAGGTCCGGGAAGACGGTCCCTCTACGGAATGAACCGATGGAAATCGGAGACTGACTTGAGTCCTTCGGCTTCCGCAAACTCGCTGATGCCGGCCATGACGCGGCCTGTTACTTCCGGATCCACAAAGTTCGCAGTACCGATCTGAACGGCGGATGCTCCCGCGAGCAGATACTGTACGGCGTGGTCAGGTTCCATGATTCCGCCAAGGCCGATGACTGGTATCGTCACCGCCCGTGCTGTCCGGTAGACCGCAGCAAGGCCGATAGGAAAAATCGCCGGGCCCGAGAGCCCGCCGGTTCCGCCTGGGAGTACCGACGCCTTCCGTTTGGTGTCGATCATCATCCCAACCACTGTGTTGATGCAGGTCACTGCGTCCGCGCCGCCCGCCTGCGCCGCCTTCGCAATTTCTGCGATGTCGGTGACATTTGGCGACAGTTTTACTATGAGAGGTCGCTCTGTGAGTTTCCGCAGGGCAGCCGTCAGGCTTTCGACCTGATGCGCATCTGACCCGATGGACATGCCGCCGTGCTTGACATTCGGGCAGGATACGTTGATCTCGTACCCCCACAGCGGCGCATGTTCCTCGAGGTACTCGAGGGTTTCGCAGTAGTCGTCCTGTTCGCTTCCGGCAACATTGATGATAACCGCACAGCGGCGTTCGACCAGGTACGGGTACTTCTCGGTAACGAAGCGGCGGGATCCCACGTTTGCCAGACCGATCGAGTTGAGCATTCCTGCGGGGGTCTCTATGATGCGTGGAATTGCGTTTCCGAGCCGCGTTTCCAGCGTAACCGCCTTCGTATAGAGGGCGCCGATTGCATCCACATCGATGAGTTGTTCGTATTCGCTCCCATAGCCGAAGGTTCCCGACGCCACACCGACCGGATTGCTGAGCCTCTTGTTGCCGATGCGTACCGTCATGTCCACACTCATTCCCAGATGACCTCCTGAGCGTTGAAGACGGGACCCTCGGTACACACTCGCGCGTACTGCGCCGGACCGGTAACCCGTATCGCACAGCCCATGCACGCACCAACCGCGCATCCCATGGTCTGTTCAAGGGAGACCCAGAGGGAACATCTGCGCTCCTCGGCGAAGGTACTCAGTGCTTTCAGCATTGGATCGGGTCCACATCCGTACAATTCAACCTCGTCGTCTATCGGAGGATGGTGTTCACGAAGATAGTCAACGACGGTTCCGGGAAAGCCACGGGACCCATCATCGGTACAGATAACCGTATCAACACGGTCAATGATACCCAGGGGGGGAACATAGGAGACGTTCCGCGCGCCCAGGATGAGCAGCGGATTCGCCGATGTCTCCCGCAGTGCATCGGCGAAGTAGAAGATCGGACCCATGCCAACACCGCCGGCAACCAGTACGGGGCGTTTGCCGTCCGGCGGCACGGGGAACCGATTGCCGAGCGGAACGAGCATATCCACGGTTTCCCCGGTCGCGACCGATGCCAGGATGGACGTGCCGAGACCGCGCTTCTGGAATATGAAGCCTGCCTCCTGCTTCCTCGCGTCGTAGCGCGAAATTGCAAATGGGCGGCGCAGAAGGGGAATAGCCGTTTCCGATACTCTGACGGTCAGAAATTGTCCCGGATCGGGAGGTGGAAGTTGCTCGGGCCATGCAAATATCAGTTCGTAGTAGTCCCTCGCAATCTGTTGATTGCTCAGAACGAGCGCACGATGATGTTCCATCGGGCCCAATGATACGGGAAAACCTTGTGTGCGGAAAGAGGCAGGGAACCGAATTGGGCCTATCCTTGCCTATCGACGCATATTCCCCTATAGTGTTACGCGAGTTGTAGGCGAGTTGTATAGGCGAGAACGTTGCAAGATGAGCGGGTGGTGCCATGGGAACGATGTCGGACCGTGTACGAGCGAAGCTGGACCTTCTTGCACAGAGATTTGCCGAATCTCTGCCCGAACGTATCGGGGCACTCCGTCTGGCCTTTGTTCAGGCGAAGGGGAGAAAGTCCGATTCAGAGGAGACCCTTATCCTCAGGAACCATGCTCACAAGCTCGCAGGATCCGGCGCCTCTTTCGGCTACGGTTCGCTGTCCGGGCTGGCGAAAGAGATGGAGCTCTATCTCGACGAGCTTATTGCACTGAAGATGGATCTGCTTCCAGCGCATCGCCAGAAGCTGAAAGAGTACATAGCCGGGCTCGAGCGCGAATGCGCGGGCGCAACTAAACCGACTGCGGAGGCCAGTGGAGCAGTGAGTGATGAGGAACGCATGCGGGTCGCCATCGAACATGAAACACGGATCGTTCTTTTCGGATCAGATGACACCTACATTTCAGACGATTTCGCCCGCCAGATTGGATTCTTCGGTTTTCCGACGCGGCGCGTAGACAGATACCGGGACGCGCTGGCTCTTCGGGAGGACCACGAATTTCTCATCATTATTGCGGATATTCGCTTTCTGAAGGAACATCCGCAGAAACGGGATGAGCTTGCCAAATTGCGAACAGAAGATCCGCAACATCTCCTCGTCGTGCTGCTATCTGACTCCGACGATTTTGATTCGCGCCTGTTTGGAGTTCGCCTCGGAGGAAGCGCGTTTTTCGCCACCCCGGTGGAGATACCACGACTGGTAGACAGCATTGACAAGACGACGGCGGAACGGGAACACACGCCGTTTCATGTCATGATTATTGACGACGATGTGGAGCAGGTCTCGTTGAATGCGCTGATTCTCCAGAGTGCGGGCATGATCACGTCGGTTGCCACCGATCCGCGAAATGTCTTCAGAGTGCTCGTTGAGTCAAAACCCGAGATCGTCCTGGTCGATCTGTACATGAAAGGATGTGACGGACGAGAGCTCGCGCAGCTCATTCGTCAGCAGGAAGCCTTCATCGGTATTCCGATAGTTTTCCTGTCGGTAGAACAGGATCCGGATGTACAGATCGATGCAATTCGAGCGGGGGGGGATGAGTTTCTGACCAAACCGGTCAAGCCCGAACATCTCGTAGCTTCCATCGAGATGCGCGCGCAACGGACACGCGACATACGGTACTTCATGGAGCGAGATTCTCTGACCGGTCTCTTGAATCATTCCCACCTCATCGAAGGATTGAACAACGAGATCAGGCGGTCCGAACGAATTGGAAACGATCTCTGTTTTGCCATGATCGATATCGACAACTTCAAGCATGTGAACGATTCATTTGGCCATCTGACGGGAGACCGTGTCCTGAAAAGTCTTGCCCGGATGCTGCAGGATCGGCTGCGGAAGACGGATATCATCGGGCGGTATGGCGGAGAGGAGTTCGGGATCGTGTTCTTCAACACCACTACCGAGCACGCTGAGCGGATTCTGAACGAGATCCGCGAGAGCTTCGCCCGGATACGTCACACAGCCAATTTGAAAGATTTCTATGTCTCCTTCAGTTGCGGTCTGGCGGGATATCCTGAGTTCGGGACTGCTGCGAAGCTTGGAAAGGCTTCCGACGACGCACTGTACAAGGCGAAGGAGTTTGGCCGGAATCGGGTGGTTATTGCCGGATAATCTCAGCGGCGTTGCCGATGATGTATTTCCCGTTCGTACAGCGTTTCCCACCTCAGTTCCGCCCACCACGGGCGCTCCGGGTTGGTCTGAATCTGAATTACTGACAGGCAGTAGGATCGTATTGAACCGGCAGCGTCGAGCTCCCCGGTATCGACGGCGGGAGGATCTGTCTCCGGATCCATTGTGCCCAGAAAGATCGAAGGGCGTTCGATACCGGTGAACGGGCCGAGGTCTCTTTCTGCGGCAGTGCCGGTCCAGGAAGGGAGGCGTGAACGGACTGCGTTCCAGACAGTGGCGAGGCTCTCTTCAGGGACGGGCAGGTAGAACACGTTTCCTGGGTTCCGCTCGACCCTGATCGTCGGTCGCTGCGTATCGGTGGAGTTCCGTTTGGCCGGGAATCTGTCGAAACGGCCGTCCAGAACGTCCGCGTCCGGCATCTCGTCGCAGACGACGACGGCCGAAAGCGGTGGCAGTGCCATGAGTCCGGCCGCTCCGGTTTCCGCGAATAACCGCATCTGGAGCCGCGTGAGTGCAAGTTCGGCCTGGCTGGACGCCGGTTTCAGGCAGACAATGAACATCCGACCATCATGACATTCGCCTTCTCATCGATCAAGCTACTTCTTCTTGGGGTGTGTTTGTGTTAGAATCCAACCATGAGACGACTGGTGAGTGAGGCTGTCGAAAAAGTAGCTGACGCCATTTTCGAATGGGAAGGTGTCGACACTATTACCCTCATGGAGGGTGAGGAAGACGTGTACGATCCGTATTTCTTCCTGAGTGTCGACGTGTATTATCGGAATTCCATCCCGGATGTCGATGTGCGCGGAAAGTGCTTTGATTTTGGCGAGGCGTTCGAGAGCTCGGTCAACAGAAAGGATCGTTTTCTCATGGGCCAGCTCCCCGTCCGGGTGGAATACAAGGACATTGCCCGTTTCGAAGAGATCGTCCGTGGCGACGTGAGCGCGCGTACGGTGTTTCGCGATAATGGGACCTACATGTTCTATCGGCTTAAGAACTGTCGGGTTATCCGGTCAAAATCGGAATGGATAACCCAGGTGCGTGAAGACATTCAACACCTGCGGGACGATTTCTGGAATTCCGTCCGGCAAGCGGTCCAGTCGCGCATGGAACACTATGTGAGCGATCTTGGTGCTGCGGTCATGCAGGAGGATAATCTCTTTTACCTGGTTTCTGTTGCCGGGTTTGCCAGGAGCCTCTGTAACTCTCTGTTTGCAATCAATCGGGAGTTCGAACCTTCCGCGCGCTACCTTGCCGAACATACTCTAAAGCTCGGAACGCTGCCGGATTCATTCCGCGGCCGATTCGAGACGTTTCTCAGACGCGACAGTTCCATTACAAGAGAGAAAAAATTCGAACTTGCCGAGCTTCTTGCACGTAGTGTTATTACCTTATGATCTATCATGAGTAAGCACCTTCTTATTGCCACCTGCAGCGCGTGCCTGGCACTGGTCTCCTGTGCAGCGCACGTGCAGAGTTTTTCTTTTGTGGGTGCTCACGGCCATGCCGTGGGACTTACCGAAAACCCCCGCGTGAATCCGGACAAGGACGGAATGCTGATGCCCGGCACTTCCTCCGGCCCACGGTACTCACTGTCCTCTGCCGTTCGTGTCACGGGAAAGGGTATGAGTTTCTTCCTCGAGTATCAGGGCGAGGAGCCCGGAGCGCGTCTTGCTGTGTACGGAGCCGGAGGGAAAGTCATTTCCCGTGCTGATCTGCCCGATCTGCCTGACATGCAGGATGTGGTCCTGAAGATGCCGCTGGAGTCAGGCACAAAGATAACGGGATTTCAGCTATTCGCCCCCACGCTCAAGTCAAATTCCGGAATATCCGCCGCAGGATTTCCCATTTCCGGCATTCAGATTTCGAGTTGCGGAATAGCGCCTGCGAAGCATGCATTCTACTCGAATAATGGAGTCGGCATCGTCTCCGATACCGGCAGTGCGACGCCCGGCAGCGCGGGTGCAAGCGTTCAATTGGAAAAAGGAGTCATGCTTTCGCATGACGGACGGGAAATCCGCTTTCACCTGGATTCTTCGGTGGACATGCCGAAAGGCGCGCTCCTGGATCTGGGCTACCGGTACGTCGGTCGCGTAAACCGACGACATGCCCGGGTGGTTGTTGTGCTGCACGGGGCGGGAGGCTCGGAATCTCAATCCGCTACCGAGGTCATTCCGCCAAGAACGGGAAATCACACTATCGTTTTCAACAGCAACTCGCTCGGGTTCACCCCCCGACAGCTTTCGGTACAGCCGGGGAACACCGATTTCCATCTGACCCGTCTCGACATTCTTCCGGCCGGCTGAACGACGTGTCTCATGGCTGCTGCCGGGCATCGCCGTGCAGCAGCCGCCACACGCTGTTTTTTGAGGCCGTCCGGGTCATTTCGTTTTCTCTCGATGAAATCCCTTTACATCCACCACATATGCGGCTATTATTGACCGTAATCAGGTAAATGACGCTATATGGGAGGGAGATAATGAAGATTCGACGGCGATTCACGCGGAAGGGCAAGAGCCCCTACGAGGGGATACGCTTTGTTACCCGGGCATCCGAAATCCGCAATCCAGACGGGAGACTCATATTCCACCAGGACGATGTCGTGGTTCCGGAAAGCTGGTCGCAGATTGCAACCGATATACTTGCCCAGAAATACTTCAGGAAGGCCGGCGTCCCGCAGGAAAAGAGTGGGGCAGATGAGGCTTCCAGCACCGGAGGCGAGCACGATTCACGCCAGGTGTTTCATCGCCTTGCCCACACATGGCGTATCTGGGGACAGCAAGCGGGATATTTCGACAGTGAAGAGGACGCGCAGGCGTTTTACGACGAGACGGTCTACATGCTTGCCCGTCAGATGGCGGCGCCGAATTCTCCGCAGTGGTTCAACACCGGGCTTCACTCAGTCTACGGTATCACCGGTCCGGCTCAGGGCCACTACTTTGTAAATCCGGAAACGGGCGAGGTTGAGAAGTCCGGGAGCGCCTATGAACGGCCTCAGCCACATGCCTGTTTTATCCTCAGCGTGGAGGATGACCTGGTGAATGAGGGGGGGATCATTGACCTGGTTGCTCGGGAGGCGCGACTGTTCAAATACGGTTCGGGAACCGGGAGCAACTTCTCAAACATACGAGGGTTGAACGAACCGTTGTCCGGAGGTGGTGTTTCGAGCGGACTGCTCTCTTTCCTCAAGATCGGGGATCGTTCGGCTGCCGGGATCAAGAGCGGTGGTACAACTCGTCGTGCCGCCAAGATGGTTACGCTGGATGCAGACCATCCCGATATCGAGCAGTACGTCAACTGGAAGGTGAATGAAGAGTACAAGGTTGCTTCAATGGCAACCGGCAGCAAGATCCTGAATCGGCACGCCCGGGAAATCGTCAGGTCGGTCAAGGAGTTCGAAGGAACCGAAGACGAACGGACAAATCCTGACAGGAACCCGGCACTCAGAGCGGCAATCGAGCATGCGGTTGCTGATGAAATGCCGGGACCGTTTCTCTATCAGCTGCTCCAGCTTGCACGACAGGGCGAAGAGTTGTCGGACCTTCTCGTATTCAATACCGAGTGGGACGATGAGGCCTATCTCACGGTCAGTGGACAATCGTCGAACAATTCTGTCCGTCTGAGCAAAGAGTTCATGCAGGCCGTACTCGACGACGGGGAATGGGAGTTGACGTCGCGGACCGACGGGAGCTTCTGGAAGAAGTTGAAGGCTCGCAAGCTCTGGAACGACATTGCGCGCAGCGCGTGGAGCAGTGCCGACCCGGGAATACAGTATCACTCCACCATCAATGAATGGCACACCTGTCCCGCGGACGGGGAGATTCGCGCATCCAATCCGTGTTCGGAGTATATGTTTCTCGATGATACGGCCTGTAATCTTGCCTCTTTGAACCTCCTCGCATACTACGACCGTGAAAGCGGGAACTTCCGCATGGATGACTATCTTCACGGTATCGATATCTGGACGCTCATTCTTGAGATCTCGGTCGTCATGGCGCAATTCCCGAGCCAGGCGGTTGCCCGCAGAAGCTATGACTATCGTACCCTCGGTCTCGGCTATGCCAACCTCGGAACTCTGCTCATGGTCATGGGCATACCGTACGATTCCGACGAAGGACGGGCCATTGCGGGTGCATTATCTGCGGTCATGACAGCGGAAGGATACGCAACCTCCGCCCGGATCGCGGCTCAGGCAGGCCCCTTTCCCCGCTACGAGGCGAACAGCGAATCCATGCTTCGCGTTATCCGGAACCACCGTCGTGCAGCCTACAACGCGCCCGTATCCGAATACGAAGGCCTGAGCGTTCCGCCCGTCGCGATTGATGAATCGATTTGTCCGCCCGATCTGTTGAAGGCCGCTCGTGATACCTGGGACAACGCCCTCGAGCTCGGCATGAAGCACGGATACCGAAACGCACAGGTTACCGCGATTGCACCGACCGGCACCATCGGACTGGTCATGGATTGTGACACCACCGGCATTGAACCTGATTTCGCACTGGTCAAGTTCAAGAAATTGGCCGGCGGCGGGTACTTCAAGATCATTAATCAGTCCATACCCCCTGCGCTCGGGAAGCTCGGCTACAGCGAGACCGAGATCGAAGAGATCATTCGGTACTGCGTGGGCCATGGAACGCTCGAGGGATCTCCGGTAATCAATCTCGACGAATTAAGGGAACGAGGATTTGGCGATGCCGAAATACAGAAGGTGGAATCATCGCTGAAGAATGCCTTTTCGCTGGACGGTGCGTTCGGTCCATGGTTGTTCACGCCCGAGTTCCTGCAGGAGAAACTCGGGCTGCCTGAAGTTACCTGGTCACTTCCGGGATTCAACCTGCTGCGCCACCTTGGATACAGTGACACGGACGTGAGCATTGCCGAGGAATATGCCTGCGGAACCATGACGGTCGAGGGTGCCCCTCACCTGCGACCGGAACACCTGCCCGTATTCGACACGGCGAACCCGTCAGGTCGAAAGAGCACCCGTTCAATTCAGTGGACGGCCCATATCGGGATGATGGCAGCAGCGCAGCCGTTCGTTTCGGGAGCAATCAGCAAGACTATCAACATGCCCAACAGCGCAAGCGTCGAAGACGTGAAGGGAGCATACATGCTCGCGTGGCGGCAGATGCTGAAGGCTATTGCAATCTATCGTGACGGATCGAAGCTGAGTCAACCGCTTTCGAGCCTCGCGGGAGGCGCGGATCCACTTGCCGCGGAGATCCTTCAGGCCCAGAAGCATCTTAATGATCGCGAGACCCTCCGTTCACCGGTCCAGGAGGCTGTTCCGGCGAAGAGGGAAACTCCCCAGCAGACACCGGATCGCCTGCGCGCCCGGGAATCGTTGCCGAACCGGCGAAACGGGTACACACAGAAAGCGAAGATCGGAAACCACAGCATTTTCCTGCGCACCGGAGAATACGCAGACGGTCGACTCGGTGAAATTTTCCTGGATATGCATAAGGAGGGTGCGGCGTTCCGTTCGCTTCTCAACAGCTTTGCAATCGCGGTCTCTCTTGGTATGCAGTATGGCGTACCACTCGAAGAATATGTCGATGCGTTCGTGTTTACGCGGTTCGAACCGAATGGCGTTGTGCGGGGGCATGACAACATCAAGATGGTTACATCGGTGCTGGATTTCATCTTTCGTGATGTGGCGCTCTCATACCTCGGCAGGACCGACCTCGTTCAGGTCTCTCCGGACGATCTCATAGCAACCGAGACGACGAAGAACGGCGGGAACGTTCCCGCGGGTCGTTCCGGTCGCGAGTCGCAACCATCGACCTCGGCGGGGTTTCCGATGCCTCCGGCAGGGCAGGAGCCGACCGGCACCAACGGCTCGTCGAACGGTGTACCGCTGAATCTGAAGAACGGCGGGAGTCCGTCGGCGGCTGCCGAGTCGAAACGCATTGCGCAGATGCAGGTGGCGCGATTGAAGGGGTATGAGGGAGATCCATGTTCGACTTGCGGTCACTTCACCCTGGTGCGAAACGGTACCTGTCTGAAGTGTGATACCTGTGGGTCCACAACCGGATGTTCGTGAGGTAGCCCGAGCGGTCCATGTGCTTTACACGATGAGGTGATCATGCTACTATACCACGGCTTGTTTCCGAGCCGCGATTGACCATGGCGGTGCAGGATTTCCCAAGAAAGATAATTTGGTGTAGGAAGAAGGATACAACGATGGCAAGAGTATGTGAAATCTGCGGAAAGCACACGGTGACCGGAAACAATGTCAGCCATGCTCATAACACGAGCAGGCGTGTATGGAAGCCGAATCTGATTCGCGTCCGGACAATGGTTGGTAATACGAAGAAAACGATGCGTATTTGCACCCGCTGTCTGAAGGCTGGCAAGGTCGTCAAGATCGTGTGAACGCGCTCAGCGCAGATGAAAAAGCCGACCCATCGGGTCGGTTTTTTTGTGTCCGGATAGGGGGGGGAGGAGCCGTTCAGATGGTGTAGATGAACTGTTGCTCGTGCCGCTGCTTGGCGAAAAGTAAATCGCCGAGGGTTTCGCTCAGCGCGCCCGTTATCGCCTTTGCCAGATCGGTCCAGAAGAAATCGAGGGATCCGCCCTTCCTCTGGTCGGCAACGATCTCGAGTTTTCCCTCGAGCAACGTCAGTATGTCGATTACCTTGATCCCATCCGGTGATCGGGAGAGCGCATACCCCCCCTGTGCACCGCGAAAACTTTCCACAAGTCCGCCCTTCTTGAGGATGACGAGAATCTGCTCGAGGTAGTGCTGCGGGATATCATGTTTCTCCGCGATGTCTTTTATCTGAACATGTTCATGGTGGGTTGCGAGCTCGAGCATGGCCGTCAGTCCATAGATGCCCTTTGCGGAGATGGTGAACATATCGAACTCCTTTGAGCGAAAAGCCTTTAAACTCAATCTACATACATGAGATTTCGGTGTCAACCATTGAAGTATCATTGAAGTATCAACAAGCGTGTTGATACTATCTTCCGGTTGCGCCGGGGACGTCCAGAACGAGGCCGTCATAGGCCGGTTCAACCAGCACCGAGGTTTCGCCCCGTGCATGCCTTCGGGTCAGATCCTGCGCGAGCATTTCGTGATCGATGTCGTGGCAAAGATGCGTCAGATAACCCGCTCGAGGCTTTATGACCTCGATTAACGAGAGCGCCTCGTCGATTGAGAGGTGAGTGGGATGCGGCGTATATCGCAACGCATTCAGTACCAGTACCTCGACCCCTTCGAGCAGTTGAAGCGTCTCCTCCGGCATTTTGCTGCAATCGGTAATGTAGGCAAATGGACCAACGCGGTAGCCAAGGATGCGCAGGTTGCCATGGAGCACCGGAAGCGGAGTGAAGGTCAGATCTCGTACCCGGAACGGCGAGGCATCCACCGCAATCGGTTCGATTCTTGGTTTACCGCCTCCCTTCTGCGTCGTACGGAAGATATAGGAAAACCGCTCCCTGATCTCTTCAAGGGTGGGCCGACTACCGTAAAGCGGTATGGGAGCATGGTAGCTGAACGGTCGAATGTCGTCGAGCCCGTGGATATGATCTGCATGTGCATGGGTCAGGACGACTGCATCGAGCCGGTTCAAGCCGGCCCGGAGCGCTTGAAGGCGGAATTCCGGGGTGGTATCGATTATTACGGAGGTTGATTCGGTTTGAAGATGAACCGAGCACCTCATTCGGCTGTTCCGGGGATTCTCGGAGCGGCAGACGGCGCAGGTACAACCAACAACCGGGATTCCGTGCGAGGTCCCGGTTCCAAGGAGCGTCACTTTCACCCCGTGTTTATACTGGCTTTCCGGTGTCGAGGTCAACCGCCGTGCATTTTTCCGGTTCAGGTTACGCGCACCGGCTTTTTTTCTCGGCGTGCACTGAGCAGGTGTCTCCATGGTCCGTGGCGATACTGATGGATGCATCCGGACCGTTCGAGTGCTGTAATGGCATCTTCCGCATCTTCCAGCGTCCATGAAGGGTCCAGTGCGGGTCGTTTCCGCGCGTCCCGCGCGCATTTGGTGAGCCGTTCGGCCGCAAGAGCGCGTGTGTATCGCCTCGGCGCGCGACGGAGCAATTTCCGGATCTGCGTCTTTCCATCGGGTGTTTGTATGGAGGTTCCATTGCAGATGTCACAGCCGAAACAGGCTTCCGGTTCGGTGCCAAGCAGGGAAAGCAGGTATCTTCGCCGGCAGATGAGCGACCTGGCGTACTGATCCATCTGGCGCTGACGGGTCTGCCTCATACGTTCCGCTTCGTCTTCTCCTTCCCGCGCACTGTCAGCGGCCTGCGAATCCCTGCTGCCCTCCGTACCGACAACAAGGATCGCTTCGGCATGATTTCGGTCCCGCCCCGCACGGCCTGCTTCCTGGATATACGCTTCTATGGTCGCGGGTGTGTCGAAATGTATGACGGTCCGGATGTTCTTCTTGTCGACCCCCATACCGTAGGCGCATGTCGCGCAGAGGACGCCGTCCGTGGATGCATGGAACCAGTTTTCAATCCGGTTCTTCTCCTCCCGTGAAAGCCCGGCGTGATAGAAGAAGATTTCCCTCTCCTCGCTGCGGCCCCGAAGGTAGTCGGCAACGAGTTCGGCGCGCTTTCGCGTACGGCAGAACACAACAACAGGTCGTCGGACCGGAGCGAACTCGGGATAACGGGGCATTTCCGGCGGATAGTCGTTCGGTTTCGGTCGCAGAACCAACTTTGCTTCCTCACGTTCCGCTCCGAGGAGCTTTGCCACCGTATGAAGCGGCGCGATGGAGGGAACTACGCGGTATGTTATGTTCGGTCGGTCGGGATTCGCTTCGATGAGCTGAACTTCCGCATTCTGGAAGAGAATTTCCTTGACCGCAGAGAGGACTGTCGGCGATGCGGTTGCAGTAAATGCGGTTACCAGCGGGACTTGAAGCCGTTCAAGTGCGGATGCAAGCTCTCGGTACTTCGGCCGGAAGGTCTCGCCCCATTCGGAAACACAGTGTGCTTCATCCACGACAACGTGGGCGCATTGGGCACGCCTGAGACGGGAAATGACCCGTTCATTGCAGAGGGTTTCCGGATTGGTAAGAAGCATGCAGACCGTGCCGTCCATAACTTCCTTCCAGATGCGGTTTCGCTCGGCCGACGTCTGGCCACCACGCAGGACCCTCGCGGTTACACTTCCGTCGGCCAGGCGTCGTTCCTGGTCTGCCATGAGCGAAAGAAGCGGAAATACCACAACGGTGGGGCCATGCAGAAGGGGCGCGGGAAGTTGAAAACAGAGGGATTTGCCGGAGCCGGTAGGAAGGATTGCTATTTGCGATCGAAATGCCTCATAGCGGTCCGTGAGCTCCTCCTCTTTTCTGTTTTCCTGATCGTGCAGTGTGCGCCACTCTTCGGCCGCCTCGAGAATGTTGTTTACTATGAGTCGTTGATAGGGATAGAGGTACTGCACGCCGAGCAGATTGGAAGCCATCTGGTTCAGGGGGTCCGGCACATTGGGTTCATCTGCACCATTCGTGGTCATCCGGTCCATGCTGTTCACCTCTTGCATCTCCTCACAGCGATATTGCGCAGTTGCTTCTTGCGTGGGGGACCAAGTGGGTGTAACGTGAAAGAAGGGGCAGAGGAGGCGGGAATGAAGGATGTCTACAAGAGGTTCCGGAGCATTCTGCTCATAGAGATCGAGGATCTTCATGATGACCTGAAACTGTTCATAGAGGTCATCAACGATCGTCATGAACATCGATTAATTACCGACTATGTCTACCAGGAGAACCTTGCCATTCTTCGCAACGAAGTGCTCGGGCTCGAAGACTGTCTCCACGGTTGTCCGGACCTTGAAAGTCACGATGTTCAGTCGGTGGACGAGGTTGCCGAACTCATTAAGCACGACCTGCGCGACCGGCTCTCGCAACGGGGATACGTACCTGCTCTCTATGCGCTTCTGGAAAAGCGAATCGACCGAATT
Organism: uncultured Spirochaetales bacterium; assembly: GCA_964553615.1. Taxonomy (GTDB): domain Bacteria; phylum Spirochaetota; class Spirochaetia; order DSM-27196; family DATKUC01; genus DATKUC01. Next base: position 58,347 of record CAZKMA010000014.1, on the reverse strand, counting down.
GCCGGATATCTCAAGATGGACGGGATGGCCGGAGTGCAGTCGGACCGAGATTCCATTCCGCGCGCACCCGAGCCGTCCAGATCCTGACCGGTTCGGGTGCTTTCACTCTTTCCCGGCTTCGGCGGGGTAGAGAATGACCTGAACGTAACTGTCTGAGTTCAGGAAGCTGTTTGCCGCGTCCCGTACTGCTTCCGGCGTAAGGGTAGCGAGGAGCCTGGGGTAGGTGAGCAGATCGGTGAATGGTCGCTCGTGCAGATTCAAATTCTGAAGGTTCTGCAGCCAGAAATTGTTCTCCTGCATGGATGTCTCATACGCCGATCTCTCGGTTGCCTGTGCCCGTTCAATGTAGGACGGATCAATCAGATTCCGCTTGAAATCGGAGAGAATCCCAAACACCTGTGCCGTAAGCTCTTGCGCCCGTGCCGGATCGGCTCCAAAGGAAATTTCCACAACGTACTGATTATCCAGGTACGGTTCCCATCCTGCGCTGGCGCCAATCGAGTATGCGCCGCTCTTGTCCTCGCGGATTACCTCGAGCAAACGCATGGTCAGGATCTCGGACATGGCCCTGAGCAGGTAGTTCTGTTCCCGCTCCCATCGCCGTTTTCCGGTGAAGATTATTGCAATCCGGCTCTTCGGCTCGCTTCCGGCAGTAACGGTATCCTTCTTCACTGTGGTGGAATAGCGGATTCCCGGATCTCTGAAGCTCTCGGTGCGCTTGACTGAAGGCATGCCTGCAATATATCGGGTCACAAGCGGGCGGAATTTCACCGGATCGATATTTCCCACAAAGAAGTAGGTGAAGTTCCCCGGGTCTGCAAACCGTTCACGGTAGATCCGCTGTGCAGAGTCGAAATTGATTGCCCCTATACGTTCAACGTTCAGCGCGCGGGCGCGAAAGTTATTGTCGGTCAGCAGCTGCTGCACCCGTTCGGTGAACTGAAAATCGGGCTGCCTGTTCTGATTTTCCACCTTCGCGGTGAGTCGCTGAATGTAGGTATTGTAGGCGCCTCGATCGAACCGTGGTTCCATGAAGGTCATTGAGATGAGCTGGAACAGAAGTGGGGTGTCTTCTGTTGACGAATTGCCGGTCAACCCCTCGGTCAGAGTCCCGATATATGGCGATACGGACACGTTCCTGCCCGCCAGCTTTCGTTCAAGGTCAACGCGGCTCCAGTCTCCAAGTCCGGATTCGGAAGCAATTGAGGCTGCCTGGGTGGCGGTAACGAAATCCTTATCCTGCACCCGGCTCGTTCCTCCGCGGCTGTAGGCGCTGAACAGGATCTGATCGTCCTTGAATTGGGTAGGTTTCAGGTACACCTGCGCACCGTTTGACAGAGTCCAGTGAACAATGCCGGTGTCAGTAAGCGTTTCTTCACGTACTATTGAACCGGGCGTCGGCTCTTTTGCCATGAGCGGCCGGTCGAAATTCCCTTCTTTGACCTGGACCAGCGGAATTGAATCTGCACTCGCAATTGCGGAGGCGAGTTCTGCCTCTGTTGGAAGGGAGGTACCGTCTTTCGCAACGGCGTTTACCAGCACCACCCGGTCGCCCTCTTCGAGATAGGCCTTCGCAAGCGCGTTGACCTCGGGGAGTCCTATTCCCGGCACCAATTTCTGATACAGCTCATATTCGTAGCCGATCCCCGGGGATGCCTCTCCGGTCAGGAAATTGCGGATGTACTCCTGTGCAATACGCTCTGAGTCGGTCTTCCGACGTTCGTTGTACGCCTGGAGGATGCCCTGCATGAGCTGACTCCTGGCGAGTTCAAACTCGGTCTGCGTGAACCCGAGTTGACTCATTCGCCGTGCTTCGAGCGCGAGCGCAGTCAGGCCTGCCTCTATCTTGCCGGGCTTGACCACTGCCGCAAGCGTTCGTGCGCTCTTTGTCCGCACGATGTTTCCGGACGACGCGCCGGCATACAGGAATGGTGAGTCCGATTTCTGTGATTCCTCGTCGAGCCGCATGTTTGCCATGAGTTCGAAGAGGCGCACCTTGAGCATGTTCCGGTAGTCTTCTTCACTTACCAGTCGGTCGGGCGGAGCGAGGTTGTAGATGCTCACCGTGTCGTAGGTCGCTTCCGGATCCGAAACGGGTGCATACCGAACTGCATGGTGGTCAGGTACGGGCAGGAGTGTGCGAACTCTCTCATTCGGAGGGTTCTCGAGGGGAGCGAAGTATCGTTCTATGAGCCTCTGCACGGATACCGGGTCGACGTCTCCGACTGCAATAACCGCCATGAGATCCGGGCGATACCAGTCGTGATAGAATCGGCGCAGTGCCTCGTATTTGAAGTTGCGGATTATTGCCGGGTCTCCTATGGGAAGTCGCTCGGCGTATCGCGATCCGCGGAAGAGAATCGGGAATTGCTTATCCCTCATGCGGGAGGCCGCGCCACGACCCTGTCGCCATTCTTCCAGGATAACACCACGCTCCTTGTCAATTTCCGTGCTGTCGAGCGTCATATGGCCGGCCCACTGAGAAAGAATGTCAAGCGAAGTCTCTACGGTTCCCGGCTTATCCGTACTTGCTTCGAGTTTGTATACCGTTTCATCAAACGTGGTGTAGGCGTTCGTGTCCGGGCCGAACTCCATTCCGAGCGACTCGAGAAACTTCACCACCTCGTTCTTTGCAAATTTCTCCGTTCCATTGAACGCCATGTGTTCCAGGAAGTGGGCCAGGCCGCGCTGATCGTCGGATTCAAGGACTGAACCGGCGTTCACTACAAGGCGGAGAGATGCGTGTTTGTCGGGAACAGAATTCTTGCGGATGTAATACGTGAGTCCGTTCGGGAGTCTTCCATGCAGGACATCGGGGGACAGTGGAATTGCCCGGGTCTGGGCATGCACGTATTCGCGTGCGCCTTCCGCCGAAAGGAAGGACGGAAGCAGGAGGAAAAGGGAGATAAAGAAAATCGACGGGATAGACGTAATTTTTCGGCCATGTCCGTTTGGTCGTAACCTCATTGGAGTATCCTCCTGTGCTCAGGTATCAATATAGCGGGAATGACCGGCGAAAAGAAGCTATGGTTCAAACGTTTCCAATGTATACATTCCGCAGGCCGGCATCGAGCCCGATCTGTTTCGCACGCTGAAGGGTGTCGTACGGCGTCTCCGCAGCGGCGAGGAAGCGGTAGTCGGGATGAAACCGCGTAATATGCCAGGGCAGGTCCGCGGAGACCGTCCGGAGAAAGGCTGCAATACTCTTGAGCTCGTTCTCCGAGTCGTTTTCCCCCGGTATCAGGAGCGTTGTGACCTCTACCCATATGCCACGAGCAACCATGTTGCGGATTGAGTCCTTCACCGGTTGGACATGTCCGCCGCATCGTTTGCGGTAGAACTCCTCGCGGAAGCTCTTGAGATCGATATTCGCCGCATCCAGCCAGGGAGCTGCGGCATCTATTGCCTCCTCGGTCATGTAGCCGTTGGTAACAAAGATATTCTTCAGCCGATTGTCGTGTGCAATTCGTGCAATATCCATTGCATATTCAAAGAAGATGGTTGGTTCGGTATAGGTGAAAGAGATGCTCGGACATCTGCCGTCAATGGCACGGCGCACAATCTCCTCCGGCGGAACCGCCGGTGGGCCGGTAAGATCCGAGGCGGACACATCCTGCGTTCGTTGCGATATTTGCCAGTTCTGACAGAACTCGCAGGTAAAGTTGCATCCAATCGTGGCAATCGAATAGGTAAGGGTACCGGGGAGGAAGTGGTACAGCGGCTTCTTCTCTATTGGATCGATATGCAGGGCGATGGGATCACCGTACGTCGTCGAATAGAGTGTGCCGTCAATATTGGTGCGGATACCACATATACCGTGGTGGCCCGGTTGAATCCGGCATCGATGTGCGCAGAGATTACAGTGCACCGAGCCGTCCGAAGCGGAATTACATAGCCGTGCAGGAAAGAGCATGCAACAATTATAAACCCTCCATCTTGCTCTTGGTAATCTGCAGTAGTAGTCTCTTGTCCAGGAGGCGAAGATGTCAAATACCCCGGTGAATAGTCGCGCGCTCATTGTCGTTGATGTTCAGAACGACTTCTGTCCCGGTGGGTCACTCCCGGTGTCAGAGGGGGACCGGATTGTGCCGGTAATCAATCGCCTTATGCCGTTGTTCTCTCTTGTTGTTGCAACGAAGGACTGGCATCCCGCCGGGCATGTTTCCTTTGCGTCGCACCACCCGGGGTGCAAGCCCATGGATACTGTCTCGGCCTCCGGCATCACTCAGATTCTCTGGCCGGATCACTGCGTCCAGGCAACATCCGGAGCTGATTTGCATCCTGACCTGGATACCCGGTTCATCAACCTCATCCTCCACAAGGGTACCCGCCCGGACCTGGATTCCTACTCGGCATTCTTCGAGAACGATCACATCACTTCCACGGGGCTGGATGCGTATCTGAAAGCGCTGGGATTCGCGGAGGTGTACCTGTGTGGTCTGGCCGAGGACGTGTGCGTCTTCTACTCGGCAATGGACGCGCAGCGACTCGGGTTTCGGACCTCCGTAATCTCCGACGCCGTGCGCGGAGTCGATATCCCGGCAGGTTCGTGTGACCGAGCGCGTGGTGAAATGCAGAAATATGGCATATCCTTCGTGGAAAGTAGCCTGATATCGTGAGAAGAAGGTTGCAGAAATTGAATAGATACTGCATAATTGGAGAAATTAGGTATAACAGACGGAGAAGCTGAATGGGAAAAAGGATCCTGATTGTTGATGATTCGGCCGCCATACGACAGAGTGTCTCCTTCATTCTCGAACAGGAAGGATACGAGGTTGCACAGGCAGCAAACGGCGCGGAAGGTTTGAACCGGATGAAGCAGGACCGCTTCCAGATGCTGGTGACCGACGTAAACATGCCGGAGATGGATGGAATTGAGCTGGTCCGCCAGGCGCGTGGACTGTCGGAGTACAAGTTTATTCCGATGGTCGTACTTACCACAGAGTCTCAGGACAGCAAGATGTCTGAAGGAAAGGCCGCGGGAGCTACCGGTTGGATAGTCAAGCCATTCGACGCGGAGAAGCTCCTCGGGGTCGTGCGGAAGCTGCTTGGATAGACATGGCCATCCGGGCACAGGTGTCGAGCGGTTCATCTCAGGAGTTGAGTATTTATGATACAGTACAATGACCAAAATGATACACTGAGTCATATTTGCTCATTGATGAACGACGCGCACAGATTGAAGGACCCGAATACGATCACTCGGATCATAATAAGTCTTTATAGCATATATATTAATTTCCATTTACTAAAAGTTGGCACGTTTGTTGCTATATAGTGTGTAGATTACACATTGTATGGAGGTACAGTATGAACTATCTGGTACGTGCCCGCGCGAACGGGAATCTGGTGAACAATTTCGATCGGGTTTTTGACCGATTTCTCAACGACGTTCCGGGTCCATTCCACAAGACTCCCGCAGTGGATGTGCGCGAACTTGATGACCGGTATGTCCTCGAGGCGGAACTCCCCGGCATGAGCGAAAAAGACATCGACGTGAAGGTGGAGGGGAACCTGCTCACTATCTCTTCAGTAGCAAATGAGGAGAAGGATGAGAACCTGAACGGCTACATGATACGTGAGCGACATTCCAACGGCTTTCAGCGGAGTTTCGTGCTGCCCAAGGACGTTGACGCAACGAACATCAGCGCCCGCTTCAGCAACGGTCTTCTCACTCTCGATCTTCAGAAAACCCCGGAGGGGAAGCCCCGCAGCATCGAGATCAAATCTGAATAACTCAAGACGGCTGCCCGGAAGCGGGCTTTCGAGAAAAGACCTCCCGGACCAACTGGCCGGGAGGTTTTCTTTTTGACCCGGTGGCCTCCGCGGGGGTACAATTGACCGCATGAATGCATATCTGGTCTTTGCGCTGGTTGCAGCGCTGCGGCTTGTGGCGCCGGGCACCGCGCACTTCACAATCGATTCAATCGAGAACGGGAGCCCTGCTTCCCAGTTTGCCGTATCCACCGAGGGTTCTTACAGCCGGTTTGTGCTTGCCGGATCCACGAAGGAAGAGTACATGCGTGTCGAACAGGCATCCGCCTTCGGCCAGGTATATACGGTGCTTCCCGGCGCTGCGCTGGATGCAGCTGCATCCGCCTCCGCGGCCACAGGGCCAGTGAAGGATGGGGCTCAGGCCCCGGCTGGGTTGCAGAAAGTGGTCAGGCTGCCCCCGATTGCATTTTCCCTGGGTGGGGTAATGGACAAACTGGGGCCGCTGAGCCCGGGATCGAGTCAGACCATGACTATTGACGATCCGGTGGAGGCGCTCCTGAATGCCGTACAGCCGCAGAAAAAGGCGGACGGCGGGCAGCAGACCTCTGCAATGGGGAACGGTTCAACGACTGCTCCTGCAGCGGTCCCGGGGACGTCAAGCCCGGGTACATCCGGCCCAGGACCGGTCGGCGGTTCTGCAGGCGGTCCTGCGGCACTCACGGTTACTGTTTCCCGTCGCGGCGAGCTCGCCTATCTGGGAATTCCCGGGAAGGGCGTGCTCCTGGCGGTACACATCCTACCCTAGCCGCAGTACCGTGTAGAGCAGAATCCCGAGGGCAACGACAACCAGGACTCCGCTTATGATGAACAATGCACTACTTCGTTTCATTGTCGTAGAATACACGGCCGAAAGAAGAGATGCAATCGATTACATTTGATGAACTGGTGTAGCTTGTGTATAATATGATGACTTCGAAGGGGAAGGTGACATTCATGAAAACCAAAGCGGTACGCATGTACGGGAAGAAAGATCTTCGACTCGAAGAGTTCGAATTGCCCGAAGCAGAGGACTCGGAGATCGTTGCTCATATAATATCGGACAGTATCTGCATGTCCTCATATAAGGCTGCCATTCAGGGGAGCGATCACAAACGTGTCCCGGATGACATTGCAACCAGGCCGGTAATGGTAGGTCACGAGTTCTGCGGGGAAATCGTGAATGTAGGCAAGAAATGGCAGCATAAGTTCAAGGCCGGAGACAAGTTCTCGATCCAGCCTGCGCTCAACTATAAGGGCACGCTGGATGCACCCGGCTACTCCTATCACTACATCGGTGGAGATGCGACCTACATCAATATTCCGGATGAAGTAATGGAGATGGACTGTCTCCTTCCTTACACCGGGAAGGCATTCTTCATGGGGTCGCTGTCGGAACCGATGTCCTGTATTGTCGGCGCGTTTCATGCGAGCTACCACACCACCCAGGGCAGTTATGAGCATCACATGGGAGTTGTAGAGGGTGGAAAGATGGCAATTCTTGCCGGAGTCGGACCCATGGGCATCGGCGCAATTGACTACGCAATTCACAATCCGCGTCGCCCGAGCCTTCTGGTGGTGACCGATATTGACAACGCACGGCTTGCGCGCGCGGCGTCTATCTACACGGTGGAAGAGGCGGCAAAGAGTGGTGTGAAGTTGATTTATGTCAACACCAAAGAGGTAGCCGAAAAATCTGGCGCAGCAACCCCGGAGGATGCCGCTGCAAGTGTTGATCGCCATCTTCTGGGCTTGAGCGGCGGTGATGGATTCGACGATGTCTTTGTCTTTGCCCCGGTCCGGCCGGTTGTGGAGCAGGGTGATCGTATCCTCGGCAAGGACGGTTGTCTGAACTTCTTTGCCGGTCCGACGGACCCGTCATTCTCGGCTCAATTCAACTTCTACAATGTGCATTACGCCTCGCATCACCTGGTTGGCACAAGCGGAGGAAACACCGACGACATGCGTGAGGCGCTGGAGATGATGGGAACGGGCGTTATCAATCCGGTGGCAATGATTACGCATGTCGGAGGGCTGAATGCGGTGGTGCCGACTACGCTCAATCTGCCGAACATACCCGGTGGAAAAAAGCTCATGTATACGAATATCGAACTCGAACTGACAGCAATTACGGATTTTCGTGAGAAAGGAAAAACCGACGCGCTATTCGCGAAGCTTGCCGACTTGACGGAGGCCAACAACGGACTCTGGTCGGAGGAAGCCGAGAAGTATCTGCTGGAACATGCAACGAAGATCTGACATCGATGCCTCGCCCATGAGGGTGCTCTTCGTCTGCAGCGGAAATATCTGCCGAAGTCCGCTCGCCCACGCGGTGTTTCAGGAACTGCTGGACCGGCGTGGAGTAGCGGAGCATTACGAGATTGAGTCCGCCGGCACTTCAGCCTACCACGTCGGCGACAGCGCCGATCCGCGGATGCGGCGAACTGCGCATGGGCACGGGATTCGGATTGACCACGCTGCGCGCCAGGTGTCCAGATCAGATCTGGACACCTATGAGCTTATTCTTGTCATGGACCAGCAGAATTACGATTCTATCATGCGCATTGCATCAAACAACGTGCAGCGGGCGCGGGTCCGACTTTTTCGCGAGTTCGATCCGAAAAAAGGCTCGGGCATGGAGGTCCCGGACCCCTACTACGGGGGTGCCGGAGGGTTCGAAGAGGTGTATTCCATAGTTGAACGGACGAGCGCCCGGCTATTGGAGGTGCTCGAAGGAGCACGCACGGCAGATGCATGAGGGTGCGTCGACACCGGAAGCCGCTATCCGCGCCATGTACGGCGCGGAAGTATCAATCAGGTCGCGAACCGCTGTCGGAGGCGGTTGCATCAGCCAGACTTCATTGCTCACGCTCAGCAATGGTGAGCGGCTCTTCCTGAAGGAAAACGGCGGAACCTTCGGCGGTATGTTTCGCACGGAAGCGTTGGGGCTGGAAGCGCTGCGCGCGGCCGAAGGGCCGCGAATACCGCGGCCGTTTGCGTTTGGGCAATCGAGTGCCGTCCAGTATCTGCTCATGGAATATATCGAGCAGGGGAAACGCCGCTCCGACTTCTGGGATCGACTCGGGCAGGAACTCGCAGAGCTTCACCGGTCCGGGAATACCGCACGCTACGGGTTCAGCAACGACAATTTCATTGGTTCAACGCCTCAGATCAACAGTCCGGAAGAAACATGGATCCGATTTTTCGGTGAGCACCGACTACGCTATCAGACGAATCTTGCGGTCCGCCATGGACTGATCAGCAGTTCTCTGCACGGGAAGATGGAACGACTCATCGAGATGCTCCCGCAGCTCATTATAGAGCCTGCCGGGCCCTCGCTGCTCCACGGCGATCTCTGGTCCGGGAATCTCATGACCGGATTTTCCGGCGAACCGGTCCTGATCGACCCCGCCGTCTACCATGGTCACCGTGAGGCCGACCTGGCCATGACCGAGCTGTTCGGCGGCTTTGACCGAAGGTTCTATGCCGCATACGCGGAAGCTTTCCCGCTGGACCCCGGATACGAGGAACGGCGAGATATCTATAATCTCTACCATCTGCTCAACCATCTGAATCTGTTTGGAAGGTCGTATGAGGCTCAGGTGAGCGTAATACTCCACAGGCATGTCCGCTGACAGATCGGGCCGTCCAGAGGACGGCCCGTGTGCAGAGGCGAAGACTGAAAATGCGCGCTGTTCGGTTCAGGACGTTCCGGGGTCCTTTCCCTGGGCAAGCAGATCAGCCGCCTGAATTACGTTCTCCACCTGCGATCGCGTTACGACGAATTCCGATTTTCCGTTGCGGTAAATCTGGTAAAAGTTCTGGTTGAACGGGACGAAGTCTACCGAGAGGGTCGGATGTCCCGCCGTGTTCAGCGTAAAACTGAAGCTGACTTCCGTCTTTCCAGGTTTCGGCGCCGGGTTTTCCGCGTCGTACAGGATGGCGATTGCCTTCTGGTAGAAGTTCTTGAAGTACTTTTCGTTGACGTCCTTGCCGTCGAACGTGTAACTGGTCTTTTTCTTGTCGCCCGTTCCCGTTCGCGTAAGCACCGCGGTGAAGGTCTTTTTCGGGGTGACAATCTTCATGCTGTCCACCTTGTCGATATTCACGATAAGGGCGAACTTGTCCACCAGATCGAAGGCCGTGGTGTTCATGAAGTCGAGGTTCGCGTCGATGGTGAAAACGGTCGGTGCGTCGGCGAGCTTTGCATAATGGGTCCCGCCGGGGGCCGTCTTTCCAATGAGCAGATCGAGCGTGTTCTTGTCGTCCTTTATGACCAGGTGCTGCTCGGCAGGATCGAGCCCGTACTCAGAGAGGTTGGTCGGATGGTCGCTGACGAACTTGTCTATTGTGAAGTTTGGCAGGCCCTTGAGGATGTTCCCCAGTTTGTCGGTAGCAACCGCATGAATTCCCGGATAGGGGCTGGTCATTACCAGATTGGAGAATGTTGCCTCTTCGGTCTTGAATCCCGGTGGAGTCGTCCGGATAACGATCCGTTGCTTACCGTTGTCGATCATCAGGTACGTGAGCTTCTTTGCATCTATGCTCGGCAGGGAATGATCGCGAAGGTCGGTGAGGCTGAGCATCATTGAGTGGGCCGAATAGGTGTCGAGCGTGTAGACCTGCGGATCACCGGCTTTCTGGAAGTAATAACCGTCCTTGCCGGGGGTCTGGCTTCCGATCTTGTAGACTATCGGGGAGCCGCTTTTCTGAAAGACAGTGGTCGTATCCTGCGGTGACTCGAGTCCATACTTGGCCAGTGCCTTCGGATCGGATACCTTCTGCTCCACAACCCGTTGCGCAAAAACGCTCGTCACATTGTAGAGAATCCGCTGGACCGCCGAGCTGTCGATCTTCATCGGGTATGGAAGAACGGGTTCGAACTTGTCGCCTTTTCGTTCAACGACCAGCGTGTCGGTGCCGTTCTTTATTTCCACCTTCGTGACATCCGCCTGGCTGACGCTTGCCACCTTTATGGATGTGGTCTTCGGCCCCTTCTGCGGTTTCGGAATAGCCTTGACAATGAAGTACGTCCCCACGAGCAGGACAAGTATTCCCGCGGCGACCAGGAGCCTGGTGCTGCGTTTCGCTTTCGGCATTACAGATGCCTCCTGCGCAGCCACGTTACCATGCCGACTATCATGATTATCAGCGGAATGAGAATGACGAACAGCAGGGAGAAGATCATTACCTGCGTTCCAGTGAGACGCATCGGGAACTGGATCACGGTTTTCGTGCTGATGGATATGGTGTCGGTCCGGTGCTCGAGCCAGGAAAGGCTGTTCAGGAAAAAGTTGAGGTTACCCGGCAGCTGTCCGTAGGGCTGAATTGGCCGAAGAAAACTGGAGCTGCCCACCACAACGAGCCGGAATTGCGGCTTGTCCGGAAGGACCATTCGATTGTTGATAGCTACCGCGAGCGTGATGGGACCACCAACATCGCTCGGAAGTCTGGCGCTCGAGTTGTCGGAAAAATCCGTTCTGAGAAACGAGTTCTTTGTGGTTGTGAGCAGAGGGTCCACCTGAACGTCCCGCGTCTTGAGCGAAGTGTCCTTAATTCCCTGCGCGAACGGCATTACTATCGGTGTCCCTGCCTTCTGGATTGGCTTCAGGATATCCTGATTCTGCAGGACCGGAATGAGCTGGAAATTGCTGTTTGCCGTATGATGATTCGAGTCCATCTCAACCGCAATTCCATGCTGATACTCCACCCCGTAGAAGGCGAGGAGACTGTTCAAATTCGGGAGCGGGTTCTGCCCAACGTCTTTCATGACGAATAGGTGGCCATTCCGATTCAGATAGTCGTGGATATCGGTGACCTCGGCGGGGGATAGGTCCACCGTCGGATTGTTGATGAGGAGAATGCTCGCGTCCGCGGGTACCTTTCCGGTCTGAACAAGATTCAGGGTCTTTACCGTGAAGTTCTGATTCTGGATCGCACTGCTCAACTGCAGTTGTCCGATTGTCGTTTCCTGGTGCCCCGTCAGCTCGTAGATGACCGGAGTCTGACCACTGGTAACATAGAGCAGCGCGTTTGTAACCTGCTGTTCCACCTTCAGTCCAAGGACTTGTGGATTCTGCGGATTGCGGAAGTCTACCGAATAGAGGTCCGCATTATTGACTACCCGGAACCCCTTCGGACCTACTATGATGAGGCTTCCGTTCGGAATGCCATTACCGGTCTTGTCGTATTTCTTTACGAAACCTGGATTCTGATCGGGGTTTATGACCTGTACCTTCACATGACTGGAATCCGCCTCGTACCGCCGCAGACTCTCGAGTACCTCTTTGGACTCCTGTCCTTTCGGGTAGAGTGCATAGATTGTGACTTCACTCGTGAGCTTCTTCAGGACGGACTTTGTCTGATCGGAGAGGGTATACAGTCCACTGCTCGTCAAGTCCGCCTGAACGTTCATTTGTCCGACGATGAGGTTCACCACCACCAATCCGACCACAACCGCAAGGGTTATGATCGATGCGTAGCCTCCGTAGCGGAAACCCTTTGTCTGCATCAAGTTCTTTAGGATCGTAATTTTCATGTCTGCTCCTACGTCCACCGTCGTTTTTCGATGACGCGAATCGTTATGAACAGAAAGATGCCGGAAAAGCTGAGGTAGTAGACAACAGCATCGAGTTTAAGAATCCCGAGATTGAAACTGTTGTAACGGTTCAGTAGAGAAATCCAGCTTAACACCTTTCCGATCAGCCCGGTGAACACGCCGTTGTCGAGGATCGCGAACAGCACGATGATAATCGCACACACGACAGCGGTAACGCCGCCGACAATCCATGACCTGGTGTTGAAGAACAGGTAGGCGGCAAGCGCAATTGCGACTGCTGCAGCGAAGACGATCCCTGACAGATTATCCCGCGGTACTACCTGCTCGACCATATTTATGAGCCATACGAAAAGCAGCGAAAAGAACGTAAAGAAGGCTGCAGTTACCTGATTCTCCGTCAGTGCGCTTATGACCATGCCGATGGAGATGAAACAGAGACCCAGAAGGAAGAAGCCGATATATGCTCCCACCGTCTGTGCAACCGCGAGATCGCCGAATGTCCCGACCACTATCGCATACAGGATAGTCACCGCAAGTGTGGCAAGGAACACCGCAGAGGCGGCAAAAAACTTGCCCAGGACGATATCGGTAATCGAAACAGGACTGGTCAGCAGCAGCTGGTCGGTGCGCTGCCGCCGTTCTTCGGAAAGCAGTCTCATGGTTAATAGTGGGACCGCAAAAATGAAGATAAAGAATATGCTGCCAAGAAACGTTGAATAATACGGGCTGCCAGTGAATAGATGATTGTATGCAAAGAAGAAACCGGAAATGAGCAGGAAGAGTCCCATGAACACATAACCGATCGGGGTCTGAAAATATCCCCTGAGTTCGCGTTTGAAGATCGCTAGCATGTCACTCGACTCCCTTCTCAGAACTGGTGAGATGGAGGAAAATTTCCTCCAGCGTCATGTTCTTCGTTCTCATCTGAAGGATTGGAATCTTCGCCTTGCTCAGCGCAAAGAAAACTTCTTTTCGAAGGTCGGTATTCTCCTCCGATTCAATCAGGACATCCACCGAGTCGGGCTCCGGAGAGTCTGAAACGGAGAGGGCCTTGATTTGCGAAACCGAGCCGAGCGCGGTCTCTACTGCGCTCTTTTCGCCGGATATGCGAACTGCCAGTTCGCTCGTGTCCGCCAGGCTGCGTGCAAGGGTGTCAAGCTGACCGTCTGCGACAATCCTGCCGAGATTCATTATCAGCACCCGTTCGCATGTCTCGCTGACTTCGTGGAGAATATGAGAACTCAAGACCACGGTGTGGTCTTTCCCAAGCTCTCGGATGAGGTCCCGGATTTCTATAATCTGTTTTGGATCGAGGCCCGAAGTTGGTTCATCCAGAATTAGAATTTGAGGATTCCCCATCAGGCACGCCGCAAGTCCCACCCGCTGTTTGTAACCTTTTGAAAGATTTTTGATGAGACGGCTGCGAACGTCAGAGATGCGTACCGTTTCGAGTCCGTACTCGATGCGTTGCGAAATATCGTTCCGGGAAACGTTCTTTATTTCGCAAACGAACCTCAAGTACTCCTGAACGGTCATGTCAAAATAGAGCGGTGGGTTTTCGGGCAAGTAACCAATTTTCGCCTTGATCTCTTCCGGATCCTCAAGGATGTTCTGACCGTCTATGATCACATCCCCTTCGCTTGACGAAAGATATCCGGTAAGAATATTCATGGTCGTTGACTTGCCCGCCCCGTTGGGTCCCAGAAAACCGACAATTTCTCCCTTCTCAACGGTGAAACTGACGTTATCTACTGCCTTATGGGGCCCATACCGTTTCGAGAGATTGGTAACCTGTATCAAGGTTGCGCCTCCTCAGGTATGTACGTGGCACCACCTTAGCGAAGATCAACCCGGCTGTCAATCGAGACCAAATTTAGCCGCTTTCACTCGATACCAATTTTGCAGGGGATGATTTGCTCCTGTTTTTGTGGCAAAATAGCCACAATATCCAAGAAGCGAAGGCGAGGAATGACAATGGCAAAGCGAATAGGCTGGGTTGGAACTGGAATAATGGGGAAAAGCATGTGCATGCATCTTGTCGCCGGCGGCCATACGGTGAGCGTTTTCAATCGGACCCCCGACAAGACAAAAGAGCTTGTGGCCGCGGGAGCAAAGCTGTGCGACAGTCCGCGGGATGTCGCCGGGCAATCCGACTATGTGTTCACGATTGTAGGTTACCCGGCGGACGTTGAAGAGGTCTATTTCTCCGAAAACGGCATCCTCGGCGCAATGAAACCGGGCGGAATTATCATAGATATGACCACATCCCGGCCGTCGCTTGCCGAAGAGATTGCGCGCCGGGCGGAACCAGCCGGTATTCGTGCGCTTGACGCGCCGGTATCCGGCGGGGATGTTGGTGCGCGGGAGGCGACGCTTGCCATCATGGTCGGCGGTGATGAAAGTGCATACCAGGAAGTGCTTCCGCTGTTTGAACTCATGGGAAAAAATATCGAGCTGATGGGCGGACCGGGTGCGGGACAGCACACGAAGATGTCAAATCAGATTCTTATCGCATCCACCATGATCGGGGTTGTCGAATCTCTGCTCTACGCACGGAAGGCCGGACTCGATGCGGATCATGTCATCGACGTGATTGGAAAAGGCGCCGCATCCAGCTGGTCAATCAACAATCTCGGCCGGCGAATCGCGGCCGGTAATTTCGATCCGGGTTTCTTCATCAAACACTTCGTGAAGGATATGGGAATAGCGCTCGAAGAAGCGCGGCGCATGAATCTCTCGCTGCCCGGGCTCTCGCTGGTTCACCAGTTCTACGTTGCGGCAATTGCGCAGGGGCTCGAAGATCTGGGAACTCAAGGACTGTACCGGGTCATTGAGCGGATGAACCGGAAGTAGCAACCCTCCCATGGCGAAGCCGGTAGAAGAACATGCCGATTCGCTCGTGGAGCGCCAGTGCGCTGTCCCTGAGTGCGGAGATATTCGGGAAGTATTTCAGCGAACCCGGTGATTGTCTGTCTATCCGGTAGGCGGTCGGCGCGGGTACAACCTCGATCTTCTGCTTCCGGAAGCTGTATACCGCACGCGGCATGTGGTATGCGGATGTCACCAGGATAATCTTCCGGGGATGGAAGAGTTTCGCCACCTGAACTGCATTATCCCAGGTGGTGAGACTCTCCGTCTCTGTACGAATCTGATTGTCAGCCATTCCAAGCGCAACCAGAAGGCCTCTTGCGGCCGCTGCTTCACTTTCTGTGCCGGGAATCTTCAGGGGCGCACCGCCGGAGATAATTACCGGCAGCTTTGTCGCACGGGCAACCAGATACCCGTAGACGACCCGCCGGGTGGATTCCGCGGAGAGGCTCGCAAGAACCGTCGGCCCGTTTGCGGCGGACGATGTCGCGGTCGCCGGTTGTGTCGCGGTACCCGGGAGAGCCCCGGAGATCGAACGAGCATCCGGGGCACCGGCAATGGAGCCGCCGCCAAGAATAACCACTGCATCCGCACCCGTGGGAACCGGGGAAAGCTGGACGGCCGGGTACTCGTCCTCCAGTGGAACCAGGAGGCCGGCGGCAACCGGACCGATCGAAAACAGGTAGAGCCCCCCCAGCATCAGAACATACAGGAACACGGCACTCTTTCGCATTCGAAAGAGTGCGAGAACAGCTCCGACAACACCCAGAACAATAAAGAGGCCGGGAGGAAACAAGAGCATTTCCAGGATCTTCGTTGCTATAAACACGGGGACCCTATGCCTCCGGCATGAGGACGCCCTGGATTTCGGAGTTCTCTCCGAAATCAAAGGCCTCCCAGCTGGAAATGCGAACCGCTACTCGAACCAGATAGCCGGCTTTGATCTCTATCCGTCTCCCGGCCAACCGCTCGACCAGCTCCTCCATGGTGGGATTGTGACCGACCACCATTAATCGGGCCGCCTTTCCTCCTCGCAGTCGTATCTCCTGCGCATATGTCTCAATCTCCCCGTCGAACAGCGCAGCCACCGCATGCACTCGCTCAGGACAACCAGCCGAGAGCGCGGCAATTCGTGCAGTGGAGAGCGCCCGCCGCGCGTCCGACGTGAGGATGAGGTCGGGAACTGAAGATTCTTCGCGTATCCGTTCGCCGATCGATTCCGCTTGCTTCTCGCCCTCCGCAGACAGAGGTCGTTCATGGTCTCGTATGCCCGGGACCGATTTCTCGGCCTTCGCGTGGCGGTAAAGCAGCAATTCCTTCATATGTCCCTCCTGTTCATAGAGAGGCCGTCTGTACTGAAGAGCGTCCTCGCCATCTCACCGGTGCGATCGATCCAGCGGCGGCGCTCCCTGAGGGTGCTGTCGTGGACATTCCAGAAGACCTCAACCCGGACATCCGGTATCCCGCAGTAACCAAGGATGGACACGCGCCAGAGCGCCTGTATTGGATGCGGCGATTCCGGTGTTGAGCCCATGTCTTCCTTTCGTGCGTCCGTGGTACACAGCACCATGGCTCGCTTGTCACCCAGAAGTGGTATTCTCTTTTTCGGCAGGAATTCGGGCCCATCGTAATCATATGCGATTCCCGGTCTTAAAACGCGGTCCAGCCAGCCCTTCAGGAGCGCCGGCGGCATTCCCCACCAGTCCGGATGGACGAAGACATAGGCGTCTGCGTTCCGGATCTCGCGACTATATCCGAGAACGGTGTCGTCGAAGCTGAACCTTCTCTGGATCTCCTCCTGAGTCAGGATGGGATCGAAACCGGATTTTGCATGATCCTGGTAGAGGTCAACCCATGCCGTTGTGTGGCCGGCCGCCTGAGCCTCCTCCATGCACCGTCTGGCCATGGTGTGATTCAGGCTTTCAGGGTTCGGGTGGCATACCAGAACGAGTACATGCATGAAAATCCTCTCTTCCCGGGCCTTTCGTTTCCAGGGTCCTCATTAGTATATTGTATGAAGCCGCAGGTTGTACAATCGCGATCCTCCCGGGATGACCATCTGTTGTTACATGTTGTACAGTAGCAGTGGAGCGACCGGAATTTGCATAGGACCGTGCGACCAAACTTGATCAATGGTACATATATAAGTAAATTGGTAAGGTATTGAAGGGGGAATTGGTATGTACTCGAAAGCTCAGATCCTCGATGCGTTGAAAGAGGTAGTGGATCCTGAGATCGGACTGAATATCGTGGATGTTGGCCTGGTCTATCGTGTCGAACCATCGGAAGCCAGAATCGATGTTGATTTTACTCTGACGTCACCCGGATGCCCGCTTGGTGATCACATCGTCATGGAGATAAACCGCGTCCTGCAGGAGCGACTTGGCTTCAAGGAAGTGGTTGCGAATCTGGTCTGGAATCCGCCGTGGAGCATTGACTTCATGAGCGAAGAAGCTCGGCTCGAGCTTGGCTATCCTATTTGATTAACCCCCCATTGGAGGAATTGTTGTGAAAATTGAAATTAGAAATCTGCACGCTCGAATCGAAGACAAGGAGATTCTGAGCGGTATAAATCTGGTACTGAATTCCGGCGAAATTCATGCGCTCATGGGCCCGAACGGATCCGGGAAGAGCACGTTGACCAACGTCATGTTCGGACATCCGACCTACGAGGTGACCGACGGAGAGATTCTCGTGGACGGGGAGAATATTCTGGAAATGCCCACCCACGAGCGTGCCCGAAAGGGTCTGTTTCTCGCTTTTCAGTATCCCGTAGAAATCCCCGGCGTAACCGTGGGGCGTTTCCTGAAACGGGCCGCCGAAATCAACGCGCAGGCGCGCGGCGAAGAGAATGCAAATGCTCCCTCTTTCATCAAACAGTTGCGGGAAGCGGTTAATTTCATGGAAATCGAACAGCAGTTTATCAACCGCTACCTGAATGACGGATTCTCCGGCGGTGAGAAGAAGCGGATGGAGGTGCTGCAGATGCTGCTGCTGAAGCCAAAGTTCGCAATTATGGATGAGACCGACTCCGGACTTGACATAGATGCCCTGAAGGTCGTTGCAAAGGGTGTGAACAAGCTTCGTGGCTCGGATTTCGGCGCTCTCATCATCACCCACTATCAGCGTATCCTGGATCATATTCGCCCTGACTATGTACACATCATGTACAAGGGGAAGATTGTAACCTCCGGAGGCGAGGAACTGGTCACCGCACTCGAAGAGAAGGGGTACGACTGGGTTCGCGAGCAGTATGGAATAGAGGAGGATGCCAATGAGCAGCCAGCCGAAAGCCGTTGAGATTGGAGATTATCAGTACGGGTTTAATTACCCGGACCATTCAGTATATCGCATGGCCGAGAAAGGGTTGAATGAAGAGGTCGTGCGGGCAATTTCTGCACACAAACAGGAGCCGGAATGGATGACCGAGTATCGGCTCGCGGCGCTGAAGGTGTTCAGACAGAAAGAGATGCCGAACTGGGGTGCCGACCTCTCGACCCTCGACTTCGAGGATATGTACTACTATGCAAAGCCGATAGACAAGCAGCAGACCCGTTGGGAGGACTTGCCGCCTGAAATTCGGGAGACATACGACCGATTGGGCATCCCCGCCGCAGAAAAGAAATTTCTTGCGGGCGTCGGAGCACAGTACGATTCAGAAGTTGTGTATCACAACATCCGCGAGGACCTGTCCAAGCAGGGGGTCATTTTCTGTGACCCGGAGACTGCGCTTCGTGAACATCCGGACCTGGTGCGCAAATATTTCGGCACGATAATTCCGCATACCGACAACAAGTTTTCGGCGTTGAATAGCGCGGTCTGGTCGGGCGGAAGCTTCATCTATGTTCCGCCGGGGATCAAGGTTGACATTCCCCTCCAGGCATACTTTCGTATCAATCTGGAGAACTTCGGACAGTTCGAGCGCACACTCATCATTGTGGACGAGGGTGCATTCGTGCACTACATCGAAGGTTGTACCGCGCCGATCTACACAACGGACAGTCTCCACAGCGCTGTTGTCGAGATCGTCGCGCTGAAGGACGCCCGTGTGAGGTATACGACCATTCAGAACTGGTCGGGCGACGTCTACAATCTCGTGACCAAGCGTGCGGTTGCGTACGAAGGTGCAACGGTGGAGTGGATAGACGGGAACATCGGCAGCAAGCGCACCATGAAGTATCCGTCCGTCTGGCTCATGGGCGAAGGCGCTCACGGCGAGATATTGTCCATTGCGTTCGCAGGCAAACATCAGGAGCAGGACACCGGAGGGAAGTGCATTCACGCAGCCTCGAACACGAGCTCAATCATCACGAGCAAGTCGATCAGTAAAGACGGCGGCGTTGCAAGCTATCGCGGACAGATCAAGGTGGACCCCGGTCTGCATGACATCAAGAGCAAGGTCGTCTGCGACGCGCTCATCATGGATCCGGAATCGAAGAGCAACACCTATCCGTACATGGACATATTGTCCGACGACGTCTCGATCGAACACGAAGCGCGTGTGTCGCGAATCAGTGAGGAGCAGTTGTTCTACCTCATGAGCCGTGGGCTGGACGAGGCAGAAGCGAGCGTCATGATAGTGAACGGATTCCTGGACCCGCTGGTCAAACAGCTTCCCATGGAGTACGCAATAGAGCTCAACCGTCTCATCGAACTTGAGATGGAAGGTTCGGTCGGGTAAGGAGAAGACGTTGAGCACAGTAGAAACACGATCGTTTCGCGGTACCGTCGAGCTTGAGACATATCTCGAAAGCAGGCGGGAACCGCAATGGATGAAGAAGCTGCGGCGTGCCGCGTTCGACAAATTCGGTGCAATGGAATGGCCGAATACGAGCGATGAAGAGTGGCGCAGAAGCGACATATCAAACTACGATTTCGACAGCTATGGTTACGGCGACACGGCAGCAGCAAAGGTGCCGGGATCTTCCCCTGTACCCGAAGGATACAGCGGCTGGATGCTGTTTGAAGGCACCGAGTGTGTGGAATTGAGCCTGAGCCCTGAGCTTGCGGAGAAAGGTGTTGTCTTTCTGCCGCTGAAGCCGTTGCTGGCCGACCTTGCAGATGGGGTTGCCGACGGCGCTGCCGACGGCGCTGCCGACGGACCGGCACCCATTGACTCCGCCGCGGTTGAGGCTCTAAAGGCGCTTTTTTCCCGTGCAGTGGGTGAGATAGATAACCGGGTCAGGGCGTGGCACTATGCATCAATGAGTCACGGATGCTACGTGTATGTTCCGGAGTTTGTGGAGATTGCCCTTCCGTTCGGTATTGCCTACCGGGAATCCGGGGACTCCCGGCTCTCGTCACCTCAGACCGCCGTTGTACTCGAGAAGGGGGCCAGGGCAACAGTCGTCCAGACGGTTGACGGGGAAGAAGCAGGGGAGCTCCTGTTCAACGAAGGCAGCGACGCGGACGTTCGTGACGCTGCAAAGCTCATCTACGTCTCTTCGCAGAATCTGAACCTGGACTGCTCGGCATTCACCAACGGTGCATCTCACGTGGCACGGGATGCGTCTTTCGAACACTTCAGTGCGGTTTTCGGGGGTATGTTCGCGAAGGACCGTTACGATTGCACGCTCGATGGACAGGGGGCAGATGTCCTGCTGTATGGAGTCTACTTCGGACACGAAGATCAGCATCTGGACGTTCGGACGGTACAGCACCACAACGCGCCAAACGCGACAAGCCGCACATTCTACAAGGGTGCCGTCAAGGATGAAGCCCATGCGGTATACCAGGGTCTTATCCAGGTGGCCCATGAAGCGGTTCGGACGGATGCGTTTCTCGACGACAAGAACCTCATCCTGAACGACGGTGCTCGTGCCGACTCAATTCCGAGTCTCCAGATCAACACCGACGATGTGAAATGCAGCCATGGCTCCACAACGGGACGGCTGGACAAGAATCAGCTCTTCTATCTCCTTGCACGAGGTTACGATCCCGATGAAGCGAAGGAGCTCCTGGTTGAAGGGTTCTTTGGCGATATCATAGACAAGGCGCCTGAAGTCATCCGGGAAGACATGCGCTCGGTCATGATGGAACGCCTGCTGGCGGTTCAGGATAACGAATAGCGGGTTCCAATCGAAATGGCAAAATGGGTCCAGGCTGTTGCCGAGGATGAGTTCGCGCGCAGCTACAAGTTTGTTCACCGCCGGAAGGAAATCGCGATATTCCGTCTGGAAGACGGCATCTACGCAACGGACAATTCCTGTTCGCATGAATACTCCCCGCTGTACGAGGGAATGGTTGTGGGCGGGGACGTATACTGCCCGAAGCACGGTTCCCGGTTTGATATCAGAACCGGTGCGGTCAAGGATTTCCCCGCAACGCGGCCCATTTCCATCTACGAGACGAAGGTCGAGGACGGTTTCGTCTGGGTAAAAATATAGTGCCCAATGAAGTATCACGGAGCGTGTTGACGAAATGTTCCGGTCAGCGGAGGGGGCACTACTGCGGTTTGCGGGCCACTACGCCGATCCATTCGGATTCGTGGGAGAGACTCGTACCTGATAGATCCTTATACAGATCATCCACATGGAACCCCGCGCCGTGGAGCACGGTGCGTATGGAATCGGGCGTGTAGTGGTGGCGCCAGATGTTGTAGACGCGGGGTTCCGAGTCCTGCCCGGCCACAATGTACTGATTGAGATGCACGCAATCATCCTCGTACTCGATTCCCCGCTCAAATACCAGGTGGGGCTCCTGCATCCAGAAACCGTCGGAAATTGACGGATACCATCCGGTTTTCAATGCGGTACGCCGAGTGTAGGCGCGGGAAAATACGTCGAATATGAAAAGTCCGCCCGGACGCAGCGCGGCCAGGATGCTTCGGAGCATTCGGTCGCGATCCCGATTCGTCATGACGCAAAACTCTCCGAATATGAGTGTGACCACATCGAACCGGGCGCGAAACGATACCTTCCGGTAATCCGCGCAATCATAGGTAATGAGAACATTGTTCCGTTGTGCTTCTCTCTCTGCGTATTCGATGGAGGAGCGTGAGAAGTCGATCCCATGTACGGAAAATCCACGCCGGGCGAATTCCGTGCAGTACAATCCCGGGCCACACGCAAGATCGAGCAATGTCGGACCCGATGCCTCGCTTGAATTGCCGGCGTCCACACGCGCAGCAATCCAATCGGCGGTTGCAGCAATCACGTCTGGCGGCCTGCTGGCATCCTCGGTTGTGGGATCAAGATGCGCATTGAGGATATGACTGGAGATGTAGGGATCGGTCCAGAAACTGAGCCGGGTGCCGGAGAACAGAGGCGGTCTTCTGTCCAGTCGCGCAAGTCTCTTGAGATCTATGCACACGGTAGGGTTTCTTGTCACGGCTTTCCTCTTGAGCCTTCGGATACCGCGAGTATATCGTCCGGTCGAGTCTGTGTACAGAAAACCCGCCCGGGAATATAATGCGTCGGGTATGAATTCTCCGTTGCGGACCCTTCATTTGACATCGGACCAGACAGAAATTGCGGCGGATATTCTCCGTCGGGGCGGGCTTGTTGTCTTTCCGACTGAAACCGTCTACGGGCTGGGAGCGAATGCTCTCGATGGAGCGGCGTGTCGAAGCGTCTTTCGGGCGAAGGGTCGGCCGGTGGACAACCCGCTCATTGTCCATTTCTATGATCTGGACTCAGTGTGTGCAATGTTCTCGCCGTTGCCCGAGTCGGCGCGGAGGCTTTTCGATGCATTTTCCCCGGGACCACTCTCAGTTATCATTTCGAAGTCTCTCGTGGCCTCCGACCACCGTATAGCCGATGACGCAACCGCCGGGCTCAATACGGTCGCGCTTCGGATCCCGCGCCATCCCGTGGCTCGCCGAATTCTTCATGCGACCGGTTTTCCCGTGGCGGCGCCGTCTGCAAATCTTTCCGGCCGGCCGAGCCCGACCACTTTCGTCATGGCGTGCGCAGACATGGATGGTCGGGTGGATGCAATTGTAGACGGAGGGTCATGCGATGTGGGACTCGAGTCGACCGTCGTAGATCTGACCGGTCCAACCGTTCGGATTCTGCGCTCCGGCGCAATTTCCCGGGAAATGCTGGAAAATGTGCTGGGTGTAGATACTGTGACGGCTGCGGATTCGAATGGCGCGCACGTGACCGATAATGAACGGCCCATTTCTCCGGGAATGAAATACACCCATTACAAACCGCGGGCGACAGTGATAGTCAGCGAAGCTTCCGGGTTTCGGGATGAGGGAGATTTCGTTCGCCGGGCAGCGCATTCCGCCGGGAAAGGCGGACGGGCGGCGGTCGGGACAATCCGGCTCTCGGGTAATGGGCCCGAATCACTCCACGATCGGCCGGGATCGATCAGCGAAGAAAACGGTGTCGTTGCAGTCTTTCAGGGGACTGCGGAAGAGTACGCCCGCAATCTCTACCGGCTGCTCGTATGGTTTGACGAGATTGCCGTAGATGTCATTGTCGCAGAACTTCCTCCCGCCGCTGGAGTTGGAATGGCGGTGAGGGACCGTCTTCTTCGCGCAAGCGGGGGGATCAGGCTGGAACCGAATTAGGCGGTCTGCGCCCCGTTGGCTTGAACGCTGCGCGCCATGGGTGGAGCCGTGCGTGCGTTATCCGGTGTCTGGTAAAGCGATCCGCCTTCCCATTCGGCCTCGTAGACGCGTGAGGAGAGGAAAATTTCAACGAGCTCAGGGTCGAATTGTGCGCCTGCCCCATCCGCCATCTCCTGGAGGGCGACCTCAAGAGGAAGAGCCGTGCGATAGGGGCGGGAGGAAGTCATTGCATCGAATGCATCCGCAATTGTTACAATACGGACCAGGAGCGGGATCTCGGTAGTTTTCAAGTGGTCGGGGTATCCACGACCATCCCAGCGTTCATGATGATTCCGGACTACCGGGATACAGGGTTCGAAGAACGCCACGCGTGAGAGGATGCGTGTTCCGATGACCGGATGATCCCGGAATATTCCGTATTCTTTTTCCGTGAGCGGTTCTATCTTGTTGAGCAGCGTCTCCGGAATACCTATCTTGCCCACATCGTGAAGCAGTGCCGAGTACTCGATGATTTCGAGATCCGAATCGGACAGACCCTGGCGTTTCCCGAGTTCCATTGAGAGAACCCGGACCCGGTGGCAGTGCCCGCGCGTGTACGGATCCTTGGCTTCTATGGTCTCGGCGAGCATCTGTACCGTGTCCACGTTCGCTTCCTGGAGAGACAGGTAGGCGCGGGACAGCTCTTCGGTCCGTTCCAGTACCTTCCGTTCGAGTGAAAGCTGGTAGCGACGGTTTTCATCGGCAAGTCGGGCATTCTCAAGCAGGAGCGCGCGGTGGTCCAGTGCACGCCGAAGCGCCTTGTACAGATCGTGCTTGTCCAGCGGTTTGACAAGGTAGTCAAACGCGCCCCTGCGCATCGCCTCAACTCCCGTATCGAGATCCGACAGGGCGGTCAGCATGAGAACGGGGGAAAGGGGAATGCGTTCGTGAAGCTCAGGTAGAATGTCGAGCCCGGTCATCTCGGGCATGCGGACGTCAAGAAACACGCAGTCCGGCGCAAGCTCCTCCTGGTCGACAATACTGAGCGCCTCCGGTCCGGATTCTGCCACGCGCACATGATAGCCTTCCTGCATGAGTCGCAGATGCATGACTTTCCTGATTGCCGGATCGTCGTCAATGATGAGGATTTTTTCTGCCACGAAGCCTCCCGGGCCACAGAAACGGTACATGTTTCTTGTAAGACCGATAATTCACAAAAATCCGGGGAAAGAGAAGAGTATCTTCGATCACGACGAGTGCAAGATTGCCCAGATTTACCGCGAGGAGCGCCGCCGAGACAGTGGCATCCAGATAGGCAAGAGAAATCGGAGCCGTGGCCAAAACCATCCAGAGAAATCCCGGATGGCGAACCAGGCCGTAGGTTCCGGTGGTAATGGCGATTCGTTCACCTGCTCCAGGCGTTGCTTCGGTCCCGAGCCAGCCGGTTCGCTGGAGGAGCGGAATCTCGATGATTGTTGAGTAGAGCAGGAGCACGCCGCCGATGACTGAGACGGCAAAAAGCAGGAATCGGAAAAAATCCGGGGGAAGTGAAATTCTATTCGTCATAAGGGCAAAGAGAACCGAAATTGTTATTGTGGCATAGCCGAGCACAAGAGCGCCGACCGCTCCAGGACCGAAATTGCGTACCTGGAACAAATCTGCAACGAGCAGAGAAAGGAAACCTGCGATGATGTATGGAATATACACCATAGATCCTGTAGTATAGGGCATGTCCGAGGAAATGTGAACCTGATGCACGGAGTACTCCATGAGAATTGACATTTCATCCGTCATCCCCGCCGTGTCCGTGGTTTTCTACGCTCTATTCGCCATCTTTGGCCTCTACCGGGTAAAACTTACGGCCATCCGCTGGTCGTTCATCGTCTATATGATTCTCATGAGCGTCTGGAGTTTCGGTTCGTTCATGATGCATGCCGATCCGGGGGTCCTGACACCACTCTTCTGGAACCGTATCATGCTTGTTGGCATGTTCGGGGTCCCCATAACGATTTTTCACACCATGCTCGACCTGATTCACCGGCGGCGCCGGTACCACGTTACGCTGCTCATTGCAGGCTACGTGACCTATGCGTTGATGCTCGGGATCAATTTCGCGGGGTTGGTTGTGAAAGCGGCCGGATTCAATTCCGCGGGTGCGTTCTTCTACACCCTCGGCCCCGGTGCGCCGATTGCCTATTCGGTAAGCTATTTGTACCTGGTTCTGGGGATTGTCGTCGTGCTGCGTGAACTCCGACTCGATATTCCGGCATCCGACCGCACAAAGCTGCTGCTGCCTCTATACGGCGCAACGATCATGCTTGTGGGTGTGCTCTTCAATCTGTATGAACCGGTCGGACGGTACCCGATTGACCTTGCAGCGGCGGCCGTCAACGGAATCCTGCTTTTCTACGCGATCTACCGGTATCGTCTTGTTCATTATTCGGTCACCGTGCTCCGGACTATGCTGCTGGTCGTGCTGACCGTCCTTACCGCATTCGTTTTCTACTTTCTGATGTGGCTTTTTCTCCCTCAGATCCGTTCAATTTCCTTCGTCGTAATCTTTTCGGTATCCGTAGTCTTCTCGATCGTTGCGGCGCTGGTGTTTCAGCCGTTTCGCCGGCAGTTCCTGAAGATGCTGGAGCGGATCTATCTCGGAGAGGGTTTTGAATACAATCAAAGTCTCCGCAGTTTCTCCGAGAGCCTGAGTACAATCGTTGACCTGAATACGCTCGGTGATCTTACCCTCGACCGGATTGTCGGCACATTCGACCTCGAATGGTCATTCATGGTGGTCCTCGACTATACTGCGCGTAACTATCGGGTAACCGCCGCGCGCGGTGCGGATCTCGAAGATGTCATCCGTGATCAGGCTCTGCTGCGGCGCTCCTCGCCGTTCATTCAGATGATCAGCCGTTCTCCGACAATTATTACCTCGCCTGCAAGTTTCACGGAGGTTGTTCTTGAACTTCCAGAACGGCAGGTGAGCTTTCCTGCAACAGTTGTCCTCCCGTTGCGCTTCAAGGAGCGAGTAAACGGCTGTCTGGTACTCGGCAGACGGCGATCAAAGGCGTATTTCAACCAGTATGAGCTGGAGACTCTGGAAATCCTGGCCGGGCAGTGTTCTCTGGCGCTCGAGAACGCGATTACCTTCGAGCGGCTGAAGAAGCAGCAAAAACGTCTCCAGGCGATGAACCGGGAATTAACCCTGAGCCGGAACAAGCTCGAAGCGTTTTTCGACGGCATTACTACGCCCATAGCCATCCAGGATATCAACTACAACATTGTCATGGTCAACCTGGCCGCCACCCGATACTTCAGTGCATCCTATCAGGATCTGGTCGGTCAGAAGTGCTACAAGATGTTTTTCGGGCGAAACAAGCCGTGCGAAAACTGCATGGCGCAGGACAGCCTCCATACCGGATTACCGTTCAGTATTGAAAGCACGCTCCCAAACTCAAACACGAACTTTGCTATCCACTTCTATCCAATTCAGGTCCCCATCGGATCCGACCGTCTTTTTCTGGAGTTTTTTCAGGACGTCACACAACAGAAGCGGCTTCAGGCGGAACTCGTGCAGTCGGAGAAGCTCGCGAGCATTGGAACGCTCGCATCAGGGATAGCGCACGAGATCAACAATCCGCTCGGCGGCATCCTGGGGACTGCAGAGCTCATCCTTGATGATGCCGAAGAGGGATCGCGGCTGAAAGAGTATGCGTCCGATATTATCCAATACTCGAAGAATGCCGCCGATGTGATCCGTGAACTGACGAATTTCACGCGCAGAGCGCGGGAAGAGACTGTCAGTGTGGATCCGGTGGAGACCGCCGAAAGTGCCCTGAAACTTGCGCAGCGCGGGTTGCAGCTGGAGAGCATCACGGTACGCCGGGAGTACGATTCCGTGCCCAAGATCGAAGGCAGTCCGAACGAGCTTCAGCAGGTGCTGCTGAATCTCATAATCAACGCCGTACAGGCTATGGATGGTAGCGGTACGTTGACGATCGGATGCCGGCAGGTCGACTGGAATGTCGTATTTTCCGTTGCGGATACTGGACCCGGCATCTCAGAACGCAATCTGGATTCAATATTCACTCCCTTTTTCACCACCAAGAGCCCGGGTGCGGGCACAGGGCTGGGTTTGAGCATTTCCCACCAGATCGTTTCGCGAATGGGCGGGCGTATCAATGTGGATACACGCAGCGGTGAAGGAACGAAATTCACCGTGACCATACCGTTGATGGATGAGGACAAGTTCAAGGTCCGGTTTGTCAATTCCACTCGCGCCGCCGATATCGAGGATGTATTCTATCTCCAGCGAAAGATTCTGGTCGGCGAGAAGGGATATCTGGAAGAGACGATTCGTCGACCGGAGGATGAACTCGCGTATCACATTATTGCGTACAAGGGGTTGCAGCCAATTGGGACGGTCTCCTGTCTCTCGCCGCGCACGATCAAGAAACTCCCGATAGAAAACCACTTCGGTCTGCGACATCTCATGGACGGGAAAAAGTGTGTGGAGATTGACCGTCTCGCGGTCATGAAAGAGGAGCGTGGAAGCATAGTCCCGCTCGGACTGATGACCCTTGCATACCTGTTTGCCCGTGCAGACGGCGCCGAACGACTCTTCCTGGATGTATTCAGCGATGAAATGAAGCATATCGGCATGTACCGGAAGCTCGGGTTTCAGATTATCGGCGAATACACTGCACCTCTCCCGGTTACCGTAATGATGCTGGATTACCGCACCGACTATGAGAAAAACACCCGTGCGATGGAACACTTTGTGAAGCCGTTCATGAGCCGGCTCGTCAGACGGCTGGATTTTTCAGAAACCGAGCGACAGAGAATACTCGAGACTGTGGAGTCCATTACCGCGGCCACTCTGGTCTGAGGCCGCCGATTCAGAGGACAGCGGCACTCTGCGCAGCATGCGGCAGAAATAGGTAGGGCGTTTCAGGAGCGAGGTGTGTTGTTCAGGTGATCGATTACGAGAAATGCCAGAGCGGCCTGTTCGTTGCGTGTCAGGTCCTCAACGACCGAACGAAAGTGCCGGTTGAGGTTCGCGTGGGAAGCAGCGTCTTCATCTATCAGCTTACGCGCAAGTCTCATCTGTGATTCGTTGATACAGTAGACCGACTCGCCACCGGTGAGGTCCAGTGTCGGTTTCTTATCCTTATTTTGCAGTATTTCCATGGCTGTTCTGGCTGTTATTCCTTTGATTCAGAGGGCGCATTGCGGCGATTTTTCGCAGGTTGATCGCCGCAAGACCCCGGGAAATGTAGTACTAGCCGTTTTCACAGCTGAAACTCGAACCGCAACCGCAGGTACGCGTCGCGTTCGGGTTGAAGAATCGAAAGCCGGGTGCTACAAGGTCGTCAGAATAGTCAATCTGAAGGCCGGCAAACAGCGGCGCGCTCATCTTATCTGTTACAACCTTCAGATCTGCATCCTCATACAGAGTCAGATCCTCGGTCGAGAACTCCTGATCAATTGCTGCCTGGTAGGACATGCCTGAACATCCGCCGGCTTCCGCCCAGATGCGAAGGAAGTTATCTCTGCTCACATCGAGATCCGTGAGCTGACTCTTCGCCTTTTCAGAAATTACAATGGTTGACGTCAACATCGATGCCATCCTCCTCGGCAATGTATTACTGAAAAATCTAACCAAGTTTGTCGGGAATGTCAATCGGAGTTTCGGGAACGCAGGTTCGGGGGCGGAGGCGACCGGACTCCTGCTGGAATCCGGTACTGTACAGTGGCTGAGGGCACCACCTATACTCTCAGACACATGTGCGCACACCATGTTCGCTTCGTGCGGACGGTTCATTCGCGCGTTCTGTGCCTGGGAGCCGCAGGACTGCTGCTTCTCCTCTCCGCAGGGTGCTCGAACTGGTCCAGAATCGGCAAACCGCCGACCTCCGCGCAGCAGATAGAGACGCGTGTGGATGCGGTTCGAAAGCGTGCGCTTATCCCTGGCCTTTCGGTCTCCGTCGTTCACGGCAGCAGTATCTGGACTTATCCCTCCGGTGTGCGGGATGTCGGATCGGGAGCGCCAGTGACCGCCGACACAGTGTTCGAGGCAGCGTCCCTTGGAAAGCCGGTGTTCGCCTACGCTGTTCTCCGGCTTGCGTCCC
Source organism: uncultured Spirochaetales bacterium (assembly GCA_964553615.1). GTDB lineage: Bacteria > Spirochaetota > Spirochaetia > DSM-27196 > DATKUC01 > DATKUC01. Next base: position 28,541 of record CAZKMA010000014.1, on the reverse strand, counting down.
TGGGAAGATTCGATATCGACCGCCCTCTGAGTGCTTACTGGGTTTTCCCTGATCTGGCGGGAGATGAACGCGCGCGGAAGATTACCGCGGCAATGGTCCTTTCTCACACCAGTGGTCTGCCGAACCAGCGGGATTCTACGGGTCTCCGGACAGTCCTCGAGCCTGGAACCGGATTTCTCTATTCAGGAGAAGCATTTCTGTACCTGCAGAAGGTGGTTGAACATGTGACCGGGATGGATGCGGAGACTCTGGTCTCGCAGATGGTATTCAGGCCGTTCGGCATGCGAAACTCATCCTTTGTCTGGCAGCCTGAATATAATGCAACCGCGGCAACGGGCACCGATGCAGGCGGGTTGCCGGTGACAAAGTACCGCCCTGACAGTCCGAACGTTGCCGGAGGTTTGCACACAACCTCTTCCGACTATGCACGATTCCTGTCTATGGCAATGAAGCAGTGGGGTCTGTCGCGGAAGATTCGCGCCCGGATGCTCAAACCCGCAGTCAAGGTGTGGGTTGGGCCAGGAAAGGATCCCGATTACGTGGCATGGGGTCTTGGTTTTGCGCTTCAGTACAGTGCAGAGGAAGGGGTGTCAATGTGGCATTGGGGAGATAACAATGTCTTCAAGGCGTTCGCCGTGGCCTTCCCTCGTCGCCACATTGCGATGGTCTATCTCTCGAACGGTGTCGGTGGGTTGTCCATACGCGACGAAGTCGTTGATGCCACCGTTGGAGGAATCCACCCGGCGTTTCACTGGCTTGAAATCCCCCAGTACCGGGGCCGGTCAGGATCAGATGAACAGAATCCGGTCTTCGGAAACGAACCGTGAGAGCGCGGTGCCGACGAACTGTTCAATCTCGTTTCGCAATTTTGCAGGATACTCCATCACCGATGCTTGAGGAGATAGCTCCCGGTACATCGATGCGCTTTCGGGACGACTCTTTTTCACCCGGTCAAGCTGATCCCGGTTCATACGGAGACTCCCGACGCTCACCAGTTCAATCCGGTCCGCCGGGAGACGATTGAAGGTCTCTTCAATGGCCCCTGCGTACTGTTCCTGCCAGTCCGCTACTGCCACGATGGGGTCGAAACAGAGTCTGACGCGGAAGCCCCGTTCGAGCGCACTGCGCGCGGCGAAAAGCCTGTTCTTGAAACTGGCGGTTCCTCGCTCTATTCCGGTGGCTATCCGGCCGGGTGCAAGAGACCAGACAAAGATAACGTTGGGTTCGGGCGGGAGCGTACGAAGCAGCGGGTAGTTGTCGCTCTTTGTCCGGATCTCTATCTCCACCTCAGGATTCGAGCGGGCAAACCGTATCCATTCCCGGGTATACGGCACAATCTGCTCGAAGCCGAGAAGATCCGTGAGGTAGGATACACTGAGCGAGAGGCTGCCGCGTTCGCGCGCCATCGCGCGTGCCGCGCCGGCGTAGTCATCGAAATTCACAAAGACAACTGCGTGCGCGGAGGCGTGCATTCCCTGGAGAAAACAGTATTCGCAGTTATAGATGCAGTTGCGAATAAGATCGTTGTAGTACACCTCTTCCTTTTGCCAGCTGTTGATAAGATCGTTGCCGCGGTACAGAAACCTGCCGTGTTTGACGGCCAGTATGAGTGCAGGCGCGCGTTTCTGGACCGGAAAGCTCATTCCGGGGCGGGAAAAGAGTTCCTGGTAGTCCGATATCGCCACCTGCGGGAGATAGGACAGCCTATTGAGCACCTCTTCAGCTATCGGATATCCGCGCGCATCATCTTCCACGTATATGCGCGAAAACGGCCCCGCTATCCGGTTCGAGTCGACATTCAAATTCGTTTCTCCTTACTCCGGACGCCCCGGCTGCAACAGCGGATCTGATTCAAGCAGCGCCTTGAGTCGGTTGAATTGCCTCTTTGCTTCCTGTTTCGTAGAGACCCGTCCGCGTGCGAACCCACTGGCGGCAGCCGGAATTATCCTCCCGCGCGCCAGCAGTTCACCGATGATGCGGCGGAGCTCGATCTCCTGCGCACGGGTAAGCCTGAGCGCCTGCACCAGTTCCTCAACGAGTTCCGGGCTGTTCCCTTCCGCGGAGGGCAGATGTGGTGAAATTGCCTCAATGGATCCCGAAGAGATAGATCGCACGACCGTTCCGAGCTCGGGCGGAACTCCCTCCGCATCGTTCTCAAGGCGGATTCCGAGGGCAAGGGTCTGATGCGGCCCTATGAAGCGGGCGCAGGATGCAAAAAAGCCTGCAAGCGACCGGTCGACCGCTTCGGCCACGTTGACGCCGCGCAACGGCGACACGAGGTCTTTCGCCCGCGTTACCACAGTTATTTCCGGAAGACCGTGGTCGACGAGAATATCCGGGATGAATGACTCCCCGGTGTGTTCATGCACAACGCGGTTCACGACCGCTATTCCGCCCTTTTCCGTGCTCACGGATTTGCAGCGGCTCACGCCTACGGCAAAGACCTCGGACAGCCGGAGCGCGCCACCGAGAGCGTACGCGGTCGCTGCTGCCATTTCCAGCGGACCCTGACCACTCACAACGAGGGTGGTCGATACGGATGTGTAGAGTGCAACACGTGCCCGCAACTGCTTGCGAACGAGGGCGAAGGTGTCGATCAGTGGACGGGCGATCGCGTCGTCTTCGACAACGATGAGCAACATGTCAGGTGGAAATGGCGGTGGCGGAACCGGCTTCGATGAAAGCGGAAAACGGGGCGGGGCCCTCCAGCGGTTCGGCCTGCATGACCGGGTCGTCTCCTTCGCCGATCCCGGTCAACCGGACCCGGTAAAACTCGTTGCGTCTGACGACGGGCAGCGACAGCCGTATCGGCATGTAGTGGGCTCCATAACCGGTGCCGGACGTTCCTCTGTCATGGATCTGTTCCACGAGAAGCAGTTCCTCCCTGCCGAGGAAACGCGAGCGGTACTCGCGCTTGTTCGTGTCCGAGATCTCGCGGATAATTTCCGAACGCTCCTTCTTTACCGCGTCCGACACGTGGTGATCCATCCGTTCCGCACGGGTCCCGGTCCGGCGGGAATAGGGAAATGTGTGGATGTGGGAGAATCCGATGTCCCGACATGCGTCCGCGGTATGGTTGAAATCCTCATCAGTTTCGCCGGGAAACCCGACGATGACGTCGGTGGTGAGGTTGAAGTCCTCATACCGTTTGCGGATGGAGTAGACCATGGAACGATATTCACTGAAGGTGTACTGTCGGCGCATCTGCAACAGCATCCGTTCCGAACCGCTTTGCAGGCACAGATGCAGGTGTGGGCTCATCTTCGGATGACCCAGCAGTTCGAGAAACCGGTCGTCGAGAGAATCGGGCTCCATCGAGGAAATCCGTACCCGGAAATCTCCATCGATTGCAAGAATGCGTTCGAGAATACCGCTGAAGCCGAGGTCACCGTCCCGGTAACGAGAAATATTGACGCCTGTTATGACGATCTCCCTCGATCCACACTCGACGGTCTCCTGGACACTCCGCAGCACATCGGCCGCAGGACGGCTTTCGGCACGGCCGCGAACGTACGGGATAATGCAGAAGGTACAAAAATTGTCGCATCCGTCCTGAATCTTCACCATGCTCCGCGTATGGAAGATCCGCTCGGCCACTGGAAATGAAAAGAGGTCGCGCCCCATTTCCGCGGGGTGAACCATCTCTCCCCGAAAATGAGCGTCTACCATCTCGAAGATATGCGCCTTCTGAGCGTTCCCGACAACGTAGTTCAGCCCGAGCGATTCGAGTTCATCCCGATGGGTCTCGACGAAACATCCGGTTGCCACAACGACCGGTCGCTGTTGATCGGACTCAGTGCCCGGAAGATTGCTCCGAAGCGCACGGTTAATGGTGTTCCTGCTCTTCCTGTCGCTCTTACCGGTAACGGTACAGGTGTTTACAACATACGCATCCGCCGGCTGGTTGAACGGGACAATATCGTATCCGGCGCGCATGAAATTCGAGGCGAGACTGTCGGTCTCATGCTGGTTCAGTTTGCATCCGAGCGTTTGAAATGCAACGCGCAACCGGCGGTCTGCAGTCTGTTCGTTCATAGGGCATCCGCCAGGACCGGCTGTGCAACTGAGAGCAGTTCACCTTCCAGGGAAAGCGGCACGCACGACCGAATTTTCACGGTAACAAACGTTCCGATGAGAGATCCATCACGGGATGGAAATCTCACCGTGAGAAGACCTTCTGTTTTCCCGCTCAGAAAGCCCTCTTTCCGGTCGTGCCCGGTAACCAGGACCGTCTGCGTTCTGCCCACCATGGTCTCATTGTGCGCCAGCGAAGAGCTCTGAAGCTCTTCGGAAAGCTCATGGAGCCTTCGCTTCTTCTCTTCGTGTGTCACATCGTCATCCCATCGGGAGCTCGCAGCCCCCGGCCTTGGAGAGTACATGGCAATGTAGGCCATGTTGTAGTGAAACTCCCGCATTGCCGTGCGCGTACGTTCGAACTGCTCCTCGGTCTCTCCCGAAAAACCGACAATGATGTCCGTGAAGAGCGTCGCGCCCGGGAGAATGCGCCGGATGTTGTCTACGACGGTGCGATAGTGGTCCAGCCGGTAGTTTCTGTTCATCCGAATGAGAACCTTATCGTCTCCGCTCTGTATTGGCAGGTGAATCTGCTTCGCCAGGCACGCATATTTCGCAATGGTCCGGAGCACCTCTTCGGTCATATCCCGCGGATGTGGCGATGTAAAATAGACCCAGAAACGGTGCTCACTTCGTTCCCCGAGCTCACCAATCCGTCCGAGCAGCTCGGCGAATGAAATTTCGTCTCCCTTTCGGTCGAGTCCGTAGGAATTGACGTTCTGGCCGAGGAGGGTAATGGAGCGATACCCGGCGTTGATCAGGCTCTCGACTTCCGAGAGTATCTCGCGGGACGGCCGCGAGACCTCACGTCCGCGCGTATACGGCACGGCGCAGAATGTGCAGAACTTATCGCAACCGTTCTGGATAGGCACGAAGGCCTCAAAGCCCGATGAATAGCTGGGGGTTATCTTCCAGTAGCCGGATGCGCGGTTCTTCAGGCTGTCGAGCGGAATAACCTGGGCGAATCCGGGGCCGTTCGGCGTCTGCGTCGGTGGTGCAGCAGTTGTTCCAACCGCCGGCTGAGCACCGGTATTCGGGTTCGCGGCCGAGGGGGCCGATAGCGACGTCGGTGTTACGACCCCGTACTGCCGGATCATGTCCGGGAGCTGTGGCAGTTCGTTAATCTGGAACAACAGATCGAAGCGTTTGAGAAACTTTTCCCGATCCGAAGGAAGGATGCAGCCGGACACGAAGGTGAGAAGGTTGCGATCATTCTTCCAGTGGTTCCACTTCTCGATCTTTGAATAGACCTTGTCTATGGCTTTCTGTCGTACCGAACAGGCGACAACGCCGAGCATGTTCGCCTCTTCTTCGATATCGGTCCGTTCATAGCCCAGCCCTTCCAGCACTGCGCGAATACGCTCCGCATCAGACTGATTCATCTGGCATCCAAGGTGGACAAGACAATATTTCATGGCATCCCGCTTTGAAGATTAGAAGTACACTTCCGCAAACAGCTGGGTCGGCTCGACCCCCTGCCCGGTGAGGATATCAAAAGACTCATATATCATATCGCAGTTGCCGCACAGGTAGAAGAGCGTGTCGTTTTCCGGCGGATTTTGCCGCAAATAGTCGGTAACCCGGCCAGGATATGTACCACCGTCTTCCCGGCTCACACAGCTCACATACCGTTCCGGTGCGAATGTGTCGACCTCATACCGCTCGTCAAGCGTCCGGATGCCGTGAAGCAGCGTGTAGTTGATCTGCGGATGCGTCTTTACGAATGAATGGAACGGTGAAATGCCCGTCCCGGTCGCAATGAAGCAGAACGTGCGCGTCTCCACCGACGCGGCGTCGATAAGAAAGAACCCGAAGGGTCCCTCCACGGTTACTTCGTCGCCGGGTGCGAGCTTGCGCAGCCGTTTGGAGACCAGACCGTGCTCTACCTCCTTGACGAGTATTTCCAGATATTCATCTTTCGGGGAGGAGTATACGGAGTATTCACGCATATTCAGATCGTTGCGAACACCCACACTGACGTATTGTCCGGTCTGAAATTGCATGCCACCGCGATCGAGCCTGAGTACATAGGTGGTTGCGTTCAGATTCCGCACTTCCTGCACACGATGTACTCCCTTTACGTCGGAGTATGCATCGAACTGTCTATCCTGGAGCTTGCTTTCAGTCATTCCGTATCCTGTAATATCTTCTTATATTAAGTAACCTGATAGCCAGAGTCAAGAATCACATCCGCTGTACTTTGGGAAGATATTCCGTTACACTTTACCCATACAAGGAGTCTGAAATGTCCATTATGCCACGGAATGATGCAAGCGTGCAGCCCGTGAACCGAAAACCCGAGTGGCTGAAAGTTCAGCTCAACACCAACGAGAATTTCAAGTATCTGAAGCATCTCATGCGCGAAGAGCGGTTGAATACCGTGTGTGAAGAGGCGCGCTGTCCGAATATCCATGAGTGCTGGGGTGAGCACCGGACTGCAACTTTCATGATTCTCGGGGATACCTGCACCCGCAGATGCCGGTTTTGTGCGGTGAAGACCGGACTTCCTCGTGTGCTCGACCGCGACGAGCCGTACCGGGTTGCCGATTCGACGGCAAAAATGGGACTCAAGCACGTTGTTCTTACCATGGTCAATCGCGACGAGTTGAAGGATGGAGGCGCGGACATCATGGCGGAGACCGTTCGTGCCATTCGCAAAACAGCACCGGGATGCTCGATAGAGGTTCTTTCGTCCGACCTCATGGGAAGAGAAGAGAGCATCCGCATCCTTGCAGACAGCAAACCCGATATTCTGAGCCACAATATAGAAACCGTTCGTCGGCTCACGCCCTATGTCCGTTCCCGGTCGACCTACGACCGATCAATGCATTTCCTGAAGCTCTCCAAGGAGATAGATCCGGAGGCGGTAACCAAGTCAAGCATCATGCTCGGCCTCGGCGAGACAGCCGAGGAGGTTGCGGAAGTCATGGATGATCTTCTTGCGGCAGGCGTAACGATGATGAATATCGGACAGTATCTCCAGCCAAGCCGGAATCACATTCCGGTGGATCGATACTGGGAACCTGCAGAGTTTGATGAGCTGCGTGAAATTGCGCTTTCGAAGGGATTCGCCCATTGCGAGGCGGGGCCGCTGGTGCGGTCGAGTTATCACGCAGGCGAACAGTACGAAACGTACCGTCGCCGCGTGCATCCCCTGTTCCGAGATGAGTCGGCTCAGGCGTAGGTATCGACCAGCGAGCCCATCGTGGCAAGCTGGTTTTCGTTGATAGCGTTCGCCGTGCCCATCTTCAGGAGATTGGTAGTCAAGGCTGTCTGTTGCTGAGTCGCCATCAACAGAATCTGGGAAAGGTTCTGTGCCTGTGTGGAACCGTTCACACTGCTCACGTCCATAGACACCTCCAGAATTGAATATCGGCACAGTCGGGAATAAAATCAAGATGGGGGGCGCGTCGTTGAATACGGCTACGTTCCGTTTCTATGAAGAGCTCAATGATTTTCTTCCTGCCGAACGCAAGAAGCAGTCGTTTCCGTACCGGTTCCGGGATAATCCATCGGTCAAAGATGCCATCGAGGCTCAGGGTGTGCCGCACACCGAGGTCGACCTGATTGTCCGCTCCGGACTGGATGGAGACGGTGCCCCCATCCCGTTCTCCTATCGCCTGAAGGATGGTGACCGCATCGCGGTCTACCCGGTGTTCGAGAGCTTCGATGTTGCGGGAACGAGCCTGCTTCGACCCGAACCGCTGCGTGTCGTGCGATTTGTCGCAGACGTCCATCTTGGCAAGCTTGCACGTTTGCTCCGGCAGATGGGATTCGACACCTGGTACTCAAATGATCAGAGCGATGCGGAGATTGCAATGCGATCGAAGGTCCAGAACCGCATTGTCCTGACACGGGATCAGGGGCTTCTGAAGCGAAGCATAGTTCAACGCGGCTACTGGTTGCGGTCCCAGAATCCCGTGGAGCAGGGGAGAGAGGTCATACGGAGATTCGATCTCGACCGCCTGGTTCGGCCGTTTACCCGCTGTCCAGCGTGCAACGGCGAGCTTTTCATTACATCCGGGGAATCCGTTGCAGGCAGCGTCCCGCCGAGGAGCCTCGCAACAGCTACCCGCTTTGCCCTGTGCGAAGCATGCGGAAAGGTGTACTGGCACGGCTCCCACGCGCGTAATATCGAGTCGAAGATCCGGCAGATCCTCCAGGGTGGTCCCTCAGGCGCTCAGTGACGCCGCTACTTTCGCGATATTCGATGAAATGAACTCGACCGACTCATTCAGCTCCCGTTCCTCTTCACCGGAGAGTCTGTAGCGAAGCTGTTTGACAATACCGCCACTTCCGACTACCGCCGGATAGCTGAAGGCTGTCTCGGCATGGGAACCAAAGTTGCGATAGATCGTTGAAACGGGAAGGATGCGCCGCTCGTCGCGCAATACCGACTCGACAATGGTGCCGACCGCCTGGGCAATTGCATAGAATGTGGATCCTTTCCCGCGGATTATTGTGTAGGCGGCTTCTCGGACGTATGTTTTTGCCTCCTCCCGGATGGGATCCAGCGAGTTGACCGGAACATCATTTCGCATGGAAAGGTACTGCTCAATCGGGACCCCTCCAACGCTCACCGTCGACCAGGCCGGGAAGGAGGTGTTTCCGTGTTCGCCAAGAACGTAACCGTGGATGTTCTGCGGGCTCACATCGCATCGCGCACCAAGAAAACTCCGGAGACGGGATGTGTCGAGCACTGTACCTGAACCAAATACGCGACTTTCCGGATATCCACTCAATTTCCACGCAAGGTGGGTAAGAATATCCACCGGATTCGTTACCACAAGCAAAACGCCGGCAAAGCCGGTATTCACTATGGATGTCACAATGTTCTTCGTTATTGCGACATTTCGATCGAGCAGTTCCACGCGCGTCTCGCCTGGATTCTGTTTTGCGCCGGCAGTCAGAATAATCATCTCGGAATCCGCACAGGCGGAGTAGTCGGCTGCGTACACGTTCACGCTCTTCCCGAGCGGCATCCCCTGCTGGATGTCCTGGGATTCGGCCTCCGCCTTTTGCCGGTTCGTATCGATGAGCGCAATCTCGTTCACGCTGCCCTTCACAAAGAGATTATATGCAATGGTAGCTCCCACCGATCCCGCGCCGATGATTGCGACCTTGTTTTTTCTGGGGTTCATGGTCTTCCTCCCGGTCAGAACGTAGCATTTGTGAGCTTGGGAGGTCAAACACGCAGAGAGTATACCCGCGTTTGAAGGATCGAGTACCCTTCACCAGACGGGGAGAAAAGGTGTAACTTTCCTCACGGAGGCAGGCTATGAGTATCAGAAATGGACTCCTGACCGATCTGTATGAGCTTACCATGGTGCAGGGGTACTATCTGGAAGGAATGCGCAATCGGGTTTCCTTCGAGATGTTTTTTCGGCAGCAGCCGTTTGACGGTGGATTCAGTGTGTTCGCCGGCCTCGACGACCTTCTGGGCGAACTCGAAGGCCTCCGGTTCGCCAGGGACGATCTGGATTATCTGGCTTCACTTGGGATGTTTCGGAAGGAGTTCCTTGACCATCTTGCGACCTTTCGCTTTCGCGGAGATGTTTACGCTATGGATGAGGGCACGGTCATCTTTCCCAATGAACCGATTGTACGCGTTCACGCGGATATCGTTGAAGCGCAGATAATTGAGAGCATTCTGCTGAATATTCTGAACTTCCAGTCGCTCATCGCAACGAAAGCCGCGCGAATGTATGTGGCAACCGAAGGAAGAGGAAAGGTAATGGAGTTCGGACTTCGCCGGGCGCAGGGGGTGGACGGAGCGATGTCGGCGACCCGTGCCGCCTTCATCGGCGGCTGCACATCCACCTCGAACACGCTCGGTGGCAAGACCTTCGGCATACCGGTCAGCGGTACCATGGCGCATTCATGGGTCATGGCTTTTCCGGATGAACGAAGCGCCTTCGAAAAGTTTGCCCAATATTATCCGGATAACGCAATACTGCTTATCGACACCTACGACACGCTCGACAGCGGAATTGAAAATGCCATTCAGGTGGGAAAGCGGCTGAAGGCCGAAGGGCGCAAGTTCGGGGTTCGTCTGGACAGTGGGGATCTTCAGTATCTGGCTCTCAAGGTTCGCCAGCGCCTGGACGATGCGGGACTGGAAGATGCAGTCATTGCCGTGTCGAACGAACTGAACGAGGAGATCATCCATGAGCTTGTTCGTGATGGAGCTCCCATCGACATGTGGGGTGTCGGGACACATCTTGTAACCGGCGGGAACAGTGCTGCGCTGACCGGCGTGTACAAGCTCTCTGCCATTGAGAGTAAGGATGGATGGAAGCCGGTCATGAAGATGTCCAACAATCCGGCGAAGAGCACGAATCCGGGCGTCAAACAGGTCTACCGGTTCTCCAACGGTCATGAAAGCCCGATTGCCGACCTTCTGGTACTCGAAGAAGAGGAAATATCCTTCGCTCCTGGATCCGATATCGTGTTTCACCACCCGGCAATCATGGAACGCGGCAATTTTACCCTCCGCGACTGGACGAGCGTGACACCTCTACTGACGAAGAAAATGGCGGGCGGGAAGCGATGTGAAGACGCACCGCCGCTCGTTCAAATCCGCGAAAGGGCAATTGCCGGTGTTCAGGCTCTGGACAAGAGCTACAAGCGTTTTCTCAATCCGCACATCTACAAGGTTTCCCTGAGCTCTCGCCTGAAGGAGATGAAAACGGAACTGATTGCGAAATACCGTGGCCAGTACATACACCACGGCCGATAACCGATTTCAGGGAGACCTCAGGAATTCAGAGTCGAGGTCGGTGCTGATCGGACGGTCGGAGAACATGCACCCCGGATTCAGAATATCCTCGGCATCCAGTGACGACTTGATCTGTTGCATGATGCGGTAGACATCCTCTCCCCATTCGGCCCGCAGATAGGGAGCCCGAAGCCGGCCCATACCGTGCTCACCGGTAATTGTGCCGTCAAAACGCAGCACAGCGGAGTAGATATCGTCTGCAACACGCTGGATGACCGGGATGAGATCTGACCTGCGAATATCGAAAAGCGGACGAAGATGCAGATTTCCGTTTCCGGCGTGGCCGTAGATGGCTGCTTCAAGGCCATTCCGTGCAAAGCACGCTTCCGCCTCCCGGATGAACTGTGCGAGCCGTTGGACCGGAACGCCCACATCGTTCACCACCGAAAGCGCCTTGAAGTGCCTGCCGTAGTTGCGCACCGCCGGAAGCAACCCTTTGCGTGCGCTCCAGAGCGCTTCCCGCTCCTCCTTGGTCTCTGCAGCGTGAAACTCATCCGGTGCCGCCTCGGATGAGTGACTGAAGAGCTGCTCGAGACTGCGTATGCAGTGCAGGGTATCATCTCCGGTATACTCGACGAGGAGCACGGCCGGGTGGCGAACCGCCCGGGAGACTGCATCATGCAGCTCTCTCCGGTACCGGCCTTTCTCTCCCGCAATCCGAAGCGCGGCTCCGTTCATTATCTCAATTGCCGCAGGATCAGTCGCGAGCACCGTCGGCACCGCGTTGCACGCCCGCTCGAGAGACGAGAAGCCAAGCAGCACCGATGCCTCTTTCTCCGGACGCGGAATGCCGCTGAGTTCGGCTGCAGTCACAATACCGAGCGTGCCCGCCTGGCCGACCATCATGTTTGTGATAAGACGTTCCACCGGGAGGTTCTCGAGAAACGGTGAAAGCGTGTAGCCGCTTGCGCTCTTCATGGTTGCGGTTCGTGCTATGCGCTCGCGGATTCGAGCATCCGTCTGCACCAGCCGCTGAACACGCTGTATCTCCGCTTTCAGCGAAGCGGGGAGGGAACCGGGATTCGCGGTGTCCACGATCTGACCTGCGGCGGTGACGAACCGGACATTCCGGAGGTACCGATCTATGGATCCGTGCCGCAGGGCGTGCGGACCGCTTGCCCGTGTGGCAATGTTTCCACCGATGCAGGAGATTGCACCGCTCGTTGGATCCGCAGGAAGAAAATGCCCTTCCCGGTGAAGCGATTGCTGCAGATCGCTGTGTCTGACTGCGGCACCGGCACGCAGGGAGATTCCCGAAGCATGGGATTCCGGAGGACCGATCCGGGAGAATGGGTCTCCTTCCCGGGGAGTATGTTTGAATCCAGCGTCCGGCGAAAGTACCACCATCAGTCCGCTTCCTACTGCACCTCCGCCGGTGCTCGATCCGCCTCCCCGGGGCGTTACCGGTAGATGTTCTTCGTGGGCAAAAGCAAGTGCGGCAACGATGTCCTGTTCACTCGCCGGAAAGAGCACGACAGCAGGCCGTATGCGATACACACTCATGTCGGTCGCGTATCTCTCGAGAATGCGGTCTTCCTGCGAGAAAGTCCCGGTGAAGTGATGCGAGAAATAGGAGTCGACTCTCCGTTCGAGCGTCCGGTAGGTCATAGGGAGAACCTATTCATACCGTCCGCCATGGTCAACTTCCGGTTGGCTCTCATTGTGGTTTCCGGTATCTTTAGTGCCATGGTGCATGTGGAACCAGTCATCAGGCTTATCACCGAGTCGATGGATGATGAGGGACTGTGGTCGCTGCCTCTCTCCTCACTGCCCGGGCTGCTCTCTATTCCCGAGCTGGAACTGTATGGCTCTCTGTATCGTAGCATGCATCGTTCAAGAAAGATCCACGCACTCTCGGAGGTGATCTTCACGCCGGAAAACGCAGGGCAGCTCGTGGACATCCTCGGTTCACTTTGCCAACAGGATCTGGAGGAGTCGTTCACGCGTGCGGGGGTTTTTGTGTCTCAGGACATGCGCGCCGAACTTCAGGAGCGTCTGGTCCGCCGATTTGCCGCAAACTCCGTTCTCCACGCGGTAGAACTCCAGGTATTCGACGGAATGCTGCGGGTAACGCGCATGGCAGATCGCGCCATCGACATCTATCTGGATGAATATTTCCCGATCGAGGACGTGATTCAGCGTACGGCAGCAGAGTTCGCACGGGACGGTGGATTCCCGCCCGCAATGACCCGCACCGCCGGTTGGTATCTCCGTGTGCTCTTCAGGCGGCACGTCCTGGAACGGACGGATCTTCTTGCTTCTCTCTGCCGTCTGTTGAAAGGCCGGGCCCGGGACACCGGATATGCCGTTCGCGGGGAGAAATGGAGACGGGAGCAGAGGTCGGAAGATAATTGCTCGGAAGATGGCGCAGACAATACTGCGGAAGATGCCGC
>CAZKMA010000014.1:0-15196 GCA_964553615.1 uncultured Spirochaetales bacterium | reverse complement strand
GGTCACATCCGGGAACGATATAAGTCGCTCATCCGGAAGTATCACCCCGATGTGAACCCCAATGGTCTCGAGATGAGCAAGAGGCTCAACGCCTCGTATGCGCTGTTGCTCGAACGATTCAAGGAGTAGCTCTGCGACAGGTCATTGATGCGTGTGTTCCGGCTACCACGCATCTTCAGACAGTGGTGCCAGAACCGTAAACCCGCTGCCCGACCGGGCCTTCTCCATCCACGGCTCAACAGTCTCCCGCCACTTCTTGTAGTGGCTTGTCGATTTGTGTGATTGTACGGCCTCTTCGGATTGATATACCTCGTAGAGAAGGTATTCCCCGCTTCTCTCTTCGCACTTCAGCACATCGAATCTGAGAACTCCCGGTTCCAGCAATGATCCTCGGTGATTCTCGAACGTGGCCCGTTCAAATTCCGTTTCGAATTGTGATTTCACCCAGACCGTCACTGCTCTGACTATCACGCTTCTCCCTCCTGTAGTTGTACTTGTCCTGTATTGAACGGACGATAGGTCCAAGGTCCAGGAACAGATCCACCAGCTCCGGGTCGAAAATCCTCCCCCGATTGTCGTAGAGATGCTTTCGGACTCGATCTTCGGACCAGGCATCTTTGTACGACCGCTTCGTGGAGAGAGCATCGTAGATATCCGAAACCGTGACAATCCGGGCAACGAGCGGAATGTCCGTTCCCCGCTTTCCCGGTCCCAGGGTAAAGGTAGCCGCATCCAGATCGGTCACATAGCCGGGATAGCCGAGACCATCCCATCGTTCGTGGTGGTTCAGCGTAATATCCATGGCAATCCGGTCATAAATCGAACTTGTCCGGCGAAAGAGTCGGGCGCCGAAGATTGTGTGAAGCCGAATGCGTGATTTTTCCGTGTCGTTCAGCTGCGACGGCTTTTTCATGATAAGGTCGCTGACCGCAACCTTTCCGACATCATGCAGGAGCGCTCCGGTGCGGAGTGGATCACGGTTACGTGCAATTTCCTTCTCCGGTACTCCATGTTTGCGTGCCCACGCCTCATAAAGCTCTACCGCGTATGCGGCTACCCGTTTTGCGTGCTCGCCGGTCTCGTACGGGTCCCGAAGCTCGGTTATCTCGATAAGGCGCATTACCATTTCCCGTGCAAGCTTTGCCTTTTCGACTGCCAGTGCGGCACTTTGAGCGAACTGGGTTATGTAGAACCGATCCGACATGGAAAAGGGAATTGTCTGCGACCCGTTCTTCTTGTTAATGAGCTGCAGGACGCCGAGCACGACCTCTTCACGTGTCTTGAGGGGGACCACAAGGATTGAGTGGGTCGTGTAGGAGGATTTTCGGTCGAATCCCGGATTGAAGCTGTAGGTTACCCCGCTACGGATGTCGTACACGTCGTCCACCAGCAGAGAGTCTCCGGTGGCGGCCACGTATCCGGCAAGGCTGGTGCGGTCAATTGGAAGGCTCTGGTCGCCGGAAATGTAACGGTTTGCCGGAAGCTGACCCGGTGTGCTTGCCTCGTCCAGTCCGGGGAAGAGCGTGTCGTTCTGAACGAAGCTGAAATAGAGCCGGTTGTTCGCCACCAGATAGATGGTACCCGCGTCTGCGCCGGTGAACTGTCGTGCTTCGAAGAGGATGTTCTCCAGGAGTGTCTCGAGATCCTTGATGTGGAATATCTTGTCGATGACCCTTAACAGTTCCTCAGCTCGAGATCCCTGTTCGACATCAGAGTTGCCCAGACTGCGTACTTGTTCCGCCCTGCCGAGGAATGACATAAATCAATTATCACCACAATTACGAAAAAACACAAGAACGGGCCTTAGCGCATAACGTAGGTGTAGGATGGGATGAAATACACTTCAGATTCCACACTCCGTATCCCGGGGCATTTCCGGGTCGATTCTTCGACGAGTTTTACGTGTTCCTCGATCATGACCATCCCCCGCAGTACTACGTGACCCTCTTTACACTGGACCTCCAGATTCTGCACCGGGATCCGATCCCGGTAGACAATCTGAGAAATGATTTCCTGTTGCAGGAACAGATCGTCAAGCGCACGGTGCGAACGTTCCTGGATTTCAGGCCGGTTCAGATCCTGCATTGCCCGCTTCACCATGTCGATGATGGTGTCGTTGTCGAACTGCTCCGAGTTCAATACCAGGTCATAGCTGTCCGGATTCTCCCAGTCGCTCGCGAAAAAGAAGCGATGAAAGCCGGTGCGTTCGGAGTCGCTGTGTGATATCATTTCCAGGGCTTCTTCTTCCGACACGCCCGACCTTTTCATGACCCGTTGCACACGCGCCGACCGGGATGCGATGAACCGGACGGAGAGCACACCCGGAAGATCGCCGAGAACGAGGTGTCCGCCCCGTCCCAGTATTACTGCATGACCGTCACGCGCGCATTCATACATCGTTGCCTTCAGGAAATGAAGATAGGTGTTCTTATCCCGGGAAAAGTGGCGAAAGAAATGAGGACTGCGTTCATCATATCGCTCCACACTGACAAGGGAGATGCCGTCTCGAGCGAACCGTTCTTCGATCAGTTCCTTGTTCAGGCAGTGATATCCTTCATGCTCGGCCAGCAGGGCCACTATTTCGTCGCCTCTACTGCCAAGCTGCCGGGAAATCGTTATTACTCCCATGCGCTCCTCCTTGTTCCATTGTATGTCGGGCGCTGACGGTTTGCAACGAATTTCGCCGGGTCTGCTTTTTTCAAGGTTACTCCGAAACTCGCCGCTGCCAGGTGAGCATGCAGGAGAAGACCGGTGAGCCCTCTTTCGACGCAATTGCCTGTAACGTCACGAGGCGGTCCTCCGAACCCTCATCATCGATCTCCGCCGTTCGGACCCGGATTTGATCCCCGTAGTGAGTCTCCGCAAGAAAATTGAGCGTAGCGGCCCGAATTTCCCATTGGTTGAAGTGTTCGAGCGAGAATGCATCCAGACACCATTCGAGATATTTCGCATTGTTCACGTGCCCCTGACTGTCCAGTGCACTGATTCGAACCATGAACGGGGGTGATTCATTCCACAGATCGTCTCCCTCGGACAGTTCGGGAAGCTCGACCTTTTCTGCCATGGCGCCGAACAGGAGTTCTCCCATCTCTGTTGGCCCCGATTTTTCGAGTACCGTTAACGGGCGAACCGGACGACGTGTTTTATGATCAAGGATGATCCAGGAGCTGGTGGCAATAGCGGCAATCCCGTCGTCGTCCGTTATGCGGAAGTCCCTGCTGACCAGGAGACTCTTTGCCCCCGATGGCCAGGTCTCCAGAAGAAATTCATTGCCCCACTTTGGATAGTGCGAAATCCTGATCTGCAGACGGGAAAGGACCCAGAAAGATCCTTCGTCTTTCAGGTCTCGGTATCCGAATCCCAGCGCCTCTGCATGTTTCCACGCACCTTCCTGCATCATTTTCAGCATAGTCACCGGCGTGGTCAGTCCAAGATGATTCACATCGAAGGAGTGAACAAAAAACGGTTCTACCCATCGTGCTGGTTTTTCCTGCATGGGGTGGAGTGTATCACGCAGTATTCTGTTCAAGAAGTGACCTATTCGTGGTACGATGTCAGCAACACTGGATAGCAGAGAGGCGCGCAATGAAGAGTCTTGAACAGTATGTTGTTTGGTTCGTCACGGGAAGTCAGTTGATGTATGGTGAGGAGACACTGAAGAAGGTTGCCGAACACTCCGTCGCCATGGCAAAGGGCCTTTCCGAATCTCCAAGAATTCCGGTTCGCATTGAATACAAGCCGACACTCACAACTCCGGATGCAATTGAATCGCTGTGCCGCGAAGCAAATGGCACGCCGAATTGTGTCGGCATTATCACGTGGATGCACACGTTCTCTCCCGCGAAGATGTGGATTGCGGGTTTGATGGCACTGCAAAAGCCGTTTGTTCACCTGCACACACAGTACAATCGGGATATTCCGTGGGGCTCAATCGACATGGATTTCATGAACCTGAATCAGTCCGCCCACGGTGGCCGGGAGTTTGGATTCATGGCGTCCCGCCTCCGGATCGATCGGACGGTGATTGTTGGACACTGGCAGGATGAGACGGTCCAGAACCGACTTGATGTGTGGGCGCGGGCTGCCTGCGGATGGTACGAAACGCGACACATGAAGGTTGCCCGTTTTGGTGACAACATGCGCGAAGTCGCGGTGACCGAGGGTGACAAGGTCGCCGCACAAATTCAGTTTGGCTATTCAGTGAGCGGCTACGGGGTTGGAGATCTGGTCGAGTTCACCCGTGAGATAACGGACGCTGCGGTTGAATCGCATCTGAAGGTGTACGAGGAGGAATACGTTCTTGCCGACGAATTGAAGAAGGGTGGGGCAAGACGTGAATCGCTTCGCGATGCGGCCCGTATTGAACTGGGCATGCGCGGTTTTCTGGAGGACGGCGGATACACCGCCTTCACGACAACATTCGAAGATCTGCACGGAATCTCACAGCTACCGGGGCTTGCTTCGCAACGCCTCATGGCGGATGGATTCGGTTTCGGCGGAGAGGGAGATTGGAAGACAGCGGCACTTGTCCGTGCCTGCAAGGTCATGTCCGCCGGGCTGAGTGGCGGAACGTCGTTCATGGAGGATTACACCTATCACCTGGATCCGAAGGGAATGAAGGTGCTTGGCGCTCACATGCTCGAGGTCTGCCCGAGTATTGCAGACGGGAAGCCGCGTGTGGAGATCCACCCGCTGTCGATCGGCGGAAAGTCGGACCCGGCGCGGCTGGTTTTCAACGTTTCAAAGGGGCCGGCACTCAATGCAACGGTGGTAGACATGGGAAACCGGTTCCGCATGATTGTGAACGAGGTGGATGCGGTTGTGCCCGATGCCGCGCTGCCGAAGCTTCCGGTAGCTCGCGTCGTATGGATACCGCGGCCGAATCTTTCGGTTGCTGCCGCGGCGTGGATATATGGCGGGGGGGCGCATCACACGGTATTCAGCAAGGCAATCTCTGCGGATTCCCTGGAGGACTACGCCGAAATGGCTGGTGTCGAGTTCCTGCGCATCGGCGCAGACACAACTACGAGCGGGTTCAAGAAGGAACTGCGCTGGAACGAAGCATACTATCACCTCTCAAGGGGGTTCTGAGGCGCAGCACTGAGACCACGGTGAAGGCGGAGAGTGCATTTGCAGTCTCCGCCCGTGGGACGGCATGCAGTCTCCACAGTCCAATCATCCTGCATACGGAATCTGACTGAATTACTCAATAATCTATACCTCGAAGAGCCAAAGATTGATCCTTCCGGTGTATGTGCCCGGAAGAGCGGCCTGCGTAATTTCCCTCACAAGGTTCGATTTGCACACCAACTTTGGAGGAAAAGAAGATGAAGAGATATTTGAAATACACGGTTGCTGTAGCAGCCCTCGCGCTGACTCTGGCAGCGTGCCAGACCGGACCGAAGGTCGCAGGGCCTGTAGGCATGACCAAGTACGGTTATCCCGACGTTCTCGGTACACTCACGCTGCAGCCGGGGCAGTCCGGCAAAATAACTGTTCCGGATCAGTTCACTACTGGAAAGGCGGCAGGATATATGACCATTTCCATACCTGGAAATGCATTTTCCGTGCCCGTACGGTTCCAGGTTCTTGCCGGGACGAACAGCAGTTGGGACTCAATGGTATCTCCAGGTCAGATGGTGGTTGCCAACTTCGCCTATCGGGTTATAAACGAAAAGACCGGTGGATTGATAGAGAAGTTCAACGCTCCGATCACCTATTCGGTAACGGATTCAATGATAACCCAGAATAGCATCTACTGGGCGACCACTGCGGCAAAGCCGGCGAAACTCATCAACGCGAATGCTGCGAGCAGCATAAGCGGGACCACCTTGAGTCATCCCACACCGGTCGCAAGCGTCGGATGGATCGTTACGACTCCGCGGAGCGATCTGAAGGGAATGACGAAAAAAGCGTCAGGGATGTAGCACCACAGAGCTCGGTGTAGACACCGTAGAGTTCGGTGTAAACACCGCAGAGTTCGGAGGCGCAGCCACGGCAGCACCTTCGGGCTCTCCGTGCGTCCTGATAATGCCGCAGCGATTGCGCGGGGTCGGAGTCTATTCCGGCGGTTTTTCGGGCCGCCGGCAGTAGCGATGCATGAACCCGGTGAACAATTCCGAACGCCCACCCTGTTGCTGACCGGCACTTTCTGGATATGATGTATTTCTTCCGCGGATTGACTCGCGTTCTCAGCAGTTGTCCAGATCACTCGTATTTGGGCGAGCGGTCGCAAAGCCTGCAACGATGGATTCCACGGGTCTGGAAAGGAGATGCAGCATGGAAACAATCATCTATTACTATTCATTGTCAGGGCATTGTGAAAACCTCGCAGGGAAAGTGGCCGCTCAGATGCATTGCAGAAGCGAAAGGATAGTCGAGAAGAAAAAGCGACTATCTCGTGGCTTCTTGAGATTTCTGAACGGAGCCTCGGCAATGCGGAAGGAATCCTCTGATATTGCACCTGCTGCAAACGACCCCGGTCAGTTTGACAGGATCGTCATTGTGACACCCTTCTGGGCCGCCAGTCCGACTCCGGCGGTCAGGGGGTTTGTGCAACGGTATTATCAGCACCTGGAAGGGAAGAAGCTTGGGCTGATACTGTCAAACCTTGGCACCGATCCCGCTGAAGCCTTTTCAAAGTATGAGGAGCTCTTTCCCGAACCTCTCGTGACAAAAAGTTTCACAAAGGCGAGAGGTGAATGGCATGGCCCAGAGGAGGATGAGTTGATCAGGCAGTTCGTGCTGGATTTTGCCCGATAATCCATTGTCATGTCATTGCCATGCGGCGAATTTTGCAACGAAGAAAATGAACAACACGTTCCGGATCTCAGACCTACCCTCCTACTCGAGCGGAATTGCAGGAGAGACTGAAGGACCAAAAAGGCCCGGAAGATCCGACCGGTAAGAACGGCATCCTCATGCTGCCTGGCAATGCGTTGATCGACCAGGCGATGCGTGATGAGCTGGACAACGCCGGCAGCGCTGACAAGATCGCCGATCTTGATCCCAACCTGAGCCACTGGCCCGCAAACCGGATGCTCCGCAGATCTATGTCGAGACCAGTCGAATCCACGCGGGCAATGATCTTCACCGCCTGAACGATATCTCCGGCCGTCCCGACACCCTTTGTCGTTCTTGCAGTAAGGGTAATTATCACCCATCTCCACCTCGGTTGAGCAAAAAATACCCGCCTTTCCGTTGAGCTTTCTGTATGCATGCAGATCTCTTCGCTCAGTTGTCCGTTCTGCAGACCTTTCCAGGCATGCAGACGCCACATCGGAACCCGCACTGCTCCAAGTCCAAACCTGGCACGCTTATTGCAATATAGTTTGTGCTATATGTACGGAATTATTCATATTGCGACAGATCCGAAGTGCCGGCTAAAAGTCGCCAAAAGTCGCCAAAAGTCTCGCAGCACGTTGTATTCGTCGGCAACAGCGGACGACATTCGCGCAATTTCCGGATTTCTCGTATCAGAAAAGGAGATAGGATGAGCAGTTCGAAGTATGTTCACCGGACACTGCTTGTGGCCGGTCTTATGATGGTAGTCCAGGTGGCCGCTTTTGCCCTTCCCCTGAAGGATGTGCTGAACCGGATTGATCAGACAAGTGGTGTCCGATCAGCTGAACTCGCAGTAGATGAAGCACGCACGAACCTGAACAGACTCGGTTTCGCAGGCGATTTCTCACTCGCGATTGCGCCACAGGCGAAGGCCACTACGGAGTTTGTTGCCGCGTTTCCTGAACAGACCGACATCGGCGCAACCATTACGGCAAAGATACCGGTCGGGCTTTCGGATTCGGCGCAACTTCAGCTCAGGCAGGCAGCAGAGAACCTGCGGACTGCCGAACAGAAGCTTGTACAGGCGAGAGACAATGCATACGTCGAAGTGTACGGACTTTTCGTCCAGGCATGGTTGGTGCAGAGGGAGCAGGAGGTCCTGCAGGCGGAACTCGAAGGTGCGCGAACCTATGCGGCAGCGCTTGAGAGTCAGTTCCAGGCAGGAAAAGTGTCGCTTGTAGAGCTCACGACGGCGAATGACGATTTGCGCAGGAAAGAGACCGCATCGACGCAGGGCGAGCTTTCACGTCGTCTGACATGGTTGAAACTCGCCGATCAGGTACAGCTTCCGTTCACGCCGGATACGCCGAACCTGGATTTGGATCCGGCATCGAAGGTTTTGCGCGATCTGCCGCTCCCACCGGAGTTGATTAATCGTGCGGTGGTTGGAAATCCGGACTTGAATGCCATTCGTTCCGGTATGGACGGAATAGAAGCGCAGATTGCGATCCTCGGCCGCCCCGATCTGACTACGACGCTGCAGGTTTTCGGGGGCGCTGCAGATCACAGTGTATCTCTTGCCTATCTCATCCAACAGCCCCAATTGAGTGCCGCGTATTCATTTCCCCTCTATTCCAGCGGATCAATCCCGGGCAACAACGCGGCCAATTTGAGTGATACCTGGAATATAGGAGTGGGATTCTCGCTCTCCTTCGGTGGCGCGAAGGGAAACAGTCTCGAGTCGGCGACCCTGCAGGTTCAACGGGCGCAGGACGCACAGAAACTCGACCTCCTGCGCCGGTCGCTGGAACTCGAGATCAGAAGCCGTTATCAGGAGTGGCTCGCAGCGACTCAGGAGACCCGGCAGGCCAGAGACGGGCTTTCCCGCGCCGAGAAGAACAGTGCCATTGTGACATCTCGTCGAACCCTTGGGCTTGCGAGCGACTATGAGGTTCCTCAGGCAACGGCACTTCTCAAACGCGCAGAGTTTTCCCTGCTCGCAGCGGAGTCTGCGGAGCGAATCAAGCTGTTGAGCGCGGCCAACATAGCCGGGTATCTGACAAGCGTCGTGCCCGAGATCAAAAAAGGAGAAAAATAACGATGAATATGAAGAACAGTCGGTCCAGGGTGGGGCTCCTGCTATTTGGCATCGCACTTTCAACAGTCCTCGTTGTCATGACAGGGTGTGGGAGCAAAGAGACTACACAGACAACATCGACTTCCCAGAGTCAGTTTACGGCCGTCGCCGCAAAGGCGGGCAGTGTTTCCGTGGTGGTCGAGGCGCCGGCCGTTGTCGAGCCCTACCTTACTCAGACAGTACGCTCAACTATTGAGGGTGTCGTTACCTTTGCAGTGCCCGAAGGGGCGTCAATCAAGAAGGGAGAGGTGCTCGTTCGATTTGATCAGGGAGATCAGCAGAAAGCGGTTCGCTCAGCCGAGCTTGCCCGTGCTCAGTCACGGGTCAACCGTGACAAGGCGGCGGACGCACTGGCCATGGCGGTCAAGGATCTTGGTGATAAGGAAACGTTGTTGAAAACCGGCGCGGTGCCGCAGGATCTGGTCCGTGCGGCATCCGATGCGGTTACCTCCGCAAAGCGCAGTCTTGAGCTTGCGGATATTGTGGTGGCTCAGGCTGCATTGGCGCTGGAGACCGCCCAGAACGATCTCAATGCAACATCGGTGCGTGCTCCGATAGATGGGGTGGTGCTTTCCGGGAATCTGAATCCGGGGGATCTGGTCGCCAGAGGTGGTGCGCTTCTGACCGTTGCCGACATAAGCCGCCTCCGACTGAATGCGGAGGTAGATGAATATGACATTGGCAAGGTCACCTCAGGGCTCCCTGTCACGGTAACGAGCGACACGCTCGGAAAGGAAGTTCTGCAGTCCACCGTAGAGCGCGTAAGCAAGGCGGCACAGATCGTAAACAATATTCCAATATTCAAAGTTTATACAGTCCTGCCAAATCGTGACGAACGACTCAAACCGGGCATGTCAACCGACATTTCAATCCTGATCCGATCCGACAAGGGCATCACGGTGCCGAGTGCGGCGGTCTCCGCTGTCCGGGGAAGAAGCTATATCAAAGTCCAGAACCAGGGAGAAACGCAGACGAAGCGGGTGGAAACAGGTGCCGACAACGGAACAAGCATTGTAGTGCTGAGCGGATTGGTTGAGGGAGAGATGGTACTGGTTCCATCGAGCGCGGGGTTGGATCTGGGATCCACGCAGAGCACCGTCGGTACCTCGGTTGTGCCCATCACCATTCCCGGTTCGGGAGGGACAAAGTGATCAGTCTCGAAGGGATAAGCAGGCATTACCAGATGGGCCCGACGTTGGTCAAGGCAATCGACGAAATCAACCTTTCAATCGGAAAAGGCGAGTTTGTCTCCATTGTCGGACCAAGTGGTTCTGGTAAATCGACACTCATGAACATCATTGGATGTCTCGATTCTCCCAGCGGCGGAGAGTATCGTCTGTCCGAGGAATCGGTTGCCGGCCTGCCGAAAAATCGGCTGGCCGAGATTCGCAATCGGCATATTGGATTCGTCTTTCAGACGTTCAACCTTCTCCCCCGCATTTCTGCTGTAGAAAACGTTGAGCTGCCGCTCATCTATGCAGGCGTCGGGCCGAAAGAACGCCGGCTGCGCGCAATGGAGATGCTCGAACGGGTGGGCCTTGCGGACAGGGCAACTCATGTGCCGAGCGAGCTGTCCGGTGGCCAGCGGCAGAGGGTAGCCATTGCACGCGCTCTCTCCGGCAGGCCTGAGGTCCTGCTTGCCGATGAGCCGACCGGAGCCCTGGATACGAAGACCGGCGCCGAGATAATGGGACTTTTCCGGGAGCTTCAACAGGAAGGCGTTACCCTGATAATGGTCACCCACGATCCGGATGTTGCACGGCAGGGGCGGAGGATAGTTCAGATCAGGGATGGAAAGATCCTGTCCGACGTCCCGGTAGAGGAGTGGAACCCATGAAATTCTTCAAGTTCAGTGAAAGCCTGGCCATGGCGTTGCGGAGCATTGCTTCGAACAAGGCGCGATCCTTTCTGACAGGACTTGGCGTAATGATCGGCGTAGGTGCGGTAATTGCACTTGTCGCGCTGGGAAACGGTGCGCAGGCCTCTGTTGAATCGAGTCTTCAATCACTGGGGTCCAATCTCCTCATCGTCTATTCGGGTCAGCCGCGTGGGGCAAGCCTTGTCCGCCGCAACACGACCAGCATAGTCCCGACTCTCTCAGCCGAGGATTTGAGTTTCATCCGCGGTCTTCCTGCAACCTATGTGGTGGCGGCGGCTCCGGAAAGCTCGGCGACCGGCCAGATCAAGTACGAGAACCGGAATACATCGGCAACCGTTGTCGGAACCGGCACGGAATATCCGGGCATTCGCAACTTCCACCCCGCGTACGGGCAGTTTTTTGACGAGCAGGAGGTAAAATCGCGAAAGCTCGTGGCCGTAATCGGCGCTCAGGTGTACCGGGACCTGTTTGCCGCGGGCGTGGATCCACTCGGAAAGAAGATTCGCATCAATGGAACCGGATATCGCGTAATCGGAGTCATGGAGGACAAGGGTTCGTCGACACAGGATACCCAGATACTGATTCCCGCATCGACCTTCCAGCGATACATTTCAGGCTCCGCCGACTATGCAATGATCAATGTGCAGGCCACATCCCCTGAAATAATGCGTGACCTGCAGCGTGCAATCGAAGACTCGCTGCTCAAATCGCACCGGCTGCCGAACATGGATGTTGCGGATTTTTCCGTTTCAAACCAGCTGGATCTGTTAAGCACACTTCAGGGCGTAACCGGTACATTCACGCTCCTTCTGGGGAGCATTGCCGCAATCAGTCTGATCGTTGGTGGTATCGGCATCATGAATATCATGCTCGTGTCCGTTACCGAACGTACCCGGGAAATTGGTGTACGAATGGCGCTGGGAGCAAAATCCACCGATATCCTCCGCCAGTTTCTCACCGAAGCGATTATCCTGTCTCTCGGTGGTGGACTCATCGGCATCGGCTTCGGTCTCCTCGCTTCATGGGGAGCCTCGCAATTTCTCGGAATGGCATCCGTTGTGTCTGTCGGATCAATATTCCTGGCCTTCGGATTTTCAGTTGTTATTGGTCTGTTTTTCGGAGGGTATCCGGCGTACCGTGCGTCGAAGCTGGATCCCATAGAAGCGCTTCGTTACGAATAAGGCGTACTCGTATTCAAAAGAAAAAGGAGAAAAGTATGAGAAACGGAATTGGACGATTTGTACTGGGAATGGCTATCCTTGCGTGGATGCCGATTGCTGCAATGGCGCAGACCTCGCCGGATGATCCGGCGGTTGTAGCCGCAAAGGCGAAAGCGGCGGTCGTGTTCGATCTCGGCAGAATGTTCGGATATCTGCAAACCATGGAGAAGGAGATGCCGCAACTTTCCCTTTCGCCGAAACAGCTCGCATCAGTCTACGATGTAATGCAGTCAATCGCGGCGACCAAACGTATGGAGCCGGACATGGCGGAGACGCTCCTTGTGCGAATTGAAGATGATATTCTGACACCCGAGCAACTCATGGCAACCGATGAACTTGCAATTGCAAAGTCCAGTGAGCGTGAGGCCGGCGCCACAACCAATACCCCAGGGTCCGGAGGCGGTCAGATTACCTCCTTCATTGCCGGCGGCGCATTCAATCCCATGCTCGACGGAACCAAGACAATAGGGAAGGATTACGATGCTTTCTACCGCTATGTTAAGGGCAAACTGGGAAAGTAGGGTTTGCCGCTTCGGGTGGAAACCAAACCGTGGTCAGTCTCCGGTGTTCCCGCCGAGTGAATAAGAAAACAGCCGCTCATCTTGAGCGGCTTCTCATTCCGGTTACCATTACGTTTTCGGAAGTTGCGGCGAACTGGACTTGAACCAGCACCCAATTGCCCGGAATATCCCCGCAAGCTATTCGCGTGCCTCGGTCGCATTGATACTCGCGTATCCGAATAAATATTCATAGGTACTATCAGAAGGATTACGTAAACCACCCCCGAATGCGAGGTGCTGAGTTATCCCATGACATCTCTTTGGATCCCTGTTCGTGGCTATACTAATGGCCAGAGGAGTATGTCGCGTTTCGATCGGGGGCAATTTCCTATCGGTTCGAGCGGCCGACGGTCGTGACGGAAGAAAAACCGGCGAGCTTTCGGAAGCATCCCTCTAAACGCTGGACCTTCTGACTTGGGAAAGGTCGGCAGTCTTACGGAACCCTGGGGGAGTTCTTACTTTCGTTGCTTGTTCAAAGCCGTACGCAATCTTGATGAGTGTGGGCTCACTCCATGCCCGACCGAAAAATGAGATCCCGATTGGAAGTCCGAAGACAAATCCTGCCGGGACCGTAATGCTTGGGTAACCGGCCACTGCAGCAGCCTGCGAGCTGCCTCCAAGAAAATGATCACCATCCACCAAATCTGTCATCCATGCAGGGCTGCCGGTAGGTGCGACTAACGCATCGAGCTTGTGTTTCGTCATAACTAAATCGATCCCGTCGGTTCGGGTCAGTCGACGGCACTTTGCAAGCGCATCAAGGTACTTTTTGTCTGTCAGCGGACCCCTTGCCTCGGCCTTCAGGAAAATATCCTGACCGAAATACTTCATCTCGGAGTCTCTGTGTTTTTCATCAAATTCAATTATGTCCTTCAACGAATGCACTGGAGCGCTCGGGCCGACCCAGTCCAGGTACTTCTTCATATTGGCCTTGAGTTCATATTGAAAGACAATGTCTTCCGCGTCGCCCAGCTTTGCAAGTGACTTCATGTCTGCGGGATCAACGAGAATAGCACCCTTCTGTTTGAGAACTTCCAGAGATCCATTGATAATCCTGTCCACCTCAGGCAGGAATCCGAAATAACCGCGAACGACACCTATTCTGGCTCCTTCGAGGCCGGAGGCGTTGAGGAATTTCGTATAATCCTTATGGAATTTTCCTTTGCTCGCCCTGCTCGCTTTGTCCTCGGGATCGACACCAGTCATGGCGCCGAGCAACGTTGCGGCATCGCTGACTGTCCTGCACATCGGCCCCGCCGTGTCCTGTGTATGCGAAATGGGAACTATGCCCGTCCGGCTGACAAGGCCGACGGTCGGTTTAATTCCCACCACGCCATTTACGGAAGACGGGCTGAGGATAGAGCCATCGGTCTCCGTACCTACTGCGACCGCTGTCAGGTTTGAAGAAACGGCTGCTGCAGATCCTGAGCTTGACCCCGATGTATTGCGGTCAAGCGCGTACGGATTCCGCGTTAAGCCGCCACGTCCGCTCCAGCCACTTGTTGAGTGGTTCGACCTGATATTGGCCCATTCGCTGAGGTTCGTTTTCGCGAGGATGACTGCGCCCGAGTTCCTGAGTTGCTGTACCACGAATGAGTCCATACGCGGTTTCGAACCCGCAAGAGCCAGAGAGCCGGCTGTGGTCATCATCTTATCTGCAGTAGAGATGTTGTCTTTGATGACGACCGGTATTCCATGCAACGGACCGCGAGCACCTTTTTCTTTTCGCTCCCGGTCAAGCGCCTCCGCTATATTCAGTGCGTCAGGGTTCAGCTCAATGATACTGTTCACTGTCGGGCCATGTCTGTCTATCTTCTCGATTCTTTCGAGGTAGAGTTCCGCAACAGACCTTGCCGTGTATTTCCCCGACTTCATGCCTTCCTGAAGCTCGGCGATCGTGATCTCGTCAAGATCCGTACCTTTTCTCTTCACGAGCTCTCTCCCTTCTCATCGAGGTTGCTGGAGCCGAATTTTGATGGACGACTTCATTGTCATGTCCTATATGATTGGTATGTTAGTCAAGCGGTTGAGCAAATTCAACTGGAGATGAGACTGCCCCGGAGAAAACAGGCCCATGGGCTTATCCACCCTGAAAGAAGGTTGAGAATAGGGGAGCCATCCTCACGGGTCAGCGTGCACACAAGCCTGCATTCGCGCAACACCCAGTTGCATGTGCAGTATTTCCACTGTATAATTATGCAATTCTCAAAAAAAAAGGAGCAACCGTGAAAACATTTCGTTTCATGTCGGCCGTGGCGCTGATTGCCTTCGGCTTCGCGGCGGCACCGCTGTTCGCTGACGGCACCGCCATCAATGCGGCGGCCTTCGATGCCATTGTCGCAAACGGCCCGGTGGCTGACGCAGCCACGATCGCTTCAAGCGCATGGGCAACGAAGATCAGGAACGCCGGAGTGCTGCGCCTGGGTGGCACCCAGACTTCGAACCTCTTTTCTCTGCTCAACGAGAAGGATGGAAAGATTCGCGGTTTCGACGCGGGGCTGGCCCAGCTGATTACCCGCTACATTCTCGGCGATTCGTCCAAGTTCGTTTTCACAACGGTTACATCATCGACCCGCGAGCAGGTCCTGATCAACGACCAGGTCGATATGGTCCTTGC
>CAZKMA010000013.1:82162-84193 GCA_964553615.1 uncultured Spirochaetales bacterium | reverse complement strand
CGTTGCTTCCCTCCCAACCGGTGCGTGACACACACTATATCACGCTCGGTGCCTGAATTCCTGACGAAATCACACGGGAAGCACCATCGGAACAATCCGACACTCATGAACGACTGGTAGCCCCTCCTGCAAGCTCCAGCTGTTGGGCCCGACTGATTCATGCATGCGCTTCAGAAGTCAAATCGTCCAGACACGGACTTAGCCTTGCGTCCGGTGCATTTACGGTTCAAAACCCACGAAAACTGCAGGCATGAATCCCATAATCGGGTACCGGGGCTCGAAAATGGCGATAAATCCGAGGCGCATTCCAACGACCCATGCCGGGGCCACACGAAGCCGCGCGGCCAAGTCACTTTCTATGCTCGGTATCGTCTTTGCAAGGAGGGGGCCATTCGGCAGCTGGACGGTGAGTACCGAAGCGGCAGGAGTGACCCGAAGCATGAGGCTTACCTTCGCCCTCGCTGGAGTTCCAAGTTGAAGTGAAGGTCCGGCACTGAAGGCATATACGGTTCCCTGCGGCAACTCCGGAATCGGGAATATTCGGATGGCGCCGGCATCCACGCCGACAGCTGCTGCAAGCCCGAACACGGGGAATGAGTAACCGAAGGAGAGCCCGAACGCAAGTCCGTACCGGAAATAGTCACTTGCGGTCCCGACGAGCAGCAACGGCGCCACGCCTGCGTCGAATGAGAAACCGGCCGAGGATTTCTCCTCCGTGCTGCGGGGCAAGGACTCCACTCTGCCGGGTCCGGAGATCTTCGGAACAGGAACCGGAGGCGCTTCTGCAGGTACAGGGCCGCCCTTCCCCGGATTCGCTTCTTGTGCAGCGCGAACCTCTGCCACAATTGATTTGTCCTCGAGGAAAGAACGTATGGCGAAAGCAAGTGTATTATCCAGGTTAATGTCGATAGGAAGCGTTCGATTGTCTGCACCAATCCGTTTCCGGTCGCGCACGCGGGTCAGACTCATTTCGAGGTACAGACTATCACCACTGATCCCGCTGTGAATGAACAGAAGGTACTGAGCCTCTGCCCTCCGGGCGGCCGAAACCGCGATGTCTTCAGATGGATTCGCAGTCAGATCATTGCGCGGAATTACCGGAGTCAGACCAGCACGCTCCAGTTCAATCGATGTTGTCCGCGAAACGATGCTCTGAATCCGTGGATCGCCTGCGCTTCCACTGATGACCTGCAGGACCGTTACCTGCGAAAATAGCGGCTCGGAGATGCAAAGAACGGTGAACGCAAGAATGTAACTAACTCGTCGACCCATGATCTCCCCGGTGAATACCGCGTTCGATAGACGGCCGCAAAGGCAGGAACTGAACGTCAGGCACCCGAATCAGGTCTGCAGTTCCGAACGGGCAACGGTGTTCCCTCCGCTGTCTCTTGCCGCAACGACCGTGTCCTCCGCCCTTCCAAGCAGCAGCTGCGCATTTTCCGGAGCACCCGCTTCAGCCAACGCAATGCTTACCGTTACCTCGAGTCCTTCGTCAAATGGATACAGCTCTACGGCACGGCGAAGCTTTTCTGCAACATGATCGGCGCCCTGACGGTCGGTCTCCGGCACAAGAACTGCAAACTCGTCATCGCGGATGCGCGAAATCAAGTCCGTCTGCCGTACCGTGGAACGGAGAATTCCCGCAACGGTCATGAGCACATAGTCGCCGGTTGCATGCCCATGAAGCTGATTCAATCGGGTGAAATTGTCGATATCCAGGACAATGAGGGAGAGTGGATGCCGGTATCGTCTGCCACGCGCGATTTCAGTTGTGAGAGTCTGTTCGAACCAGAAAAGGGCCGGAAGGCCGGTAAGGTCGTCCACAAACCGCTCGGGAACGCGGCCCTCTCCCGGCGAGGGACCTCCTCTGTCCGCTGCAGCGACGGATCCGGAGCCACCGACTGTCCCACGCCCGGAAGCACCCGTTTCGATGCGTCGCACCCGAAGAGTGACCAAAGCAAGAACACCGACAACGAGGGTAACGACAAGTCCGAGGATAGATACCCAATTCGACGCCAGCGCGTATCGCGA
>CAZKMA010000013.1:68487-82062 GCA_964553615.1 uncultured Spirochaetales bacterium | reverse complement strand
CTTCGCGACAGCCACGAGACGCCGGACACCGCCCCGACCAGGCCTGCACCGAGAACAATGATTGCGGGACTGACCGGGAGGTCGAATGCCACCGAGGAGGCAAAACCGATCAGGTTCATCGACAGACCCGCCGCAGCTCCCCACAACAGCATTCCAGAGAACGTCTTTCCCAGTCTGCGTGCAACGAGCGCCGGCAGGATTGTCACTGCATCCACCATGAGTGCGCCTGTGACGCGCATTGCAACGGCCACGCCAAGACAGGTGATCAGCAGAACACCTGTGTAGACGAACACCGCAGGAGTCCCGACCGCACGGGCGAGTTCCCGATCATAGAGAACAATCTGGATCTCCTTGTACGCAATACCAAGAAACAGGAGAATTGCAGCCCCTGTGCCGATGACGGTCCACAAGTCGCTGACCGCCAGCGCGAGGATATTTCCCCAGAACAGATTGAACGCAGCTATCGCATTTACCTGTCCTTTGTAGAAAAGGATGAATGCAAGTCCAAGCGAAACGGTCATTACCATGCCGAGCGCACCACCCGCCGAGCTCTTTGCCCGCCAGCTGATCCGGGCAACGATGAGGCCGGTAAGGATGCTCGCCGCCATTGCGGGCATGAGGGGGTTTGCTCCG
This sequence comes from uncultured Spirochaetales bacterium, assembly GCA_964553615.1. Classification (GTDB taxonomy): domain Bacteria; phylum Spirochaetota; class Spirochaetia; order DSM-27196; family DATKUC01; genus DATKUC01. The sequence continues at coordinate 81,429 of CAZKMA010000013.1, read as the reverse complement.
AAAAACAGCCCGACGGCGGCTCCCAGAAGCGCTGCGTGCATAACGGCGAATCGTGCGGGAATGAGCTCCAGATTCAGGATGAACGTTCCGAGCGCAGGAAAGGTCATGCCGGTAACCACCAGCGCAATGATTGCCCGGGAAAAAACCGGCATGGTGAAGATCTCAAGCATCAGCAACCTCGAATGAAGGCACACGCTGAATGAGTCCCTGCCCGAACCGATAAATCGCGCTGCAGGCCGCGATGACCTCTTCGGCGTGAGAAACAATGACCACGGCTATTTCCCGGCGTCTGTGGAGGTTCCCGATCAGCTCCATGAGCTCTTCGCGATTCTCCCGATCCAGATGTGTCATGGGTTCATCGAGGATAAGAATCTGGGGATCCATGGCAACTGCCCGTGCAATCGCAACTCGCTGCGCCTGGCCTCCGGAAAGTTCATCCATTCGCCGGGCCGTTTCGGAACTTAATCCGACAAAACCAATTGCGTCGTCCACATACCGCCAGTCCCGGTCGGAGAGGCGTCGCGCAAATCCGGCTATTCCGTATCTGCCCATTGCTACCGCCTCCCGGACAGTAACGGGAAGTGCACCGCTTCCCCTGCTCTGCGCAACGTATCCAATCCGCATCAGGGTGTTTCTGAACCCCCGGGAACGGGGAACCGTTCCCAGAACGGAAAGATCACCGGATAGAGCCGGAATAATACCGAGCCACGTCTTCAGCAGGGTGGACTTTCCACTCCCGTTTGGTCCGGAAAGGGCAATGAGATCGCCGCACGCAACCTCGAGGGATATGCCGTGGACAACCGGAGTTGCCCCATATCCAACCGAGAGCGCTCGCGCAGAGAGAGCGGTTTGCGATTTCCAAGAAATGGATGGACCGGACATTACTTCGGCAGAGCTTTCAGCAATAGCTCGGCGTCATACCGAAACACATCTTCGATTGAGCGAGTGCCATCTCTGCCGGGGAAATTGATGAGCTGCACGTAATGAGCGCCTGCGGCCTCGGCAATTGCCTTCCCGTTCGGTGAGTGGTAGTTGTCGATGACCACGGACGGATGCCGGCCGGCAAGCCGCACAACCACCGACGGTGACGGATCAGCGGGACCGAAATCCCCGACCACATTCAAACCGATCCATCGCGCAAAAGACTCCATGAATTTCTGAACGATGACGGGCCGGTCTCCATAGGCGCCAAGGACCTTCGTACGCAATCCACCGGTGAGCGTGGTGAACTTCTTTGCCCACACATTGTACTCCGGGATGGTTCCGAGTTCCTTCGCGATAAGAAGAGCCTGTGCTTTTACGGTGGCCGGAGTGTTGTCTGTGACTATCTTGATGAGCCTCGTGTCGGTTCCGGCGGCGGTCTCCACGAGCTTCTTCGCGAAGCGTTCGTAACCCGCGTACACAACGACCGATGCGGACCGTACCGCGATCAGATCCGACGGCTTCAGCGCATACTCGGGAGGATGCTGAAGGGTCAGGGGGGCAAGGATATGAACGGAACGGGCGCCTGCCGCGCGCGCAATCGAACCTGTCCACGAAGTGGATGCTACGACGGTGTTTTCTGCCGAAACAGAGGCTGCTCCTGCGAGCAGTAACAAGATTCCCAGTACCGGTGAGATGAGACGTTTCATAGGGGGTAGTCCTGCAGTTTTTATGGCTCGATCTTCTGACCGAGAGGCGCAATCCCACTGTTGCGCGGCGTTCGCCGACCCGTCGGGAACAACATTCGAGACCGAGCGGCAGAAATCTCTATTGCGGAGGAGAAGCGTCGACTTCGTGTCGACTCACCTACAGTACCGGATATCCGGTCAACTCGCAAGTGGGCCACGCGCAAGTAGGGCTCGGATAGCCTCCCGGCATCGGCGGCTCATTTGGCCAGATAGTCCCTGACAGCGGCCGATCCCTCAGCAATCAGACGCGCGACCGGCCTTGGGTCCATTCCGACAATGGTGAAATGGGGTTGAGCAAACGGAATGAGGTACTTTGCCGCGGGCGATTCGGTGACATGAACGGCCATTGCCGTCGTTATCTCTCCCATCATCGAATCCGGTATGATTACACCAATGGGGGCAAGGATGCAGTCCACCGTTCGGAGCGTTACCCGAAATGCATTCTCGCCGGTGGCACCCCGGCTCGCGCCTGCACGCACCATTCGGTCGGTCGCAACCGCGTTCGCACCGAGGGCAACAATCTCCGCGCCGGTTCCAAGATCCTTCCGGAGCTGCGCGATAATCTGCGCTCCCATCCCTCCGCCCATGCCGTCGATGACTGCTGTGACCATTTTTCTGCCCCCACCTTCACTTCATTGTACTGATCCCGCTCGAAAAGACAATCTTTCACGCGCAATACGGACCCTGCAGGTACCAGTCGAACGATTGGACGATTGCAGAATGTCTAAGAAAGGGATTATACTGCGCCTAATCCAACAATAACCCAAAGGGGGGATTCAATGAAAAAGGTCCTTCTGTTTCTTGTGTCGCTTGCCATGGTTGCCGCAATCGGCTTCGCCGAGGAGTCGGTAAACGCGTACACCACCGTCGAAGAGCCTCTTGCAAAACAACTTTTCGATCAATTCGAAAAGGAAACCGGAATAAAGGTAAACTGGGTTCGCCTGTCAGGAGGGGAAGCCGAGGCAAGAATGGAGGCGGAACGCGCCAACCCGCAGGCTTCGGTCTGGGTAGGCGGCGTCGGTCTCAACCACTTGAGCGCGAAAAAAAAGGGGCTTACGACGCCCTACCGTTCCCGAATGGCTTCGAACACTCCAGCCCAGTATCGGGATCCGGAAAACTACTGGATTGGCCTCTACCTGGGTCCACTTGCGTTCATAACCAACAATGACCGCGCCCGGGCAATGGGGATCGATACACCGAAATCCTGGGCCGATCTGCTCAAACCGCAGTACAAGGGCCTCATCCGTATGGCGAACCCCACGACATCCGGAACTGCGTACAATGTCATTACCACAATCCGGTACGTGTTCGGCGGGGACGAGGAAAAGACCTTCGACTACCTGCATAAACTGGACGTCAACATTGATCAGTACACCCGTTCCGGGTCGGCCGGCGGCAAGAGTGTGGCAATCGGCGAAATCCCGTTCGCTATCGGGTACGCCCACGACATGGTCAAACTGAAGGTTGAAGGCGCCCCCGTTACCATTACCGTGCCCGCCGAAGGGACAGGATACGAAATTGCATCCATGTCCATGGTCAAGGGAGGGAAAGACCCGGTGAACGGCAAAAAGCTGTACGACTGGATTCTCAGCAGGACCGCCCAGGACATCATCGGTCAATGGTACGTTATTCCCCTTTCAAAACTTGCAACGAAAAATCCGGTTGCCTTCAGCATGGATGATGTGAAGACCGTAGATCAGAATATCCAGTGGGACGCGGACAACAAGACACGGCTCCTGGAGCGCTGGACACGCGAGATCGGCAGCAAACGCTGAGGTCCGACAGCGACGAATCGGCCGCCCTCTTCCAGAGGGCGGCTTCCAATTCCGGGGTCGCCCATGTTCACGTGGAAAAAAATCCTCAAACTCATCCTGATCTCGCTGGTGTTCCTGTCGGTGGACCTCTGGTTCTTCTCGACGATCAAGAAGAGTTTCACTGAAATTACCGTTTCAGACCAGAAACAACTCGTCTCCGCAATTGCGCGCTCTGTGCCGGACCGCGAACAGGATATCCAGCAGTGGCTCGAGACGGCAAAGAGCACATACGGAAACATCTCCGTGGTCTACGTTGAAGGGGTTCCGGGGTTTTCCGACCTCACGCTGCACAGCCTCTATCCGGAACTGATCAATTTCTATCGCGAACACGAGAAGAGCGAAGAGTTTTCAAAGGGGCTCGACAACGCTGCTTACCTGGAGCCGTACTTTCCATCCACTCCCTACGATGTCGGTGGGAAGACGGTGAAACTGATGTTTGCGCCCGTTATCAACAAGGCGGGAGACGACATAAACGGCGTGCTCGTGATGTTTCTGAACAAGACATCCACAGGCGCCTTTTCCAGCCTTCTTGACCTCTTCGCGCTGGCAGCACTTGCGCTCTTCGTCCTCATCTACGGAATATCCCAGTTTCTGCGAGAACCAATGGTCGGCTACGTTGTCCTCGGCCTCTTTGCGGTTGTCGGCATATTTGTTGCCTACCCGCTCTTCGAAGCGCTCAGGCTCACGCTGGTTGCGGGCGGGGGGCTCTCTTTCGATATCTGGAAAAAGGTGCTCGGCAACTTTCAATATCTTCGCGCCCTCTGGGGAAGCATTCGACTCGGATTTCTTACCGCAACTATCTCGACGCTGATCGGATTCCTGTTCGCCTTCGCCATTACCCGTACGGCGATCCGCGGCAAGAAGTTTCTGACTGCGATGGCTACCATGCCGGTAATCTCACCGCCATTTTCGCTCACGCTCTCCATCATCCTCCTGGCCGGGAACAACGGACTCATTACCCGGCAGCTCCTTCACCTGGAGAACTTTTCCATCTATGGTCTGACCGGGCTGACTATCGTGCAGACCATCGGTATGTTCCCCATCGCGTTCCTGACACTCTCGGGAGTGCTCCACGGTATAGACGCAACGCTCGAAGAGGCGTCGATGGATCTGAATACCTCCCGACTTCGGACATTCCTGAAGGTAACACTTCCACTTTCCATGCCCGGAGTGCTCTCTGCGTGGTTGCTGGTATTCACGAACTCCCTTGCCGACTTTGCGAATCCGCTGCTTCTCTCCGGATCATACCGCGTCCTCTCGGTGGAGGCTTACATCGAGGTTACCGGCATGAGCAGGCTTGGCAACGGCGCCGCACTTTCCATTCTGCTCCTGCTGCCCACTCTGACCGCCTTCTTTGCCCAACGATACTGGGTAAGCAAGAAATCATTTGTAACGGTGACCGGGAAGCCCTCGGGCCGACTGGCGAACCTTGTTTCCCGACCGGTGCAGGCGACGCTCGCAACGATAATCATTCTCATCACCATTGGAATTCTCGGGTTGTACGGAACCATTGTTGCCGGATGTTTCGTCAAGAACTGGGGCATAGACTACACGTTCACGACCGCAAACATCGTTGAGGCGCTGCAGCGCGGAAAAGACGCAATTCTCAGTACCGTAACGCTCGCGGCAATTGCCACTCCCATTGCCGGGCTGCTCGCCATGATCTCTGCGGTCATCCTTGTCAGGCGAAAGTTCCCCGGCAAGCGTCTGCTCGAGGGGCTCATTATGACGCCGTTCGCCATACCAGGCACTCTTATCGGTATAAGCTACATCCTTGCATTCAACCATGCGCCGTTCCTTCTGGTTGGAACCGGCGCCATAATCGTCATCAACTACATTATCCGTGAACTTCCGGTTGGCCTGGAAGGAGGTGTCGCAACGCTCCGTCAGATCGATCCGGCAATAGAAGAGGCGGCGGTGGATCTGGGGGCGAACCAGGCACGAGTATTCAGGCTCATAATTCTCCCGTTGATCCGCCCTGCGTTCATCTCGAGTATGTCCTACACCTTCGTCCGCTCTATGACGGCAGTAAGTGCAATCATCTTTCTCATTTCTGCCCGGTGGTATCACATCACCGTGCTCATCTACAATTTTTCGGAAAACATCCGTTTCGGCCTTGCAAGCGTGCTGTCGACCACCCTCATTATCATTGTCCTTGCAGTATTCGGAATCATGCGGCTGCTGATTCGGCAGAGCACGCATCTGGAAAAGACCATGTCGCTGTAGAAAAGAATGGAGTAACACGTGGCGAAACAACCGGTTCCTGTGAGTATAGATAACGTTACCAAGCGATTCCACGACACGAAGGGCAGGGCCGATGTGATTGCGGTCCGCAATGCGAGCTTCAGCATTGGTCCGGGGGAGCTTGTAACGCTTCTGGGACCCTCCGGCTGCGGAAAAACCACCACCCTTCGCATGATTGCCGGGTTCGAACTCCCGACGGAAGGCAAGATCTACATCGACAAGGATGAAATTACGCACCTTCCGCCGAATAAACGCGACACGGCAACGGTCTTTCAAAGCTACGGGCTATTCCCGCACATGAATGTCTTTGATAACGTCGCGTTCGGTCTGCGCACGCGGCGAATGGAGGAGTCCGACGTTCGGGATAAGGTGAACAGCATGCTCGCGCTCGTCGGCCTGGGCGAATACGGTGAACGTTCTCCGGCCCGACTGTCCGGAGGACAGCAACAGCGCGTTGCTCTTGCCCGAAGTCTGATCGTGGAGCCTTCGGTGCTCCTTCTCGACGAACCGCTGTCAAATCTGGACGCCTTGTTGCGCGAACAGATGCGTGTGGAAATCCGACGAATCCAGAAGGCCATGGGAATTACCGCGGTCTATGTTACTCACGACCGTGTTGAGGCAATGAGCCTCTCCGACAGAATCATCGTAATGAAGGGAGGCGTAATCCGTCAGATCGGCACGCCGTCGCAAATTTACGAAGACCCGGAGTCGATGTTTGTCGCAGGCTTTGTCGGAAAGGTGGCGTTCTTTCCGGTGGAGGTGAGCGAAGTCGGTCCGACAGGAGGAGAGAGCACGGTGGGTTTCCACGGAAAGCAGCGTCCGGTCCGAAGGTGGCATCCCTCTCTCAAAGCGGGAGACAGCGCCATGCTGATGGCGCGGCCCGAATCCCTTGAGCTTGCCCCGCCGGCAGAGGGATATCTCGACGGAACGGTAACAACAAACGTATATCTCGGCTCATCGGTCGAATCCTATCTCCAGACGGAATACGGCGAAATTCAGGTCGAGATAGACAATCCGGCGGGCAAAGACATCTTTCCGGAAGGAAGCAGAGTGTCGGTCAGGTGGAATCCGGCACTGGTCAAACTTCTTCCCGTGGAAGAGTAGACGGTCAACTCCCGGTCGGACGGTCTCCGTCTGTCCGCTGCTCCCACGGATTCACGTGGCCCCTGTTTCGGATAAACGACACCGCGAGCACAATGACACCGCCGGTAATGAACAGGTCGGCCAGATTGAATATGCCGGTTCGTAATCCGCCGATTCCCACATTGATGAAGTCGGTCACCTGGCCGCCGCGGAATATGCGGTCGGCAAGGTTGCCGAGCCCACCGCCGGCAATGAGTGCAAGACCGATGGTCACGCCAAGGGTCAGCCTCCGAGAACTCAGCGTGAAGATAATGACGCCGATAAGGATTCCCGCGCTGAGCAGGATGAAGATGGAAATTCGGATTTCGGACGGCCAGTCTGACCCCAGACTCAAGAAGGCTCCACTGTTCTCGGCGCGCACGAGCAGGAGAATACTGCCGATGACACGGTGAATGGTTCCCGGCTCGAGCTGATGGCGAACCACAGCTTTCACAATCTGGTCGCTCAGGACCGTAAGCAGAAGAATCAAGAATGTCAGAAAGAGTTCCCGGCGTCTGCGATACATTTCTTACCCCGCCGGAGTATAACCCGATTTCTGCGGTTCGTTCTATGGAAAGATGGAAGCGGCCGCCCCCGACGGGGGCGGCCGAAAGAACCCGGTTACTAACCGGGCTGCTTCACGTAAGACTCAGGGCTCATCCGGATTGTAGTACTTCGCTGCATTCTCTTTCGTTACGAGTTCGGCGTTCAGCACAATTTCGAGCGGAAGCTTCTGCTGGTAGAAACCGGCAAAGGTCTGTCCGCGCGCTCCGAGAACTGCCAGAGTCACGGTGTCTGCGCACTGGTCCGGCGGATAGGTAACGTCTGCGGTTACCGTCGGATCACTTCCGTCCTGGATGATCTTGAGAATCCGCTTGTCGGCTCCACCACCCATCCATGCCTTGATGTCCGAACGTCCCGACTCCTTGTAAGCAAGCTGTGCGCCGATCATCATGTCATCGTCGTTGGTCATGACGCCGTCGATCTGCTGATACTTCTGGAGGTAGTTCTGCATGACGTCGTGAGCCTTCTGCTGATTCCAGTTGCCGGGCTGTGAATCCAGCACCTTCATTCCCGGATACTTTGCAAAGACGGCCTTGTCCGTATCCACGCGAATGGTATTGATCGGTGTAGGAATACCCTCAATAATGACCACGTTCCCCTTGTAGTTCAGCTGCTTGGCCAGTGTCTCCGATGCAAGCGTCGCATACGCCTGGTCATTGTTGTGCAGATAGGTGTCATAGACCGGTCGCGTTGTGCCACGATCCATCACAACGGTAAAAATACCGGCGTTGTGGGCCTTTTCCACCTGAGAAGTAATCGAAGCATCGATCGGGAACACGACGAGGGCGTCGATGCCCTTTGTCATCATGTCCTGGATATCGTTTGCCTGCTTCGTTACCGTATCTGCGGTCACGAAATCGAACGTAATGTTCGGATCCTTGGCCGTCCAGTCGGCCATTGCCTTCTTTGCCCAGTAGATGGCACGGGCGATATACCCATGATCTGCCGTAGGCATTGTGTACCCTACACGAATCGCCTTACCCGGTGCCTGCGCCGTGGACTGGGCGGGCTGCTGCGCAGCCTGCGTTTTCCCGGCATCAGCCTGAGCGGTGCTGCTCTTCGGCGCGCATGCGGTGAAGAATGCGAGCACGACCAGGACGGCGATGAAAAGAGAGAATGTCTTTCTCATGCCTGAACCTCCTCTTTCTATTGCCCGGTTCGTACGAACCAGGTGGCATCTACGCGCCAACCGGCGCGTGAGCCGCTCTATCCGGTCCATGCGTCTTCCGGCGCATGGACATTTCCCCCTGAACTACGCCCTCTGCCGCTGAATGTACACCGCTCCGATGATAACGAGGCCCTTGACGGTCCCCTGCAGATAGGCAGACACCCCGAGCATGTTCAGCATGTTGTTGATTATGCCCAGGATAATCGCGCCGATGATGGTGCCCCAGACGGTTCCCCTCCCGCCGGTCATCGGCGTACCTCCGATAATAACTGCCGCAATGGCATCGAGTTCATATCCCATTCCGGTATTGGATGTGCTCACCGCGTTGAACCGGGACGAGAGCAGTACCGAAGAGATGCCGACCAGAAGGCCGGTAATCGTGTACGCAAGAGCCTTCACCCGATCCACGTTAATTGCCGAGAAGATCGCAACCCGGGTATTGGAACCGACCGCGCACAGATATCTGCCGTATCGGGTCCGGTTCAGAACAATGTCCAGCACAAACGCGAGCACGAGCATGGCCCACACCGGCGCGGGAAGGAAGAGAATGTTGGTCAATCCGAACTCGCCGTACAGAAGACTCTGAGACTGCATCTCGCCGGCGTTCCCGATGAACAGCGCCAGGGATCGGAAGATCGCCATGGTGCCCAGAGTGACAATGAACGGGGCCAGCCGCCCCCGGGTTATGGTGAAACCGTTGAGCAGGCCCGTGAGTGCGCCAACAAAAAGAGTGGCGAGTATTCCGAGAAGCACCGCGCCAATTTCATTGCCCATGGCCTTCAGCATGTAATTCATGAACATGACGCCGATGAGTGAATCGAATGCCACCAGTGATCCTACCGACAGGTCGATTCCCCCGGTTATTATCACGAAGGCCATCCCAAGGGCTATCATGCCGGTGTAGGATACCTGGCTCAGAATGTTCACCAGGTTCCCGGGCCGGAGGAAATACGGACTCAGGAATGACGAGAGAATGAACAGCACCACCAGGGCAAGAAACGATGCATACTTCTGATAGTCGAACTTCTTCAGGGCCGAGAGAACTCCCGCAGCATTCATTACGCTACTCCTTCACGAACACCGGTTGCGAGATACATGATCTCTTCCTCACTTATTTTCTCCCCTTCGAGAGTTCCCATTACACGTCCCTGCTTCATGACGATGACACGGTGGCACATTCCGATTATTTCCTCCTGCTCGGATGAGATGAAGATACAGGACAGTCCCTCCATTGCCAGAGAGTTGATCAGCCGGTAGATCTCCTGCTTTGCCGACACATCGACTCCGCGTGTCGGTTCGTCGGCAATGAGGACCACCGGTTTCGGATCGATGCTCTTGGCAAGTGAAACCTTCTGCTGATTCCCCCCGCTCAGGAACTCGAGTCGGGTGTCCAGGCTCTGCGTCTTGATATTGAACCGCCGGGTGTGCTCATTCGCCGAGTCCCGCTCACGGTCACGCATGATGAACTTGATGATGTACCTGCAATAGTCTCCGAGAGACACGAGGGTGGTATTCTTGGCCACCGAAAAACTGGTCAGAATTCCGCTTCCCTGGCGATCTTCCGAGAGGTAGCTGATCCCGTTGGCCACGGCGTCTGAAGGTCTCCCGATCACGATCTTCTTTCCGTCCCGAAAGATTTCACCGGACGCCGCCTTGCGGACGCCCAGAATTGTCTCCGCTACCTCAGTCCGCCCGGCACCCACGAGTCCGGCCAACCCGAGTATTTCTCCTCGCCGTACGGTGAAGCTGATGTCTTCAATTACGTCAGTCACCGTGAGATGGCGCACCTCCAGAACAATTTCGGATTCGGGATTATGCTTTTCGGGAAAAATCTGATTGAGTTCGCGCCCGACCATTCGTTGCGCCATCTCCACAACGGAAATGTTGCCAATCTTCTCGGTAGAGACTACCTCCCCATCTCTGAGAATAATGACTCGATCACAGACAGCCTTTACCTCCTTCAATTTGTGGGAGATGTAGATGATTGTTGTTCCCTGATTGCGAAGTCGATGCATGAGCTTGAACAGGATATCTATCTCGTACTGAGTGAGAACCGTGGTCGGCTCGTCCATAATAAGCAGCTTTGCGTCCATGGAGACCGCCTTGCAAATTTCCACCATCTGCTTTTGCGCGGTGCTCAGGTTTTCAATACGCTCGTCCGGCCGAATGTCCACATTCAGTTCGGCAAGCAACTCATGCGTGCGTGCCATCATGGTCTTCATGTCCAGCAGCCCATTCCTCTGCCGGACTTCTGAACCGAGGAACACATTGTCGCAAACAGTGAGTTCCTTGATGAGATTGAACTCCTGCGGAATCAGACTGATTCCCAGACGCTTTGCGTCTGCCGGTTCCCGTATATCGACCTCCTTCGAATCGAAATGGATTCCACCCGAAGTTGCCGTATATACTCCCCCGAGTATCTTCATGAGGGTGGACTTTCCGGCGCCGTTCTCGCCGATAATGCCGAGAATTTCTCCCCGTTCAATCTGAATACTGATGTTCTTGAGCACATATACCGAAGAAAAATCTTTCGAAATTTCCGTGGTCTCCAGCAGAATATCACTCATCGTCGAGAGCCCCCTCTACCCCTTTATGGATCCGGCCAAAAGGCCACGAATGAAATATTTCCCGAGAAAGATGTAAACCAGAAGCGTGGGCAACGCCGCGAGCAGCGCACCGGCCATCTGAATGTTCCACTCTATTATTTCCGAACCTGCCAGATTCTGAAGAGCAACCGTTATTGGCTGGAAATTCGGATTCTGAATAATGGAGACAGCAAAAAGAAACTCATTCCAGATACTGGTGAACTGCCAGATTATTACCACAACAAACGCCGGAGCGGATACCGGGAGGATCAGACGCCAGTAACCACCAAGAATGCCGACGCCATCGATCAACCCGGACTCGAGAAGCGATGTTGGTACTTCGCTGTAATAGTTCTTGAATATCAACGTGGTAATGGGAATTCCATAGATAACATGCGTCAGAATAAGACCGACGAGTTTTCCGTAAAGTTTCGTTCTGCTCAGAAACTGAACGAGAGGAATGAGTATGCTCTGATATGGAATGAACATTCCGAAGAGAATCAGGATGAATACGATATTGGAGCCTCTGAACTTCCACTTTGACAGCACGTATCCGTTGATCGAACCCAGCATTGCCGAGATCAGCGAGGCGGGAATGGTGAGCATGAAGGAGTTCAACAGGTTCGGAGCAAGCTTGCTGAGCGCCTGGTAAAAAGCCTCGAACGATGGTGAGCCGGGCAGCCACCACATATGATAGATGTTTACCTCCTTGAACGATTTGAGCCCGGTGTTCACGAGGATCAAAACGGGAAGGAGGAAGTAGATTGCAGCCACGGTAAGGAGGAAGTAGATGAGCAGACGTCCGCCTGCAGCCTTCCCCCTGTTTCTGACAATCACGCTACTCATGTGGGACGTCCTTTCTGAGGGTTGAAAGGAGGTAGGGAACAATTACAATGGCAACCATCAGCAGCATGACCACGGATACCGCCGCACCCTCCGAATAATGGTTTCCACGAAAGGTCGTTTGAAACATGTACAGGCCCGGCACATCGGTAACGAATGACGGGCCGGGTCCGGTCATGGAATAGACAAGATCGAATATCTTCAGAGATACGTGCGCAAGGACAATAAGGGCGGAAAGGGTAATTGGCCGAAGGATGGGGAGTATTACCTTGCGCAGGATAGTCAGTTCCACCGCCCCATCCATGCGTGCCGCCTCTATGAGCTCATCGGGAATTCCACGAATCCCGGCAAGAAACATTGCCATTATGTATCCGGTGAATTGCCAGGCTGCAGCAAGCACAATAGGAATCAGCGCAAGATGAAACGGCCCGATCGAACGTGTATCGATGTACCAGAGCCATTTCAGTGAGCTGAGGCCCATCGAGTCAAGGAGAATATTGATTCCTGCGCTTGGATTCAGTATCCAACGCCAGGCGACGCCGGTTACGATGAACGAAATTGCCATTGGAAAGAGATAGATTGTCCGATAGACGCCTTCGCCATTCACTTTTCTGTCGAGTACTACCGCGAGCAGCAGCCCGAAAAACCAGCATACAAACATGAACAGAAGGGTGAAAAACAGGTTGTTCCACAGATCAATCTGAAAGCGGGGATTGCGAAAGATATAGACAAAGTTCCGGAAACCGGCAAATGCAAAATTCGGGATTATGCCGTCCCACTTTGAAAAGGCGACACGAAATGACCATCCAATGAAACCGTAGACGAAAACCATCACGGCAACGAAGGACGGGGCAATAAGCCCGATGGACAGCCATTTGTCTTTCCTCGAACGAATCATCGATACTCCCCGTAATAGAACTCGCCCCGCAGAC
>CAZKMA010000013.1:0-68387 GCA_964553615.1 uncultured Spirochaetales bacterium | reverse complement strand
GAACTCGCCCCGCAGACAAGAATGCCGCCCGCAAACGGAAATCCGCCGGCGGGCGAGCAATCGAGATCACATCTTCGTGAACTGATCGGCTACTGCCTGAAACTGCTTTGCTGCTTTGTCCACGTCCAGATCGGTTGCGAAAATGCTCATGATGTCGTTGATCCGTGTAAGCCAGCCCTCCGCCGCGGCCGCGCCGTGCGTAACGCTCGGAACAATGGAGTCCACCTTGAAGTCGGCCATTGCCGATTGCAGATACGGGTCGTAGAGCGAGCGGTCACCGTCTATGCGCGACGGTATAGAACCCTTCTTCGGGTTGAATGCATCCTGCCCCTCTTTCGAAGCACAGAGAGTGAGCCACTTGATTGCGTTATCCCGGTGCGGCGCGCCCTTCGGCAATCCGAAGGAGTCGGACAGCATGATGAAGGTTCCCTGGGTTCCGGGACTCTGCATCCAGCCGATTTCCTTTCCCGGGGTAATTCCCTTGGCAAGCAGCCAGCCGTCTACCCAGTCGCCCATGATCTGCATGGCCGCCTTTCCGTCTATGACCATCTGCTGCACGTCTTCCCAGCCCATTGCCGCGTGGTCCCTGTTCACGTACTTCATGACGCGAGCATAGGTTGCCAGAGCCTTTCTGGTATCGGCACCGTCCCACTTTGTAGCTCCGGTCCACAGGCCTTTGTACGCCTCGGGACCGAGCACACCTACCAGCACGTTCTCCAGCAGATGGGTGGACGGCCACACTTCCTTGTCACCCAGGCCGAGCGGTGCAATGCCGGCGGCCACAAGTTTGTCGGCAGAGGCGAAGAACTCATCCCAGGTCTTCGGCGGCTGGATGCCCAGCTTCTTGTACACTGCCGTGTTGTACCACGCAACGTTCGAACGATGGATATTGACCGGTACGCTGTAGATCTTCCCCTTCGACGAAATAATGTCGAGTACGCCTTTCGGGAAGGCAGAGAGATAGTTGTTGTCTTTGAAGATGAAGGTAATGTCTTCCATCTTGTCCGCGACCACCCACGTATCGATGAGCTCGTGGCCGGCGTGGACCTGGAAGGAATCCGGAGGATCTCCCCCCTGCATGCGGGTGGCAAGCACTGCCTTGGCGTTTGTTCCGGCGCCACCTGCAACCGCGGAGTTGATTATCTCGACTCCTGGATATTTCGCCTTGTACAGATCGTACATTGCGTTCAGACCCTGGGCCTCACCTCCGGCTGTCCACCAGCTGAAGATTTCCAGCTTGTTGTCCGCCGGGTTCGTGCCCGCCGTGGATTCTTTCTGTCCACCGGCAAAAGAGACGACCGCGCCCGAAAGCAGGAACAGTCCAACGAAAAGAGAAAGAAATAGTCGTTTCATTTGAGAAACCTCCTTCTGTGCATCGCCCTTTTCTGGATGTAAGAGAAAAGCAAAGTTGCGCCAGCAAGGAGTCAGGGCCTCAATCGAGAATTTTTTCGCGCCCTCTGTGGCAGCACGCTCCGCGACAGAATCGCGGTATCAGCACCGATTATCCGTTATCACCTCCTTTCAATTCAACGGAGAGAATCCGTGGTTGCGGACTTCCGGTTTTCGTTCCGGTCATCCCCGCCGGGGAAGAGCAGTCGAAGCAGTTCTTCCCCCATGGAGAAATCCGGTACGACAAGCGAAGCTCCTGCAAGAATGAGCCGCCGGCGTTTTTCCGTATTCAACCCGAATCGCCGCACTTCATCGCTTGCAACTCCAACGCACATTCCGCCCCGTTTCCAGGTTTCCCGAATCTCCACCGGACCGTCCCCGAAGACAACGATCTTACGGCCGTTCTCCGGACCAATGCGATTGAGAATCATGTCCAGAACCAGCTTCTTCGGCTCGGCGTCGATGCTTCCGGTCGCGCCGAAGATGCCGCCGTCGAACAGCTCGCCGTAGCCGAGCAGGCCTGCCTCACGCCGCGCATCTTCCTGATCGGTTCCGGATGCAAGGTATAGCCTGAGTCCTTTCTCCTGCAAACGGTGCAGAAATCGGACGGCACCTTTGACGGTCAGATCGCCAACTTCGAGCTCACCACGTTCAAACTTCCGCACCCTGCCCGAAATTACCTGGTTCAGCTCGGCCAGGTAAACACGCTTGTAGCCTTCGGCATTCAATACATCTTCCGGCGCGACAAAGCCGTAGCTGCGCACCATTTCCGCAAGCCCGGCCATCTGCACGAGCGTCTGGACACCCGTAGTCTTGTCAATGAACTCCCTGACCCGTTCAACAATCCGCTCCCGCGCCTGCGGCGAAACCGTCGCTTCGCTGCTTCCCAGGATGGCCCGGACCATAACCGGCTCCATGACCGTTTCCCATCCCTGGCGCATGGTAGAAATCGTGCCATCGTGGTCGAATATCGCGTATTTGATCTCGTGCGGCGGTACGGCGTTCACGACCTCTATTTCCGTCTCTTTCCAGAAAGTGGTCAGGCTGCCTGAAGCAGCCTCGGCGGTTTCAGGAGCAATCCGGAATTCCGCACGCGTCGCGAGGGCTCGCACCTCTTCCTCTGTTGCCGAACCGGTCTGATACAGCTTCTGAATCGTGACTCCTGCAACCAGCGACGCGAATTGCAGCGTTGATGGAGCGGGCAGATTTGCGGCAATACCTGCAGCAATTGCGGCAAACGCACTATCCCCCGCTCCCACCGTGTCAATCGGGGTCGTCAAATGGAGGCCAGGTACCTGGTACAGACACTGACCATCATAAGCGACAGCCCCGCGGTCGCCCCGCGTAATGAAGACCGGGGTCCGCCATCTCTGATGCAGCGTTTTTGCCACCGCGGTTACTGTCTCGATATGGCGATAGTCCTGCCGGTCCGGATCCAGGCCCGCTGCCGACGCCGCCTCCCGATCGTTGAGTTTGCGTACAGTTCCGCCATATTCGTTCACAAAATCGCGGGAATCCAGCAGAAACGGCACTGACGGATGCCGGGAAATAATCTCCCGCAATCCGGTCCGGAATGCCTCCGTGTGGATGCCGCGAAGAAGTTGCTGGTTCACCAGAAACAGATCGACGGTTGCGGTGAGATCCTCTATCCGGGAAAGCAACCCGGTCCCGGACTGGCTCGAAAGATCGTTGAAATTCCCGAAGTCTATCCGCGGCTGCTCATTCTCTCCGTCATAGAGTTTCGTGTACACGCAGGTAGACCACCCGTCGGGCTGAATAACGAAGTTTTCCGTCTTCACTCCGATGGACTCGAGAATGTGAATGTACTCCCGACCGAAAAGATCGTTACCGAGAACGCCGATTCCAAAAACCGAGCCTGCGCCGAGTGAGGTGAGGTTCGCCGCAACATTCCCCGCTCCGCCGGGCGTTGCGCTGATTGAGCGAACGGTATTTGTGCGTAGACCGGTCTCTATTGAGACCTCCGATGCGCTGTTGTCGAGGAACATGTAGAAATCGAGACAGAAATCGCCAATGACCCCGAACTTGAGTTCCGGGAGTTTTCCAAATATCGTATTCAGTGCGTCCGATGTCAAAGTCATGCCTGCAATATCCTGTCGAGTCGCTGCCGCGACTGAATCATTCCGCGAATTGAATGGTAATTGATCTTCCAGGAGTGCCCCATGTGCGTCCAGATAGGTTCACCCTGCCGACTCAAAAGCGGCCACATCTCTCCCACTTCCATGTTTATTCCCTTCGTGAACAAGAATGTGTGTACAAGTCTGTATGCTTCCAGATATTTCTCGTCTCCGAAACGGATATAGGCTTCGAGCAATCCAATCATGACCTCGCATTGCTGCCAGAACTCCTTCTCCGTATCATATGCAGCTCCGCTGTGCGCACCTTCTACATAAACTCCACCGTACTCAGGATCAATGCCGTGTGCGACCGCATGGTCGACCATCCGGCGCAGAACATCGGTGTACTCATCACCGGCAAGGCCGAGAACATCCAGTGCGTGAAAAAACAACCACTCCAATTCACAATTGTGTCCGTAGCTTGTATTGTCCAGCGGATTCGTCTTGATGCCATCCTGCTTGAACCGGTCCCACCCCCAGACGATATCAAACTTGATCTGCGGTACCGGCGCCCAATCCATGGAAAACTGGGGCATTCCGGTAGAGTGTTCCGGGTGAATCATCCTGTTGACCAGGATGGACATATCCTCCAGAAGCTTTCGCCGATGGATCTCTTCTCCCGTGCACTCGGAGAGCGCCGTGAACGCCTCCATCAGATGCATGTGCACGTCAAGAGTTTTGCGATCCCCCCCGCCCGCGTTGGGTCCCGCGAGTTGCCACCGGCGGTCAAACATCTCCCGGTAGCCGCCGTACATGGTATCCGTGCAGTATTTCTGGACAAGATCAAAAGTTCGCTCGGCGTACTCACGTCCACGCACGTCACCCGTTGAAATTGCGTACTCGCTCAGCGAGTAGATGGCAAAGCTGTGCCCGTAGAGCACCTTCGCGTCGTTTGTTACCGATCCCTTTCGATCGACCATCCAGTAGAACCCGCCGAACAGGGGGTCCCACATCCGGTCTATGAGGAAATCCGCAGCGTGTTCGGCGAATTCGCGGCATACCTCACCACATCCGGCCCGGTAGGCACTGGAAAACGCGTAAAGAATCCGCGTCTGTGCAATGAGACTCTTCTCATCTTCCCCGGTATCGCGCCCGAACTGGTCGAAGTGGGTGATGAACCCACCGTTCTGCACGTCTTTGCTCCGTTCGAGCCAGAACGGAAGCAGGCGCTGCGTGAGAAAATTGTCTATCTGGTCACGGTATGCACGTATATCCGCTCTGTCCACTGCCCACCTCAATCCACAGGGAAAACGGAAGTCCTTGCACTGCCGGTAGAGTGTCGGGGATCTGCGGCCAATCAGTCCCGAACCTTTCCAGCAGATTTTTTGGAATTATACCGTGAATTTTCCGGAACTGTCAAATTTCTTTCTTTACATACCGGTTCTCCCGGTGATAGAATTCGTCTCGGACTGCCCGAGGTGCCCATGACAATTGATAGACTGAAACTGGCCAATATCGCCCGTGCCCTGGATCTATCGGTAACGACGGTATCTCGCGTACTTCATAATCGTCCGGATGTGAAGCCGGATACTCGCAGGCGAGTGCTCGAGTACGTGCAGGGAATGGGATACCAACCCTCCACCGGCGCCTCGGATCTGCATCTCGTCGGCGTGGTGGACAGCTTTCACCGGCATCGGCTGTCGAGTTATTACAACGCCCACCTTTTTGACGGGATTGACGAGAAGCTGAACAAATCAGGCTACATTACGACAATTGTCCACTCCGAGCTCATCGATCGTGAACAGAGCATGTACGACAACGTCAGAATCCTGAACCGGCTCGCCGGAATCATCTGGCTCGATCCGGTCTACAACCCGCACTATCATCAGATCGTCTCCAATCACAACATACCCTGCGTCGTGGTCAACAGCTGTGAACCGAATATGCCGGTTGATCTTGTGTCCTGCAATTCGCTGAAAGCATCGAGGACCGCGACGGAATACCTCGTGGGCCTCGGTCACCGGGACATTGCGTTCATCGGCGGCCAACTGAACTACTCGAATATCCGGGACCGGCTCACCGGCTATCTGGATGCGCTGAGGGAGTCCGGAATCGAACCGAACCCTGCCCTCGTAATCGAAGACATCTCGCTCTGGAATGATCAGGGCGGGTCCGAGGGAATCTACCGGCTGTTCAGCCGTCCGGTCAAACCAAGCGCGGTAATTGTGAGCAGCGACTTTCTCATTGCAGGTATCTACAAGGCAATCAAGGAGCTTGGTCTGGCCATTCCCGGCGACATATCCGTAATCTCCTTCGATGACTCGCCGCTTGCACCCTACCTCGATCCGCCGGTCACGAGCTGCAGACAACCCCTGAAGGAGATAGGGGCGCGCGCAGCCGAGCGGCTGGTCAGGATGATCAGCAACTGGCCACAAATAGAGCCGGCGTTGCTGGATTCGCTGAATATGCCGTTTATTGTGCGCAAATCCACGGGGCCGCCGGCGAATGTCGCGGCTCCTCAGAATGAACCAACCGAACCGGAGAGCCAGAATGTCCCATCCTGAACTGAATCGGCATGATCTGATCGTCAAACCGTTGGCCGAACGGAAGAACAAGGTAGTAATTGAGCGGGATCATGTTGGTCCGCAAACGCAACCCGGAGCACTCTCCGCGGAAACGGCCGCAGCCTGCGCACACGCTGCCCGGAGCATGCGCGAAGCGCGGTCCCGCAACGCATCGGTCATGCTTACATTCGGAGCGCACACCATCAAGAACGGTCTTTCACCGGTCCTTATCGAGCTCATCGAACGCGGTTGGGTGACTCACCTTGCAACCAACGGCGCGGGCATCATTCACGACTGGGAGTTCGCGTATCAGGGAGAATCGAGCGAGGACGTCCGGGCAAATGTTACCGTGGGTCAATTCGGCATCTGGGAAGAGACCGGATACTATATCAACCTCGCAATCAATGTGGGGGCGTACAATGGCCTCGGCTACGGCGAATCCGTTGGCGCGCTCGTGGAACATGAGGGACTGGATATACCGCAGGAGGACGTGTTGTACGCGGAAGCGGCGGCCACTGCGAAGGACAATCCGGCCCGGGCAGCAGCGGCGATTGATCTTGCAGCGGTAATACACCGCTTCAGGATTCCTGCAGGTTTCATGCCGGTACCCCACCCGTTCAGACGGTTTGGTGTTCAGGCCGCCGCATATCGGATGAACGTGCCATTTACCGGACACCCCATGTTCGGCCACGATATCATTTACAATCACCCCATGAATTGCGGCGCGGCAATCGGGCGAACTGCCGAGCATGACTTCCTCTCGTTCGCAAACAGCGTCTCGCAGATTGAAGGCGGAGTGTACCTGTCCATTGGTTCGGCCGTTATGTCACCGATGGTATTTGAAAAGTCCCTTTCGATGGCACAGAATCTCGCCATCCAGAAGGGCCGCCATATAGACTCCCACTCTATCTACGTGGTCGACCTCGCGGAGTCCCGCTGGGATTGGGAGCGGGACGGTGAACCGCCATCCACCGACCCGGGATACTATCTTCGCTACTGTAAGACATTCAGCCGCATGGGCGGCCGAATGCAGTATGTACAGGCGGATAACCGGGATTTCCTCCTCGCCCTGCTGTCCAATTTGCGCTGAACGGAGCCCGAGCGGCGCTGAGGATTGTCTGTCGGAACGCTAGTTCTTCATCTTTCCATCAAATGTGATGGCAGACGGGGAGAAGTCGACATTCTTCACGAACCCGGCCGACTCCTTTGCACCGTATTCCCGATCCATTCCGTTGTCTTCCCACTCTACCGAGAGTGGTCCCTGGTAACCGGCTGCATTCAGTTCCCGGATAATTTCCTCGAAATTCACACCGCCGTGTCCGAGCGAGCGGAAATTCCAGCCTCTGCGAAGGTCGCCGAACGGAAGATGCGATCCGATGAGGCCCGACCGCCCGTCAAGAGTTACAAGCGCGTCCTTCATATGAACGTGGAAGATCCGGTCGGGAAAATCACGGATCAGAAGTTTTGGATCCATTCCCTGCCAGATCAGGTGGCTCGGATCGAAGTTGAATCCGAGCACCGGACGATGCTTAAACTCCGAAAGCAGCCGCTGTGCGGTGTAGTAGTCGAACGCAATCTCGGTCGGGTGTACTTCCAGCGCAAAACGCACGTTGTGCCGGTCGAACTCGTCCAGGATTGGGGTCCACAACTCCACAATCTTCCGGAATCCCGCGTCAATCATCTCCTCCGTTGTCTGGGGGAATGAGTAAAGGTATTTCCAGATAGGCGATCCCATGAAACCGGTCACCGTCCCGCACCCCAGTTTTTCTGCCGCCTGGGCCGTGATTTTCATCTCCTCGATTGCCCAGGCCCGGATTGCATCGGGTTTACCAGCGAGCTCCGCCGGAGCGAATCCATCCAGACGTTCATCCCACAGGTCACCGACGCACTGCCCCGTCAAATGATTACCGATTGCCCAGCATTTCAGATTGTACCGGGAAAGGATTTCCTTTTTCCCCCGCACATAGTCGGCGTCCGTCGCCGCTTTTCGAACGTTCATGTGGTCGCCCCAGCAGGCAATCTCAAGCCCGTCGTAGCCCCAGGAGCTCGCCTTCCTGCAGACCTCCTCGAACGGGAGATCGGTCCACTGACCGGTAAACAACGTAACTGGTCTGCTCATGATTTGTGCTCCTTCTCATCGAAGTTGACCCAGGAAGCTCCACTGCGCGAGCTCTCAACACATTTCTCAATGAATCGCACACCCGAAAAGCCCGCGTCTATTCCCGGGAAATCAAGATCCGCGGCGTTGAGCTTCTCTCCGCGAAGTCTCTTCGAAAGAGCGTCGCAGAAGCCTCGGTACACGTTGGCGAATGCTTCGAAATATCCTTCCGGGTGTCCGGCGGGAACTCTTGAGTACATTGCGGCCGCAGGATCCAGATTATCCCGTCCGCGGGACATGATCTCGACCGGCCGATCCAGATAGGAGACCCGGAGATAGTTCGGATCCTCCTGAGCCCATTCAATTGAGCCCTTCGTGCCAAAGATCCGGATGCGAAGATCATTGTCATGACCTATGGCTATCTGGGAAACCCAGTACATGGCCTTTGCGCCGCCCGCGTAGCTCACCATGATCGAAGCGTTGTCATCGAGGGTCCGGCCTTCTACGAACGAGTCCAGACGGGCGCACAGAGACTCTATCCGGAGCCCGGTGATGTAAGAGACGGCATTCTCCACATGGGTTCCGATGTCGCCCACGCTGTTTGCAATTCCGGTCTGCTTCGGATCGGTTCGCCATGCTGCCTGCTTCAGCCCGGTGTTCTCTACCGGAGTCGCCAGCCATTCCTGCGCGTATTCGGCAGACACGAACCGGATATCGCCGATATCCCCATGCTCTACCATCTTCCGGGCCTGTTTCACCATGGGATAACCGGTGTAGGTGTAGGTAACGCAGAAAAGAAGATCCCTGGCTTCAACGAGACGCTGAAGCTCTTTCGCCTCGACAGAGCTCAACACGAGGGGCTTGTCGCAGACCACGTTAATTCCGTTCTCCAGGAACGCCTTTGCTATCGGGAAATGGAGGTAGTTCGGCGTGACAATGACCACGAAGTCGACCGGATCGGCCCGCTGAGCCTCTTTCCTCGCCATCTCATTGAAATCCTGATACAGGCGATCCTCTGGAATTCCAAGCGCAGCTCCGGTGGAGCGCGTCTTCCCGAACTCCCGCGAAAAACTTCCCGCGGCAATGGTTGCCTTACCGTCGAGCGCAATAGCCTTCCGATGAACTTCACCGATGAACGCCCCTTCGCCGCCACCTACCATTCCGTACGTGAGCCGGGAAGCCGCGCCGTCGCCTTTGCTCGCTTCGATCATAGCCTTGCCTCTCCTTTCCGCCGCGGGCAGTCCCGTCCGGCACACATATTGCCGGAACTGTTCACTGCTCGTGCGTCAATGAGTATAGCGGCTGTCCGGCGAAAACGCAAGAAAAGTCCCTCCGCGGGGATTCGCTATTTGCTCTTCGGCGATTTCCGGCTGGAACCCTTGCTTGCCGACTTCTTTTCGGCCGCGCCATTCGCTCCGGCTTTTTTCGGCTGTTTTCCGGACGTGCCGCCGGACTTGGATGTCTTTGTCTTCTTTGATCCGGTTGCCGGCTTCTTCGGTTTCGCGCCGGCCTTTGGGGTCGAAGCAGACTTTCCACCCGCGGGCTTACCGTCAGCCCCCTTGCCCGGCTTTTTTGCGGAAGTTGAAGATGCAGCGCTCGGGGTGGACTTCCCGGCCGGTTTCCCGGGAAGGTTCCCGGCAGGCTTCCCGGGAAGATTCCCGGCAGGCTTCGCGGCAGTCGTCCCCGCCGACCCGACGCTGTCTTTCACCGCCCGAGGTGCTCGCCGTTTATCCAGAGAAACGAAGTGGCCATGTTCCATGATCTTGGTGGACAACCGGACGCCTGCGGCCTTCAGACCCTTGACCGCGTACTCGGAAACTCTGAAAAGCTCCACTGAACTCTTGCGCGCTCGTTTTCCGGGGGCGAAGGTCAGTTCCGCACCAACATCCTGCTTGGTCGTCACCGAAACGGGCGTACAGCCCTCCGGAACAATGGTGTAGTTCTTTTCGAGTATATACTGCTCTATCTTGCATCGCTTCAGGTAAGCATGTCCGGTATCGTCCTTCCGGTAGAGCACGCTGAACACCCGTTCGGCAAGTACTTCCTTGTCGGCAAGCCCGCATGCGAGCATACCCTTGTCAACGAAGAGCCGTTCCGGAACGTTGGTAACCGAGTAGATGCCCGTCTTGCGCATAATGAGAACCCGGTCAAACTCCGATACGTCGAACAGCGGCTTTCCGCTCGCGACCTCGGTGCCCAGGTATCCGGTAGCCGGATCATATCGAAGAGTAAGATTTCGCTGCGCAACCTCACGCGCATCGACCTTCTGAAAGGAGACCACCCGGGTTTTTCGCTCGAAAGAGCCCGGGAGTCCTTTCGTCAGCTTATCCAGAAAGGAGATTGCGTATTCGGTGAGGTGCTTCAGATGATGGGCTATCTCTTTCAGCCGTGCCCGGATCTGGGCCATTTCCTCGCGAGCCCGGTTTATGTCGTACAGTGAAATCCTGCGGATGGGAATCTTCAGCAGCCGTTCCACATCATCCAGCGTAACCTCGCGCTGAATCTGTGCCTGAAACGGGACAAAGCCATCCAGAACCGCCTGGCCAACCTTCTGCTGCGTTTCCATCTCTTCGATTCGTTTGTAGATGCGCTCTTCAATGAAGATGCGCTCGAGCGTGCGCGCATGGAGCCGATCGGCAAGCTGTCGCTTTTCCAGTTCGAGCTCGGCACGGAGAACTTTTACCAGCTGTCCCGCATGGTATTGAATGACTTCCGTCACCGTCATGGAAACGGGATTGTGGTCCCGAATGATGAGGAGGTTACAGCTTATCGAAGTTTCACAATCGGTGAAGGCATAAAGAGCATCCACCACATCCTGGGCGTAGACGCCGCGGGCCAGCTTGATCTCGATTTCGACGTTCTCGGTGGTAAAGTCGTTGATGCTTTGTACTTTGATTTTGTTGCGCCTGACGGCTGTCTCGATTGAGTTAATCAGGCTCTCAGTGGTAGTCCCGAACGGAATATCGCGAATCAGAATTCGCTTGGGATCGGAAGTATCCAGCTTTGCGCGAACGAGCACCTTCCCGGTTCCATCCTGGTAGTCCGAGACGTCCATGAGCCCGCCCGTCAGAAAATCGGGAAACAACTGGAACGACTTTCCCTGGAGTGCCGCCTTCACCGCTCCGAGCACTTCAACGATGTTGTGCGGAAGAATCCTGGTTGCCATTCCAACCGCAATACCCTCGGCACCGAGCACAAGGACCAGCGGTACCTTTGCCGGAAAGACGACCGGCTCCCGATTCCGGCTGTCATAAGAATCTTCAAAATCGGTAATTTCCGGATTGTACAGAATCTCCTTTGCGAAAGGAGTAATACGGCATTCGATGTACCGCGACGCCGAGGCCTGGTCTCCCGTGAAGATGTTTCCGAAATTCCCCTGCCGGTCTATCAGAAGCTCTTTGTTCGCAAGATTTACGAGCGCATCATAGATTGCCTGGTCTCCATGCGGGTGGTACTTCATGCACGCGCCCACGACGTTGGCCACCTTGTGGAACTTGCCGTCGTCCATTTCAAAGAGGCTGTGAAGAATGCGTCGCTGGACGGGTTTGAGCCCGTCATCGATGTGCGGAATTGCACGATCTTTTATGACGTAGGATGCGTATTCGAGGAAGTTGGAGTTGAACAGCGTATTTACGTAGGCCATTTCAGATAAGGTTCTCCATTATGAACTCGCGACGCTCCGGAGTATTTTTGCCCATATAGAACCCGAGGGTGTCGGGGATCTCCTTGATCGATTTTATATTCACGCGTACCAGCCGGATGTCCGGCCCTATGAACTGGCCGAACTCTTTCGGGGAGATCTCTCCAAGCCCCTTGAACCGGGTTACCTCGGCTCCTGCAATTGCCTTTATGGATACATCACGTTCCTTGTTACTGTAGCAGTATCGAGTCTCCCGTTTGTTTCGCACGCGAAAGAGCGGAGTCTCGAGAATGTACAGCCTCCCCGCAACCACGATCTCTTCGAAGTAAGTAAGGAAGAACGTGAGCAACAGATTGCGGATGTGGAAACCGTCATGGTCCGCATCTGTTGCAATGACAATGCGTCCGTAACGGAGCCCTTCCACATTATTTTCGATGCCGAGAGCCATCATCATGTTATACAGCTCTTCATTCTTGTAGATGTCTGCCCGCTTTCGGGCGTACATGTTCTGCGGCTTGCCCCGAAGGCTGAAAATGGCCTGAGTGTAGACGTCCCGCGAAGAAACCATTGAACCGGAAGCAGATAGCCCCTCGGTGATGAAGATGGTTGAATTCTCTCCCTTTGTTCCATCTTCCAGATGGTTCTTGCAGTCCTTCAGATTCGGAATCTTCAGTGCAATCTTCTTGGCCGCTTCCCGCGCCTGGGTCTTGACCGCATTCAACTCTTTTCGCAAACGCTCGTTGTTCGCGATCTTGTCGACAAGCCTTCTTGCCGCCTTCTCATTGCGGGACAGGAACTCGACCACCCCGGACTTCGTTTCGTTCACTATCCAGCTGCGGATCTCTGTATTCCCCAGTTTATTTTTTGTCTGGCTCTCGAATACCGGAGATTTCAGTTTTATGGCAACGGCTCCCGCTATTCCTTCCCGGACGTCGACTCCCGAGTAATTCTTGTTGAAGTACTCGTTGACCCCTTTCAGAAACCCCTCGCGAAAAGCACTCTGATGAGTTCCGCCGTCGCTCGTGTACTGTCCGTTTACAAATGAGAAAAAGGTCTCGCCGTAATTGGACGTATGAGTGAAAGCGAACTCGAGGAATTGCCCCTTGGAGTAGCCGATGTCGTAGAGAATGGATTCGCCGACTTCGGCCTGAAGCAGATCGTAGAGACCTCTCTCGGACCGAAACTCCTTCCCGCCGAGATCAAGCACGAGCCCGCTGTTCAGGTATGCGTAGTTCCACAACCGCTGCTCTATAAACTCGAAATTGTAGGAATAGTCCCCGAAAATCTCAGGGTCGGGCGTAAACACGACCTCCGTCCCGTTCGGCTTTCGAGAGACCTTCCCCTTTCGCGACTTTATGAGAACGCCTTTCTCGAACAACGCCTCGAAGAATTGCCCGTCCCGGTACGATACTACGCGGAAATGCGAGGACAGCGCATTTACCGCCTTCGTTCCCACGCCGTTCAGGCCGACACTGAACTGAAACACGTCGTCGTTATACTTTGCGCCGGTGTTGATGATGGAGACGCACTCGATTACCTTGCCAAGCGGTATCCCGCGTCCAAGATCCCGGACTGTTATCTGTGCATCGGAAATCGATACGGTAATCCGGTCTCCGAAGCCCATGATGAACTCGTCCACGCTGTTGTCGATTACCTCTTTGAGGAGTATGTACACCCCGTCGTCCAGGTTGGAACCGTCACCGAGACGCCCGATATACATACCGGTCCGGAGCCGGATATGCTCGAGTGAAGACAGCGTCTTTATCTTGCTTTCGTCGTAGTTGGTCGATTTCGTTGCCATTGCCGTCCGATGTTCTCTTGAGATCCGGGCGAGGGGGTGAGGACAGGGCTCTCGAGCACCGGAGAGCGGAAGCGATCCCCTCCCGAATCGCTAATTTTTTGCGTAGCCTCAATGTAGCATATTGGCAGGCTCATGACAAAGGGTGCAGGATGGGACAAATCTTCTTGCCATTTCACTGCTTTTCGCGCAGAATGTGGTGTATCAGTATGAACGGTCGAACCTTCCGAAGCCAGTTTTACGCACATCTCATCATGTGCGCGGCCCTGATCTCGACATTGCTGCTGCTCGGCGGCTGTGCATCTACGCAGAAGAAAGAGACCACCTCCGAGGCGGCCGCACCCACGCGGGAATCGGCCTCCACCCCGGGTCCGAGCCTGGGCAAGCTGCAATCGGAACTCGCCGATAAAGTATCGGAACTCGCCGATAGGACATCGGAACTCGCCGCCGTCCAGGCGGAGTTGACGCGGATCCAGAAGCTCAACGCGCAGCTCACTGAAGAAGGCAGTGCCCTGCAGAAGAAATATGACAGTCTCCTACGGGTCCTGAACCAGATTGCGTATGCCCGGAAATCGACTCCTCGAGAGCTCATGGCCGGGCAGAACGCCGATTCTGCAGTCTTTTCATCCAGCCAGTCATTCACTGATGATACAATGGTCGTATCCACGACGGATTTTGCGGGGCGGGAAAGCCTGGTGGATGCCCGCGCCAATGCGTCCACAGGCAGCGGTATCTACCTCTCCATCGCGGACCCGACGGCCAAACCACCGATCCTCGAGCTCACCGTTCAGTACCGATACCCCGATAGTGAACAACCGTTCATGACGCGCAGCATCGAACTGAAACGTGGCTCATCGTTGCTAAAGCAGAAGGTTGACGGACTGCAATCAGACTGGTACCGCAGCAACCGTTTCAAGGTGGAAGCTTTCACCACCACGGATGCAAAGACCATTCGAGCAGCTCTCGGTCTGATCCTGAACAACGCAGACACCGCATTCCCCGAGATCGTTATGGATGGAATTACGGGCTCCGTCACCCGCCTGGTAACCCGGGACCAGATGGATGCACTCTCCAACATCGTCTACGCATATCGTCAACTCGGCGGAACAGAGCTGGTAAAATAGCTCTCCTAAAGAAAACGGGCCCCGGTTTCCCGGTGCCCGCGTATTTCTCTCCTGAATCTTCCAGCCGGTCTCAGTTGTTCATGCTTCCAACCGGCAACTTATCGTCTGCAGCGCTGGATTCAATCCTGCCTCCGGATCGGAATGAGATCTTCCCGCTTCGCATTCCCACAATAACGTGGCTTCCTGCGCCAAACCGACCCTTCAGGATTTCGGTTGCAAGAGGATCTTCGATTTCCCGCTGAATGACCCGGCGAAGCGGACGCGCCCCGAACTTCACGTCATAACCATGATCGATCAGATATTCCTTGGTCGACGGTTTTACCTCGAGCACTATTTCGCGTTCCGCGAGGCGAGTCTGGACATCGCCGAGAAGAATGTCGACAATCTCCCGCACCTCTTTCTTCGAAAGGCTGTGGAATACCACCACCTCATCCACACGGTTTATGAACTCGGGGCGAAAGATCTTCCGCAGCTCGTTCATTGCGCTCGCCTTGATATCCCGGTATTCGAGTACCCCATCCGCAGGCTGAAATCCCACCATGGACTCCCGGGTAATCTCACGGGCTCCGGCGTTGGAGGTCATTATGAGAACCGTGTTTCTGAAGCTCACGGTGTGGCCGAGGTTATCCTGCAGTTGCCCTTCCTCGAGTACCTGGAGCAGGATGTTGAACACATCCGGATGCGCTTTCTCGATCTCGTCGAGCAGCACCACGCTGTACGGTCTGCGACGAATCTTCTCGGTGAGCAGTCCACCCTCTTCGTAGCCGACATAGCCCGGAGGCGCGCCCACGAGCCGTGAGACATTGTGCTTCTCCATGAAATCCGACATGTCTATGCGCACAAGCGCCTCGCTGTTCCCGAAGAGAAACTCAGCGAGCGTCTTTGCAAGAAGCGTCTTTCCAACCCCGGTCGGACCAAGAAAGATAAACGACCCCATAGGCCTGTTCGGTGAGCTCAGTCCGGTTCGCGAACGGCGAATTGAAGAGGCAATGACGCTTATTGCCTCTTCCTGCGCAATGACTTTCTTGTGCAGCTCGTGCTCGATCTGCAGCAGCTTGTCGCTCTCGCTCTGCGCAATCCGCGACAGCGGAATGCCGGTTATCTCAGAGATGACGAACTGAATGTCCTCGGCGTCCACAACGTTGTGTTCGGTCTTCAGCGTAACCTTCCACTCGCTCTTCATCTCTTCAACCCGAGTCCGCAGTTCGCGGACCTGGTCGCGCACCGCAGCGGCACGCTCATAGTTCTGCGAGTTTACGAGCGCGAGCTTCTCGTGGTTCAACCGTTCAATCTCCGTCTCGAGCTCCGCGAGCTCGGCCGGACGTACGCTGTTGGATATTCGCTTGCGGGCTCCGGCCTCGTCGATGAGATCGATAGCCTTGTCCGGCAGAAAACGTTCGGTAATGTACCGTCGGGAAAGCATGGCCGACAATTCTATTGCGCCGGGAGTATAGGAGACATTGTGGTGGTCTTCGTACCTCGGTTTGATGCCTTTGAGGATCTCAATAGTCTCGGCTACGCTCGGCTCATTCACGAATATGGTCTGAAATCGTCGCTCGAGCGCCGCATCCTTTTCGATGTATTTCTTGTACTCGTTCAGCGTCGTGGCGCCGATACACTGAATTTCGCCACGGGAGAGCGCCGGCTTGAGCATGTTGGACGCATCGATGGCACCTTCCGCCCCACCGGCTCCAATAATGGTGTGAAGTTCATCGATGAAGAGTATGACGTTGGCGGCATTCATGATCTCTTTCATGACCCGTTTCAGCCGTTCTTCGAACTCACCCCGGTATTTGGTGCCCGCAATGAGCGAGGCGAGGTCGAGCGTCAGGACACGCCTTCCAAGCAGAACCTCGGGAGCCGTTCCATCGATGATCTTCTGGGCAAGGCCTTCGACAATGGCGGTCTTTCCCACCCCGGGCTCCCCGATGAGCACAGGATTGTTCTTCGTTCTTCGTGCGAGTATCTGAATAACGCGCTGAATCTCTTTTTCACGACCAACCACCGGATCGAGCTTGTCGGCGCGGGCGAGTTCGGTGAGGTCCCGGGAGAACTCGTCGAGCGTGGGCGTCGTCTTCTTTGCAGACTGACCGCTCAGGGTTTTCTTCTTGCTGGACTGTCCCTGCTGGAAACGTCCGGATGCGCCGGACCCACCGCCCGAACTGCCGGACAACTCGGCAACTATCTCACGCAGCATGTCAACGGTGACATTGTGTTTCGCAAGATACCCGATGGTCTCGCTGTCAGGCTCCCGTGAACATGCGAGTAACAGGTGTTCGGTCCCTATGTACTCATGACCGAGATTTCTTGCCTCTTCCGCCGAATCCTCGAGTACCTTTCGTCCGCGAGGTGACGGAGGAACATCGCCGAGGATGAACCCTCCGCGCTTCCGTGGAATTGCCTTTTCGATCTCGAACTGCATCTTCGCAGGGTCTATCATGACTTTCTGCAGCGCCTTGTACCCGAGCCCACCACCCTCTTTCAACAGGGCGAGCATGATATGTTCGGGGAGAAGTTGATCCGAGTGAAAGCGCTTGGCCTCATCTTGCGCGAGTATGGTGAGCACTTTTTGTGCTCGCTGTGTCAAACCTTTGAACATGCAATCCTCCAAATAGACTCTGACCAGTTCGGAAGAACTCCTCAGGGTCTGCGGCTGCCGGTTCTTCCAATCCGGTACCGTTCGTGCCGGATGAACCACTCGCCAACGCTTTCAATAAACACCGGAACTGCCGGGTTCAGTTGTCCGAAAAAAGATACCGCCGGATCAGCGACGCACGCTCTTCATCTATGGAAGCCGCTTCGAACTCCTGACCACCGGAACCTCTCTCCTCCTTCTTCTCTTCGACATCCCCGCCATCGTCGAAACCCTCGTGTGCATGTACGATGTGAGCACGCTGGGAGATGAAAAGCAGCGACGTAACTGTTTCCAGATGCACACCGGAAATCAGGTCAAGGGCAGCACCCAGCCGGATGTCGGACAATGCTTCTACCGCGGTACGGTAGCTCAAGGCAGGAGCAGTGCGAAGTAAATCCGTTGAACGCGCAATGCGCTCCTCGGTTTCCTTTCGCTTTGACTCCTGCATAAGATCCCGTCTCGCTCGCTGCTCATAATGTACCAATTGAGTAGTTACCTTATCAAGTTTTTCGACAATGTCCTTTTCCCGCACTCCAATTGTGATCATATTCGATACCTGGTACATGTTGCCGAGCGATCGACGTCCATTCGTCTCAGTGTCCGAAATCCAGTAACCTTTGATCATGAACCCGGACTGCGCAATGGTCTCGAATATTTCCGGAGCCCGGTCTGTTGCCACAAGCGCCGGAAGATGGAGCAGCACCGATGCACGCATTCCTGTCCCTATATTGGTAATCTCGGCGTTCAGGTACCCCCACTCGAGCGAGACGGCGTACGGGAGAACGGCCTCCACGACGCGATCGATCCGATCAATCTCCTGATACGCGTCCTGCAACTGATTTCCGCCTCTGAGCACCGCCAGCCGCAGATGGTCAACAAGGTTAACCGAAGCGGCGAACCGTTCGTCCGATCTCAGGATGAGCGCGGTGTGCGAATCCTCGGGAAAATCATCGGCAACAAGGTTTCGTTCCATCAACAGGAGCCGGGACCAGGACAGCAGCCGCGAAGGATCCACGACCAGATACTCCCGCGAGGAAAATTTATCCTGGAAGATCTGTGCGATCCCGGAGGCAACGGCCTGCTCTTCGGTCGAGTCCATGTACCCGGGGAACGGGAATCCGGCGACATTTCGAGAGAGCCGGATCCGCGAAGAGAGCACAACGTCGTAGTCCGGGCCTCGCTCGGCGAACCAGCTCTGATGCTCGCGTAGTCCCGGTGAGGGGAAATCGGACTCTCCCGGCTTATGACTGTTCCGTATCATCCTCTGTCCCTTCCTGCGCATCCATCTTCAGAATGTCAGCGTGAATCCGCGCCGCCTCCTCGTAATCCTCTTTTCCGAGCGCGGTATGGAGGTCACGTGCAAGCCGCTCGCGTTCCATGAAAATATACCTGAACTGCCGATACCGTTCGGGTATGCGCCCGATATGCCGGGCCGCGAACGACTGTTCCTTCATCACAGTTTCTATAATCGGCCGAAATACCGTATAACAGTGAACGCAACCAACTTTGCCGGTTTTTTTCAACCGTGCCAGCGTTAATCCGCAGGAAGGGCACTCTCGACCATTCGGGGCAACGTCATCCCCCGCGTAGGACGAATCCCGCCTGCTTGTGCTTCGCTCGTTCCCGCCCCGAGAGTACGACCCCGAAGGCAGAATTGAGGGAGGCCCTGAAGCCCCCCCGGTGGAAGCCGGCTTGGCCCGGTCACCGGTGTCCCGGACTGCATCCCCTCCGTGGCCGTCGCTCTTCTTGCGCCGCTTTGCAGGACGCTGGCGGAGCAGGCCGGACAGAAGATCTGCGGTACGAGGCTCTATTGCGGGCTCCTTGTCATCGATGCCGTGTTTGTCCGCGCAGGCACGACAGAGCCAGATGTCCTCGGAATTCGATCCCATAATCGTTTGAATGCGGATTTCCGCGTTATCGCCACCGCACGAAATACATGTTTCTGTCATAGGCACCCGCTAAAGTTATTGTACCCCAATTCAGCCATTAATGCTTACGCATTATCTCAAGAGGCCGGATGTTCCCGGCTCTTCGTGCGGGCAAGTAGGAAGCTGCGGTAGAAAGAAGAATTGAAAGAAACGCTGCCAGGAGGACTTCCGATACTCGGATCCGAATTGGAATGACTTGAAGATAAAACTCGGGGTTGAAGATGTCAACCCGAACATAGGGAACGTGGACAAATGGCGATGCAATGAGACTGCCGAGCGAGATGCCCGCGTTCAGAACCCACTGGAGCGCGGAAATAGCCTCGTTTATGTTCACCGCAAGAAAAAGCCCGACGCCGATGCCTGCGAGCGTTCCGAGCGTTCCGGCGCTGAATCCGGCAAGCAGGAATACCCGCCGGATGCCACCGGGGCTTGCGCCAAGGCTCTTGAGAATGGCAATCTCGCTCTGCTTTTCCATGACGAGCATGATCATTGCGGACGAAATATTCACCGATGCAACTGCCACGATCAGAATCATTATGAAGACGAGTAGATTTTTCGTTGTTGCAAACGACATATACTGCGCCTTCTGGAGCTCGAACCATGAGTAAAGTCGCCAGCCGGGCCCGAGCACCTCGTGAATAGACGCAATAACGTGCGGAATTTGAGCGGCGTCCGCAGGATTCGACGGCCGAAAAAGCGGATTGGAAAGTGCATACGGGTCCTTCACCTTGATCCCGATGATCTGTCGAGAAGACTCGGAGGGCAGAATTTGCGCGCCACGAGCAAAAGGAATGAATACCCACAGCTTGTCCAGTTCCTGATATCCAGTCGTGAAGATTCCGCGCACGACAAATCGGGAAACCCGGGGAAGAAAGCCGTGCTGACCGAAACTGCGAACCGTGATGATGCGGAGCATGTCCCCCGGTTTCAGGTTGAGCTTCCTGGCTATTTCCGTTCCGACAACTATCGAGTCCGGGGTGGATAGGTCAAAGGTGCCCGCAACCATGTGTATGTACTCGTGGAAAGTGGGATCCTTTGCGTATATCTCCGGATCGAGCGCCCGGATGGTGGCTCCGGTCCTTCCGCCGCTCGAAGAAATGAGTCCCAGCCCCTGCCGTTCCGGGTACGCACCTGTCACACCCGGAACTTTGTCGATCTGTTTCGCGAGACGCGTTACCTCGGTTGCACCTGCATCCTCGGCGGCGATTGCCTGGATATGGTAAGTGCCAACCTCTATGAAGCGCGCGGTTATCCCCTGGATCATCCCGTCAGCAACTTCGAGCACGACGATCAGCGGCACAAGGCTCACCGCAATACCGATGACCGCACCGCGAATGCGGCTCCGGCGGCGTGCGCCGGCCGGTAACGCATTCGGCTCACCGGTGCTTTCTGTGTTTGCACCCGCCTTCATACGCGGAGTGCCGAAGAGGTAGCGAATGGTAATCAGGAAAGAGGATCTTCTGGTCACAGTTCGTCCAGTCTCCCCTCGCGCAGATGCATGTGGCGATCCCCCGCCTCGGCGAGCGAGAGGTCGTGAGTAACGAGGACCAGCGTCTTCCCGAGGTTTTTCACGAGCGAGAACAACATGTCGCGCACAATGCGGGAATTGCCGGCATCCAGATTGCCGGTAGGCTCGTCGGCAAGGATTATTTTCGGGTCGTTGATGAGCGCACGGGCTACCGCCGCCCGCTGCCGCTCGCCGCCGGAAAGCTGGGTCGGGAAGTGATGTATCCGTTCGGATAGTCCAACCTGCCGCAGAAGCTCTTCTGCCCGCGCGGTTGCCGTGTTGCGTGTCGTACCGGCCATGAAGGCAGGAAGCATAACGTTTTCCAGTGTGGTAAAATCGCGCAGAAGGTAGTGGAACTGGAAGACCAGCCCGACAACACTGCTCCGGTAAACTGTCATTTCGTCTTCACGCAGGGTCTGAACCTGAAAACCATCCACGTGAATTTCGCCGCCGGTCGGAACGTCCAGCCCCGCAATCAGGTTGAGCATGGTGCTCTTACCCGAGCCGCTTTCGCCGGTAACGATTACGACGGTACCCTCCTCGATCTCCAGAGACAGTGAATCGAGAACATGCAATCGCTCATTACCGGTAATGAACTCTTTCGAGACCGAAGAGAGTCTGAGAAGCGCCATCTATTCATACCTCAACACGGTGGCTGGTTTGATTCGAGCAATTCGCAGCGCCGCAAAGAGACTGGCCACCACGGCGGACAGCACTGCGAAAACAAAGATGCCGAATACTTCTTCGAATACCACGTGAGTGGGCACGGCGGACAGATAGAAATACTCAGGGGAAAAGATGGTAAAATCGCCTGCCCGAATTCCAACCAGAGACTGAAGGGCCGGACCACCCACCGCGAGCAGACCATTCACAATGGACTCTGTCACGGAAAAGACCCCGTTCACGTTCACCGACAGGAAAAGCCCGAGTGCAGTCCCGATCAGGGCACCAAGCAGGCCGATGAACAGCCCGTCGAACACGAACACAAGCTGTATTGCAAGCGGCGGTGCTCCCATCGCCTTCAGAACCCCGATATCTTCAGTGCGTTCGTAGACGGTACGCCGCAGCGACTGGTAAATATTCACGCCGACCACCAGAAATATCAGACCAACGAGAAGCATCATGGCCGACTTTTCGACGCTCAACGCACCGAATATTGCCCGGTTGAATACTCTCCAGGATTCCACGCTCACTTTCGATCCGGTGACCGACGGCAGGACCGCACGAATACGTGCGGCCGCAGACTGGTCGGCAAACCTGTTGTCGAGTTTGATCCCATAGATGAGATCCCCGGATGCCCCAAAAACATCGTACGCTTCGGCAAGGGAGACAAATCCCCAGCTCAGGTCGTAGTCGTAGAATCCGGTCTTGAAAATGCCGGTAACGGTGAACTGTGGCCTCTTCCCGGAGGAAGCGGCGTCCAGCACGCTCAGGATGGACACCGTGTCTCCGATCCGAACGCCGAGTGTTCGCGCGAGCTCGACGCCCAGAACAACCGACCCCGGACGGGAAAGATCGAATCTGCCGGCAATCATGTGAAGACTTGAGGCCAGGCTTGGATCCAGAGAGAGCGCATCCGGTGGCACCCCTCGCAACGAGACCGCCTGAATGCCTGAAAAGTAGCCTTGCGCCACCGTCTGTATGTCAACAAACGGCACAACCGCTTTCACACCGGAAACGGAACGCAATGCTCGAAGCACCGAAGGATCCGGCTGTCGCTCTCCCTGAACATGAACGCGAAGGTGATACGAGTTCACCTGCAGAATGGATCTGATGGTAGTAAGCTGAAACCCGTTCATTACCGCGAGTACAACGATGAGAGTCATTACACCGGCGGCAATACCGGCGACCGACAGGACGGATGCGGTGTGCCCCTTCTCTCTTCGTCGGGTGCGGAAATACCGCCGCGCGACGAAAAAGATCCAGCCGAGCCTAAAACGCCAGTGAGCGGACAACCTGGCCATCCCGTATGAGCTCCTCTTTCACGCGTCGCTCACCCTCATAGTAAGTTCGCAGGACGAGTCTGCCGTCCCGGTATCGCTCGTGATACGAGTTGCCGTCTTTCGTGTGGTGGATGATCTCCACTATCTGACCGTCGAGATAGTACGATTCTGTAAGCTTCTTCCCGGACTCGCCATACGTGTACTTCCACTCTTCTACCGCTCCATCCTGCGAAACCCGCCGGGACTCGAGCCTTCCGTCCACAAACTTACTCTGTGTCCTGGATATTACCGCGCCATTGCGGGAAATCGACTCGCTCGTCACATTTCCCGCGACATACTCCAGCTCGGTCACCGTTTTGGCTGAGAAATCCTCGATTTTCGAGGACACCAGTTCGTCGTTCTTCCCGTAGCGAAACACTTCCCGGCTCAACAGCGTACCATCGTTCCAGCGCTCTCGCATAGACCTGCGTCCTGCCGCGTCGTACCGGGTCAGGCTTCCCGACTTCGTGCTTCCCTGCCATTCCTCTATGAGGCGAGAACCACCGTAGTCATAGCGGGAAATGCGTTCGGTTCCATCCGCGTAGAGCCGCCTCACCTCGCGCAGGGCACCCGTGGACGTGTGGCCGGTCACCGGTGGACCATCGGTGCTGCCGGGATAGTAGAGATACTGGTCCTCCCAGGCAGGCTTCTCGTCCCGTACGGTGCCGGTCTCTGCAGTGGTGAACCGGTAAGCGACGGAGGAGACAGGGCGACCCTCCCGGTATGCATATACGGTCTCCGTGGAAGGCCTTCCATCCGAGTAGAAGGTCTCCTTCGACGGCTGACCGGTTGCGGTAAATTCAGTTGTCTGGAAGATCATCTCCCCGTGATACTCGGTCGTCCGCTCCAGCTTCCCGTCTGTGCCGAATTGCCTGACGGTGCGCGTATCGAGAGACCCGTCCAGGTAGAGAATATCCGTTTCCGTCCGTCCGACACGCTCCACCTTCAGCAGATAGCCGGTCTTCCCTTCGAGAGCCGCACCCGACGGCGGACTCTCGGCCTCCAGCCGGTTCCCGAGTGAATCGGACCGAAACCACGCCGCATCGGCATAAGCAGAGGCCGCGGCGGCGAACAGGAGGAGGGAGACAATCCCCATCCGGCCGAACGATCGTCGCGAAGGGAGATATCGCATCAGGAGACGTCCAGAAGACCGTCCAGGTACAGGTCAGGATCGAACGGTGCAATGTCCTTGTATCGTTCCCCGGTACCAACGTAACAAAACGGGAGATCGAGAGCCTTGCTGATGGACACAACCATCCCGCCTCGTGCGGTGGAGTCGTACTTCGTCAGGATTACCCCGTCTACGCCGACCGCTTCATTGAAAATCTCCGCCTGCCGAAGTCCATTCTGTCCGGTAGTTGCGTCGATGACCAGGAGCTTGCGGTAGTTACCACCCTCCATTCGTCCTCGCACCACCTTGTCAATCTTTTCGAGCTCCCGGACAAGGTCCTGCCGATTATGCATGCGGCCGGCTGTGTCGGCAAGGAGAAGTTGCTCACCGCGGGAACGGGCACTCGTTATTCCGTCGTAGATGACGGCTGCAGGATCCGCGCCTGCCCCCTGGCTGACAACGCGAACACCGAGCCGTTCTCCGTGCAGCCTCAGCTGGTCGACCGCTGCGGCGCGAAACGTGTCCCCGGCAACCAGGACAAGGCCGGACAATCCGCGAACTGTTCGGTAGTAATCCGCCATCTTCGCAATTGTGGTTGTCTTGCCCGTGCCGTTTACGCCAAGGATGAGATAGACATTCAGCGCATCCTGCTCGAAAACCGGCTCCCCGTAACGAATGTATGGTCGAAGAACGGCCTTCAATCCGGCGGCAAGGTCTTCCCGGGACGTAATCCTGTGATCCCTGGAATACGCCTTGAGTTCATCGATGGCACTATAAGTCACGTCTGTTCCCATATCGCCTTCGATCAGCAAGTCTTCAAGCTCTTCGTAGAACTCGTCGGTTCCGACGCCGACTCCGAACAGTTCCAGCAGTCGCGCACCGAACCTTTTCCGGATCATGTGATTCTCCTTGTTGTGGATGTTGTGTCTACCGGACATGATATTCCTGGCCGGCTTGAATGTATTCGACGAGACTGATAAAGGCATTGACGAACAAACCCGCGCTGAGAATTGCGGTACCCCAGCTCGCCCAGTAGAAGGTGTTGCCGCGGACAATGACCTGGTTCTGTGCATCCGGAGTCAGAGTGGCAAATGTTGAGCTCGTTGCGGCGAGTACATCGTTCTGATACAGGCCGTTCAATATCACCGGTATGGGCACCGAAAGCACAAACCATCCCAGGTTCCGGTAAAACGTGTTGCGACGCCCCTCTATCTCCTTCGTCCAGTCGATGGCCGCAAGGACGAGGTTTCGACGCACAGCCTTCGGTCCGTCGGGAGAGAGAAGGAAATGGGAATCAAGATACCCCTTCATGCTCAGCCGCACCTCTTCCGGTTCTGCAGGCAGCGGGACCGATAGCGGTGTCTTCCCTATCCAGAGCGCTCCCATGTAGACATTTGCGCCAGTCGGAGTGGACTCGATGAGGCTTTTCCCCCTCGGTTCCGCCGTCAGCGAGATGGACAATTTCTCTGTTTTAGACGCAGCGAGCACCACCGTACGTGCCGCCTCTTTGTACCCGTTTTCGGTAACGGTAACAGTGTGAGCTCCCGTTGGCAGGTAGTTTGCGGCAGCGCTTCCGAAGCCAATCAGTGTACCATCCACCCGGATAGCGGCGCTCGAAGGCTCCACCTGAACTCGCAGACTTCCCCACTCTCGACCCAGCAGATACCCGGCAAGCTCGTCGGCGGCAAACGGCACCCAGTCATAGAGTTGCTCCGGCGGGCTTGCGTACTCCTTGTGGTAATCCACCCGCTGAAGAGCCTGGTTGTACGCGTATATGTCCAGATAGGCAATTCCCGCGGTATAGCTGATCTTCCCGTACACCAGAACGTCAACCTTCATGGCGGCGGCAAGCTCGCCGGGATGGCCGTCCGGCACGGAGAGCAGTTTCCCGCCGGAATCTCCTGGCTGCGCGCTTGCGCCCTCGCCGGAGAACTGTATCGGCTTTTCCCGTGGAACGTCCACCTGGGACGGAGAAAGCCCCCGAAGGAACGCGAGCCGCGAACGGGCGGGCAGGATCTGTTTGTCGATGGCGGCATACTGGCTGGAGGGAACCGTTGCGCTCCCGGGATTGAAGATGATCTGATCTCGCTTCTGCACCAGATCGGACAGCGATTTTCCCGCCTGTTCAATCGTATCCTGAAGGATGGTCGTCTGCCTGGCGGATCGCTCCGCATCCGAATACTGGTGAGTCTCCAACCCCTGGAGGTCCGATTCCAGAAGCTGCGGGACACTCGCGGTCAGATAGCCGTATTCCTTCGGGAGGTTGGTCTCGATGAAGGTACTGACTCCAACATTCCAATCTTTCACCGTATCGGCTGGAATTGCCTGCGGTGCGTCCGCGGCAGATACAGGGCCGGCCGAAAGTGTGGCAATGAGCATGACGGCAGCTTGAAATTCCCTACGTTCCATCCAGACCAAGTACTTTCCGCACGGCAGAGGTAACGCGTTCCGGCTTGAAGGGCTTTACGATAAAATCGCGAGCACCGAGCTGAATTGCGCGCACTATCATCTGTTCTTCCCCGAGCGCACTGCACATGACCACACGTGCAGTCGGGTGAGCACGCATGAGCCGCTGGAGCATGGTAATACCGTCCATTTCCGGCATGGCGATATCGAGCAGCACCAGATCGGGCTCAGTCCTTTCGTACCGGAGGAGTCCGTCCCGGCCGTTGACCGCTTCGTTGATCTGCACGAATCCGGCAGCACGAAGGATATCCTGAATGGCTGTCCGCATGAACTCGAGATCGTCTACTATGAGGAGCCGCGCATCCTTCGCTTTCACGCCTGCCAACCGCCCGTTACTGCTTGTTTGCCCACTGCTGGCGCAGGTACTCTTCGATGAAGCCGTCGATATCTCCGTCCATTACGCCCTGGACGTTCCCGACTTCAGCCTTTGTTCGATGATCCTTCACCATGTTGTACGGGTGAAAGACATAGGAGCGAATCTGGTTCCCCCAGGAGATGTCATGTTTCTCCTGTGCCGATTTCGCCTGCTCCGCCTGCTGCTCTTCACGATAGTACTCGTAAAGCCGCGAGGCAAGTACCTTCATTGCCGTTGCCCGGTTCTTGTGCTGGCTGCGTTCATTCTGACACTGTACAACAATCCCGGTCTCGTAGTGGGTAAGTCGAACGGCCGAATCGGTCTTGTTGATATGCTGACCTCCGGCGCCCGAAGCCCTGTAGGTGTCCACCCGGATGTCCTCCGGTTTTATGTCGATATCTATGTCTTCCTCGATAACCGGGGACGCATATACCGATGCAAAAGAGGTATGCCGGCGACCCGCTGAATCGAACGGCGATATCCGGACCAGTCGATGAACGCCGGTTTCCGCTTTCATGTACCCGTATGCATGGTCACCGTCAACTTCGAGAGTGACGGACTTTACTCCCCCCTCCGCTTCCTGAAGGTCCAGAATCTCAGTCTTGAATCCCCGGCGCTCTGTCCATCGGAGATACATGCGCAACAGCATACTCACCCAGTCGCATGCCTCTGTGCCTCCGGCGCCCGAATGAATTGTAAGGAACGCAGGGTTTGAATCGTACTTGTCGCTCAGCAGCTCAAGGATTCGCAGTTTTTCGAACCGCTCGCTATTGCGCTCAAGGCTCTCCCTGATTTCCTTCTCGAGGCTCTCGTCTTTCTCGCCAACTGCCAGCATGAGAAGCTCGTTCATGTCTTCCACATCCTGCTTCAACAGCTCCCATGGCTCAATCCGGTCTCTCAGTCTTTTTATTCCGGTGAGTATCTTCTCTGCCCTCTCGCGGTTTTCCCAGAATGTCGGATCCGATGTCTGTGCCTCGAGTTCCTCTATTTCCCGGCGCGTCGTAACCGGGTCAAAGACGCCTCCAGGTATCCATGACTTCTTCACGCAGCTCGTCTATTGGTGCTGTGAGATCTTGTAGCATATCTTTTCCTCCAGGGTTTTGTTCCAATATATAGATAATGTGGCAGCTTTTCCACCGCTCCCTCTGTGAGCGCAGCCCTTTTTTCTGTCGGAAAAAACCTATGGACATCTTTTCGGGACGCCGATTAGTATGGTAGATGTCTTGCAGAGGATCCAGACACGGAGAGAAAATGACTGACCGCCGGAGTTCCCCTCGATTGGCCACCATGGTTGCCTGTTTACTCGTCATCCTGGCCGCAGGCGCGCCAGGTGCACGTGCGCAGGACCAGCCAGGCGGCGGTTCCACGTCGGCAGTTTTTGCGCCCTACGTCTCGCGGCTTCGAATTGCAATGAAAGATCCTCTCGTCAAGCTCACCTGGCAGGATCCCGCCGACCCATCCGGTCCAATTCGCATCTATCGGTCGACGCATGAGTTCGCAGCGGATACCTTTGCGGATGCAACGCTCATCGGAACCGCGAAACCCGGCGTGGAATCATTCCTGGATGTACCGCCACATCCCGGCGACTACTACTATGCGGTTCTCATGGAAAAGCCCGGAAACGGCGTATATGAAGTCTTTGTACCGTTCCGGAATGTTACCGTGAAACCGGTTGCGGTTACAAAGATGGCCACGGATCAGCAGCTTGCAGCCACGGTTTCCGGAGTCAGTGCGACGGCAACGGACAATGCAGTTACCATCCGGTTCGAGGCATCCCGACCCGAACGCACCCTCGCGCTCTACCGGAGCACCTCGCCCATCCTCTCTACCGATGCGCTTGCCGGTGCAACGCAGATCCAGGAAATCTCATCCGGGGCGACCGCAGCGACCGATTTCCCGGTGCCCGGGATCGGCTACTACTACGCCCTGGTGGATACTGCGTTGCTCACGTCCGGAAGCATGTCGCTCGTTGCCGGCCGGAATGCAACCGACAGGCCGGTGGAAGTTCCACTCGGTCCCCGAACAATCGGCATACCGACCACCACCCTGCCGCCGCGACGGACCACTCCCCTTCCCTATCTGATCCTGCAGGAAAACATCCAGAACGGCTCTTCGCTTGCACCTTCGCTGAACGTTCCGGCAAGCAATGTACCGCTGGACCAGAAGTCTCTGGACGCAGTGAACAAACTGGTGAACGGAATCCATATTGCCTCGCCGCGGCCGCTCGAACCTGAGGTGCTTGCAGAAGACCGCGTGGCGGCCGACAAGGGCGAAGAGTATACGCTCAAGGGAATTGTAGGAGCGCAGTTTTCCCAACGGAACTGGGCAGATACGGTCAAGCAGCTTGACAACTTCCTTACGCTGCCTCTTTCGCAGGATGTTCGCGCACGCGCGCAGTTCTACCTCGGACAGGCATACTACTTCCAGAAAATGTACAAACAGGCGTTTCTGGCGTTTCTTCTGGCACGCAATGCATATTACACCGCAACACGTCCCTGGATGGACGCGATCCTGGATGCACGTCCGGCCACCTGAGATTTCCCCGATTCAGCTGATTCGTGGATTCAGGAGAGTTTTCCGAGCGTGAGCGTGAAATCGGCCCGCCATTCAGCGTCCGCCGGCAGCGCCAGCTCGTACCTCGGGACCACGCAGGAGGACTGGTAATAGCTCTCGAGCCCGTTCTCCGATTGGGCAACGGTTTCCACCGGTGTGCACCACAGATCCGTCGGCTCGGACAGTGTCAACTGAATTGAAACCCTGTTTATCAGATCTTCGAACAGCATCGACGCTGTTGAAGCGAGCGCCTGTTTCTGCGGGCCGATGTCTCGAACACCTGTTCCATCTGAATTCTGATAAACATGGAGATCTTCGTCCGACATCGACTCGAATGCAAAATTCATTTCTACTGCAAAGACAAGATGAATATCACGGTTTCCCAGATTCCGCAACGAGTATTCGACCACCACAGTGGTATCTCGGAAGCGATAGACTTTGTGCAGCTCGATCGGAACTTCACCCTGGTCGTCTTTCACCATTCCGTTTGCCGCAAGGCTCAGGGTGTGCTGCTCGCGGTTGTAGCTCCGCACCTCATACATTGAGCAGTGGAACCTGCCGCGCTCTCTCTGTTGCGCGGCGCAAAAGAGATCCAGCGTGTCATCGGGATCCAGAAAATGATCGATGAAGGATTTGCGGGTGTATGTGTCATATCCGAGGGCGGCAATCTCGGCAGTATGATACACTTCCGGTCGACGACCGAGGGTATCCAGGTAATTCCACGGCGACGGAAGATAGTCGAGCTCAATGAGGATTCCGCCCTGCACATGCACGTACGCGTTGAGATCCTGCCCCTGGTACAGGTATTCAATCAGTCCGTCCATGTCGAAATCCACGGTAATTATCGAAGGAATAAAAACACCGGGATCACGAGTGACCTTCTCTGCTTCGATCAGGGACGCATAGATCATCTTGCGAAGGTGGTTCTTGTAGATGCCGCCCGAGCGTCCGTGCCAGTATGCGTTGTGGCACTGTCCCTTCCACAATTCCTCCCGCGCAGAGAGTTTTCGGTACTTATCGCCGCGCAGCTGATTTACCAGAATGTGTGTGTACTGCATTTTTGCATACAGCAGATTGCTTTCCGGATACCGGGTCAGAAAGTGCCGGAAAAAGCCCCCGAACATGTAGGCACTCCGTCCATTCTTGGTGCCGAGCTTGTCGCGCACACCGACCAGATCTTTCTGGCGTTGCGGCGAAAGCGTCCAGTACATCATCTCTTCATACGATGTGGAGGGGAAATATGCCCTGGTCCGCGAAACCGGGCGACGCAGATAACGCCACGGATTCACCGGCTGGATCCAGTCGCGGTTGTCCCGGATCAGGGTGAGCAACCGATGGAGCCATTTGTCCCCGTAACAGATCCGCCCGCTGTCGTCCGTGCCGCCGAAGCGCCATCCGTCATAAATTGCAACGACGACCCGATCATCATCATCCTCGTCGTCAGTCCTGCCGCGCAGATATTCAATGACGCTT
Source organism: uncultured Spirochaetales bacterium (assembly GCA_964553615.1). GTDB lineage: Bacteria > Spirochaetota > Spirochaetia > DSM-27196 > DATKUC01 > DATKUC01. Next base: position 37,689 of record CAZKMA010000013.1, on the reverse strand, counting down.
TCCGGATCTCCGTTGCACATCGTTTCCTGGAGGTCGCGACTGTTGGGAAAGACAATAATCGTCTTTCCCTGGTCTTCGGTAATGACGGGTCTATTCAGATCGTTCCCCGACAGTCCACCGGTCAGGAAATGGTAGTCGTCGAGAAATATGTACTCCATTCCGCTGTTCTTGAGTGTCGAAGCAAGAGAAGGTTCCCAGACCTGTTCCGTAATCCAGCTGCCACGCGGTCGCCGACCAAAAAGCTTTCGAATGAGCGTGGTAAGGCTCTCGATCTGTCCGAGCGCGTCGGCGCGCGGAATCAAAGGCAGAACCGGGTCGTAGAACGGCCCTCCGAGCAATTCGACCTGCCGGCGCCCCACCATCTCGGCAAGCACGTCGATAAACTCCGAATGGCGCTCCTGCATCCAATGGAGCAGTGTTCCTGAATAGTGAAGCGTAACGGGAACTTCGGGAAAATTGTAAAGCTCTCGGATAAACGGCTTATACGCGCGCTGGTAGATTGCCTCCACCTCTTCATCCGGAGTGCCTACCGGTTGCGTATTCGTAGTACCGAAGATCAGCTTGACTTTGCTCATTCCCCTCTCAAAATTGTTCGCCGCTACGGATTAATGAATGATCCCCCGGTCGGTGTACACAATACACCGAACGGCGTCTCCATGATACCCGTCTGCGGATTTTTTCTCCGCTGTTATCCTAACAGACCGCTCAGGAACGCCTTATCAAACGCGAGAAATGCCATTGCCATGAGACCCGCACTGATGAATGCTGCAGGAATGCCGCGAAACGGCTTCGGAACCCACTCAAGCTCGAGCCGCTCACGAAGAACAGCCATCAGCACGGTAACCAGCAGGAATCCCCCGCCCGCGGCAAAGCCTGCTACCAGGCTCTCCAGGGCGTTGTACTGACTGCGCACCGCGATAAGGGCTATCCCGAGGATTGCGCAATTCGCGGTAATCAGTGGAAGGTATGATCCGAGCATCCGGTAAAGCGCCGAAGAGACCCTCTGCATGACCAGATCGAGAAACTGCACGAGCGCCACAATGACCAGCAGGAATGTAAGGACCTGCAGAAATCCGAGGCCGAGCGGCACCAGGACAACGTGGAAAACTACCCAGGTCAGGAGGGAAGAAAGCGACATGACGAAGGTAACGGCAAGCCCGAGACCGACCGCCGCTTCCGGCTTCCGCGATACATCAACAAACGGACAGAGTCCCAGAAGCTCAACCAGGACGAAGTTCTGAACGAACGTGTAGGTAATAATTATTCCGATATATGTCATCCGGCGCTCCTCATGCTGCCTGTCCCGCCCGTTCCTTCTCTCCGTTCCCGTTCCGCGCGGCGACGAAATTGAAGAACGCCTTGAGGTAGCCGAACACCAGAAACGCACCTGCAGCCAATCCAACCACCCGGATAGGGGAATCCGAGAGTCCGGGGATCTTTATGACACCGCTGAAACTACCCAGCGGGAAGAGTGTAATGGTTCCATGGCCGAGGACCTCACGGATGAGCGCCAACAGGAGAAGTGAAAGGGTAAACCCTATTCCCATGCCAATAGCGTCGAGCACCGACCTGCCTACCCGGTTTGACCGGGCAAACGAATCCGCACGGCCCAGTATAATGCAGTTCACTGCTATGAGCTGCGCGTAGATCCCGAGACTGTGGTAGAGGACGGGTGTGTACGTCTGCATGACCAGATTCACCACGGTCGCCAGCGATCCGATGATTGTGACAAAGACCGGGATCCTCCACCGCTCGGAGACGTGCTCTCGAACCAGAGAAACAAGAAAGTTCGTTCCCAGAAGTACCAGGAAAACTGCCGCACTCATACCCAGCGCTTTGGATACACGATCTGTAATTGCCAGTGAGGGACACAGACCGAGCAGGGTAATGAATATGGGATTTTCCCGGAATATTCCGCGAGCGAAATCTGCCCCGGCCGTACTCCTGTGCATGATCCTCTACCTCCTCACCGTGGTCGGAGCACCCAGACCGTAGCGCCGCGGTGCCGTAAGTTTGTTGATGAGGGGTACGAAGATGTTCATGAAGATGATTGCAAGCGCCACCCCGTCAGGAAACGAGCCGAAGGTACGAAAGAGAAAGGTGAAGAACCCCACCCCAACCCCGAAAATGATCATCCCGTGTGACGACATTGGAGAGGTCACCGGGTCTGTCGCCATATAGAAGAGGGCGAGCATGAAACCACCGGTCAGCACCTGGAAGAGTACGTCACCGTGAAAGAATCCGAAGTGATAGGGTATTCCCCCGAAGATCCACGTGAAAGCAGCAAATGAAAAGAAGTAGCTGAACGGTATCTCCCAGCTGATTATCCTTCGACCGAACATGAAAATGCTTCCAACAAGCAGCCACAGTGCTGAGACCTCGCCAATGGCGCCGGGCACGTTACCCACAAACGGATCGACGTATCCGCCCGGGAGAGTCGCACCAAAGTAGCCTAAAATATGCGTATTCAGCCAATCAGTGACCTGGACGTCGATGTGCGTGCGCGGAAACCCTGCCTGGCGGAGGACATCGATCGGCCCGGTGGCGGAGACAGTCCCGTTCACCAACTGCGCCTTGATCAGCCCAAGCGGGGTTGCTCCACTCAGCGCATCCGGAGTACCCGAGACGGCCAGGAGAGTTTTCGGCATGGTCCAGCGGGTCATTGCCCCTGTCCAGGAAAAGAAAACAAAAACCCGCCCCGCAAGCGCCGGATTCATCCAGTTTGATCCGAGTCCGCCGAACGTCCATTTCACGACAATCATCGCGAAAGCACTAGCCACTGCAGGCACAAAGAGCGGAACCTGCGGCGGCATGCTCATTCCGATGAGAAAGCCACTCAGGAACGCGCTTCCATCCCGGACGCTGGTGCGTCTGAAGCCGCCTCTGTTCGCCGAGTTCAGATCTGCCGGGTCTCCGGCGGCGGCGAGCGAACGGCCGCCTCGCGGGTGCACAATATACCGATCAATAATGAACTCAATCAGAACCGCGCTCAGGATGGCAACAAGCAGAACGAGTGCGGCACGCGGTCCGAAGACATATACCCCCCACACTGCGGCCGGCAGAAGACAGAGAGTGACGAACCACATGATGCTCGTCGTGGAGGTGTGCTCATGAAACTGAGGGGCGCTGGTTATCACCAATTCCGGAGAGTCCTCGTTCTGCGGCTCGTTGCTCACGTTTTTCCCTTTCCCGTCTGCTGCAGGTTCACGATCTGTTCCTTTCCGTTCCGGAGCCACTCGACGAGCGGTATGTGCGCGGGACACACATATCCACATGAACCGCATTCGCTGCAGTCCATGAGGCCGGACGCATCCGCTTCCGCGATATCCCCGTGATCTATGAGTTTATACAGCAGTGTCGGCTCGAGACCCATTGGACATGCCCGGACACATCGACCGCACTGGATGCAGGAGGTCTGGGGTGCATCTCCGACTTCCTCTGCCGTAAGGGCAAGGATTCCACGGGTCGTCTTCGTTACCGGAGTGCTCAGATCTCGTATTGCGTGACCCATCATGGGGCCCCCGACGACAATCTTTGCCGGATCGCGAACGAGCCCGCCGCACTCTTCTATGAGTTCGGCAATTGGCGTCCCAATCCTTACCTTCAAGTTCGATGGTCTCTCTATTGCCCGGCCGGATACGGTTACAACCCGTTCCACAACAGGTTTCTGCAGCACAACTGCCTCGTAGATCGCAATGACGGTGCCGACGTTCGAAACAACCACGCCGACATCCCGGGGGCTCCCACCGGATGGCACGTCATGTCCGGTTACGGCGCGGACAATCTGCTTTTCGTCCCCCTGCGGGTATCGTCCGGACATTCGAACCACGCGGTATTCCAGCCCGGCACGGGAAACCGCATCGGTCAGCGAGTGCACGACATCCCGTTCGGTTCCCCGCACGGCAATGACCACCCGTCGCGGATTGAGAACTTTCTCGGCAATTCGAAGCCCCTCCAGAAGCTCATCCGTTCGTTCGAGCACGAGCCGCTCATCCGGTGAAAGGTAGGGTTCGCTCTCAATTGCATTCAGTACCAGGACATCTATCCGATCGGTCCCGGAGACCTGATACTTCAGATGCGTCGGCACGCCCGATCCGCCCATGCCGACCACACCCTGTTCCACTATTGCGTGAAGTATGTTCTTCGGCGACAGATGTTCCCACGGATAGAGTCGTGGCTCCTTGCCGAGCCGGTCGAACTCCCCATCCAGAACAATCACTGCCGCCACGCTCCTGTTGCCGTCCGGCAATACGATGGTTCGCATTTCCCGCACGAGCCCCGGGATCGGCGCATGAATCTGCGCGGAAGTCCGGGTAATGGCCCTGCCAATAAGCATTCCTTCCCGAACACGGGACCCGGCCCGGATCACCGGCTCGGCAGGAGTACCGCTATGCTGAAGGAACGGGACAATGGCAATCCCGGGAATTGCGGCATTCCAGATAGCCTGGCCACGCGTGGCGCTTCTCCGCTCATATGGATGAATGCCTCCGAAGGCAAATGTTCGTAGTGACAGCATGGGTCCTCTTCAGGCTTCGAGTCTTCTCTTGCGGATAATGGTATCCCGCAATCCGGATCGCATCTGCATTGAAAGGCGAATGAGTGACACAAGAAAGGGCAGAAATACGAATAGAACAATGATCGTGTGGCGTACAAGCACAGCGTAGTCGGAATACAGCCGACCTGCAGGCTCACGCACCACACGCGTTGCACCGCCGGGCGCGGCAAGCAGCGAAAGGAGTCGGCTCCCGGTCTGCATCTGGAGCCGGAACCATGCGGGCGTGAAGGTAAGCATGACCTGCGGGTGTTCGGTCACCGTCCGCCCGTCGAAGTTGTACTGCGGTATTGTCACTTCCTCACCCGGGTGCGGGAAGGCAAATGGTCGATGATACTGGAAGGCGTCCTGGTATGCGCGATGCGCAATGTAGTCCGACAGATCGGGCAAGCCACGCGAATCCCGCTGTTTCCAGATGCGGTCGAGATCGGACCAGCCAAGACCATGAACTCCGGCCACGGGCTCGGGACGCGGCACATATACCTGAGAACTTCCCGGAAGGAGAAGAAGCAGGACGGGCGGTAGAATCAACAGAAAGAGCAGAAGAGGGACAACGGTTGTGTAACTGCCCCGAATTGCACGCAGCATGGAAGGCTGCAGAATGCGCACCGGAATAAACGTTGCATGTTCGCGTGACTGACGCCTTCGCCGGCCATACCAGACTATCAGGAATCCCAGCGATGCGGTTCCCACGAGGCCGGGTATAACGCGAAGGAGCGACACCAGGACCTCCGACGCATCATACTGCAGAACGGCAGCGACAACCGCAACTGTTGCGTAGAATGCAATGCGGATGCCGAGACCGGCAGTGGAACGACCGGTCTCGTGGCCTGCAACACGGCCGAATGATTTTCGTTCGGCGGCAGGGACCGCCTCCTCGAGAAGAAATGCCCACGCGAAGAGCAGCACACAGGATGCGGCGAATCCTCCATATCCACCTGACAGCGGCCCCGAGAGCCAGGGCAGAGCTCCCAGAAACACCGCAAGCCGATACCGGCGCGTACGCACAACGACCAGCGTCAGGAATAGTGCGAAGGAAAGCACAAACAGCAACCGCCGGAGACCGTCCCACTCAAGAATATGCCAGTCGATGTGGAGAGGATCGAGCGCCCGATGCACGAGAGCGTTCACCCGGACGATTCCGAGACCTGGAAGCCCTGTCAGTGAACTCCGCAGCGGGATGTAGAGTATCTGCATTGACCTGCCGTCCACACTGGTGTGAAACAGGCCACCGACACGCTTCATGAACGGATCAATTCGGGGGTCCACCGGATCGAACCGCGATGGAATATCGGAAATCGAAACTGACTGCATGCCGGAAAAATCGGTGAATGTTACCGTTGCGGTCGACGCTGCAACCACGTCCTGAAGCCCTTCCCGCGAGAGCGCATCCACGATGAGCCGACTGGACACTCGATCACTTACAACGAGGGTGTAGTACCCTCGCCAGGCCGAGTTCTTCTGGAAGTGAGCAGGGAAAAAAAGAAACGCTATGACGCTCAGCAGAAATGCAGCGACGAGGACGGAGATCAGAACAGACTGCGCCGGACGACTGAGCTTCACTTTCATGAACGGTTCTACAGTATGCTGAAGGCTGTCGCGATGAAAAATCCAAGCAGGACGCCCACCGAAACCTCGGCGGCCGTATGCCCGTTAACTTCTTTAACTGCCTTGAAACGTATGCCAAATCGCTCGTGGAGCTCGGCTCCGAGCCGATTCAACGCCTGCGCCTGAAGGCCTGCTGCGCGGCGAACCCCCAGCGCATCTCGGATAATGAGTATCCCATAAAACAGCGACAGAGTAAATAACGGACTTTTCGGGCCGTATTCGAACCCTATTGCGGTCGCAAGGGCGGTAACGAGCGAAGAGTGGCTCGACGGCATGCCGCCCGTCTTCCAGAAGAGTGTCATTGCCATGTCGCGGGATCTGCGAGAACGACTTCTTATTGCTTCAATAATGGCCTTCAGAAACTGCGCAATGAACCAGCTGAAGAACGCTGCAAGGAATATCGGGCTGCTGACGAGGCTATAGAGGTACAGGACGGCTTTTGACGGCATACACCGTAAGTGTGTCGTTGGCCTATCTATTTGTCAAGACAGAACGGAAATGCGATGATAGCGAAATGGCGACCGAATACCGGTCTATCACTCCCGGCAGGGACGACGACGGCAAACGAATAGATGCGGTACTGCGGCGCGTTCTCGAGCATGTACCTCTCAGCGGAATCTATCGGGCACTGCGAAGTGGAGACGTGCGAGTGAATGGCCGAAAGATAAAACCAAACTACCGCGTTCACCCGGATGCAGCCATTGAAGTGCGGGCGTCGCTCCTGTCCGGCATTCCCGATTCGCCGCGCGGAATCCGGCACGCCCGCGCACCGATATCCGCCGATGCGCCGGGGTCCATCGCAAAGATGATAGTCTTCGACGGCCCGCACATCCTGGCGCTGAATAAGCCAAGCGGCATTCCCGTTCAAGGCGGGCATCGAGACATAGAAACGGTACCGCTCGACGCACAGGTCCGGGACTATCTCTCGCACACCATTGCGGATTCGCTCAGCTTTCGGCCCGGTCCGTTGAATCGGCTGGACCGTAATACTTCCGGGCTGGTCTTCTTCTCCGCTTCCGTGGAAGGCGCACGGAGATTCACCTCTTATCTCCGGTCACAGGAGTGCGAGAAACTGTATATCGCGCTCCTGTGCGGCAGGTTATCCGGGCCGGTGCGATGGGATGACGAGCTCGTCCGAGACGAAGCGAGCCGCAGAACGCGGATTGCGAAACCGAGTGGGTCGCGTGAAGCGGACGGCGGCCGACCCGCGCGAACCGCGGCAATGCCGCTCGTGATCTCGGACACAGTACCGATACGAACGCTCGCCCTTTGCCGAATAACGACCGGGAGAACTCACCAGATCCGGGCGCAGGCGGCGGCACACGGCTACCCGCTCTGCGGTGATCGGAAGTACGGAGGCGCCGACGGGGAGATATCCCGGTACTTTCTCCACGCCTACCGATACTCCCTGCCGGAGTTCGACGCCGTACTGGGTTTTCACGCGGTATCTGCCCCGATCAGCTCCAGTCAGACAGAGCAGATACGGCGCGCCATCGGGGAAAATGCCGTTCGCGATGCGCTGCTTCCCGAACGCCTGGAGACCGCGGCCATGAAACTCGCTCTCTTGTAACTGTGACCAACTCGGTTTACATTTGATTGATGCGCAATCTCCTCCACAAACTTACCTGGAAAATCCGCGGCGTGAAGGTCATTGCGCTCATCGGTAAAAGCGGAACCGGCAAGAGCTTCCGTGCCCGTCTCGTCGCGGAGAAACACGGAGTCGAGCTGATCGTTGACGACGGGCTGCTGATCCGCGATCAAAAGATACTCGCCGGACGATCGGCGAAGCGGGAACAGGCATACCTCGCGGCAGTGAAGACTGCACTCTTCACCGATCGGGAACACCGCAGACAGGTTACGACCGCATTGGAAGGGCAGAAGTTCAAGCGGATACTTGTGCTCGGCACCTCCGAAGGCATGATAAACAAGATCTGCGAATCGCTCAAATTGCCGCCGCCTGCAAAAACCGTGAAAATAGAGGACATTGCAACGGCGGAAGAGATCAGCACGGCAATGCACTCCCGCCAGACCCAGGGCAAGCACGTGATTCCGGTCCCCGCAATCGAAGTCCGGCGCAACTATCCGCGCCTCATGGCGGACTCGGTCAAGATCTTCCTGCGTCGGCGGTTCGGAATAATCAACAAGCAACGCGTGTTCGAGAAGACCGTTGTCCGCCCCGAATTCAGCCAGAAAGGGACCGTTACAATCGCGGAGTCGGCGCTGACGCAGATGATTCTCCACTGCGTCGACGAATTCGATCTGGAAGCCGAGGTCAAGAAGATCACGGTCAAGATCGACGGCGACGGCTACCGACTCGAGCTCCATGTTGCGGTACCGTTCGGAGTCGCGCTGGCCGGAACTGTTCACAACCTTCAGACCTACATCGTCGAGAGCATCGAACGGTTCACCGGCATCCATATAGCCGAAATGAACGTCGTTATCGACACGGTAGCTCAGATGCCTCGCTACAAGCCCCGCAGAATTGAATAAGTGTACAAGAGAAAAAGATTTGACACGGCCGGGACCGCACAATAATATGGTCGTTATGGAGGTTCGGGAATGAAAAAACTGACGTTGGCCATTGCGCTCCTGCTGGTGACCGCCGGCATGAGTTTCGCGCAGTCGGTACCGACATTTGAAGTCGACTCCCCTCACTATCGTGTCATCTCAGAAATAAGCCAGGATCATGCACAGGCAGTCTCGGATCGGCTTGAAGCGATGCTGCGATTATTCAACGCATATTTTCATTTCGACCTGACCGGCATTCAGGGAAAATTGAAGGTACACATCTTTTCCACGAAGGATCGATACGACCAATATCTGAAACGGGTCATCAATGAAACGCGGCCCAATTACGTCTATCTTCACTATGCCGATCGGGAAAAAAGTGAACTGGACGCGTACTTCGTTGCGGGGCAGGAGCTGACTCCGGCAGCAATCCATCAGAGCTTCATTCAGTACCTCCGGGCATTCATTGCAAACCCTCCACTCTGGCTGCGGGAAGGTTTTGCCGTGTACTTTGAATCCTCGGTCTACGATCCAACCTTCAAGGCAATGGTCTACAAGGAAAATCTCTCCTGGCTCGATACGCTGAAGAGCGTTATTTCCGGAAAGAACCCCGAGCTCCCGCTGACACTCGACCAGCTCCTTACGATAGGTGTAGACACCGCAAAGAAAGACATTAATGTCTTCTACCCGCAATCCTGGGGCATGGTCTGGTATCTGCTGAATACCCCCGACAAGATGCGCAACCGCATTTTGTGGGATTCGTTGAGCGCGCTAAAGCCGGGTGCCACTCTTGAGGAGAACGACCAGGCCGTCCAGCAGGCTGCCTTTCGCTGGGCGTCCCAGGACCAGCTGGTTTCCGACTTCGTTTCCTACGTGGATAACCGCAAATCATTCCGTGGACTCGTGCAGGAAGGCATGGACGAGTACAACGCTAACAAGCTCGGCGTCGCGGAAGAGGCGCTTATAAAGGCCCTGAACCTCCAGGAATCAAGCTACGTCCCATACTACTACCTTGGACTCATCAATTACGCGAAACACAACTATCAGCTTGCCGACTACTACTATAAGACGGCGCTCAAGAAGGGAGCAACGAAACCGCTGAGCTACTATGCGTTGGGTGTGAATGCGTTCGCGGACAACAAGTTCGACGAGGCAACCACGTACCTGAAGATGGTTGCGGACCTGGACAGTGGAGATCTCCGGACAAAGGCGGAGGATCTGCTCAAAAGAATTCAGAGCTAGTCGTTCTCTGTCAGACCCCGCGGGGCTTCCCTCTCGGGCGAATTATGCGGATTTTCATGGTCGGCGACCTTCCCGGGTCGCCGTCTCTTTCTCCTGCGCGGTTTCGGGCGGTGCGGAGCCTCTTCTTCTTCCACACCGTCCGGACGCTCCAGCGTTCCGAACTTCCGGTATACCTTCCTGCGTCGAATCAGATGAACCAGCGCCTGCTCAACGTCCCTGTTCGCGGGAACCATGGGACGAATGAACAACTTCAGGTCGGCAAATGCATCGGTGAAGGAAATCCGCTCGACTGTTCCCACCGGGGACACCGTGTACAGGTAGACGGCGCACAGATAGGCGACGAGCCGTTGCTTCCGTGCTTCTCCGGCCTGCACGAGTTCATCGAGCAGGCCCATTGTGCGATAGAACTCTTCTCGAAACGTGCGGTTCTCACGGATCAGCGAATCCGCTGCCGGCAGCATGTGCTTGAGCATTCCGTACAACTCGCACTGCTCGAAAATACGCGACGCCCTGCCGGAAGCAAGAATCTTGAAAAGCTCCTCGGTCATGCGGGATGCCGGCGTTTCGGCAAGCGCCGCTACAGTACGTTTGAGCTGACGCTTCAGCGAAAAACCCATTTTGAGGTCGCCGGACACTCCATACTTGATTGCGCGAATCATGCGGACAGGGTCTTCGGAAAATAGCTGTTTCAGAGGAATTACCGGACGAAGTCTCCGATTCCTGACGTCCCGTATTCCACCGGTGTAGTCCAGGACTGTCCCGTCTTCGGGATTGTAGTACAGCGCATTTATGGTAAAATCCCGACGCTTCACATCTTCTTCGATTTCGCCATACACATTCATGAACCCGCCGGAGTTTTCCGCACGGAAGGTCGACACCTCTACGAGTTTATCACCGAAGAAAATGTGGACGAGTCGGAATCGTCTGCCGATGATCCGCGAGTTGCGAAAAAGCTTGCGAATTCGACTCGGCGCAGCGTCGGTCGCAATATCGAAGTCTTTCGGCTTGTTACCCAGGATCAGATCTCGTACCGCACCGCCGACCACGTAGGCGCTGTGCCCCGACGCGTGCAGGCGCCGGATTATCTTCAGAGCATCCGGATCGATGTCGTTCGCGGAAATCTTGTGTTCGTCTTTCGTGTATATCTCGGCCTGTTTGACAGCCAAGCCCTTCGAATTCTTCTTATATCGGACAAGCAATGGGGTTTCCTATAGATTCATCTGGTATTGATAATTCGTTCCATTATGCACCCAAGAACCCGGTGGCGGTCAAGAGGAACTCTGATGCGGGCGCGTCCTCGATGCGGGGAGGCTTTATCCGAACGCATCCTGGCCCGGATAATTCAGCCGTTTTCGCGCAACTTCCGGGGAATACAACGCGTACTCGCATTCGCCGGTCGAACAGAGCGTTCCGCCGGCATCCGACAGATCGACCCGGATGAAGGCGCTTCGCCCCTCGCGCCGGTCAAGCCGCGCGCGAAGTGTCAGTGTTCCCCGATCGACGAAAACGGGTTTCAGAAAACGGGTTGTAAGTGCGGCCGTCACGCCGGCGGTGCCGATGACCGCATAGACAAACCAGCTTGCCGCTTCGTCCATGAGCGTTGCCTGGATGCCGCCATGCAGAACGCCCGGATACCCCTGGAATCGCGCATGAGGTTCCCACCTGCATTCGATCTCTTCTCCGTCACGGGAGAACTCCATGTGCAGACCGTGCTCGTTATCCGGCGAACATCCGAAACAGCGGTACTCTCCCAGCTGAACGTATGGATTGTGAACAGGTTCTTTCACGTCTACTCCGGGTCGTGCAGCCAGACCTTGTTTGCACTCTGGAAGGCGCGCGAGCGGGCCAGCAGCACAAAAGAGGCGCCAACAACAATCAGATAGCCCAGAGACACCAGAACCGCGTACCAGAAATAGACCGGATCTCCACGGCTCACGCTGTACGCCGGCAGGTTGATCGAAAGGATGAACGGAATTGCCAGCACGAAGGTAATTCCCGTTGCATACATGTAATCCGATGCCACTGGAGTTTCGAAGTCCGGATCTATGGAACGAAGAAGCGCGAGTCCGGTCGGCAGGGTCCCGGTCGAGGCGCCGAAAATGATGAGCGTTCGGTGAAACTGATGATCTTTAAAAAGGCGCGAGCAGATCCACGGAACGGTAACCAGCGTGACCAGACCGCCGAGAACAGAAAGAACGAGCATCGGTAACCAGTAGTGCTGGAGCACGACAATCGAAATCGCAGCAATCGATGCGGCAACCATGAGATCCACCGAAAGCCCCGCAAGGCGCGTCAGCGTGTGATTGTCCACGGTGTATTCGATCTTCAGTTTTCCCAGGACCAACTTCACCGCCAGCCCGACAAGCGCCGCAAAAATGAAACTGATTGCCCACAGATTGACCGCAAGGTCGTGACCGAGAGGACCGGCAAATGAGAGCAAATACGTTATGAGCCGCAGCAACAGATAGGACAGAAGATAGACTACCAGGACGACCGCGGTATTGAATGTCATTGAGTCGATTGCCTCGGTCTCAGTGGTCAAGTAGGAACCGACGGGTCGGTCCTGTCCGCGTTCATAGACACCGGTCTTGATTCCCTGCTTCTCCAGGCGGTCGGCAAACCTGTTGGCGAGCCAGCCCTTGCGGATTCCGTAGTTGACGAGAAAGATTCCGCCGAAACACGCCCACAGAAAGCCAAACGCCGCAAAGGTAAGACCGACGCTGCCGCCGCCCTTAAATCCGAAGGCCTCCCAGCCCTGGCCAATTGCATAGGCCTGACCGGGTCCGAGGGCGTAACCGAGCGGCAGAAGGAAACCGAACGACGGGAAAAGCGACGGCATCATTGTCTTCATGAAGAGGAAGGTGATAAGGAGCCCGAGGAGAGCCTGCAAGGCATACTGAGAGAGAATTCCAACACTCGTGGCATAGATCCGCTTGTCTCCCCATGTACCTGCGGGTTTCGATCGGCGGAGTGTCATTGCCACGAAGGAAATGCTGAGCAAATGGTAGACAAGCTGGCCGAGACTCAAGTTGGACAGACCAAGCGCGGGAAAAACGAAGTTATAGAACGGCAACAGGATGAAGCCTGCCGTCAGGGCATTCGGGATGAGATAGCGCTGAAAAAACCTGACGCGCGCTCGTATGAAAGTGGCAATCAGCAGGCCGGCAGAAATAACGCCGAGATCGATGAACAGCGACCAATCGAAGTTCATTTTTTCATCCTCCCACGGGTCGGAGCATGTTGCGAACGTGCGAACGCTCGGCGTACAATATCACAATGGCGAAACGAGCACAACGTCGCGAACGCCGGAAGCTTCATGCGTACCGGTTTTTCAACAAGATATTGAGAAGTACCCTCGGAGCATTCCTTCGACTGCGCTACAACGTACATTCGGAGAACTTCGCGCTGCTGAAGCAGCTGAAGGCACCCTATCTGCTGTTGCCGAATCATATGAGCTTCTGGGATCCGTTTTTTCTCGGCACCATGGTACGTGAACCAGTCTACTATGTGGCCTCAGACGCACACTTCCGGTCGCCACTTCTGAACTTCCTCCTCGGTCTGGTCGGCGCAATTCCCAAGACAAAGGTCATGAACGACTATGAGACCGTCCATAGCATTCTCCGGGTTCGCAAGGCCAATGGTGTTGTCGGCATTTTCCCTGAAGGCAGGCGAACGTGGGACGGCACCACGCTTCCGATGTACTTTTCCATTGCAAAACTCGCACGGCTGCTGAAAGTTCCCGTCGTGACCGTCATATTTCAGGGGGCGTTCCTCTCGTTGCCCCGGTGGACCAAGAAGCGCCGGGCAGGCACTATTTCGGTGAAGTTTCAGCTTACCTGCACCGCGGAGGAGGCTGCCCGCCTTTCCCCGGACCAGATCTTCGTACGGATCTCAGAGGACCTCGACTACAACGAATATGAGTATCAACGCAACGCCCGGATTCGATTCAAAGGCAAGCGACGCGCCGAAAAAATCGAACAGGTGTTGTACGCCTGCCCACACTGCAGGCAATTCGGATCTCTATTCTCCCGGGATGAAAAGTTGCGCTGCGTCCGCTGCGGGTATACCGTAACGTACGACGAGATGGGACTCCTCCATCCAGTTGCGCCGTTTCCCGAATATCACTCCACAGTCAGAGCCTGGAACGTCTGGCAGTCCGGTCTGCTGCTCGAGCATCTCATTCGGTTTGCCGACCCTGGGGTCGCGGTCCTCAACGACCACGAACATGAGCCGATCTTCCGCAAGGGTCACATTGCCCTCTACACCGGTTACCGCAGCCAACCGCTAAAGCGACATCCACCCGGGGTGCTGGAGCTCCACACCGACGGAATTCTCTACGTTTCCGCCCGGGGAACACCGAAGTTCATTCCACTCCGCAAGATCCAGGGTGCAAACATACAGAACAACGAGAGGCTCGAGTTCTATGCGGACAGGGTCCTCTACTCCTTCGAGTCGACCACCCGCCAATGGTCTTCCTACTCATGGGTCAACGCAATCACCATACTGAAGGCAATTCAAAACGGGGAGCACGAATCCATCCGAACAATAGATGACGTTCATATGCGCCATCAGGAAGGGAGATTCGCCACGCCGCCGCAAAACTCGGCAAGACCCATTGGTTAGACCGGGAGATCTTGCACAGCAGGCTCAGATCCTGCATAGTTTTGCCATGGACGAACGCATAGAACCACGTGTACTGAAAGGCTTCAGGGATTTTTTGCCCGAACAGGAATCGCTCCGGAAAGGAATTATCCGAGTGCTGGAGGAGACATTTTCCCGGTTCGGATTTGTCCCGATTGACACCCCGATACTGGAGTACACCGAAGTCCTCCTCGGAAAAGGTGGCGGAGAAACCGACAAACAGATATACCGGTTTCAGGACCATGGCGGAAGGGATGTAGCAATGCGTTACGATCTGACCGTTCCGTTCGCTCGATTCATGGCCGCACACGTAAACGAGCTCTACCTCCCGTTCCGGCGGTACCACATCGGCAAGGTCTACCGGGGTGAGAACACCCAGCGCGGACGCTTTCGGGAATTCGTTCAGTGCGATTTTGATCTGGTGGGAGTCGACGGCGCTTCCGCTGATTTCGAAATTCTGTTGCTCATGTACCGTTCCTTCAGCAATCTCGGAGTGAACGATGTAACCTTCCGTCTTGCTCATCGTGGCATCTTCAACAGATTTCTCGAACAATCAGGAGTGCGGGAAAAATCGGAGGAGATCCTCCGCACGGTGGACAAGCTGTCAAAGATAGGCACCGAGCAGACAGGAGACCTTCTTGCGGAGCTCACGTCACCCGAGATCTCGGCTCGCATTCTTGACTACATCACCTCCAGAGACGGCAACGCCGCGACACTGGCGAACATTGAGCAACTTTCAGGCGGACCGTCCGAAGAGTCCGCGCGGTTGCGGGCAATCCTCACCTACGCAGCGGAGGTCGGTGTGCAGGACAGATTCGTACTCGATCCCTCCATTACTCGTGGTCTGGACTACTACACCGGGATTGTCTACGAGACGTTCCTGAACGAACTTCCCGAAATCGGTTCTGTGTGTTCCGGTGGCCGGTATAATAATCTCGCTTCGCTGTATACGAAGGAGCAGATCCCGGGAGTCGGCAGCTCGATTGGTCTGGATCGTCTCGTTGCCGCACTCGGGGAACTCGGTCGTCTGCCCTCCGACATTGCCTCCACCCAGATCCTCGTCTTCTGCATGGACGACGCAATGATCGGCCACTACCATACGCTCGGCGAGCGACTGCGTGAGGCAGGATTCTCCACCGAGGTCTATCCGGAAAATCGGAAGCTTTCGGCGCAATTCTCGTTCGCCGAAAGAAAGAAGATCCGCATTGGCGTTTTCTGCGGGCCGGAGGAGAAAACGAAGGGACTCGTCAACGTGCGCAACCTGGCAACCCGGGAAAATTACGATGGACTGCAGATGGACGAGGCGATTTCGCGGATGAGGGCTCTTCTCGACAGCCCTTCAGATAACCTCTCTGCACGGCAGTCGTAGTTCCGGCGAACCCAGCCCCGACATCTCCTAAAAGTGGTCCCAGGGAACAATGCTCGGCCGCAGGTCCGGGAAGAGCACGCTCATGAGCTCTCTTCCTTCGCCCTGGGTCTCAAACCCTGCATTCCGGCCGGTTTCGTCCGGATCTCCCACACCCAGGAGAAGTCGCGCGAGAAAGTCGTTGGCACGCACCAGATGCGGAGTCGGCCGCGGGGCTGACAGCATTCTGCGGTCTCGACCGGAGCTTGAGGAATGAGAGTCCGTGGATTCTACCGTGACTCTGCCGGAGTCCACGTGGACCAGGAGCTCGTCCCGCTCATCCTGGACGATGAGGTCGCCCCGAAACAGGGAATACGCCGAGCGGGCTATTCGTGCAGAGAGAACCGGCGCCAGTTTATCGAGCGCGCTGCCGAGATTCACCGTTCGCACCATCGCCCCCCCGTCTGCCGTGTAGTTCTCCGAGAGCGAACATGTAGTTTGACGCAGTTCCTCGGCAAGGGCGCTGTGAAACGGTAGCCCCGGAAATCTGACCGTCTGTGCGCGTTCCCGCTCTGCAAGTACTGCGAGCGCCTCCAGGGTTTTCGCGGGTTCTCCGGCGCTATCAACACAGACGAGAGCATCTCCATCCACCCGCGTGACAACGTACTCCGGCGATTTCCGGGCTCCCTTCCCGGTATAACGGACCGTGTTGATACGCCAGTTCTTCGGGTTGCGATTTCTGTGATACGAGGGACGAACCACCGTGCCCGACACTCCGCGATTGGCGCGGTTATATGATGCCGCGAGGAGATCGACCGGCCCTTCGAAGGGTTCTATTACGAGTTCCCGGGACGGAGTTCTTCCGGGTGCAAGCTGCTTCCAGTGAACCTCCCATGTGGGCTCGGCCCACGCACGGACATACCCGAAACGGTGATAGAAGTTGCGGATACCGAACAACAGCGAGAGATCGTAGCCGCTTGTCTCGAGATCATCAACGCAGGAGGATGCCACACGGGCCATGTACCCGTGTCCGCGATAGTCCTGATGCGTCGCGACCGCGCCGATGCATGCAAGCCGGAGAACGACCTCCGGATTGTCCGTCTGACCAGGCTTCCCACGCATCCCGACGGGTCCCGGCGCAAGGCGGATTGCAAAGTCGAATACCCCGAAGTGGCTGACTACCGTGTCGCCCACAACTCCCACGCGGGAATTGGACCAGTCGTAGCTGCTGTTGTCGATGTACCCGTCCAGACACTGCTGACGCATCATCCAGTAGCCTTCGAATGTCTTCGCTATCAACTCGATAATCTGTTCGCGGTGGATCGCCGGATCAGGCGCCATTATTCTCAACTCAGACATAAGACCTCCCTGTCGTTTCTTGTGTATACTATTTCACATGCAACCTCATGAGCTACCGGTCTATCAGGAGAGAGAACGCATCCTTGCCGCACTCAAGGACCACCAGGTGATCGTCGTCGAGAGTCCGACGGGATCCGGCAAAACCACGCAGCTGCCGGTTATTCTGAATGAGGCCGGATACGCAAAAAACGGCGTGATCGGGGTAACCCAGCCGCGGCGGATTGCGGCTGTGTCGGTATCCGAGTTCATCGCCAGGCAGACCGGCAATAAAAACCCGGAGCTGGTTGCGTACAAGATTCGGTTTGAAGATCACACAACGCCTGCTACCCGGATCAAGATAATGACGGACGGGATTCTCCTTCAGGAGATGAAAGCGGACTACACCCTCAGTCAGTACAGTGTCATTGTCGTCGACGAGGCACACGAGCGGAGCCTCAACATAGATTTCATTCTCGGGCTGCTGAAACGTATTCTGGAGCTCCGGCCCGATTTCAGGGTAATCATTTCTTCCGCAACAATTAACGCCGCCGTGTTCTCCGAGTATTTCGGGTCGTGTCCGGTGGTCCGCATTGAAACCCCCGTCTACCCGGTTACGCTCATCTACGACCCGCCGTCCCGGATGAACGATTACGACGCTCTCCTTGGCAAGATCGCCGACATTGTTGAGCGCGTCGTCGACGAGAAGCGGGAAGGCGACATTCTGGTATTCCTGTCCGGCGAGAAAATGATAAAAGACTGCATCACCACCCTGTACAGCCAGCCCTACCGGAAAAAACTGCACCTCCTGCCTTTGTACGGACGACTCAGCAAGGAGGAGCAGGAGCTCGTATTTCTTCCGGCGCCACGCGGAAAGATAAAGATAGTGGTATCGACAAACATCACCGAGACAAGCGTGACAATAGACGGGATTACCAGCGTCATAGACTCCGGGCTTGCAAAGCTCAATTACTACAATCCGCGGACATTCACCGAGTCGCTCGTTGAGGGACCGATCTCCAAGGCTTCTGCAAATCAGCGCCGTGGTCGCTCCGGGCGGACTCGACCGGGCGTGTGTTACCGTTTGTATGCGAAGGACGAGTTCGAGACACGCCCGCTTTTTACCCTGGAAGAGATCTACCGCACCGACCTTTCGGAGGTCGTGCTGCGGATGGCAGAGATTGGAATTACGGATTTTGAATCGTTCAGCTTCATCTCACCACCGAATCACCGCGGCGTCATCGGTGCGGTGGATACGCTCCGGCTCCTGGATGCGCTCAACCCCGACAACACGCTATCAACGGTTGGTCGCACAATGGCACGCTTCCCGCTGCTTCCGAAGCACTCGCGCATGATCGTTGAGGCGGTTACGAATTACCCGTCGGTAATCGAGGA
The DNA here is from genome assembly GCA_964553615.1 of uncultured Spirochaetales bacterium. Taxonomy (GTDB): domain Bacteria; phylum Spirochaetota; class Spirochaetia; order DSM-27196; family DATKUC01; genus DATKUC01. The sequence goes on along the minus strand of CAZKMA010000013.1, from coordinate 19,063 downwards.
GGTTCTCATTGCAACCTCGTTCCTTACGTCGAAGAGTCCCTTCCTGCTGCCTCCCGGAGAAGAGGTCAACGCACGCAAGGCGCATCACGCCTTTCGCGACAATTACGGAGATTTCGTCTCGTATCTGAAGCTCTACCACTCCTACCGGGACACAAAAAGGAAAGACAAGTTCTGCGAGAACTACTATCTGGACGAACAGACAATGGCCGAAATTGCCAATGTGAAAGATCAGATCGAGCTTATCGTTTCGGACATGGGCGTCCCGATCCAGTCGGGGGGGCCTTTTGCAGACTACCTCTGTGCCGTGGCGACTGGCCTGATACAATTCGTCTGCGTCCAGTCCGGAAGGTTTGCCTACAGAAGCCTCACCGCGGAACGAATAGAGATCCACCCCGGTTCGGTCATGTTCCGGGAAACGCCGAGATACATAGTGGCGGGGGAAATTGTGAAGACCTCCCGGATGTACGCGCGTTCGGTTTCTCCGCTGAAGGCAGAGTGGCTGCCGCGAATATCGAATGCGCTTGCGGCCGCTCTGGCCCCGTCGACTGTGAAACAGAGACCTGAAGGGAAGTCTGCCCGCGGGGCAAAGACTGCCGGACGGCAGGAGCAGCCTGCACGAAACACGACCTGGCAGATCAATATCGGTCCGAAGGTGTTCAAGCTCGAGGCGTACAAGGGAAAGAAGAAGAAGGCCGTCCTGACGTGGGAGGATTTCGGTCCACTGACCAGGGATCCCGGGTTCGTCCTTCCGGCGCACTACAAGAACATGAAGGGCGCCATTGTATACGATCTGAAGGAGATTGCACCCGGGGAAAAAATCTCAGCGCTTGCGCGCGCCGCGCGTCACATAGATCCGCCAAACGATATTCTTCTGCAATGGCCGCGAAAACGCACCTTCGACTCGAGCAACTGGGCCGAGCTGGGAGACCAGATTCCAAATATCCTCAAACTTGTGCCGTTGAAAAAGTCGCCGAAATCACTCGGCTTTCTGACCCTGGCAACGAACAGTTCGGGTGAATTCTGGTTCCGCAGCAGCCGCAACTTCCACATTGCGGTCACCGAGAGCCTTTCGAGCCTCGAAGCGCTCACCGACGCCATCGGGACGGACGCGGTTTCGCAGACGCTGGACACCGTCGGCAAGGTATACCGGAGGTTGTCGGCTATTCTCGACGAATCATAGGATGGAGCCGAGGAGCTCGTCGCTCAGGGCTGTTACCACGGTGTCGCACAGATTGCGCTGGAGGACAAAGCGCACCTCCCCGTCCTTCTTCTTCTTGTCGCTCACCATACGGCTCATGAGCACGTCTGCGGCAAAGGGTACCGCTCCCCGGTCAATCCGGTACCCATACGCAGAAAGCAGCCCCGTAACGCGCAGCCGGTATTCGGGGTCGGTCAGTCCGAGTTTCACTCCCGCATCCATTGCTCGAGCCATGCCCCATGCAATCGCCTCGCCGTGAGTCCAGGTTCCGAGACCTACCACGCTCTCCACGGCATGGCCGAACGTATGGCCAAGATTCAAGTGAGCGCGAACTCCAAGTTCTGTAGGGTCCGCTTCAACGAGATTGCCTTTCACCGCGAGAGAACGGCGGACCATCTCAAGAACAAGAGCCGGATCCCGCGAGAGGACCCGTTCCCGTTCCGAATCCAGAAGTTCGAACAGTCCCGCATCGGCAATCATTGCGCTCTTGATTACCTCCGCGAGCCCGCTACGGTACTCGCGTTCGGGAAGCGTATTGAGAAGATCCACGCAGACCCGGATCTCGGCCGCAGGATAGAAACTCCCCACCATGTTTTTCAGGTCATCGAAATTGATGCCGGTTTTGCCGCCGAACGCGGCATCCACCATGGCAAGCAAGGTGGTCGGCACAAGAATGAGCCCGCAGCCGCGCATATACATCGACGCGGCAAAGGCCACGGTGTCGCAGACGACACCGCCGCCCACCCCGATAATGGTACCGTCGCGCCCGAGGCCGAAAGAGAGGGCGGCGCGCAGAATGCGCTCGACGCTGGACCACTCTTTGGTCGCCTCCCCTGCGGGCAGCACAACGTGGCCCGGCGGGAGCGAGGGGCAGAGGTCCGCTGTGTGCTCGTCCATGACGACCAGCGTGGAGGGTGCATTGCAATTCAGGAGTTCGGACCGTGCGGGAAACGTGATCGCGGTCCTTCTGGTACCAATGGTGTATTCGAGCGTCTCGGTCATGCGGCAACTATATACTGATTGACGTGGCTTCTCCAATACTGCTAACATGCGTTCATGTCAAATCAGGTACCCGCGGCTTCCCGAGCTCTGCGATTCATCATTATCGGGTCTGTCTTTTGTCTTCTTCTTCCGGCACTGGCATTTGCCCAGAGCGATCTCAGCCGCAAGATCATCTACATGACCCACTACAAGCCGATTCCCGGCGATGTCTACAGTCTGACTATCGACTTTGGCGTGAACAGTACAACAAGCAGCAGCGGCAGCGCTGTGACCTCCTATCCGGTAATACTTCAGGAAGACATGACGCTTGAACTTCCCTTCATCGGGACCGTTCACGTTGGAGACCAGACCTTTGCGGAATTGCGAAAGAAGATCGTAGCCGAAATAAAGCGCGCGGTGCCGGTGCAGTATGTCTCCTTCTCCCTCCAGGCGCCGGCGGTCTTCGACATTCTTGTCTACGGCACCGTCCAGAAGCCGGGACAGCATCAGATGACGTCCCTGAACCGGCTCACGGACGTTCTGGCGGCGGCAGGCGCAACCTCCCCGCCATCCACGGAGCGGCGGATCGAACTCAAACGGAAGGGCAAGACTCTCGTCTTCGATCTGACGAAATACTATGTCGACGGCGATGAGAACGCAAATCCCTACCTCCTTCCCGGAGACGAGGTTTTTGTTCCGCGAATCCAGGAGGCGGTTACACTGAGCGGAGCGGTGGCAAAACCCGGCGCCTACGAAATCCTGCCGGATGACACGCTCGGGAAGATACTGAAACTTGCAGGTGGCATCCTCCCGACCGCGCTCAACAGCCAGATAACGCTTCAGCGCCTCGGCCCACAAAACCGTTACTCGGAACAATCGGTAGAACCGGATACCGTGGATACGCTGAAGCTCAAGAACGGAGACCGGATCAGTATTCCGAGTTCAGTGACAACTTCAGACCGCATTACTATCGAGGGTGCCGTATACGGAAAGCCTGCTCCCCAGGACTCCGCTCAGCCGGTGCCGAGCAGTCCGGTGCGCTTCGATATTCCGTTCCATTCCGGAATTACACTGCTTGATGTGCTCGACATGATGGGTGGCCCGACACCGTTCGCACAGACCGACAAGGCGTACATTATTCGGACTTCAACAGGTCAGCGAATGCCGGTACCGGACCTTGAAAAGATCTGGACCAACCGTTCGCCGGATCGCAACATTATTCTCGATCGTGGCGACTACATTGTCATTCCCATGACCCGCCTTTCAGTCACGGTTGCCGGTGAAGTCAATTCGGCTCAGGCGGCCATTCCCTATGTAAGCGGGTATACTGTTGGCGACTACATTCAGGCCGCGGGCGGCATTAACCCGCAGACCGGAGATTCGAACGCTATCTATTTTGTATCGACCATGGGAAAGAAATCGAAAGTTGGACTTGGCACGGAGGTCCCGCCGGGAACTACGATCTATGTCGCCAAGAATTCCTTCACCAATATGCAGCAATTCTTCAGCAATCTGTTCGTTATTACCGGATGGATAACCGGAATTGTCGGTGTGACCGTGACTGTACTGGACTTTGCGAACCGGATCAGGTAGCGGGGTAAGAGACGCAAGGCGGGAGGTCCCTCACGGGACTCCCGGACCTGAATGCCTCAGACGGAAACACGTGTACCGGTCATAGTCAGGACTATCTGTTCAACGAACGGGTCCACTATCGAATATATTCTTTTATTGCCCTGTACTTCCGACTTGACGATTCCCTTCTCTTTCAGGACCGCCAGATGCTGAGAAACAACCGGTTGCGGCTGCTCGAGACATACCCACAATTCTGATACGCAAGGATCCTCCTGCCGGGCTATTGCACAGAGCAACTTCAACCGGACAGGATGTCCGCACACCTTCAACTTCTGAGCATACCGGGAAATTTCAGCGTCGGAGCACGTTTCCTCTGTCTTAATCATAACATTATCAGTGTAATCACTTCCTGCTCGTCTGGCAATGTGTGGAGCCACGAATATATACCATTTGGCGCATATTCTTGCCCGTTTCTGTATCAGAGCACGAAGAGAGCTCTCATCCGTGCATCGTCTTCTTGAAAAAGGTGACGGATATCGATAGCCTGAGAGCCATGGAGAATCGCTATCTGATCAAGCTCGGGGAACTCACCCTTCGGAAGCAGAACCTGGGACAATATACGAAAGCACTGCGAAATAATATCAAGCGTGGTCTTGTGGGAACCGACGCCGCGGTCGAAACGCGGGAAAAGCGGATGTACGTCATTGCGTCCAGGGCATACGATCGGCAGGTCCGTGATGTGCTTGACCGAACCTTTGGCATAGCAGGATACGCACTGGTTGTTACCACGGCAAAGACTCCGGAGGCGGTTGCCGCAGGCACACTCTCGGTTGCACGTACCATGATCGAGTCACGGGCAGATGATCGACCGGTCAGGACATTCCGCATTACGGCACGTCGGGCAGACAAGGGTTTTCCCCTCAACTCCTCGGAAATCGGACGAGACATGGGTTCCGCGGTACTCGAGGCGTTCCCGCAGCTCGAAGTCAATCTGAAGAATCCGGACATGGCCATAAACATCGAAATTCGCGAGCGGGCATATCTGTACGCGGAAGTTACCCGCGGACTGCATGGTCTGCCCGTCGGTGTTTCCGGCACCGGGATGCTGCTCCTTTCCGGCGGAATTGACTCTCCGGTTGCCGGCTACCTCATGGCCAAGCGCGGTATGCATCTGAACGCCATTCACTTCCACACCTATCCGGTAACCTCCATTGCCGCGCAACAGAAGGCCAAAATGCTCGGTCGTCTCATTACTCCCTGGACGGGAAACATGAGGCTCTTCAATGTTCCGATTTACGATATCCAGAAGCGGATTCAGGAGCGGGCCCGGGTGCCCGAATACACCCTGCTGTTCCGGGCGGCAATGATGCGGATTGCCTCCACGATTGCAGTATCCCAGAGAGCGTCGGCGCTTATTACCGGAGAGAGTCTCGGACAGGTTGCCAGTCAAACCCCGGAAAGCATGCAGTTTACCGGGAGCAATTCGGATCTGCCGGTCTTCAGACCGCTCATTGCATGGGACAAGGAGGAGATCATGGAGCTCGCACGAAAGCTCGGCACCTTCAAGACCGCCACCATGCCGTTTCAGGATTGCTGTTCGCTCTTCGCCCCTGAACATCCGCTCATCCATCCGAGGCTCCGGCCCATGCAGGAGTCCTTCGCACGGCTGGAACTGGACGATCTCATGGCTCAAGCACAGGAACGCGCCGAAATAGCCACGCTCGAGCCGCTCTCAAGCGGCGCCCGGGAAGGAGAAAAAACAACGGCCGCCTTCCAACCTCTCAGGTAGGAAGCGACCGTTTGACAAGATTGATGAATTCCTGCGTGTCAGTCAGTCGGAGCTCTTGGTAGAGGCGTTGCTGGGGGTAGAAGAGCTTTTGTCGCTCGACGAGTTCGAGTTTGATGGAGCACTGCTGTTGCTCGAAGAATCTGAACTCCCTCCGCTTGCCACCGCGCTGTTTGAGTCGCTCTTTGACGTGCTGGTTTTCTTGGTGCTGCTGGATCTCCGGCTGTCGGTCACATAGAAACCACTGCCTTTGAAGATAATGCCCGCGCCGCCGCCGATTAGCCGGCGCACCGCCTTTCCACATTCCGGACACTTCTTCAGTGGAGGATCCATGATGCTCTGAAATGCCTCGAAGCTGTGACCACAGCTCTTGCATTCATAGTCGTAGGTCGGCATGGCCGTCTCCTTGGATAGAAGCGCAATATAGTGAAAATATATACAAAATTCCGTCCAATAACAACAGTCTTGGGCCGGAGAGGATAAACGGTCGGCTTCGACGAATCAGTGAGGCCTATTTCCGGACGGGAATCCCTTCCCTGTCCAGCATCTGCTTGATATCGGATACCGTGTAGTCGCCGTAGTGCACCATGCTTGCAACAAGCGCTGCATCTGCCCTGCCGTCGCGAAACACCGAAACCAGATGTTCGGGTTTCCCGGCACCGCCGGATGCAACTACCGGTACGCCGACCGCTTCGGAGATCATCCGGGTTAGCGGTATCTCATATCCGTTCCGTGTCCCATCCGCATCGATTGAGTTGAGGACAATTTCTCCAGCACCAAGCCGTTCCGCACGGAGTGCCCATTCGAGCGCATCCAGCTCAGTCGGCGTCCGACCACCATTGATGTAGACGCGATACCCGCTCGGCATGGCGGAGTCCGCCTTGGCGTCCATTCCCAGAACAATACATTGGCGGCCGAAGATTCCTGCCCCCTCTTCGATGATCTGTGGATTTCTGACCGCCTGGCTGTTCACACTGACCTTTTCGGCTCCCGCCAGAATGACTGCCCGCATATCCTTCAGACTCCCGATTCCACCACCGACAGCAAAGGGGATGAAGATGACCTCGGCAACGCGGGCAACCACATCGATCATGATGCCACGTTTTTCCGTGGATGCGGTGATGTCATAGAAGACCAGCTCGTCGACTCCCTGAGCATAGTACTCCCGAGCCATCTCGACCGGATCTCCTATATCGACATTCCCCTTGAACTTGATCCCCTTCGTGGTCTTCCCGTCTCGAACATCAAGGCAGACAATGACACGTTTCTGCAGCATCTTCGCGGCCCCCTACAACGCTGACTCGAGGAAATTCCTGAGCATCTGCAGCCCCGTTTCGCCGGATTTTTCCGGGTGAAACTGAACAGCCCAGAGATTCTCCTGCCGAAGACCCGCGGCAAACTCTATTCCATAGTCTGTTGTGCAGAGCACGCTTTTTTCTTCCGGTTCGGGATAGTAGGAGTGAACAAAGTAAAACGATGTTCGATCCGGAATACCCAAAAAAAGCGGATCCTCCGACAGAGGATGCACGCCATTCCACCCAATATGCGGCACCTTCAGGTGTTCGCCAGATTGGGTTCCGGCGGGACCGTTCGACCGCGAAAACGGGAAGAGCCGGGCCCGTCCCTTCACAAGACCCAGACACGGTGTCGCCGTCTCGTCCGATCCTTCCAGCACGATCTGAGAGCCGAGGCAGATGCCGAGCATCGGATTTCCGCTCCGGTAGAACTCCCGGATTGCTTCGGCCAGACCGGACCGATTCAGGACGTCCATTGCGGCCCCGGCGTCTCCCACTCCCGGGAATATGAGCCGGTCACTCCCGCGCAGCACATCCGGATCGCTCGACACCACAAAATCCGTACCGATGTGGCGCAACGCAGTTTCTACGCTACGGAGGTTTCCTGCATCGTAATCTACTACTCCAACGTTCATGGTTACTTTATACCCGAAGCACCGCGGAACTGGAAGATGAGCGAAGTAAGTTCGTCGGACGACAGCGTAATTCCGGACACATTTACCGTCTTGCCTTTCACCCCGACATGGAGGTTCTTCATGAGCTCCACCGGGCTCTGTCCGCCGTCTGATCCGGAGCCGGAGAGTAACGAAACCATACCCAGCCGAAGCAGGACCGAAACGGTCCGCGCATCCCGTTCGGACCGCGCCGTGAGACTGAAGCTCATGGCATAGGACGAAGCCGCCTGTGCCGCGCCGCCGGATGGACGGTTCCCCCGGACAAGCACCAGGAGGTGACCCACCACGCCGGAGGCCAGCCCCGGGAGGAAAGAACCACCTTCACCGCCCGGTGCATAGAAAACCAGGTCCTGGAGACCGAATTCCTGAACGACCTCCGGTGGAACTGCGGGTATCTCACCGGCGGACTGCTGCTCGCGTGAGAAAAGCGACTGGATGTCGCCGTTGGAGGCAAGAAGTGTCCCGTTCCGCGAGAGCGCAACCTGGAATTCACCGTCCTTCTGCTGCCAGTAGCTGAGCTTTTTCCCATTGACCCGAATGGATTCCTCGTTCCAGTTCCTGTTTCCCCGGAATGCGTAAGAAAACAGAAAGCCGGGATACTGTCCGGAACCGACTATATAGAGCTTCCCGCGGGCGAGCGCACCATACACGTACCTGGTACGGTCTACTGCAGAATTGGATTCGCCACGCCGGGCCGCCCCAGCGGATACGGCGGAGATGAAGTCCTGCGCAAGGACATGGTTGTTCCGGACATCGAGAAAGAAGTATGCATCCGCACCCGGAGGCAACAGAGCAAGAACCCGCGGATCATTGACCGCCGGAGGCGCGGTCTGACACCCGGCGAGCAGGAGAGAGCCCGCGGCGACCAGCATGGCCGCCGCGAGGGCAGAACGTCCGCTACGGACGGGCCTCCACCCCCTCCTCCACCTTCTCAACTGAAACAGTGCAGGATTTCTCTCCGATCGAAACGGTTTTCGCATCATCGCGGCGCATCCATTTTATATCTACCGCAAGGGTTTCGCTCATCAGATAGTCCTGATGGTTGTCGACCGCCGCCTGCAGCTCCTCATCGCCCTGCAGATAGAGGGCAATTCGGTCGGTTACATCAAAACCGCTCTCTTTCCGCAGGTTCTGGATCGCACGAATCAGATCGCGGACCAGCCCCTCCTGACGGAGATCTTCGGTAACTTCCGGGTCCAGCGCAACGGTCAGTGAGCCTTCGTTCAGGACCTTGAGGTTTTCCCGTTCATTGCGCTGGATCATTACGTGCTCGCTCGTCAGATCGAGGGTCCGGGACCCGAGGTCCATGGAGAACGTTGTGCCCTCCATGAGCTCCTGAATCTCCCGTGGCGCGAGCGCTTCTATCTTCTCTGCCGCAGACTTCATGTCCTTGCCAAGCATTCTGCCAAGCACCGGATAATTCGGCTTCGCGCGGTACTCGACCACGTCCTCTTCGTTTTCGCGGAAGACCACCTCTTTGACGTTGATCTCTTCCCGAATAATGTCTTCCATCTCGCGCAGAATCTTTCGTTCTTCCATGTTTCGCGTAACCAGATAGAGCGCCTTCAGCGGCTGGCGGATCTTGAGGTTGTGCATGCTGCGGATTGCCCGCCCCATGCTGACTGCCTGCCGCGTAATCTTCATCTTTGTCTCCAGCTCGCGGTCGCGCTTCTGCTCCCGTGCCACCGGATAGTCCAGCAGGTGAACCGACTCCGGTGCATCTGCAGATTTGAGATTCTGATACATCGCCTCGGTAATGAACGGAATTACGGGGGCGGAAACGGTGAGCAGCGTCATAAGCACCGAATACAGTGTCTGATACGCCTGATCCTTATCCAGGTCATTCTCGCTCCGCCAGAAGCGTCTTCGGCTTCGGCGAATGTACCAGTTATTCAGAAGATCAATGAAGTCGACAATGGGATCTATTGCCTTCTGCATGTCGTACCGGTCGAGCTGGGCGGTCACCTCCGCCACCAGACTCTCCGCCTCCGAGAGAATCCACCGATCAAGCGGATTGCCGGGATCTTCCGGTGCGGCAGTCGGGGTAACTCCGTCTATATTCGCATACGTGACAAAGAAGCTGTAGGAGTTCCACAACGGTATGATAATGCTCTTGAGAACTTCACGCACTCCCTCATCGGTATACTTCAGGTCTTCGGCCTTGACGACCGAAGAATGCATGAGAAACAGACGCAGAGCATCTGCGCCGAACTTGTTAATGACTTCGTTCGGATCCGTGTAGTTGCGCTGGCTCTTGCTCATCTTCTTGCCGTCCGGGGCAAGAACAAGCCCGTTCACCACCACATTCTTGAACGCCGGCGAATCGAACAGCGCCGCAGCAAGCACCGTCAGGGTGTAGAACCAGCCGCGGGTCTGGTCCAGCCCTTCGCAGATGAACTCGGCGGGGAAATGGCCCTCGAACCGTTCCTTGTTCTCGAACGGATAATGGTTCTGCGCGTACGGCATGGAACCTGATTCGAACCAGCAGTCAAGCACTTCGGAAATCCGGTGCATGGTGCCGCCCTCGCAGGAGGAACAGGGAAACGTTATCTCGTCGACAAAATGCTTGTGCAGATCCTGCGGACGCGCGCCCGATTTTTCTTCCAGCTCATCGCGGCTGCCAATGCAGACCTTGCTGTCGCAGGTGTCGCACTTCCAGACCGGTATCGGGTTTCCCCAGAATCTGTTCCGGCTGATTGCCCAGTCCCAGGCGCCCTCGAGCCACTTGCCGAAACGGCCGGTCTTCAGGTGGTCCGGCATCCAGTAGACACTGTTGTTCGCCGCAAGCATTGAGGATTTCACCTTGTCTATATTCACGAACCAGCTTGAAATTGCGCGATAGATGAGCGGCGAGTGGCACCGGTAGCAGTGGGGGTAGCTGTGCAGGTACTGATCGTGCCGGATAATCTTGCCCTCATCCTTCAGCCGGCGGATGATGTCCTTGTCCGCATCCTTGACGAAGCGTCCCGCATAGTCCGATACATCGTCGGTAAACCGGCATTCGTCGTCTATGGGACAGAGCACCGGCACATCGGTGCCTTTCAACACCGCGTAGTCATCCTCACCGAACCCGGGCGCAATGTGAACAATACCGGTACCGTCCTCGGTGCTCACGTAGTCCGCGGTGTAGGTCTTGAACGCACCGGTTGCGCCGATCTCCCGAAAATACGGAAAGAGCGGTTCGTAGGATATTCCTGCAAGGTCTGAACCGCGGAATGTAGAGACTATTTGATAATCTTCGGGGCTCTTGTAATATGATTCAAGACGCTCCCTGGCCAGGATGTAGAAATCATTCCCGTCGGCTACCTTCACGTACTCGATATCCGGTCCGAACGCGAGTCCGAGATTGGACGGAAGCGTCCACGGAGTCGTGGTCCATGCAAGGAAGTATGTCCTGCCGTCGCCACCGACCTTCCTGTCGGTCAGACGGAACTTCACCGTTATTGCCGGATCGTGGACATCCTGGTATCCGCCCTGGTTAAGCTCAAAATTCGACAGCACCGTCGAACAGCGCGGACAATAGGGAAGGATGTACGCCCCTTCATAGACAAGCTCACGCTCCCAGAGCTGCTTGAAGACCCACCAGATGGTTTCCATGTAGTCCGGTTCCATAGTCTTGTAGTCGTTGTCGAAATCCACCCACCTGCCAAGGCGGTTGACTACCTTTCGCCACTCGTTCGTATACCGAAGGACGATTGAGCGGCAGGATTCGTTGAACTTCGCCACGCCGTACTCTTCAATCTGGCGATGGCCGGAAATACCGAGCTCTTTCTCCATCTCGTATTCGACCGGCAGTCCGTGACAGTCCCAGCCGAACCTGCGTTCGACCTTCTTGCCTTTCATTGTCTGATAGCGCGGGACGATGTCTTTTATGGTGCCGGGTACGAAATGGCCAAAATGCGGCAACCCCGTGGCAAACGGGGGTCCATCATAGAACACATACTCCGGCTGACCTTCCCTGTTGGCAATGGATTTTCTGAAGATGTCGTGTGTATCCCAGAACGAGAGTATACCCTCTTCCAGCTTCGGGAAGCTCACTTTGGGATCAACAGGATCGTACAAAGAGTCCTCCTATTAAAAGAGCGATTCTAGGCAAAGGACTTGCAGGTGTCAAGGCAAACAAGTCGGCAATCGGGTCGACGCGCATACGGCGCGGGCACCGGCTGCTCATTCGAGATTCCGATGAACGCTGTTCGAGGCGAATGGAATTGGGTATGTTTATGCGTAAGACCATTGAAAGAACAAGATTTTCCCGATGAGCTCAGTACATTCCTCTTTGATTTTGCGGAACAGGTGTTCGAAGAGTTTCCACCCAATCAGAACCAGCCGCGGAACCTCCTCACCGCCTACCTCGAATGCGTTCTCTATCTCGTTGCCCGGATGGACCTGCTATTGCAGTACCTGAGTGTGGAAGAAGACGAAAAGGAACGTTTGCTCCGGGTAATACTCCGGCAGATCGAGGACGAGTTCGGCACCGCGAACTCCACCACGGTAACCGAGGTCATCTCCGAGCGCATGGCACAGTACGAACGGCTCTTTTCCACCGGAGAGCCGTTTTCCGAACGATGGTACGAACAGATGTTTTCTTTCTTCGCGGCCAGACTGGACGAGGCGATGGACGACAACCGCAGGTTCATCTGGAACCTCACGAGAGATCCCGTCGGGGCGCGCACCATGCCTCTGGAGGACATTGTTCTCGTGGTGCAGAGAACGGAAATAGAGCAGATAGTCACGTTTCAGCGCGTCATTATCAATTTCTTCACCCATCCATCGACTGACGAATAATCCTCCATCAAGTGGTAATAATATTCCGGATATGGTAGAGTAGTCGTCACAAAAGTGGCACTTATGGATGGAATTGTACTTTACTTTATCGCCTTCATTGCCGCGTGTGTGGTCGCGCTTCTCCTGATTCCCGGGATACTCGCTCTCGCGCACCGCAATCAGTGGTACGACAAGGTTGACGACCGCAAGATCCACAACACCGACACTCCGCGGCTCGGCGGTGTCGGTATGTTCGTGAGTTTCCTCCTGACTGCGATTGTATCGACCATTGTCGTGAACGGCGTTATCAGGGTGTCCAACGGCCAGCAGTCCGCAGGCAGCCTCGCCGCAATAGGCGCCGGCCTGCTGATCATTCACGGTGTCGGACTCATAGATGACTTCACCAATATCCGCGCGCTCATCAAGCTCGTGGGCCAGATTCTCGCGGCAGTTGCGGTTACCCTGGGAGGGCTGACAATACATCGGCTCGGCATCCCCGGCAGCCCGGCATATATAGAACTGGGAATCTTTGCCTATCCAATAACAGTGCTCTGGATCATTGCACTGTCAAATGCATTGAACCTCGTTGACGGCCTGGACGGGTACGCGGGCGGAATTGCAGGCAATGCGGCGTTGTTCTACGGGCTGGTTGCAACAATCCAGGGCAACGGCAATCAGGCGCTCCTTTCCTTCATACTGGTCGGCGCAATCCTCGGATTCCTGGTATTCAACTTTCCGCCGGCACGGATCTTCATGGGGGACTCGGGAAGCCTGTTCCTCGGTTTTGCGCTGGCAGTGCTCCCGCTCGTCCCCGGTCCCGGCGGGCAGCGGACTATGTCCCTTATCCTGCCCGTCAGCGTGCTCCTCATACCAATTCTTGACACGCTGTACGCCATAGTCCGCAGGCAGCGCGAGGGCAGACCCTTCTACTCTCCGGACCGAGGGCATCTCCACCATAAGCTTCTGGACCTGGGCATTGCGCCGCGAAACATTCTTTCAATGGTGTATTCCTACTGCTTCATCATGGGGGTTGGGGCACTCGCAGTTGGCCGGATTCACAGCCCATGGGCATTGCCGGCGGTTGCTCTGCTGTGGCTGTTCGGTACCATTCTGTTTTTCATTCCGGCAAGGCTTCACCGAAAACGCGTGAACGCTGAGCAGGACAATCGGAACGAAACCATCGGAGCGGATTAATCCGCGGGTTTCGGAACACGCAGCGAGAAGACCTCTCTGCCCTCGAACGATCCGGCGGCCACTACAAGCGGGTGCATACGCTCCGTTATGAAGGGAACAACATTGCTCGTTACCGTCAGTACGCCCCGAGGGGCGTACTTCAGTCCCAGATGGAAAATGAAGTTGACCGAATCGGAGATGATGGTTCCGGTCTTCCCGGCTTCCCGGTAGGTGGTGTTTCCAATGTCCAACGCAATTTGAAACTCCAGAGGAACAGAGAGCCCGAGATCCTCGGCATTGATCAGGGTCTGGTTCAGCATGAACCGGTACGCCGCCATAAACGGGGCGTCGCTCGTACCATCGAAGGGAAAGAGAATCAGCCCGGAAAAGTCTTTCCACATCCAGATTCGTCCGCCGACAGGACCGAAATACCGCTCCATTGACTGCTGAAAAGTTGCAACAAGTTGAGCGGTATGCTCGCTGCTCTGCCGGCCGGAGAGCTCCCGCGACGCATTCAGCACAACATGCGCGAACCAGAAGGTGTACTCGGTATTCAACTCAACGGAAGACCAGTCGCTCCCGGAATATCGGTAGCCGCTGGTGTCCGGATCGGCCAGGGCGCGAAGATCCACCATGGCTACGGCCTCCGGAAGCTCAATTCCACCTACCTGGTCCCGCTGCAACCGACGGCTTTCACGCGCATCCTGCGCTGCTTCACTATTATCCCGTGACTGTTTCTGCGTCTCCTTTCGTTCCGCAAGACGATTGTAGAATGTGAGCACTCTTTCAAACCGCCGCGTGTCCAGCCCGGAGGCAAGTGTCTTCCTGTCAACGTAGTCCACCGCGCCACGATGAAAGAGGCCCGCACTATCCTCGATATTACCGCGCGGATCTATTACTCCGTACCGGAGATTGCCGTTACTCCGGGTTGCGATCGCCCCCCGGGAGGATAGCAGACGCAGAGTCTTCTCCCGCTGCTTGCTGTCGAGGCCCTGGATGTCGACATACGCAAAATCCTCCGGCCCCGCGTTCCGGACCCAGCCTTTCAGATCGTCGCGTGGATGGAACTCAACCCGGTGTTTCCGTCCGCGCTGCAATTTCTCGAACAAGTCGGGGACCTTCCTGCTGTTTGTAAACACATGGATTTCCATATCTTATCTCTCGAAACTGAGCGAATACCGGTAGAGGGAGTTCCGGGAATCCGGCTGAAACTGCCTCAGATTGGCCGAAATGGACGCATCCAGCGTGGAGTGGACAGTCTTGCTCACGGTAATACTATTGGGCAGCGTAAAACGGGACTCGATGTCCACAAGTTTCTTTAGCACTTCGCTTTTCATGTCCTCGAAAGTCTCACGATACTCGCATGTACCATTGTGGATAGCCACGCGGACACGAAGAGGCTCCATGAGTGAGGAACTCAACAGGTTATAGAGGAAAAGTTCATGCAGAAACTCTATTGCACATAACGTGGCAGGGTTCGAGGCACCCGGGCCATGGAACGCGCACACTCCCCCATCGCCTTCCCAATTCCAGATACGTCCGTTCCTGCGCTCAACGATTGTCTGAACAATTGAACGGAGGTCGCTGTAGGTTTGCGCAATGACGTCCCCCGAATAGGCACGGACGAGCGTAGAATTGCCGACAATGTCGAGTCTGAGGAACGTGAACAGGTAATCCTCTCCCTCGTGCAACAGGCCCCAGTTCCGTGTACGCTGCTGGACGGAGTTCTCAATGAACAGCCGTTTGTCTGCATCGTAGAGATACCCGCTGTCGAATATCTCTTCGACCAGCTCCCGCAGCGCGCTCACGCGAACCGTCCTTCCCATTATGCCGTCCCGCTCGATATCCATGAGAATTGCAACAAACTCCAGGAATCGGCCCGAGCTGATACAGTCTTCAACAATCTGGCGTGCGGCATCCTTCCGGGGTATGGGAATGCTGTCGGGAAATCCGGTCCGTTCGTTCAGGTCGTAGTTCGGAAACATGCGTCGGATCAGATGTGCCATAGCATACACATCCATAGTCTGAGATAGGGATCTTACGCACAGATTCCGCAGTCGCGTACGTATACGCATCTACCGTTCCACCTTCAAGGGATATACCTTTCGGTATAGTACCAGATCGATCCGCTCATGAAAAGCAATGCCCCCGCGCTGCTCAACGGCGCGTTTCAACGTATTTTACAGCAGATACTACCCGGGAATGATCCCAATCGATTACCCGGTACCCGGGCACTGTCCCGGAAACTGCAAGTTGTTCGCTCTCCCGGTCAATCTGAAACCAGATAGACGGCGTTACGTGCACCGAAACTTCCGGGCGCCCGGGAAGCGGCTGGAGCGCCTCTGCGTGGTAATGGCCGCAGTAAACCGCGTTCAGGCCCACGAGGCTTTCGAGCAGCGGAACGAGGTCCGCGCTCCGGGTAAACGGGTAATAGCTGTCCATGAACCTGCACGCGCACGGAAGCGGAGGGTGATGAATGAATACGATGGCCGGCCGGCCGGATTCGTTCAGCGAGGCAACTTCTTCGCGCAGCCACTCAATCTGCATATCCGACATGTTTCCCGGTGCGCTGTCAAGAAAGATAGCCCGAAGGTCAGTGGCGGAGCTGCCCGGAGAAGATTCGAAATTCCGGGCATAGTACAATTCGCCATCGTGCAACCGATCCCGGAGAGAGAACTCCTCGGCAAGGTGAGTACTGATGTCGTGGTTGCCCGCTATGACGGCATACGGAAGTCCGAGTGCCTCGATCCGGGAGCGCACATACCGGTAAACCTGCCGATCACCATCGTGAAATGAAAGGTCACCCGAAAGCACCAGGGAGTCGGCATGTTCCCGGCGAACGGCGTCCAGCACGCGCTCGAGATTTCCTCGAACATCGATCTCCCGCGGACGCTCCCCTTCCCGGCCGATATGAAGGTCCGTTATCTGAACAATACGGTACATCTCTATCTCCTCTCTTCCTCAAGGGTATCACGAAGAGATCCAGTGGCGAAACCACAGTTGTAAAGACGGAGATTCAGGAGTAATGTAGGGTCTCAGACATCATGAGTATCCAGGAGCAACCATGGCGCACGACAAGATCCGACTCGGAATAATTGGAGCAGGGTTCATTGGGAAAATCCATGCACAGATGTTTTCGCAGGTCACCGATGTTCAGGTTGCCGGGATTACCGACTTCTCCCGTCCCCTGGCCGAAAAGGCAGCGGTAGAGTTCGGAATTCCCCGGATTTTCGATAGTGCCGAACAGCTGGTGGACAGCGAGGACCTGGATGCCGTAGTCATAGGTGTTCCGAACGCATTCCACAAGCCGCTCGCCGTTCGTGCGCTCGGAAACGGGAAGCACGTCCTGCTCGAGAAGCCCATGGCGCTCTCCGGAACCGAGGCACGGGAGATCGTGAAGGCCGCCGACGCAAGCGGAAAAACCCTTATGATATCCCACCAGATGCGATGGGAGCCATTGAGCCGCCAGGCGCATTCCATTGCCCACAGCGGCGAACTCGGGACAATCTACAATGCGCGCGCGGGCATGATGCGCCGCAAGGCTATTCCCGGCTGGGGCAGCTGGTTTACCCGGAAGAGCGAGTCCGGCGGCGGTCCGCTGATCGATCTCGGAGTGCACGTCCTGGACCTGACCCTGTGGCTCATGGGAAATCCACTCCCCACCTCCGTCTTTGGATCCACCTATGCAATGTTCGGTCCCAGGCGAAAGGGTCTCGGCACCTGGGGCACGCCCCAGTGGGACGGGTACTGCGACGTTGAGGACCTTGCAAGTGCACTCATAAAGTTCGATAACGGAGCAACGCTCCACCTGGAGGTGAGCTGGGCGGTCAACACTGACTCAGACTCGGGCCATGCAATTCACGTTATGGGGGACGAGGGCGGAATTTCCCTCTACGCGAAGAAGATGCTGCTTACCGGCCAGAAGTTCGACCGGGCATTCGACGTTGCAATTCCCGTGCCGGACGGCGCGGAGAATGCACGCGTGCTCCTGAGCCGACACTTCGCGCACTGCGTTCGGACAGGAGAGAAGCCAATATCGGACGGCATCTCCGGCCTCGTTAACAGCACCATTCTCGATGCGATCTACCGTTCGGCGGAAACCGGGGACTCGGTCAAGCTCGACTGGAACTTTCTTGACGAAAAAAAGTCTGATTGACGGATTGCCCTGGGGCAGGGTATAATCCGGAACATCTGCATAAAGTTAGTTCTGTGCACCAGAATGTGTTTTGAACGCGCGGCAACGGGAGAATTGCTCTCCGGGAAATCGCGCATAGCGGAGGCTAACTTAGATGATTGCAGAGAACCCGCCCCGAACCGATACACCCAAAAGTCCAATCCGTTTCGGAAAGCCCGGAATCAAGGGTGGCCGAATTGAAATTCCAGTAACCATCTCGCTCAACGAACAGGCAGCAGACACCCTTGTTCATCAGCAGAAACGGCCGTCCACCCTGTTCGCGAATGAATTCGGCGGGGAGCTCGGTTTCTCCTGCGAAAGCGTCGGCCCCGCGGCCCTTCAAAGCATGATCCGTCGCCATTACATAGGCCGCATAGAGGTGGCGTTCGTTGACGCGGACGCGCAAAGCGGTCCGTTGGTGGACCTTATCAAGGCTATTTCCTTCGGATTCCTCTATATGAAGTTCAATACCGATACACAGGAGACAATCTTCCGCTCGGAGATAATCCGCCGATGGAACCGCGCCAATCCTTCCAAGATCATAGATCGAAAGACCCGGTTCAATGCAACACTCGTAAATGACTATCTGCGGGACCACGACGAAGAGATTACCCTGCTCATCGACACCATCGTGGAACCGGTCATTGCACGACTGGAAGCAGATCCGCAGCCGATCCACCCGGATCCGAAAGCGATATCCCATCTGTGCAGGCACCTTGCCGCAATGGTTGCTCCGCAGGTCTGGTACGTCATGCAGACGCTGTGCGGCGGCCTGGAAGATCGGGTGCTGGTTGGAACGCTCCAGCAGCACCTGTACGCCTTTGTGCAGGGCTCGAGCATGACCAACGCCCTTGCATCTCTGATACTGGAACTTCTCAGCAATGCGGCAAAGACGAATCTTCTCGACCGCGCACGAATGCTCTATGGCGGAGACATCTCGATGGAAAAAGTGCTGGACGACGAGTCAATGCGCGCGCGTGTTATTGCGGAAATGGCCGAACATGGTGAGTTTCTTCACCTCGTTTTCAAGACCGACACCCGGGGATCCTTGCAGGAACAGCGCAATCGCATGGTCATTTCGTTGTTCAACAAGGAAAACGAGTTCGATCTCTACCAGGAAAGCACCTCCATGCGGACAAGCATGCGCGCGGGAAATCTCCGGACCTACCTCAGGCACGAGAAACTTGGATCCGATTTCCGCACGGCCGCATCCGGCCACCTTGCAGCACTCGAAGAGCGCTGCAAGAGCATGAATATATCGGTAGACACAATTGTACATAACCTCCAGCAACTGGATTTCGCGATCATGAATCTTACGTTGCTGTTCTGATCCGGTCGGGATATACCGTGGCAATAATGCATACGCGAACGATGGGGCCAGGCCTGCGCACGCAGTCCTTACTGCCACGCAGATTGTTGAAAAGTTACCATACGCCGGTCGGAGTT
>CAZKMA010000012.1:59280-86145 GCA_964553615.1 uncultured Spirochaetales bacterium | reverse complement strand
TGGTAGACGCAGCAGACTCAAAATCTGCCGCCTTCACGGGTGTGTCGGTTCGAGTCCGACCGCCGGCATTCTGTTCGCAGCGGCGAACCCGGCCATTACATTGGTAATTATGGAAGTCAGCGGCCTCACATACGCGGCGCACGATTCGCTCATCCTCGACAACCTGTCGGCACAATTTCCTGATGGACAGATAACCGCGCTCATTGGACCAAACGGTGCGGGGAAGACGACGATGCTTCGCTGTCTGAGTGGTGAGCTCAGAGCACGGTCAGGCGTTGTTCGCTTCGGGAACAGCGAGGTCGACCTGCAGTCCGACGCGTGGAAGTTCACCACCGGCGTGGTACCGGATTCGGACGCGCTCTTCGAAGAGCTCACAGTCAGCGAACAACTCCGCCTGGCGGCAACACTGTTTGGCATACGGGGCGGAGAGCAGGATGTACGTGTACGGTCGCTTATCGAACTGTCGGGCCTCTCAGATCGACACGACGCGCTCGGCGGCGAACTCTCGGCGGGAATGCGAAAACGGCTGGCCGTTGCAATTGCCCTCGTCCACGCACCTCGGATTCTCCTGTTTGACGAGCCGCTCAACACGATGGATTACACCAGCAGCGAAACCTTTTTTGAACTCCTCGGCTTTCTTCGGTCTACCGGTCGTACGGTGCTCATCTCGGGACATTCGCTGCACGCGCTCGTGCGCGTAGCCGACCGCATCGTGGAATTGCGGCAGGGAACGGTCGTGAACAGCATTGATCTCCCGCAGTCCGGCAGAAGCGCGGACGAAATCATCCCGCTCCTCATGACGGCGGCGGACCAGGGAAGCAACGCGGCCGGACTTACGGCCGATCTGGGGTGGATGCAGCAATGACGCTTCAGGCGGCGCTTCTTGCAACAAGACGCCGTATGCTTCGGCCGGAGGGATACGGCGAAGTCTCCGGGGCGATTGTCGCGTTCCTGATCCTCGCACTTGCAGCGCGGTTTGGCGCAAATCTCTATCGTGCACAGATTCTCGCGAACCAGAGTGCATATCTGGGGCAGTTCTTCACTCTCGCCAACATTGCATGGTGCGCGCTGTTTCTTGCCTGTGTGGCACCGCTTGTCTCATACCGGGGCATTGCACGCACTGCACGCAGCAGCCGCCTCTCCTTCTTCCCGGTCGGCCGCCGTCGCCTTCTTGGCGCCGTCATTGCGGCATCGCTGCGCGGCGTACCGGTATTCGCGCCCGTTGGCCTCGCGGTCTTTGCATGGTTTCTTTCCATCGGCAGAGGTTCCGGCGTACTCGAACCGGTGATCGTTCTGTGTTTCGGGTTGGCTGGATTTCTCCTGGTCCTTGCAACTTCCTGGTGGCGTAAGGCACGGGAGGACCGCCTGGAGCTCATCGAAGTGGCGGTTCTCGGGGCACTTATCCTTGCAAATCCGGAGTTCCGCATTGTGTCCGGCACGGCAGAGCTCGTAATTTTCTTCTACTGGACGGTAACCGGTGGACAATTCGGTGTGTTCTGGCTGTTCCCGATTATGGGCGCCACAGCGGTAGCTGCAGCAGTGCTTGTCTCAAGCGCAGCCTCGAGTGTTGCCGGGATGGGGTCGAAGAACCGGCGGAGGACGGTCCCACGGAGGCCGGGGCTCGTTCTCTATCGCGTCAGGATACCCCGCGGTCTCTTCGTTGCCTCATATGCGGTAGAGATCCCGGTGATTCTGAGTAATCCGAATCTTGCCACGGTACGCAACATCGTCCTTCTCCTGTTCGGCGTCCGTATTCTCTGGTTTCTTGCCTTCGTATTCAGAAACGAACAGGCTTTCGGCAGGATTATCCGCGCCCCGGCGCGTCAGCTGGATCGTATGTCGGTCTATCTTCCGGCAGCAGGAATGCACGCGCTGTTGTGCGCAGCGCCACCGATACTCTTCCTTTTCCGCATTGTTCTGGGATAATTGCCGGTACCTACCCCACACTCGTGGGAGTAACGGATTCGAGATACCGCAGGTAAAGACCATCCTGTTCGTCGAGAAAGCGATCCAGTATTTCCGGGTCGAAGATCCTTCCGCGCTCCGACTGCATGGTTTGCAGCGCGCCCTCGAGAGTGAAAGCTGCTCGATAGGGCCGGTCGGTCGTCAGGGCATCCCACACGTCGGCAACGGTGACAACGCGCGCCTCCACCGGTATTTCGCACCCGCGCAATCCGGCCGGGTAACCCGACCCGTCCCACTTTTCCTGGTGGCAGAGCGCAACGGTTGCAACGATCTCCACATCTTCGATGCAGCTGAGAATGCGGTGCCCTTCAACCGTATGTCGTTTCATGACGTCGTATTCTGCATCGGTGAGCTTATCGGGTTTGTTGAGAATCAGATCAGATACCGTAATCTTACCCACGTCATGAACGACCGCGCCAAGGTAGACCGCGCGGATACTTGCATCCGGCAATCCGACACGGATTGCCAGGTCGCTTGCGTAATGCGCGACACGAAGCACATGGCCGCCGGTGTAACTGTCTTTCGATTCTATTGCAGCGGCGAGTGTACGGAGGAACGATTCAACTCTCGGGTCGGAGGAAGTGCGAGTTGCCGTGACGATCTCGTCTGCCAACCGCGGCTTCCGTTCGGATTCGTACAACGATCACATCCCCATAGTGTATTGTCGGCCCGTTTTCCCGGATGCTTCACTAATGGCTCACTGAAGGAGCCCGATGCCGGAGCTCAGGTAACCCGTGATCGACGAAGGAGACGTGCAAGCAGCGCCGGCCAGACTGATTTCAGCAATAGCCCGAGCCCGGTACGCCGGTCGATTCCGACGGTCGTTTCCATCCTGTCCTTTTCCATGGCACGGATAATGGCCTCGGCCGCCTTTTCCGGCGAGATCCCCGCTGCCAGACCCGGATCCATGACCTGATGTGCGGTGCCGTCTGCGCCAAACGCATTCAGCGAGATATTGGTACGTACATATCCTGCAACCACGAGAAGCACGTGGACGTTCTTCTGCCACTCCTCGAGCCTGAGGGACTCGAAGTAGCCATGAAGCGCATGTTTGGCAGCCGAGTAGGCGGACCGGAGCTGGGTACCGAATTTTCCGGCAACGCTGCTTATAACGACAATTCCACTTTCCGGCCGTTCATGAAGAAACGGTAACAGGTGCCGCGAGAGGATTGCAGGAGCAAAGAAGTCAATCTCCAGGATCTGCCTCATGATCCGGTCGTCGGTCTCTGCAGCAGTCGCCCGCTGACTTACGCCCGCATTGTTGATCAGGATGTCCACGTGGCCGAACAAGGCAACGGCCCGAGTCACGAGCCCTGCAATTTCATTCGTTTCGGAGAGATCGGCCGGCAATGTGCGGACACGGTCCGCCCCGAGCCCGGTCTGCCGACTGACATCGTCAAGACTTTCGACCCGGCGCGCGGTGAGAATGAGCCGCGCGCCGCGCTCGGCCAGAGCGAGGGCCAGTGCCTTCCCGATTCCGGAGCTCGCTCCGGTTATCCATATGACTTTTTCTGCAGGGTTCATGACACTCCGTATCGGGATTGGAACACGACTTTGACCGCCCCTGCGGTCTCGATCAATATCCTTCCAGCTCTCCCTCAAGACTCTCGGCCGTAACCGGCTTGCGGAAGAACCGGTATACGAGCAGCTGATACACCACAATGATCGGCACGAAAATGAAGGCAACCACCGTCATGACACGCAGTGTCAGTGGACTGGAGGAGGTATTGAAGATGGTCAGACTTTGAGCCGGATCGAGCGATGACGGAATGAGATTCGGAAAGAGTCCAATTACGCCCGTGAATACCACCGCAATGATGGTAAGTCCCGATGCGAGAAATGCGTTCAATCGAAGCCCGCGCGCGGAAAATATCCGTGAGGCAACCAACGCGGCTACAGCAATTACCGGAACTCCGAACCATCCGGGAGCGTTCAGAAAGTTTCGGTACAGGTTCGTGTAGATTGCCGTGGCGCCGAGGAAGAGAACAGCAACCCCGAGCAGGATGTACCAGAGCTTGCCCGAAAGGGAGGCTGCACGTTTACCGAGTTCCTCACCGGTACGCAGGGCTATCCACAGCGACGCATGGTACAGGAACAGAGCGACAAACAGGACACCGGTCAGGAGCCCGTACACGTTGAGGAGCCCGAAAAACGTTCCCTGGTAACCGGATGCCGATATTCTGAGGCCCTCAAATATGTTCCCGAAAGCCACGCCGAACAGGAACGCCGGAAGCGCACTTCCAACAAGAATAACGATATCCCACACCCCGCGCCACCGCTTCTGTTCAAGCCTGTCACGAAACTCGATCGAGACACCACGCATGATGAGGGACCAGAGGATAAAGAGCAGAGGCAGGTAGAGAAAACTGAACATTGCCGCATATGTTCCGGGAAATGCGGCAAACGTGGCTCCGCCGGCTGTGACAAGCCAGACTTCATTGCCATTCCAGACCGGCCCAACTGAGCCCAGGACCATTCGTTTTTCAGTTTCGTTCCGTGCCAGGAAATTGAACAGCATGCCGCTTCCCAGATCGAACCCGTCAAGCGCAAAGTAGACGGCCCACAGGAGCCCCCAGAGAACAAACCAGATTATCTGTAGTGTCATTGTTTCATCTCCTCATGAATCAGTCTGCGAGTTTCCTGGAATACCTCGTGAGGAGGAAAACATCCACCACGAGGAGCGTGCCGTACAGCACGATGAAACCGATGAGTGAAGTGAGCACATCCCCGGGGGTAATGGCACGAGAAACCGAATACTTCGTAGAGAGAATAATATAGACGATCCACGGCTGCCGACCGATCTCGGACACGATCCAGCCAAGCTGGGACGCCAGATAAGGAAGAACCAGCGCAAAAAGCATTATCCACAGGAACCAGGGGTAGCGCTCGAGCATATCCTTGCGCGAAAGATAGAACGCTATGGCAGCAAGGAGGACAAAGAGAAAACCGAGCGCAACCATGAGACGGAACGCAAAGAAGTTGATGAGGACCGGCGGCCGATCCTTCGCCGGGAAGTCCAGCAGCCCCTTCACCGTAGCATTCGGATTGTGATACGCGATGAGGCTCAACCCCTTGGGAATCGGGATCGCCTGGATCAGATTCCGATCATGCGCCGGGTCCGGTATTTGAATGAGGTAGAAAGGTGCGGCGGTCTCGGTGTGCCATACCGACTCAATCGCGGCAAGCTTCGTGGGCTGATGATCGGCCACGAGTCTTCCACTGAGGTCGCCGGCGAATATGATGAGCACCGAACAGACAAGGCCGAACGTTGCTCCGATCCTGAACGACTTCTTGAAGAATGGATTATCGGTCTTCTTCAGCAGGTGGTAGGCCGAAATGCCCATGACAAAGAACGAAGCGAGTGTGTAGCCGGCGACAACCGTGTGGAAGAACTTCACCAGTCCGTAGGTATTGGTTATGAGGGCCAGAAAACTCGTCATCTCGGCACGTCCGTCCTTGATAGCGAAACCAACGGGATGCTGCATCCAGCCGTTGGCGAGCAGGATCCAGAGAGCGGAGAGAGTGCTTGCGGCAGCGACAACCCAGATTACCGCCGCATGCGCACGCTTCGAAAGCCGGGTCCATCCGAAAACCCACAGGCCAATGAACGTGGACTCCAGAAAGAATGCAACGGTAGCCTCGATTGCGAGCGGTGCGCCGAAGATGTCGCCCACATAGCTTGCATAGCCCGCCCAGTTCATCCCGAACTGAAACTCGAGGGTAAGGCCGGTTACCACGCCAACTGCGAAATTGATGATAAACAGTTTGCCCCAGAATTTTGCCATGCGAAGGTAGGTCTCGTCGCCGGTGCGAACGTATCGCGTCTCCATGTATGCAACGAGGACCGAAAGCCCCAGTGTTAACGGGACAAAAAAGAAATGGAAGATAGCAACCACGGCAAATTGCAGCCTGCTTAGTGCTACGACACTCATGAGTTTCCTCCAGGTGGTGATACAGGATTTGGTTGGTCCTATCCACTTTATTCGCATCCTGATTGGTGTGTCAATCGCAGCAATGCGAGCACTCAACTGCTGAACCATTCATGGATCAAACTGCGGGAGTTTACGATGCGACGCCTCGTAGTTACTATGTATCCATGCGCACAACCGAAGCCGCAGCACGAGCCACCGCCTGGCTCAAGACGGGCGCACGCCCGGTGAGAGTTCCCCTGATCGCATCGATCGCACTCGGCCTCTTCTCGGGGTTGTTGATTCTGCTTCAGACCGCCATTCTCGTGGAAATTGTGAACTCGGTAATATTCGGGCATCTGCGCCTCTCCGCGCTTACCGCACAGTTGTCCGGGCTTCTTGCAGTGATTGTAATCCGGTCCCTCACCCAGTACGCATCGCGCAGAACAGGATATGCCTGTGCATCGCGAGTCAAAGTTGATACTCGAAAGAGTCTTATCCGCAAACTGCGCACAATAGGTCCTGTAGGACTCGCCGCTGAACACGGAGGAGAGCTTGCAAACACGATTATTGACGGCGTCGAGTCTCTCGAAGGTTATTACGCCCGCTATCTGCCGCAACGAGCTGTGGCATCGCTTCTCCCTCTTGCAATACTGGCAGTTGCGTATCCGCTGGACTGGATTTCCGGGGTCATCTTTTCCGTCACTGCACTGTTCATCCCGGTCCTCATGGTGCTCATCGGGGAGGAAGCCCGACAGCGGAACCAGAAACAGTGGAACCAGCTGTCCCGGATGAGCGCGCGATTCCTCGACATCATTTCAGGAATAGGCACGGTAAAGATGTTCGGCGCATCCCGGAGGGAGGCGGCCGTTATTGCTCGAATCTCCGAACAGCATCGCGAATCCACAATGAATGTCGTGAAAGTTGCATTCGTCTCTTCGCTCATGCTCGAGCTCATTACAACGGTCAGTATTGCGCTCGTGGCAATTACCACCGGTTTTCGGCTGCTCGGCGGCGAGATGCCGTTCTACCACGCCTACTTCATCCTGCTCATCGCCCCGGAGTTCTACTTCCCGCTGCGCACAATGGGAATCCATTACCACTCCCGGATGGCAGCTGCTGCTGCGGCCGAACGCATTGTCGAACTTCTCGGTACCGATGCCCCGGCAGACAGGGTGGACACGACCGGCGTCGCGCACCGAGTCGGCATTGAGCGCGGTGCAGGAATATCGCTCGAGCTGGCCGACGTGCATTTTTCCTATCCCAGTCCGGACCGGGCTGCTGCGCTCTCAGGGCTTTCCCTCACCATTGGAGCCGGAGAGCGAGTTGCGCTCTTCGGTCGGAGCGGTGCCGGAAAGAGCACGCTGCTGTCGCTTCTCATGCGGTTTGCCGAACCCAACGCGGGTAAAATTCTGGCCAACGGAAAGGAACTGTCTGGTATTGATCCGCGGCACTGGCGCAATCTCGTCTCCTGGATGCCACAACGTCCGACCCTCTTCTTTGGAGACATCAGGGATAACATCCGGATGGGTCGACCCGATGCGTCGGAGGAGGAGGTGCAGGATGCAGCGTACCGTGCAAGAGCGGACGAGTTCATTCGCCGGCTGCCGGATGGATACCATTCCCGCGTCGGCGAGCAGGGGTGGGGGTTATCCGGTGGAGAGTTGCAGCGAATAGCGCTTGCGAGGCTCTTCCTCCGCAACTCTCCGCTCATTCTTCTCGACGAACCCGGTTCGCACCTCGATCCGGATACGGAGGCGCTGCTGTTCGACGGGATCGAAGAACTTTCGCGTGGAAAGACGCTGATTGTGGTTGCACACCGGCCCACGGCTGTGCGCCTGGTCGAACGAATTGCAGTCATGATTGACGGCCGGATAGCGGAGAGCGGCGATCACCGCATGCTCCGTGCGGCAAATGGCGAATACGCCCGCATGATGGAGAGTTTCGGGGTGGCACTGTGAGGCCGTTCATTCGCCTTGCCACACTGCTGATGCCGTACCGGAAATGGATCCTCCTCGGCATCTTCCTTGCGCTGGCGACGGTACTTGCAAACGTCGGCCTCCTGGCACTGTCCAGCTGGTTCATCGCCTCCATGGCTGTTGCAGGTGCAACGGGATCCGTCATGAACTGGACGCTGCCTGCGGCGGGCGTCCGCGCACTGGCTCTGGCGCGAACCGGCGGCAGATATCTCGAGCGGCTGGTCAACCACAACGTGACTTTTCACGTTCTCGCAAACCTCCGGCTCTGGTTCTACGAGCGCATCGAGCCGCTTGCTCCCGCACGACTTGCGGCGTTTCGCAGCGGGGATCTCCTGAGCCGGATCCGGGCCGATGTGGACACGCTTGACGACTTCTACGTACGTGGCGTTGTTCCGCTCGTGGTTGCGCTTTTGAGCGTTGCAACGATCGTTTCGTATCTGCTCCACTACAGTGCAATCGTGGCGCTCATTGACCTCGCCTTCCTTCTTGCAGCAGGGCTCGGACTCCCGACCCTCCTTTCCCGTCTCGGCGCCCGGCCCGGGCAAGAGCTCATTGAGACCGCATCCGAACTTCGAACCGGTGTGGTGAACCATGCGGACGGCATGGCGGAGCTTGTTGCCTTCGGTGCTATCGATGAACACGAAGAACAGATCCTCAGCCTGAGCAAGCGATATGACAGTCGACACGTGACCATGAGCAGGCTTTCAGGCATCACCGACTCGGCCATGGTGCTGTGCATGAATCTTGCCATGTGGGGAACGCTCCTGGCCGCAATTCCGCTGGTGAACGCGGGCAGAGCCGACGGGCCAACGCTTGCCATGTTGCTGGTATTCGCGCTTGGCAGCTTCGAGTCGGTCATGCCGCTGCCGGAGGTGGCCCGTCGCCTCGGAGAAATGCGTACTGCAGCAGGTCGCCTCTTCGAACTGATCGACGCCCGGCCGGAGGTTTCAGATCCGACGACGCCCGCAGGGAAGCCTGACTCCACCGCAATTGAGATCCGTGGCCTGACGCTCCGTTATGAACGGGAGGGGAAAAACGCGCTGGACGGCGTAGACATTGATGTTCGGGAAGGAGGGCGCATAGCAATCGTCGGCCCGACCGGCTCCGGAAAGACATCTCTCACGAATGTGCTGCTCCGGTTCTGGGAGTATGAAAAGGGAAGCGTACGGATCGGCGGAGCCGAACTCAGGGAGATGCGACAGGAAGAGGCGCGTTCGCTCATTTCAGTTGCGCCGCAGCGGCCCTACCTGTTCCACTCAACGATCCGCGAAAACCTGACACTCGGGCGTCCGGATGCAGATGAGACTGAAATAATGGCCGCCGTACGCGCGGCGCAGATAGAGACGCTGATTCGGGAGCTTCCCGACGGACTCGACACGACGGTCGGAGAAGCGGGACGTGCGTTCTCATCCGGCCAGGGCAGACGAATAGCAATTGCTCGCGCGCTCATCAAGTCGGCGCCGGTGCTCATCCTCGACGAACCGACTGAAGGACTGGATGGACCCACCGCCGAGCGGCTCATCACGTCGGTATTCGAGTATGCGTGCAGCAGCTCGATCATTCTCATTACACATCTGCTTTTCGGACTTGGACAGACTGAAGAGATCTTCGTGTTTCGCGGCGGAAAAGTGGAAGCACGCGGCCCGCTGGACAATCCGGAAATAAGCAGGCTTCTTTCCCGACAGACCGGGCGCATTCCGGACCGCTGATCCGGATTCAGCGCCGCCAGATACCGGGAGAAAACGCAATGAGAACGGTGTATACCTCGAGACGCCCAACCATCATGATAAAGCTCAGAAACCACTTTATTGCCGGAGGATAGAACATGTAGGTTTTGGTCGGTCCGATTTCCGCGAATCCGGGGCCGATGTTTCCGAGCGTTGCAAGCGCTGTTGTCAGCGCACCCGAAATGGAGACACCGGAGAGCGAGACGATTCCCGTTGTAATAAGGACAAGAAGCACGTACAGGAAAAAGAACGATACAATACCGAATACCGTGGTCTTCTGGACCGACACCCCATTCAGCGTAAGACTGAAGATAGCCCTTGGATGGATCTGATAACGCATCTCGTTCGCGGCTTGTTTCATGAGGGTCACAATGCGGACAACCTTTATTCCGCCGGCGGTCGACCCGGCACATCCGCCGATGAACATGAGAAGGAAAAGGACAGTCTTCGCCACCGCCGGCCAGGAGTCGAAATTCGTGGTTGCAAATCCGGTTGTCGTAAGCACGGAAGCAACTTGAAACGCGGACTCCCGCACGCTCAATCCCACCGCCTCCCCCGCCTGGAAATGAAGTGAAACCGCGGCCGTAAGTGTTGCCAGAACAAAGATCCCGATGTACGCCTTGAACTCACTGTCCACTCGGACCGCCGAGAATCGAGCGGTGATGAGGTAATAGTAGACAGCGAAATTCATTCCGGCTGCAACCATGAAGACCGTAATAATTATGTCGACTGCCGGAATTCCGAATGAACCAACACTTGCGTTGCGAGTTGAAAAGCCGCCCGTAGCCATAGTGCCGAATGTCTGCGTTATTGCATCGAACGGACTCAGGCCCGCAATCATGAGCAGCACCGTCTCCAGCGCTGAAAGTCCGACGTAGATAAGCCACAGAATCTTCGCGGTGTGCGTCATTCGCGGGGTAATACGCTCGAGCGTCGGACCGGGCGCTTCCGCCTTTACAAGCTGATACGCCCGAATTCCGATGAGTGGGAAAACCGCGACTGCAAGAACAATAATTCCCATCCCGCCAAGCCAGTGCGTAAGCGAACGCCAGAACAGGATTGCACGCGGAAGGGCTTCTACATTCGAGATTACCGATGCTCCTGTGGTAGTGAACCCCGACATGGTCTCAAAGAACGCATCCACGTAGCCCGGAAGCGCGTGCGAAAGCACGAACGGAACCGCACCGATTGCGGATGCAATGATCCAGCTCCCGGTGACGATTACGAAGCCGTCACGAGGAAGCATCTGCCGGGTGGCAGATCGCGTCAGGTAGATCCCGGCCGCCGCCAGCAGGGCCCCGATAACAGCCGGTCCGAGGAAGACGATGACCATTGTCGGCTCATGGGACAGGAGCGCCACCAGCACGGGAAGAAGCATCGCGGCACAAATTATGAGCAGAAGTGCGGATAGGGTTCGAACAATGACACCAAAATTCATGGTGAACCCGTGAAAACACTCCGGATCTGTTCGAAATCCTCCGATTTGCCGATGACCACCGCGCTATCGCCCGCCTGCATTACCGAGTTGCCGTGGGCGATAGAGGCGGTTCCATCGCGCGTTATAGAAACAAGGAGAGAGTCGCGCGGGAACCGGGTATCGCGCACCACGCGACCATCCGCGGCCGATCCGGCGGAAACCTCGAACTCCAGGACTTCGATCTTTCCGTGAAAGAGACTGTGGACACTCAGGATGAGCCCCTGGCGGATGATCCGCAGAACGGCATTCACAACTGCCTGCCTCAGGCTCACCGTTACGTCGATATTCAACCTTGAACAGACCGCCGAGTAGGAGGCGTTCGTGACAAGCACCACCGAGCGTTCGATTCCGAGAGATCGCGCATAGAGGGCTGACACGATATTCAATTCCTGGTTTGCCGTAGTACAGATTATCAGATCGGAATTTGCAAGCTGCTCTTCCTCGAAAATTCCCTCATCGGAAATATCCGCATGGATGATCAGCGCTCGAGGGAACCGCTTCGAAGCTTCCTTGCATCGCTCCACGTCCTTGTCAACGAGTACCACCTGCCGGCCGCGACGACCGATGAGACGGCGAAAGACGCGGGATACCATTCCACTTTCGTCCGGTTCACCATTCAGAAGATGTTCACAAATCATCAAACCGATCTTCCCGCCACCGACTATGACGATTTTGCGCATCTGTTTGCGGGGCTTCCCCATAAGAGAGAAAAAGTTGTCCAGGTGCTCGTGTGTTCCGACCACATAGACAAGGTCGTTTTCAGCAAGAACGGTGTTACCGGACGGGATAATGTACTCTTCACCCCGCAGAACCGCGGCAACGAGGAAGCGGGCATCGAAGGACTGCATTGCGTCTTTCAGGGGCCTTCCGCACAGTGGAGACCCTTCGGAGACCGTTACGCTGCGAATCTGCAAATCGGAGGCATCGAAAACGATGATGTCGCTGAGTGCCCCGTGTTCGACGCTGGTCACAACCTCGCTGACAGCTTCCACCTCGGGGTTCACCAGGAAGTCCACCCCGAAGAACCCGGCGTCTATGACATGCGTGCGCGTGTACTCGGTGTTCCGGACACGGGCCACCTTGAGCGGTATGTTGAACTCCGAAGCGACCAGCCCGCAGGAGATCATATTGACCTCGTCGGAATCGGTTACCGCGATGAACACATCCGCCTTGGCCGCGCCTGCACGGCGCAGCGCTTCCCGGCTGTTCCCCGCATCGTTGAGCACCATGCAGTCGAGTCGATGAGACAACATGGCAGCCTGCTCGGGCTCACGCTCGAGAATTACCACGTCGTGTTTCTCGGAAATGAGTTGTTCTGCAATACGCGTGCCGACGCCACCGCCGCCAAGTATGATGACTTTCACAGGGTATGTATGCTACTCCAGCGTACGCCGCTTGTCAAAGCGGTTGGGCCGGAAGATAACAGACCGCAAATCCTGCATATGGAAGGATTGTCCCGGTCGGTTGATAGGAATCGGGAGTCGGAGGTAGTATGGACTATCCTTGATGGCGGAGTATGAATGTGCTCAGTGCCAAGATTGCGACAGACCTTATCAATCGCCTCAGTGCTCATCTTGATTACAACATAAACATCATGGACGACCGGGGCGTTATCATTGCGAGTCGTGACGCCACGCGGATCGGCAATTTCCACGAAGCAGCCTGTCGAATCATCGAAGACAACGAGCAGATTGAATCAATCTATTCGGAAGATCACGCAACACCCGGTGTCAAGCCAGGAGTGAACCTGCCGATCGTCTACCGTGGGAAAGTAATAGGCGTGGTCGGCATTACCGGCAACCCGGCCGAGGTACTGAACCTCGCCTATGCAGTCAAGACATCAGTAGAATCGATTATCGAATATGAAATGTACAAGGAGCGGACCTCACGAAGACAGGGAATCAAGAACCTCTTTCAAAGCATCCTCCTGTACGACGAGACTTCGAGCGCAGCCGACATGGAGGACATGGCCTGCAAGCTCGGGTATTCCACACACATCTTTCGGTCTCCTGTTGCCTTCAGATTCGCTGAACAGGTGGACGGGAACGACATCATTGCTACCTTGAAGCAGGTACAGGCGCATTCGAAGCAGGACATTTGCTTTGTTACTGTGAACCGGGACATTCTCGTCTACAAGGCAATCGAGCCCGAGCATGGAACGGCCGCCTCTGCGGTGAAAGAGGTCATAGAGGAGTACGTGAATCAGGTCGGCACCCTGTTGAAGGAGCGAGACTTGGAATTCCGGGCGTACGTTGGCAGCCTGCAGAAAGAGCTCTCCATGTACCGAAAGGCGTACGAACACGTGCAATGGATCATGAATCGACCAGGGATGCTTTCTGACCGGATTCTCTATTTCTCGGATCACATCTACGCGTACACGAGAAGCTCAATCCCCAGTTCGGTATTTCAGAATATCTTCTCCGCATTTGACGAGCTCATTTCACACTCTGCGATAACATCGATAGGCGCGACCATTGAAGCGCTCATACGCAACAATATGAACGTCAAGGATGCCGCGGCCGAGCTCTCGGTTCACCGCAATACGCTTCGTTCCCGCCTGGTGCGAATACAAAACGAGTTTGGTATAGATCCGGTACGGAACCCCAACGACCGGGAGTTTCTGCTCTGCCTGAACGAGTACCTCCACCTGCCGGGACAACGCACTACAGGCCACTAATCTCAGGTCGCCGCGCATAGTAGTGGACCAACTGTACGCCGCGCACTATTGTGCGCCGCGCACTATTGTGCGCCGCGCACTATTGTGCGCGATGCACAATAATCCCTCTGAATTTGTGCCTCCAGAACATTGCGTGCCCGGAACTCCGATCATAGAATGATACATTCACTGTAATTGTTGGAGGTGTCTATGGTTTCCGGGGGAATTGCACTTCTATTCCTGTTGATTGCAGTCGTGCTGATCATTTTCTTTACGGCTCGCTTCAACGTCAATGCGTTTATTGTTCTGATCACGATCTCATTCGTGTATGGAATCGCAATCGGATTGCCGCTGCCGGAGGTGGTTGGCAAGATCCGGGACGGCTTCGGTGGAACGCTCGGATACATCGGAATAGTCATTGTCGCAGGCACCATAATCGGCTTTATCCTTGAAAAGACCGGCGCCGCGCTTTCAATGACGCAGGCCATCCTGAAGCTTGTCGGGAAGAAGAACTCGCCGCTTGCAATGAGCATTGCAGGCTACGTGGTTTCCATACCGGTATTCTGTGACTCCGGCTTCGTCATCCTGACTCCGCTGAACAAGGCACTGGCGGAGGAGACCGGACGGTCGATGGCGGTCATGGCGGTAGCACTCGCGACCGGCTTGTACGCCACACATACGCTGGTTCCGCCAACGCCGGGACCGATTGCTGCAGCGGGAACACTGCATGCGGACCTCGGTACGGTTATCGGGCTGGGGTTGATCGTTGCAATTCCGGCCATGCTTGCGGGTCTCCTGTGGGCAACAAAATTTGCGAAACGCTATCAGATCAAGGCTGAACTTGCTGAGAGCTACGACGAACTTCTGAAGAAGTACGGGAATCTGCCGGGAGCGCTGCACTCGTTCCTGCCGCTCCTCATTCCAATTATACTCATCCTCCTGGCATCGATCGCCGCGTATCCGTCCAAACCTCTCGGCACCGGCGGCGCTGCCAAGTTCATTGCGTTCATCGGTGATCCGGTTACCGCGCTCATGATCGGAATCTTCATTGCGTTGACACTGGTAAGAAAGGACCAGCTCAGGACGGCCGCGGATTCGTGGGCCGGAGAGGGAATAAAGAACGCGGCAATAATCCTGGTAATTACCGGCGCGGGCGGCGCTTTCGGGGCAATCCTGAAAGCATCTCCTATGGCACAATTCATCAACACCAATCTTGCCGGTCTTCAAATCGGCATTCTTCTGCCGTTCCTGATTTCCGCCGCGCTGAAAACCGCACAGGGGTCATCTACCGTGGCAATAATAACCACCGCATCGATCATGGCTCCGCTTCTTGCCCCGCTCGGCCTGAATCCCGCATTGACCGTGCTGGCAATCGGTGCCGGCGCCATGGTGGTGTCTCACGCAAACGACTCGTATTTCTGGGTCGTATCCAAGTTCTCCGACATGCCGGTCGCCACTTCCTACAAGGCGTACACGACGGCCACACTGCTCGAAGGCGTAGTGGCTTTCCTCGGAGTGGCAATCCTGTCGATATTTATCCACTAATGGCACCACTTTGCACCGCGGCCCCGCGCGGTGCAAAGCGCTAAATATCTACTCGGAGCAGGCGCATGATGAAATGGCGGCGAAACTTGTTTACCCGATTCGCCTTGAACAGTTTTGTGAGCGGCGACTTTCCGCGCGCTGAGAAATACTTTCGGCTCCTCAAGGAGCGGGAACCGGACAGGATGGGAGTTGACCACAACCTTGGGCTGACCAAACTCGCCCAGAAGCAGTACGCGGAGGCGGAGCGGTACTTCAAGCGGGATATGGAGCTCTTTGGCCAGACTGCGGTACGAAGCCGGACACTCGGAGATCTGTACTACGTCTGGGGCAAACGGAAAGAAGCACGAAAATGGTACGCTTCGGCTCTCGAGGATGCCGACGACGAGGCTTCGACCGTCCTTCTTCGGGAGCGCATCGAGATCTGCGCGACGGATGAATCTTTCGAGCCAATTCACGGGAGCTATGCTGCCTTCGAGGAAGGTGTCCGGCTTCAGCGGTCCGGAGACGCTGAAGGGGCACGGCTGGCGCTTCAGAAAGCCGTTGACCTGGATTCGACCAACTTTCAGGCTTGGAACAACCTGGGAAGTATTCTCATGGACAACGACGCCAACTTTTCCGAGGCGCTCGTCTGCTTCAGGAAGGCTCGTGAGTACTCATCGATTCCGGCAATCGTGAACAACATCGAGCAGGCGGAGGCACGTTCAGATCGGAGCACTCATGGAACATGACCGGAGAGAGGAACTGAGGAAGATCTTTCTTGCCGCGGTCTCCCGCGTGAACCCGCAATCAATGATTACCGAACGAATGAGCGTGACGGGTGAAAGCCTTTCGGTGGCGACCGGTGCGGATCAATTCCAGGTTCACCTGGACAAGTTTGATCGAATAATGGTCCTGGGAGCAGGAAAGGCTGCTGCAAAAATGGCAGCAGGCGTGAAGACAGTGCTGGGAAACCGGATTACCGGCGGTCTTATCGCCGTCAAGGACTCCCACGCGGAGAATCTCGGAAACATCCGGACCATTGTGGCAGGTCATCCTGTTCCGGACGCAGCATCGATGGATGCCGCCAATGAAGTGGCGGCCCTTGCCGACGGTGCAGATGAGCGCACGCTCTTCATCACCCTTATTTCGGGTGGCGGATCCGCCCTGCTCTGCTCTCCCATGGCCGCGGACGGTTTCAGCCTGAACCTCGAGGAAAAGCAGGAAGTGACGCGCCTGCTCCTTGCCTGCGGAGCGACTATCCAGGAAGTGAACTGTGTGCGCAAGCACCTCTCCGGCATCAAGGGCGGTCGTCTTGCCGAGAGAGCCTACCCGGCGACTTCGGTGAATCTGATTCTCTCAGATGTAGTTGGTGATGATCTCGACGCTATAGCCTCGGGATTGATGGTCCCGGACGGTACCACCTTTGCCGATGCAATGCGGATCATCGAACGTTTTGGTATCCGGGACCGGTTGCCGCGCAGCGCGTTGCAGATCATCGAGGGCGGTATGGCAGGAAAGGTGCCGGACACACCAAAAACCGGCAATCAGGTCTTCGACAACGTGACTAACCTGATCATCGGCAGCAACGCACAGGCACTCGATGCGGCGCGGTCTGCGGCGCAGCAGCTCGGCTACGATGTTACGCTGCTCTCCTCACAGATAACCGGAGAGGCCCGGGAAATTGCACGGTTTTATCTGGGCATCGGGAAGGACATTCGAAAGCGCAGTATGCTGGCATCTCCTCCGGCATGCATAATTGCCGGCGGAGAGACGACGGTAACCATCCGTGGCACGGGCAAGGGCGGAAGAAATCAGGAAATGGCGCTCTCCTTTCTTCGGGAAATTGAGAAACAGCCGGCGGATAGCGAGGGGCTCTACTTTCTGAGCGCCGGAACGGACGGGGGAGACGGCCCGACGGACGCCGCCGGGGCCTTTGCCAGCAGGGAGATTCTCGAAGAGGCGATTGTGTCCCGGCTCTCACCTGGGGAGTATCTTGAGCGAAATGACGCGTATACGTTCTTCGCGGCCCTCGGCGGCCCGACGGGCGGCCTGCTGAAGACCGGCCCGACGGACACGAACGTCTGCGACATCCAGATTCTGCTGCTTCCCTGAAGTATCAACAACCGTGTTGACGGGGCCCAACCGGAATCCCGGCAGGTGAAAGCGCGAGAGACCCGGGATACTACCGTCCGGAAACCATTGATGCAACATCCTCGTCAACCGATGCGATCGGCCTGATGCCGAACTTCTCCACAAGAACCGTTGCAACGTTCGGGCTCAGGAATGCCGGGAGCGTCGGACCGAGACGAATCCCCTTGAAACCGAGGTGAAGTAAAGCAAGGAGGACTGCAACCGCCTTCTGCTCGTACCATGCCAGGTCAAAAGAGATCGGCAGTTCATTCACATCATCGAGGCCGAATACTTCTTTCAACTTCAGAGCAATCACGACGAGGCTGTAGGAGTCGTTGCATTGACCGGCGTCGAGCACGCGTGGAATCCCGTCGATGTCCCCGAGCGGCAGTTTATTGTACCGATACTTCGCGCATCCGGCGGTGAGAATAACGGTGTCCGTCGGCAGGGACTCTGCAACCCCGGTGAAGTAACTGCGGCCACTCTGTCTTCCGTCGCACCCGGCCATTACCACAAATCGACGGATTTTCTCCGATTTCACCGCATCGACAATCTTGTCCGACAGCTTCAGGACCTGGTGGTGGGCAAAGCCGCCAATGATGCTCCCGCTTTCAAGGGGTACAGGCGGCGAACAGCTGCGGGCACGCGCAATGATTTCCGAGAAATCCTTTTCGCCGCCTTCAGCGCGGTCCGGGATATGGCGGACGCCCGGATACCCTGCCATTCCGGTCGTGAATATCCGGTTGCGGTAGGTATCTTTTACAGGCGTTATGCAGTTTGTCGTCATGAGTATGGGACCTCCGAATGCCTCGAACTCGGAACTCTGCTTCCACCATGCGTTGCCATAGTTACCGACGAAGTGGTCATACTTCTTGAAGGCTGGATAGTAGTTCGCCGGAAGCATTTCCCCGTGAGTGTACACGTCTACTCCGGTCCCCTGCGTCTGTCGCAGGAGTTCCTCCATGTCCTTCAAATCATGGCCCGAGATGAGGATCCCCGGATTTTCACGTACGCCGATATTAACTTCGGTAATCTCGGGCGATCCGTAGGAAGTCGTGTTTGCGGTGTCGAGGAGACTCATTGCCGCTGCCGCGTACTCGCCGGTTTCGAGCACCAGGGCCGTGAGATGGTCGATGTCGTTTTCCGTAACGATGGCAGAGAGCGCGCGCACGACGAAGTCGAATATCGTAGCGTCGGTGAAACCAAGCATCGCCGCGTGGTCGACATACGCAGCGAGACCCTTCATCCCGTAGGTGATGAGCTCCTTGAGAGAGCGGACGTCCGGATCCTTTTCTGAAAGTATTCCTACAACCGCGGCCCTTTCGGCAAGAAATGCGTCCAGCTCTTCTGAGGTTTGCTGACGGAGAGCGGCGGGAATATCCCAGAGTGAGCACTTCGGCAGCTTGTTTTCCGGGACCCCGCTGCTGCCGGCCGCACTCAGTAGCTTTCGTTTCAGATCCAGGGCGCGAAGGATGAGATCGCGAATGCGTTGATCGTCGAAGTTGGCATTTGTTATGGTTGCGAAGAGTGCCTGTGCACTGAACGTACCGAGTTCCGGTGCAACCTTCTTCCAGTCGCCCAGGCGGAATGCGGTTGCCGCACATCCTTTCAGAACGTAGATGAGCAGATCCTGCAGATTTGCGGTGCTCTCCTCCTTGCCGCAGATACCGCGGACCGAACAGCCTTCGTTCCGGGCGGTCTCCTGGCATTGAAAACAGAACATAGTAGCCTCCGAGTAGTAGTGGTGTGTTGTGTTCGGGGAAAATGTACACGGATGACCGGTTCTGCGTCTGTCACATATGTGACATAACAATCCGGATCAGGTGTCTCGCAGCATGTACCCCATGCCCCGGACCGTGCAGATAAGCCGCCGTGGAAACCCCTGGTCCATCTTGCGCCGCAGATATCTGACATAGACGTCCACGATGTTGGAAATGCAGTCGAAATTATAGTGCCATACGTGTTCGATTATCTGCGTGCGAGTCAGGAGCCGATTCTTGTTGCGGACCAGATACTCGAGAACCGAGTACTCGCGACTGGTAAGGTCTATCTGCCGGCCGCCTCGGCGGACCACCCGACGCATCACGTCCACCTCCAGATCCGCCGCAATAAGCACGTTTTCGCCAATGCGGTGGCTGCGGCGCAAGAGCGCCTTGATCCGGACGAGCAGCTCATCGAAGGAAAACGGCTTGCTCATGTAGTCGTCTGCGCCGATGTTGAATGCAGCCACCCGGTCATCGACGGAATCCCGCGCAGTAAGAATGAGCACCGGTGTCTGAATGCCTGCGCCTCTGGCCCGTCTCAGAATGGTAGAACCGTCTACTCCCGGCAACCCGAGGTCGAGAAGCAGGCAGTCGTACGCGGTCGACTCGACCAGGTTCAGTCCATTCGTGCCGTCTGTTGCGGAGTCTACCGAATACCCCTCCGCCCTCAGCCGATGGCAAATGGCTGTTGAGAGCGAAGTCTCGTCTTCAATTACAAGCAAACGCATAGCAAGTACCACACTGTACGGAAAACAACGTATCGGCACCAAAGGTTAAATACAACCTGTGGAGCTGAAAATGAAAGAAGTTTAATGACCAGTTAAGGGTCGGTTAATGTCGGCGCGCTACCCTCTTACACAGAAGACTTACTGACTGGGAGGAATAGATGAAGCGAGAAACAGGTACATCGGCTTCAATGGACTCGGCATCGATTCGTTCGCTTGTCTTTTTTGGCGTGCTTGTCGCGTGGGCGATGACCATGATTCCGAACGAACGAAGTGTAAACGAGGTGATGCACATCCGACGAATCCCGGCGCCCGGTTTCACGGACTCGGCAAAGCGGTTTGGCGCACTTCTGTCACACACGATCGGGTCGCTCGGAATGGTACGAAAGGGCGAGGAACGCCGCAGGGATATACCCGATCAATTTGCGGTCGTTCATTACGGGCCGGGTTCCTCCGCAACGAAAAGCGACCCGAATCCGGGGCCGTTCCCTGTCCGTTTCGGCGATCGACGGTCGGACGGCAGGGACGGCGAGAAGGGCTGGTCATGATATTCCTGAGTTCACCGGAGAAAGAGGCCGCCGACCAGTGCAGTTGCGGCGAGAATAATGAGCGGGTGCACTCGCGTGAACGTAAGCAGAGCAAATGCTGCGATCCCGATCAGGACGGTAAACAGATCGGCGAAGGCTGTCCTCGCTATGGTGAAGGCAGAATAGCTGATGAGCGCGAGAAGCACCGGCCTCAAACCATCAAGGGCCCCCTTGACGAGGGGGGAAGCCGAGAAGCGTTCGGCAAGACGAACAACGCCAAGCACAAGGATCGTCGGCCCTGCGACCACGGCAATTGTTGAGACAATTGCGCCGGCGACCCCGGCCGTATGGTATCCAACGAAGGTTGCGCTGTTCACGGCTATGGGTCCTGGCGTGATCTGCGCGATTGCAATGATGTCAACGAAATCGGCCTGGGATATCCAGTGATGCACGGCCACCGTCTGCTGCTGGATGAGCGGAAGCATGGCGTAGCCGCCTCCAAAGCTGAACAGACCTATCTGGAAAAATGCAAGGAAGAGCTGCAGGATTATCATTCCTTCCGCCCCGCGCCACGCCGCTCCGCGATGAACGATCGCAGGATCCCGATCGCAATGAAAACGAGGACGAGCACAAACGGATTTACGTGGAGGAACGCAAGAGCCGCAAAGCCGAGAAGTGCAAGGAGTATCGTGAAAAGCTCCGGTCGTTCGCGCGCGAGCCTGACCCCGGCCGCTGCAATGAGGGCGACGACGGTTGCCCGTATCCCGCGGAATACTGCCTCGACTACGGGTATTGAATGAAAAGACGCGAAGTTCATGGCAACGACGAGGATGATTGCAAACGACGGAAGAATGACACCGAGGGCCGAGAGAAATCCGCCGATCGGTCCTGCCACTCTGATCCCCACCACAAGCGCGGTGTTCACAGCGATAGGTCCGGGAACAGACTGCGTCAGGAGAATCGTTTTGTAGTAGTCTTCACGTTCGAGCCAGTGAGAATCGTCCACCACTTCCCGTTCGATGAGAGGGACCATCGCGTAGCCTCCTCCAATCGTGAAGAATCCAAGTTTGAGAAACCGGAGAAACAGAGAGAGCCTCTTGTTTATCATCCCATTTGTATCCCTGTGTCGTACGCGGAATTGCCGCCCACGGGTAGCTCGGCCGAGAAACGCAGCCTGTCGCCCCGTATGAGACTCGTACGCACCTCGATGAGTAGCCCCGCAGTGTCGCGGGAATATCGTTCCGTATAGAAAACCGGGGAACCGTCCGGTACCTGGAGCAGCCGGGCTTGATCGCCTTCTACAATTCGCGGTTCGAGATACTCCCGCGCTCCATGGACGGGATGTTGGTACACTCGCTCGAGAAGATCGTATAGTGAAGCACCCGCGAGATCCTGATCGAGAATTCCGGGAAAGACGCTTTGCGGCAGATAGGCTGTTTCGAGCATGAATGGTACACCGCTCAGAGCACGCAACCGCACTATCCGGTAGCACCTCTGGCCGCCAAAATGATCGTCGACAACCGCCCCTGAGTCGACCGAACCCTGCTCAACGAGCGTGGACGTGAAATCGTCCCCGGATGCGCGGAACCGGCGACCGAAGCTGTAGAACTGTAACAGGCTCTGCTCTATTCGGGGCTGGGCCACGACGGATCCACGCCCTTTGTCGGTCAGAATGTGACCTGTCCGTCTGAGATCCGCGAGCGCCTGGCGTACCGTCATCCTTGTTACACCGAAGGCTGACGCGAGCACGCTCTCCGATGGCAATCGCTCTCCGGGGCGGTAAACGCCATTTCTCATTCGCGCGATGATCGTTTCCCTGATCTGCAGGTAATACGGGAGCCCGCTCTCCCGGTCTACCGCGGACCCATCACTATCCTGTATAGACATCTATACCAGTATATGCAAGGATCGACGCTTTCGTCTACTCCCGGGGTTCGGTCCTGCCGGGCGCACGCAAAAAAAAGGTCACTCCAACGAGCTGGAGTGACCTCATAAGGACCGGAATTGGTCTTTCTACTTGCTGAGCAGTGGTGTTCCGCCGTAGGTAATTGACCGGAGGATGTTTTCGTCCGCCTTCACCGCAGCGGCCGGAAGCGGCGCGTACTGCAGAGGCTCCGCATACTGTTCTCCGTCGTGAATCATCCACCAGAAGAAATCCACCAGCGCTTTTGCCTGCGCCATTGAACGCCCGGAGTACTTCTGATCTTTGTATGCGATGACCCACGTCAGCGTGGTTATGGGATACCCCTCAGGAGCACTGGTGTCATCCAGGTAGATCCGTCCGTCCGCGGGAATTTCTGTATTTGCGGCAAGCGAGGTTGACTTGAGCGATGGGACTATCCAGTTTCCAGAACTGTTCTTGAGCGTCGCAAACGGAAGCTTGTTCTCGGTAGCGTAGGCGAGCTCGACATACCCGATGGCACCCGGGGTCTGCTTGATTATGCCCGCAACACCCGCATTCTGCGCTCCACCGAGTCCGACCGGCCAGTTTACCGAGGTAGCATGGCCCACTTTGTCTTTCCATGCTGAACTTACCCGGCTCAGGTAGAGGGTGAAATTGAATGTTGTACCGCTCCCGTCCGAGCGGTGAGCCACAATAATGCTCTGATCCGGCAGGTTCACTCCCGGATTCAACGATGTGATGGCCGGATCATTCCACTTGGTGATCTGCCCGAGCCAGATCCTGGCAACGACATCTCCGGTCAGCTTGAGCGTCGGGCTTCCAGGGAGGTTGTAGGTAATGACAATAGCGCCTGCAACGGTCGGAAACTGGATGACCGGCGCGTCGAAGGTCTTTATCTGCTCGTCGGTCAGAAAAGCGTCTGATCCACCAAAATCCACGACCTTGTTTTTTATGTTCTTGATACCGCCGGAAGACCCGATGGCCTGGTAGTTCACCTGAACGCCGTTGATCTTGTTGTATTCCGCGCCCATCTTCGAGTAGATCGGATAGGCAAACGACGAACCGGCGCCGGAGATCGTTGCACTGGAGGATGAACTTGAAGCATTCATTGCCGACGGAGTGCTGTTTTCCTTCTGTCCACCTGCGAACAGAAACCCTGCGGAGAGAATGAGGACGAGGCCGATCATGGCAATCGGCAGGACCCTTCGTTTCATGTACTTACCTCTCTTGAAGTTTTTCACGCTATCAAGTTACCTCGGCAGGTGTTTAGAGGGTGTTCAGATTGTGTTAGATTTTCGTGAGTTTCAGACGGTCACCTTTCGTGTCGATCTTTCGTCAATGATGTAGATTCTACGTATGAAGAGTGACGAATCAATATTCTGGAGCACTGAAGATCTCCGTTACGTTGCCGGAGTTCTTTCACCGGAAAGCACAGACAGAGACCGGCTCGTGAGGGCCATGAGAGAAGACCCTTCTCTGGTAGAAGCGATGCTCTCGGATGCGCGGCTCTTTCATCATCTCTCCGACAACCCGGTTCACGTGCTGAACGTTTCCGCACATCTGTTCTTTTCGGTGCTCCTTCACCGCACGCGCGAGGACCTGAGAAATCAGACGTTCACGTTCGAACGCGACAACCGCTACAGTGTCGTGGTGTTCGATTCCTCCGAAGTGCTCAAGCTCCTGGACGATCAGACAATACGCGAGTATCTGGCTGAGATGCTCGCATCCTTTGTCCGGGTGGACAAAACACAACTGTACATCCGGGTCAAACCGGGAGTCTTCGAACAGGTCACAGTCGACGACTTTGACATCGAAAGCCTCATTGAGTTCAGCCGCCTCGTGGACGACACACAGAAGCTGCGTTCCTACAAGAGGATCGGGGATATTTGTCTCTTTTTGCTTGGGGTTTTTTCGGACTATCTGGAGGTTCAACAGCTCCTTCCGGGGGCGTGGTATCGGGCAAAGAGTCGAAAAGAGCTGGCAGAATGCGGAACGTATTACTATCGTCAGGCCCTGAAACATGGCGATCTGGTTCCATCGTCTGTCGAACACGCACTGAGCCGGCTCTCCGCGGAGTTTCCAACCGCGGTAAAGCCGCTCATGTACCTGTCCAGCCGCTACATGGGGTTCATAAAACGAACGGCTTTTCTTCAGTAGCTCTCAGGTTCCCGGATGAAAATTGGCCGGATCAAGAACGAACCAGACGTGGCCGACATCCTGCCCGGTCGTATCACCACGAACCTTGTCTTTGATCCAGTAGTAGAGCGGATATCCTTTGTATGTGGACTGTAGTGAGCCATCCGGCCGTGTAATGGTACCGAAGTCCGAGGGATTTACCCCCGCCGGGGCAACGATATCCGAGGCATGAAACGGGGGCCACACCTTCGCGCAGTTACCTTCACATACACTCTTGTTGGCACTGTCTTTCGTGAAATAGTAGAGGCTCATGCCATCTGCATCGGTAAGATAGTTGCCGAGTTTCGGCGAAGTGGCGACCATCACCGTATA
Source organism: uncultured Spirochaetales bacterium (assembly GCA_964553615.1). Classification (GTDB taxonomy): domain Bacteria; phylum Spirochaetota; class Spirochaetia; order DSM-27196; family DATKUC01; genus DATKUC01. The sequence continues at coordinate 61,353 of CAZKMA010000012.1, read as the reverse complement.
GGAAGGAACCGTTACCATGTACCAGACGTGACGAAAGTCTTCTCCTTTCATGTCTCCGGGAGCCTTATCTCCGGCGAAATAGTAGAGCGGCCAGCCGTTGTAGGTTGTCTGCAGAGTTCCATCATCGCGGGTAATGGTGCCGAACGCGGAAGCGTCCACTGATGCCGGGGCACTCACGGTCCCGGCCGAAAATGCCGGCCAGGCATTGGAACACCCCCCGGTGCAGACGCTGGAGCCGGACACATCTTTCGTAAAATAGTAAAGCGTCATTCCGTTCGAGTCGGTCAAATATTCTTTGCCATTCGGCGCCGTTGCTACCTTGACCGTATAGGACTGCGCATACAGAGCACCGGCAGTGCTGATCAACAGGGTGAACGTCAGAAGCAAAGCCGGAACGAGGGACACGGACGATCTATTCATACATAAACCTCCTCAGTCGACAAGTCGTAGGTCCACCTGCTCCTTTAAGACTAATTATCATGATAAATTTAGTCAACTATGGATAACCCGGATGTACCGTTTGAGCCGGCCCTTCGGACGGTTCGACGTTGACCTTCACCGATGCGGGGAGATACTGCCTGCGCCTGAAATCGACACCCTCTCGTGGTTGAGTGAACCAACGTACGTTATGCGCGATGCTCCGCTTGCGCTTCCGGAAAGATCTCCGCCGTCCATCTTGAGCGCTACCAATGCACTTCCACTCGAATCCACCATTGCGCTGGTCGAAGGTACCGCGCTGCAATCCACGCGGGCGGCACCGCTCGCTCTGACCGAGAGCGCAGAAAACGCCCCCTGAGAAAGTGCCACTGCAGACGCATCCGATGCATCAATATCGATTCGATCTTCATCGAATCCCGAAACCGAGAATTGCGATGCGCCCCTGGCAGTTATCCTGATCAAGCTGGGGGTTGTTACGGTAACGTTGAACACGCCGTTTCCGGTTATCCGAATGCCGGATTGCATTGAGATGACGAGCCGCTTGCCCTGGACTCGGAAACCGAGATGCGGAAGCAGATTCTCGTTCGCGTGGACCTTTACCGAGTAAGGACCGCGCTGAACGGATACCGTCCACGCACCACCTGCGGTTACTGCATCGAATCCGGAAAATGACAGCTCTTTTGTTGCCATCGAACTCGAAGCCTTGATAGGAGTTATCGGGGAACCCGCGAACTGATGCCCATTTTCTGCCGCCACGCGAAACACAATTACGACGGAAAGCACCAGCACCGCAACTCCCGTTGCGATAGGAAAAACAACCTTTTTACTCGCTTTCATGCTCTGCATTCTCCATGATATCTAAAGATACTTCCTTCCGTGTGGCGGGCAAATCAGACCAATCCTGAGCGAAACACTCCCCGATTGATTTCCCATTGAGTATCTTGTCTGCACGCGCATGGACAAGCCATGTGTGAAGGAGTGGAGATACGGTATGAAGAAAAGATCATTGCTCGTGCTGTGTGTCGTGCTTGCGTTCGCCTCAACCCCGGCTTTTACACAAAACGCGAATCCGCTCGCCGATGGAAAAATCGGACCATCTGAGTACGCTGCGTCTCGGACCGACGGTAAGATCACGATATACTGGACCGTTGCGTCGGACACAATTTACATGGCAGTAAGCGCTCCGACTTCGGGATGGGTTGCCGTTGGACTTGGGTCCTCCCGAATGAATGGCGCTACAATATTCATGGGGTATGTCGATGAGAACGGCAATCCAATGGTGACCGTCCAGAAGGGAAGGTCGCATACGCACTCCCCGACCTCGGATGTTACCCCTGTGGCTGAGGTGGTTGGATCCGCAAATGGGACAACTGTCCTGGAAATAGCGGTACGACGATCTGAAGTGACACAGCCCGGGGCATCCCGACTTGACTACATTTACGCCTACAGTACTGCAAAGAATTTCAGAACGCGACACGTTTTCAGAAACGCCAGCTCCCTTTCTCTGTAGCAGGTGACAGAGTCCCCGGTGATGAGAAGGTCACCGGGGATCGATCATTCAGCGAGAAACGCGCAATTTCCGCTGCCGAACTCGCTGCCGAACTCGCTGCCGAACTCGCTGCCGAACTCGCTGCC
>CAZKMA010000012.1:1039-59180 GCA_964553615.1 uncultured Spirochaetales bacterium | reverse complement strand
TCGCTGCCGAACTCGCTGCCGAACTCGCTGCCGAACTCGCTGCCGAACTCGCTGCTTACAACGATTCTCATTTTGACACGGCAAAATGCCATCCCTGCACATACTGCAAATTGAGAACTGCTGCGTTGCTGATGATTTGCTCCCCGCGCGGGGCGTTACGCTCCTGACGGTCCACAACAAATGGGAAATAATTACCCGCCACGGCACATGGGAAAAATTTTCCCCGGGAAGTGACGTTTGTCCGGTTCGGCGTGCCACTCGCGGCCTCCTGCGCGACATTTCGATCGCCCAATGGTCATGATATGGTACAATTCTTGCTATATGTACATTGAGCGGGATTGGATGGCTAAGAATCGGTCCTTTAACTGCATCGTTCCGCCTCATATACTGTAAAGGGAGTTCATGAAGAACTACATGCGGGAACGCATTCTCATGCCGGTGTTTCTCGTGCTCATGACGGCAATGGTCATTGCCGGCTTCACCTACCTCATGGTACAGGCGCGCACGAGCGATCGGGCTCTCCTTGTGTACAACGCAGGACAGGCGGCGGCCGCCGCTGCAGAGGCATACGCGCTGCAGGGCACACTCTCAAGCGCGGAAGTGCCGCAGGGACTGGGCGCGTTCGGCGTCTACGGCTCCACCGGTGAGAAGATCTTCGGCTACGGGAAAGCGCCTGAACGTCTGCCGCCGGTAATGTTGAGCGAGTCGGAATCAGATATTCTCCCCGACGGCGAAACCGTTCGGGTTGTCAGGCCCTTCGGAGGGCCGGGGTTTGCTGCGGGACGCGCCACGAGCGACGGCTCTTTGCCGGGAATGATGCGGGCGCATCGCGGTGTACCGGGCCAGGGCCGCATTACACTCTATGCTCTCTATGCATCACCGGGACAGCTCGCTGCGCAGAGGGTACGGAACACAATCCTCCTGCTGGTAGGGATACTTTTCTTTCTCCTTGCCGCCTCGGCCTATGGGCTCTATCGGCGGGTCGCACGATATCGGGAAGATCAGGAAAACCAGCGCCAGATGGTGCAGCTGGGAGAGGCGGCGCGCACCCTCGCCCATGAAATCAAGAACCCGCTCGGCGCCATTCGCCTTCAACAGGCTATCCTTCAACGCTCGGCCCCGACCGAGCTGCACGGATCCGTTGCTATTATCGGCGAGGAAGTCAAACGAATTGCCACCCTGACCGACAGGGTCAGAGAGTTCCTCCGCAATCCCAGGGGAAGTCCGGCACGGATCGATCTGGGCAGACTCGTTCGCGAGATCGCCGCACGCCAGGAGTATCCGGTGAACGTCTCCGTCGATGACGAACCGTGCATCATCCTTGTGGATGCCGAGCGCATCCACTCAGTCGTGGTGAACCTCATGAATAATGCCTGGGAGAGCATGCATCCGCAGGACCAGGACACAACGAATGACGATCTTCCGACAGTAGAAGTGATTGTTGAACGTGGCAGGCACTCCGTTCGACTCCGGGTCAGAGACCGCGGCGCCGGTATCCCGGCCGAGATCCAGAAACGCATCTATGATCCGTTCTTTACAACGAAGGAACGGGGTACGGGTGTCGGTCTGGCAATAACCAGGAGCTTTGTCGAGGGAGCGGGCGGCAGTGTCACGCTGCGGAACAACCCCGACGGGGGAACAGAGTTTCTCGTCGAGTTTCCAGAGGAGATGTAGGTGAGAGTTCTTATAGTCGATGACGAGAAGAATATCCGCACTTCGATTGCTCAGCTCCTGAAGATGGAGGGCATAGACAGCACTGAAGCGCAGAACGGTCTGTCTGCGCAGAGGCTTCTGCAGGAAGAGCAATTCGACGCGGCAGTGGTCGATCTGAAAATGCCCGGAATGGACGGACTCGCGCTGCTCCAATGGATCAAGGAGGAGGGACCGGATCTTCCGGTCATGATGATATCCGCGTTCGGCGACGTTGAAGACGCGGTGAACGCGATGAAACAGGGAGCCGTGGACTATCTGGTCAAACCCTTCGATCCCGAGGAACTGCTCATTCGTCTCCGGAGGTCGGTGTCCGACAATGCACTTGCCCGTCAGGCGGCTCCGCGGGAACCGGAGGCAGGCGTAGTCGAAAGCCTGAATGCAGCCATGAGAACCGTCTATCAGGTGGTCAGGAAAGCCGCACCGAGCGATAGTACCATCATGATAACCGGAGAAAGCGGTACCGGCAAAGAGGTCATTGCGCGCTACATTCATGAGCTTTCACCCCGGAAGCAGTATGCATTCCTGCCCATAAACCTGGGCGGCGTTCCGGAAAACCTTCTTGAAAGCGAACTGTTCGGGTATGAAAAGGGTGCGTTCACCGGCGCGGATCGCAGAAAGCTCGGTATGTTTGAAATGGCACAGGGTGGAACGTTGTTTCTGGACGAGATTGGAGATATGCCTCTTCATCTGCAGGTCAAACTCCTGCGAGTCATCCAGGACCGCAAGATTCAACGCCTCGGCGGCACCGGGGTTATTCCAATCAATGTGCGCATTGTTGCCGCCACCAATCGGGATCTCGATGAAAGTGTCCGCGAAGGGACCTTCCGGGAAGACCTCTACTACCGGCTCAATGTCATACGACTGGAACTGCCGCCGCTTCGAGACAGGCCGGAAGACATACCTCTGTTCATTGGCCACTTCATTTCCAAAATGCAGAAACACACGGCGTCCGGAGTATTCTCTATTGCCCCGGACGCTGTCACACGCCTGCAGCACTACCGGTTTCCGGGTAACATCCGGGAGCTCGAGAATATGATTGAACGCGCGGTTATCCTCTGCGAGGGAGATCAGCTTTCAACGCGCGACTTCCCACTGCCGGCATCCGAGGAGCATGCGGAGCAGTCTCCGGCGGAAGGGAGCCTTCGGGAGCTCGAAAAAGTGGCAATTATACGGGCTCTGCACAGGCACGACGGGAGGAGGGAGGAGACAGCGAAGGAACTCGGTATAACCCGCCGCACGCTATTGAACAAGATCAACGAATACCAGATTACCGTCTAGTCGCTCCGCTGAGCGCCGCGTGTGCGATCCTCTCGAAAAGTTCGGCATGGACGCTCTCATCATTCATCGGGACCTGATCAAAGGGCACCCGCAACTTCGGGGACCGGTCGTACGATTCGAACCATTGCCTGTATCGCCGGTCGAGCTTCATCAGATACTCGGAGGTTATGCCGACCTCGGAGATCCGGTTTCGTCGCCTGATCCGCTCCATGGCGACATCCACGCTGCAATCCAGGTACACCATGAGATCCGGGGGTGGCACAATTTCCACAAGAATGTCGAACAGCTCGGAATAGGTGGCAAACTCTTCCGGACCAATCAGCCCGTCTTCGTGAAGCACCTCAGCGAACACCCGATCCCCGTACAGAGATCTGTCCAGAATCCCACCGGCGTTATCCGGGAGCGATCGAAGCATTGCGACACGGCGAGAGATGAAGTGCGTCTGCGTGGTGAACGCCCAGCGAGATCGATCGGAATAGAAACGCTCCAGGAGCGTCGATGTATGTGCTGCAGAAAGCTCCGCATGGAAAGGCAGCGAAAAATGCTCTGCCAGTTTCATTCCAAGAGTTGTCTTTCCAGCTCCAATCTGTCCCTCCAGCGCTATGACCGCATTCACCGTTCACCTCTCTTTCTTCTGTAGTCTGCCTGGCCCCGACCTCGCGGGCGTTCGCATCTGGTCATTCCTCGTAAATCATCCGGATTGTCATGCCGCCGTCAACTACAAGATTGGTTCCGGTAATGAAACCGGACTGTTCCGAGGCAAGATAGAGGCACGCCCACGCAATGTCATCCCCCCTTCCCACCCGTCGTGCCGGATGCTGAAGGTGATCGATTTCCCGCAGATGTTCCTGGTGTGCTGCCGAGGATTTCTTCTGCGAGGACACATCGATCCAGCCGGGACTGACTGCGTTGACCCGGATTGCGTACTGACCGAGGCTCACCGCAAGTGAATGGGTAAGCGCAACAATACCGCCCTTGGATGCGGAATAAGGTTCGGTGTCGGGTTCCGACATCAGGGCGCGAGTGGAAGCAATGTTGACAATTGCCCCGCCGCCGGCCTCGCGCATCTGACCGGCTGCCGCCCGGGAACAGAGATAGACGCCCCCGAGATTGACGGCAATGACACGCTGCCACTCGGCAAACGGCCGGGTGAAAAGCGTTCCCGGCGAGCCGAACCCAGCGTTGTTGATCAGAACCGAGACCGGCCCAAACCGTTCGTCCGCTTTGTGGAAGAGGGCGGTGACTTCCCGCTCGTCCGCTACATCCGCGTGAATGAATTGTGCCGTGCCGGCCGCCGCCAGAATCGCCGCCTCGCACTCGTTGCCCGCCTCATCATCGAGGTCCGCAAGCGTAACGAGTCCGCCACGTTCGGCGAAGAGTCGGGCGGTTATTCGGCCAATTCCCTGACCGCCGCCGGTTACGAGTACATGTTTGTCCCGGAAGCTCAGTGGCTGCATGTCGGCAGTGTACCCGGAAGGAGATGGTTGTGGTAGAGAGGAGTCCCGTGCAGAACATCCTGCACGGGAAACGGGTCTTAGCCCTTAACGGCCGAGCTGGCAACTGAGCGAATGAAGAACCTCTGAAACGCAAGAAAGAAAACCACGACCGGTGCAATCATCAGAACCGATGCAGCCATAGCGTAATTCCAATATATGGTGTCTTCGCCGAAAAATGACGCTATAGCAACCGAAATTGGCTTGACGCGGTCGGTCTGAGTAACGAGCAAAGGCCACAAATACTGGTTCCACATGTCCAACCCCTGGAGAATTGCGACAGTAGCAAGCGCAGGAACGTTAAGAGGAACATAAATACTGCGGAATATCCGGAAAAAGTCTGCACCTTCAAGCAATGCTGCTTCTGCGATGGATTCCGGCACCTGTCGAAAGAATTGATAAAGAAGGAAAATATACAGTGGGTTTGCGATAAACGGAACAATCTGCACGATGTAGGTGTCGGTAATCCCGATGCCGATAACCTCGTAAAGCATGGGCAACATGATCGCTTCGACGGGGATAATGTACAGCGCAGTGATAGCCAAGAGGAGGATCGAGTTAAAGCGGAATTTGCCGCGTAGAAGTGCGTAACCGGCCATAGTAGCGACTACAAGCGTTGCTCCAATTGTTGCAGCCATGATAATAATGGAATTCAGGAAGTAGCGTCCGAACGGGGTTAGCGATTCCGGACCAAGAATATGGATGAAGTTGTTGAACGTAGGATCCGTGACCCAGAAAGCACGCCAGCTCCCCATATCGGTCATGATCTCCTGCCTCGTTCCCTTCAGACTCGAGACGACCAGCATAAACAAAGGGATAATAACCACAATTCCAAGAACGGCGAGCACGATTGTGCGAACAATGTCTGCGCGGTTTTTTTGTTTCATGGTCGAACCTCAATTGCCGTATCGTCGCACGGCTGACTGCTGGAGCAGATAGATGCCGAGGACAAGCAAGAAAAGCAACAGTGACGCCGCTGATGCATATCCGACGTTTTGTGATACGAAGCCGGATCGATAAATGTACTGAACGAGTGTATTGGTTGCGTCGCGCGGACCTCCGTGGGTAAGGATGTTCACCTGGGTGAACAGCTTGAGCGCCTGGATAGTAGTAATGATAAGGACAAACACGTTTGTTGCCGCAAGACTGGGCCACGTGACACTCAAGAATCGCCGCCATCCAGTTGCTCCATCGATCTGGGCGGCTTCATAAAGCTCTTCCGGAATATTCTGCAAACCCGCGAGATAGATAACCATCTGGAATCCATACGCCTGCCACGCAGACAGGCCGGTGATTGCGGGCATCGCAGTGACCGGGTTACCGAGCCACTCAATCGGCTTCACCAGCCCGAACGTCACGATCTGGAGAAAGCTATTGAAAACTCCCGACGGGTACTGATATATGGTTGCCCAGATGACACAAACGACGACCATTGGTGTGATGAACGGGATGAAAAAGAGACCACGGAAAAAATTGTTGGCTCGCTTCTGACTGTTTAGCAATACGGCCATGAGTAGTGCAAATCCACACTGGAGTGGTATCACCATTGCGGTAAACCAGAGCACGTTGAGAAATGCATGCCAGAAGGTCCATCCGGCAAGAATTCTGGAAAAGTTCCTGAATCCTATCCATCTGGGCGGAATGGGCCCCTGAATTAGTCGCGTATCGGTGAACGACAGCCGTATTGATATAACGAAAGGAACTACCACGAATGCCAACAGGAAGACCAACGCGGGCAAGAGCATAAGAAACTCTTGCGTTCGATCCCCCATGATTCGTCTGGAACTACTGACTTGGATCTGCGCCATCGGGATCTACCTCCCCGGGGATTAATCCCGGCACGAGGCGAGACCGACAGAATCGTCCTCACCCCGTACCAAAGGTTGAAATTGAGTTCTACTTGCTAGCGAAAGGGGGATATCCGTTATGATCCGAGATATCCTGGTCAACGGCCTTGGCTGCCTTAGTGAGCTCGGTCTTTGGATCAGCACCGTTGAAAATGTTGTCGATCGCTTCCTGTACAGATGAAGTAAGAGTCGGATAACCCGGGAACTTTGGTCGTGGGACCGCGAAATTCGACTGCTCAAATGCAATCTTCATTTGACTCGGATCGGAGTAGAGAGGATAGTTCGCCGCCCAGGACTTGAGACCCGGATATGCCGCCGTCTTCTGGAGGTCGGATCTCCATTTCTGGTCTGTTACCATAAACGAAAGATACTTGCCGGCATCCGCCTTGTCTTTCGACGTCTTGGTAATGCCCCAAATCCAGGTTCCATTCGGGGTCTTCACCCCATGACCAAAATTGGGAAGCGGAAGCGCCACGAGATTATCCCCCATTGCGGGATGCGCCTCGCCCCAGTACCAGTTTCCACCCCACGCGAGTCCAGCCAGATGATCAGGACGGTAGAGACTGTTGGTGCCTGCGCTCGACGGAACAACCCAGCCGTTCTTGACCCACTTTTGCATCTCGGTTGCCGCAGCTACGCTCTCCGGTGAATCGAGTGTACCCTCAGCTTTCCAGGTCTTCGTGTTGATGAACCCACCGCCAAAAGATTCGAAGATTGGCTGAAACGCATAGGTGGACCATTCCGTTTTTACACCGTAGTTCCGAAACAGGTCCAGTGGCCACTTCACACCAGGTATTTGTGATAGCTTCTGGAGTATCGTATCAAACTCGTCTTTCGTCCATGCCTGGCTTACCGATGTCGGGATTCTTGCACCGATCTTTTTCAAGTAGTCACGATTTCCGTAGAGCAACACAGTGCTATCGGTCGGTCCAATCGCATAGAGCTTGTTGTCGAGTGGATATGTGCATTGCGCAATACTGGACGGTGTCATGTCGCTGATAACGCTCTTGTCTACATAATCTGCGGCTGGAGCAAGATACCCGCTCCATACGAAGTTTGCCAGAAAGGGAGCATCCATTTCCATTACGTCCGGAAGATTCTTGCCAGCCACAGCAGCGGAGACCTTTTCATAGTAAACGTCATGCGGCGTGTAGCGCGGCTCGACTTGAACACCAGTTTGCTTTTCGAATCGCGCAATGACTCCACTGAGCGCATCACGCTCCGGGCCGGTACCCTGAAACATGACCGAGATCTTTCCTGGCCCCGAACTTCCGGCCGCTTCTTTCTGCCCGTTGGCCCACACAAACGTGCCTGCCGCCACGAGTGCAACGAGCACGAGTGCTAATCGCTTTCTCATATGACTCCCCCTACTTGAATGATTTCAGGTGACAAAGGACCGAAACCACACGATTATCGTTCCCTCGCGAATGATCATATTGATCATTTTCACTCACCATAGATCGCAATCATAGCACGCTCAATGCCTTTTGTCAAATAAAACCGACGATTAAGCGATTATTCGGTCATTTGATCGCTCACCTTCCGCTAATATCGATCGTATGATCACTAATCTTCTTGATACGGCAGAACATCAGTGATACAATTCCAACAGCTAATGATAAGGAAAATAAGATGCGGCGACAGAGCGAGACGGTAACCGGGAGGCAGGCGCGCATTATCGAGCTACTGCAGAACCACGAGTTTCTTACCGTGAGAGACTTAAGCACAATGCTTGCAATATCTGAGGTGACAATACGTCGAGACCTCGGTATCCTCCAGGCTGACGGACGAATAAACCGGCGACACGGCGGGGCGTTTGCGGCGAGGGTTCAAAACATTGAAATCTCTCGCGCGATCGGAGATACCACGAAGGTATCTCGACTGGATGGTGCCCATCAACGCATTGCTGCCCGTGCGACAACTTTGCTCGATCAGGGGAATGTCATCCTTCTCTCCGCCGGTCCCATATCCGAAGAAATTGCACGGCATCTGCAGAACATGGCGGGAGTGACAGTTATTACCAATAGCGTCGCCGTATTCGACCTTCTCCGGAAAAACATCAATATTCATCTCATTGCGACGGGTGGTGAACTGCGTCGGTCCGAGGGAACGCTCATTGGTCCCCTCGCGGAAGCTTCTGTACGGGAAATACGAGTTGACAAGCTGTTCCTCGAACCGTCCGGCATCTCCGGTAATTACCAGCTCTTCCATTCGAGTCTACCCGACATCCCAATGCAACAGTCAATGATACAGGCCGCCCGAGAAATCATCGTCGTCGCCGATCACGAATCGTTCGGACAGGAAGGAATCATGCAGATCGCATCAATCAATATTGCGAACAAACTGATCACCGATGATCAGACGCCTGAACAGATATGGCGTCACATTGAGGCAGAAGGAGTAGAAATTGTCTTTGCGTGAATCTAACGATAGCAGTAACGGCAATGCCGAAGAGGAGTCGCGTGTTCAACGCGCGTATGAGCGACTTGGACCCGTCGTCTCCCGCGACCCATCACGTCCCACGTACCACTTTGTGCCTCCGGCGGGGTGGATGAACGACCCGAACGGAACAATCTATCACGATGGCTACTATCATCTTTTCTACCAACACAATCCCTTCGGTGACACCTGGCATCAGATTCACTGGGGACATGCACGTTCAAGGGACCTTGTGCACTGGGAACACCTACCAATCGCGCTTTTTCCTGCGCTGGAACTGGGAGAGGACAGCTGCTTCTCCGGATGTGTAGCGATCACCCCGGAAGGTCTGCCAATACTTCTCTACACCATGGTGGGCTCACGCTCTGAGCATTCGACTCGCGAGCAGTGGGCGGCCGTCGGCGACGCTGAACTCATCCGGTGGAAACGGCTTCCGGATAATCCGGTTCTTGCGGTAGAGACACACGACGGTCCGGCAGTAAAGGGCGACTGGCGGGACCCGTACGTATTCAAGACAGAGGGAAGAACATTCATGGTGGTCGCTGCAACCCTGGACGACGGTGCGGGCGAAGACTTCGTTGTTCTCCTCTACGAAGCTACAGATCATTCCCTCACCCGATGGTCCTTTCGAAACATCCTCATCCGGAAGCCGAACTACGAGATGAGCTTCTTCGAATGCCCCAATTTCTTCCCGCTCGGTGACCGCTGGATTCTCCTGGTTTCACCGTACAAGCCGGTGGAGTACTACTCCGGCCGGTTCGACCTGGGCACCTGTACTTTCACTCCGCTGGTGCAGGGCAGGCTGGACGCCGGCATGGACTATTACGCAACAAACACCGCATTTGCGCCGGACGGGCGAACTATCCTCTTCGGCTGGGTGCGGGGCTTCCGGAAAGGACACGGCTGGAACGGATGTCTGGGCCTCCCGCGGGAGCTTACGGTCGATTCAAATGGCTATCCAGTCCAGCGTCCGGTGAGGGAGCTCGAAAGCCTGCGTGGCGCACCCGCACGAATGGGGCGTCAACCATTGGGTTCAAAGGAACTGGTCCTGGACGACTCTGCAGAGTATCGATCAGCCGAAATAGCGTGCACATTTGCGCTCCGGAAGGCTTCTGCGGTGGAGATACGGATCCTTCGTGCACACGACGGGCGAAGCGCGGTATCGGTTGGATTCGACGGGCATTTCATCGACGTGTACGGCACAAAGATTCCGTACGAAATCGATGACCCGGAACAGCAGCTCTCGCTGCGCATCTTCGTAGATCGAAGCGTAATAGAGGTGTATGTCGACGACGGACGCCGCGCTCTTACTCGAGTGGTATATGTGGATCCAGCGAACAGCGGCATCTCCATTGTGTCCCACGGAGGGGAGGCTGCCCTGGAGAGTCTTACCGCGTGGAAACTTCGTCCGATAACGTTCGGACGGGAGTCTGCAGGAACGCAACCGGCTCACCGCTGACCGTCGTCAACGAGCGCGCATAATCGATGAACGCGGCCGGCGGAAGGGGGTGACTGAACAGATATCCCTGCATATGGTCGCAGCCCAGACCCCGGATAGCCAGGAGCTGGGATTCCGTTTCAACGCCTTCGACAATTACCTGGAGGCCGAGAATTCGGGCAAGATTGACTATCGGACCCACTATCGAAGAATGAGGTCGATCGACATCCATCTGATCTACGAAGCTCTTGTCGACCTTCAACACGTCGATCGGCAGCTGACTCAGCCGGCTGAGCGAAGAATATCCGGTACCGAAATCGTCGATGGAAACCTGGATGCCCGTTTCGTGAAGCTTCTCCAGACGCGGCAGAACGGTCTCATGTTCTGTAATAAGACTTTCGGTTATCTCGAGGGATAACTGCTCGGGACGAAGACCGGTAGCTTTGAGTGTTTCACAAATCCGATCCGCGATCCCGAAATCTTCCAGCTGACGCGGCGAAAGATTCACGGACAGTCCGAAATCTTCGAGTCCTTCATTCTGAAACTCCCGCGCCTGACCACACGCGGTCTCTATGACCCATCGACCCACCTGAACAATGAGTCCCGTTTCTTCGAGCAACGGGATGAACTCCATTGGCTGAACCGTTCCGCGTTCCGGGCTCTGCCATCGCAGCAACGCTTCGGCACCCGTCAGTTTCCCGTCGGCAGAGATAATTGGCTGGTACACCAGGGTGAACTCTTCCCGCCCCAGTGCCAGTCGCAGATCCGCAATCATATCGAGACGTGCACGCAGGCGCTCCTGAATATCCGAGGAGAAGCGACAGACGCTGTTGCCTTCGCGCTTGGCACCATCAAGCGCCGTGTCTGCCTGACGAATAAGCTCTTCGGCAGACTCACTGTCGCTGGGGTACAGTGACAGACCGATGCTCGCGCTCAGTCTGATTACGTCGCATCCCATCTGCAACTCGTACGGCCGGGCAATCTCGTCGAGAATCCGCCGTGCCACATCTCTTGCCTCGGCCTCATTGTTGAGATCTCTCAGCACAACGGCGAACTCGTCGCCGGATATCCTGAAAACGAACTCGCTCCCCTTCACCGTGCGCTCTATGCGTCTGGCCACTTCAACGAGCACCGAATCGCCTACGGCGTGGCTCCGGTACTCGTGCACTGCCCGGAAGTTGTCCATGTCTATGAACAGAACGCCGTGTAAAATCGGACGGCCCCGTTCCGCGGATCCACGGAAAAGTTCCTCGGTTCGTTCGAAATATGCCTTCCGATTTCCGAGCCGGGTCAGCTCGTCGGTATAGGCCATGTGCCGAAGCCGCTCGGATTGAGCCCGATGCATGTTCGCGCCACGCAGCAAGCGTTCGGTCGCGAAATTGAAACCCTCAAAAAGCTGCCCGAACTCGTCGTGCCGTGTCGGGGTCAACCGGACCGTCAGGTCGCCATCTCCAACTCGCTGAATCGCCTGGAGAAGGACCTGGATAGGCCGGGTAAGACTGCGCGCAAAAGGGATTGCGAAAAGCAGGACAACCAGAAAGACACCGACGGTTGTGGCAAGAGAAAGCCAGAGAACGTGCGCGGCAAGTCCACCGTTCGCCGAGCCCGGAGACTCGATGACGACTGCACCGACCGGTTGTCCCGCGGCGGTATGCAAAATGGCAACCGCTATCCGAGATCTGCCGTACGCCGTCCGCGTCGGCGATGAGTCGAAGTAGTCCCTGTCTGCGTGAATCAGAGCCGCAAGGCGGGATGTCATCACCTTTGAATCAACAAAATGCGCCCCCGGACCAATTGCCGGCTCGCCCGCAGCAACGAACGAGATGGAGACGGGTACGGTGTGGTGCCCAATGGTCATGTGGCCGTTCACAATTCGATGCGCAGAATCGACCGTGCCGTATGGCGTCCGTATGATACGCGTTCCGGCGTTCGGAATGTTCAGAAGGGGTGTTTTGTCGATAGTCAGTCGGGTGTCCGCGGGTGTCGAAACGAGCAACAGGGGAAGATTTGCTCCTGCCATGGACAGGTTGAATGACCCCGAGTATTTCCTGTCGCCGTAAATAATGACCGGATGGTCCGCTGATAGTTGCAGCGCGAAAGTGAATTCCGGAGTCTCTACCTGTACCGTATCTACCATTGCCGTGCTTGCATCCAGTCCCTCTCGGAGGGTGCCGGTCAGCGGATCGAGGTACACGGTATAGAGATAGGAAATTGATGGGTCGGAGCGCAGAGTGTCGTGGACAAGACCGAGCGCGGCCTTATAGTTGTCGCTCGACGCGGCAGCATCACCTGCAGAGTGTCCGTACGGATATGATCGGTAGGGTTCGAGTGCCCGTGCGACGGCCCTGGCAAGGACGAGACTGGTCCTGCCGGACTCCTGCTCGAGATCCCGGGTTAGGGCCCACGAGTAGATTGATCCAACGATCGCCGAGAGTGCAACCACCGCACAACAGGATACCAGGATGATCTTCCGACGAAGTGAGAGAGCCATTGCCAATCCCTTTATCTAAAAACTCTATAAAATACAATTTATCTTGCACTGCATATTCGGCAATGTCAAGCGCTCCGGCCGCCTTGCGACCCGGCCTTGCGACGGAGTTGACACTTCCCACGCGGAGTGGTAGATGATCTCTTACTATGATCCTCCTGCCGATGGCGAACGGATCGCCCGGACCCGATCAGACATGGATCGAGTCCGCCTGTTCACGGTGTCACCAATCGCCGTGCTGTCGTAACCTCCCGCTGGGGTCGCTCCAGATGCGGAATCGGAGAGACCTTGCGGTGGCGCGAGACCTTCTCGGCCACGAGAATGTCGAAATCGGTATAAAGGATGACGGTGTATGGACGGTGTTCTATACCCGGACGTGCAGCCGTCTTGATCCTGTCACATCGAAATGCACCGTACATGGAACCGAAATACAGCCGGACATCTGCAGAGACTACAGTTCGCACCAATGCTGGTACCGAAGGGTGTTCAGTACAACCCTGTCTGCCGGCATGATTCGGCTGAATCGGCGGAGACTTGACCGGATACTGACTTCGGTTACGTTCGACCATCAGGACTGCATTGACCGGGTTCCTGACTGGGACTGGATAATGCGTGAGCTTGCAGAAATTCCGCTTGAGCTGGATGCGGTTGAGCTTGCGGCGGCTGCACCGCAGTCGGCCCCTCCATCCCCTCGACCTGTCGGAGTGGAGCGCGAAACGCGCCTTGTCTTCCCTCCGGGAAAACCGCGAAAACTGTCCCACTTCGACCTGATGCGGTTCAGGCTTGGATTTCCGGGTGTGTCACTCGGTATTTCGAACGGCGGCTGGTACTTTGTTGTGGACGCGCCTGCCCGGGAAGAGACCACCCACATGAGCGAATATCACCTTCCGGAGCCCGATAGCGACTCTCTCGTCATCGTGAACAGCGGCGAGCTTTCCATACTCCGGGACCTCTGCACGATAGATGAAACGGGCACAATTGTGATTTATCCCGAGCCCTCGGCCGTCCGTGCAGCGATCGCTGTTCCTTCCGGAGTTGCGCGGCCCCAGGTGTAACCCACCGAGTGAGTTCGCCGTCCGCGGTAATTACACCATCGGCGCAGTACGTCTTACCAGCTGCAGCCCCATGCCGAACGGGTCCTGTAGCATTATCATTCGATCCCCGTTTACCACTTTTGCCGCTTCGAATATCGTGGCTCCCGCGGCAACCAGGTCTCGCGCAGCGGCATCGACATCTTCTACCGCAAACGCCACATGGAACGTAAGCGGGTGGATACTCGGGAAGTCGGTCACCGGCATGGTCGGGTTCGCATACAACTCAAACACCACGCGGCCGCCCGAGTCTGCAAGAAACACCATACTCCCTGGAACCGAGCGTACCGCTTTCAGACCCAGGTTTTCCCGGTACCAGCGCTCAACCGGTTCCCGATCCCGCACATTGATGGCGACATGTTCAAACGTGAACTTTGTTTCGTGACTCACCGCACACTCCTCTTCAACTTCCGACCCTCTCCGGCATTATCAGGTTCGGTATGAACATGACGATATCGGGCACAAAGGTAATGAGCATCAGCACGATGATCATGACGACGTAGAAGGGAAGCATTGCCTTGGTCGCGTCTTCCACGGATATCCGTCCTATGGCACAGCCGACGAACAGGGCCGAACCAACCGGCGGCGTCGCGAGTCCTATGCCGAGGTTCAGCATGAGAATAATCCCGAAATGAATCGGACTCAACCCCAGAGCACCTACGACCACCGGGTACAGAATCGGAGTAACAATGAGGATGAGCGGCGCCATGTCCATGATCATGCCGAGCAACAGAAGCATCACGTTGATGAGCAGAAGCAGCCCCACCTTGTTGCTTGTAATGGACAGAAGTGCCCTGGTCGCGAGGGCAGGAATCCGAAGGTACGCCATGAGGTAGCCGAACGCGCTGGCCGCGGCAATGAGACTCATGACCATTGCCAGGGTCTTGAGCCCGGAGTAGAGAATTCGCCCCAGAGCAGAGAGCGGGATTTCCCGATACACGAAAAAAGTGATGATGAAGGCGTATACAACGGCAATGGCGGCAGACTCGGTAGCGGTGAATATCCCACTTATGACTCCGCCGACGATAATGACCGCGGTAAACAGCCCCAGAATCGCATCCTTGACGGCTCCTCCGGCCTCCTTCAAGGTGTACTTGCGCTCCTTCGGATACTTCCGTCTTACCGCAATAACGTAGCTCAGGATCATGAGCGCAATTCCAAGCATGACGCCGGGGACGAATCCGCCGAGGAAGAGCCTGCCGACGGACACACCACCTGCGGCAAGCGAATAGATGATCATGTTGTGACTCGGCGGGATGATGATGCCCTGGCAGGCGCTCGTCACGGTGACCGCGGTCGCATAATCGGCATCGTAACCTTTCTCCTTCATCATCGGAATCATGATGGTTCCGATGGAAGAAACGTCGGCTACCGCGGAACCCGATATTCCTCCGAAGAACATGCTTGCAAGCACGTTCACCTCGGCGAGTCCTCCCCGGACCCGACCAATGAGCAGATTCGAGAACTCAATGAGCCTGCGGGATATACCGCCCTGTCCCATGATTTCTCCGGCAATGATGAAAAACGGTATGGCCAGGAGGGAAAAGGAGTTGATGCCCTGCACCATGCGCTGAAACACGGCCATCAGAGGAATATGGAGATAGAGCGCAGTCGCAAGCGACGCGATGGTCAGGGTGAAGGTGATCGAAACCCGGAGGACAATCAGAACCCCGAAAATACCCAGAAGCAGCAGGATTGCAATTGTCTGGTCAGCCATGAAGGTCACCTCCGTTGTGTCCGCCCGTCAACACCGCCCTGAGCGGCACCTTGCCCTGGAGGTAATCGTCCACCAGTTGGTCCTCAGTATCCACGCCAATCAGATCGGTGATTCCTTCGTAGATGAGTATGATTGCGGCTATTGGCAGAACCAGGTAGAGAAGTCCCGCCGGAAGTCCGGTTGCCGGCATGATGGACCGCATGGTGAACCCGACAAGGACCCAACCGTAGTAGATCATTGCCACTCCCACGACGAGAACAACCATGTCCCGTATCTTCCACAGGAAACCGTTGAGTTTCGGTGGAATATGCCGTTCGTCGAGCAGGTTGATGTGTATGTGAAGCTTCTCTTTTACACCGAGTCCCATGGCTATGAAGCTGAACCAGACAGCAATGAGCAATGCGATTTCCTCAGACCAGTTCAATCCCGAATTGAACACGTACCGAAGAGTCACGTTTGCAAAAATGATCAGCACCATGGCGATGAGCAGTATCTCGGCAACGTACACCAGGAAGATGTGGACCAGGTTAAAGAATCGGACTATCGCTTTGACCATGTTTCCGCTCTCTTGTCAAAAAAGAAAAAATGCGACAGTGCCCGCATTGCAGCGAGCACCGTCGCACACCTTCATGAGACGGTTATTGAACTTCCTGAACTCGGCGTACCACTTCTTTCAGATTTGCCGAAAGTTTGTCGTACAGGGGCTTCATAGCAGCCTGCCAGGCAGAGTTGTCCGGGATCGGAGTAATGGTGTTTCCCGCCGCGCGGATCTTCTCCTCCGAAACCTTCACATATCCCGCCCACTGCTCACGCTGATAGTCCATGGAATCCCAGGCGGCCTTCTTTATGAGGTCCTGGTCAGCTTTCGACAGCTTGTCCATGCTGATCTTGCTTGCAATGGTAATCTCGGGGACACGGGTGTGCTCGTCCAGGGTGTAGTACTTTGCAACTTCGTAATGGCTGGTTGAAAAGTAGCTTGGCCAGTTGTTTTCCGCACCGTCAATGACGCCCGTCTGGAGTCCGCTGTACACTTCACCGAAAGCCATCGGCGTTGCAACTGCTCCAAGTGCAGTAACCAGGTCCACCATGAGCTGACTCTGTTGCACACGGATCTTCATACCCTTCAGGTCGGAAGGTGCCTTCACCACGCGCTTGGAGTTGTAGAAGCTGCGGGCACCGGATTCAAACCAGCTCAGTCCGACAAAGCCCGACGGCTCGAGGCTTGTCAGGAACTCCTTCCCGATCGGCCCCTTCAGTACCTTCCACATGTGGTCGGCGTTTCGATACAAATAGGGCATCTGCAGCGCGTCGAAATTCGGTGAGAACGCCGACAACGGAGAGATGCTGACACGCGTCATGTCGATGGCGCCAAACTGCACCTGCTCGATAACGGCCTTCTCCTCGCCAAGCTGTGACGACGGGTAGACCTCAATCTGAATTCTTCCGTTCGAACGTTCTTTCACGAGATCGGCGAACTTGTAGTCGCCTTTCGTTGTCGGGTAGTCTGCAGGATGAGTTTCCGCCAAACGCAGGACGATAGTCTTCGCATCCGCCGTTGCGGGTTGCGTCTGACCTGAAGCCGAAGGCGTCTGTTCGGTCTTGCCGCCCGCCCAGACCGAACCAAGTGCCAGAAGTCCGGTTACGAGCACAACGAGGATAATTTTCCCTTTTTTCATGAGTTCCTCCTGAGTTTCATTCTATGGGCGAATCTCGGGCGACGGATCATGAATATTTTGCTCTTTTGCGGACAATCTTGATAAATCGAACACGATCCCGTCTCGAAAGGCGGAAGGTGTGCTCTGCTCAATGCTGCGAAACACCCGTGCGAAGTAGGCCGGATCTGAAAATCCCACCATTCTGCTGATCTCTTTCACCGCCAGATTTGTCTCGGCCAGGAGTTGCCGCGCTCGTTCGATGCGAACACGGTTGGTGAACTCGACGATATGCATCCCCGTGTGGTGCTTGAAATTCCTGCTCAGATGGAAGGCGGACTGGGATGCAATGTCCGAGAGCAGCTCGAGTGAAATCTCTTCCGGGTAGTGCTGCCTGATGAAATCACAAATCCGCGTAATGACCGCCGGCACTGCGTCTGCAGGTTGAGAACGTACCGCGCGAACGAGCCGAGCAGTGTGGTCTCTCACGCGCGACTTCAACTGTACAACACCTTCTCCGAAGGGATCGGCAAGATCCATATCATCCAGGCCGATCCCGGGATGTCTGCGAAAAATCGCGTGGCGAACAACCACCGAAAATTCACGGAGTCGTCGCTCGGTTTCACCTGCATCCCGAATATGGGCCGTGAACCAGTTCAGCACATCATCCGAGGCACGATCCGAGGCTCCGAAGTCCCCTGCTTCGATTGCCTGAATCAGCCGGCGCTCGAGATTTTCGGGAGGGAAGTCCACGCCGGTAGAACCGGTGAAGCCGGTGGAACCGGTTGATCCGGTAGAACCGGTGAAGCCGGTAGAACCGGTGGAGCCGCTGTGGCCGGTGGAGCTGCCGTCGGATGGAGGCGTGCCACCGCCCGATCTTCTGTCTCGACCATCGGAGCCCCAGGACCACACCTTCGGGAACCGACCTGCAGGGACGGATTTCAGCGCCTCACCTGCCTGCTCGATGAGGTCCCCGACCCTCGCCAAATCATCACTCACCGAACTCACTGCAATCTTCGTATCCAGTGACAGATCAACTCGTATGCGGTGGGCGGCCCGTTCGAACAGACGGAGAAAATCCGCAGTCCCGGCGCCGCTTTGAACCGACAACAGGCAGAGAGCACTGAGACCGCCGGAAAACTGCGCAACAATGGAAGCGCCGCCCGCCTCGGAAAACTCACGACGAAGAAGGCCGACGCATCGCCGTTGCAGGACATGCTCCTGCGCATCACCGTCTATCTTCATGGGATAGCTCTGCAGATCAAGCTCGATCCGGGCCGCCGCAAAAAGGAACTCTGAATACTCGAAGACGGTGGCGAACTCACTGAGCCGGGCCGGATCTATGAAGCCGCGGGACAACCCCTCGGAAAGCTCGCGTTCTATCATTCCGGCCAGATTGCCGATCTTTTCGCGATTCTTCTCGGACTCCTCCCGCGAACTCCGCTCACTATCCAGTGCGCGGGTCAGTCGGGTCAGCACAGCAATCACTTCACGGTCGGCCGCCGGCTTTATGATGAAGTCGTCCACTCCGATCTTGATTGCTTCCTGCGCGTAGTCGAAATAGTCGAACGCCGTCAGAAACACAATACGGACACCGGGAAGCTGCTCCCTGATCCGGCGTGCGGCTTCGATGCCGTTAACACCCGGCATCTGTATGTCCAGAAAGCAGATGTCCGGAAGAAAGTCTGCGGCCCGTGCAATCGCGGCACGCCCGTTGGCCGCGTCGCGAATGTCGCCGATCTCCGCGAATCCCTTCTGCACGATATAGCGCAGAGCATCCCGCTCGAGCTTCTCATCGTCAGCAATCAAGAGCCGGTACATGATCGGGAACCGCCTCCTTCTCCGGAATAACCAGAAGCACAACCGTCCCGCGTCCGGGCACACTGTGGATGGTGAATCGCTCTTCGCCCTGGTAGAGCAGGTGCAGCCGCTTCACCACATTGGGGATTCCGATGCCGGAAGTCTGCCCCTGGTGGGTTTCTCGCTCGCTCAGAATATCTTCAATCTGTTCCGATGTCATTCCAACCCCGTCGTCCCGGATGGATATGCGAATAGATCCGTTCAATCGGCGAATGTCCACCCTCACCGTCCCGCCCTCCTCCTTCGGCTCAATTCCATACTTGACCGAGTTTTCAACAAGCGGCTGCAACGTGAAACAGGGCACCATCACCTCCTCTGCGTTCACAGAACAGTTTACGGCGAAGCGCAGCCTCTCCTGAAAACGGTAATTCTGAATGGAGAGATACTCTTCCAGAATGTCAATCTCTTCCTGCAGCGAGACCGTCTTGCGGGAGTTCCGGAGATTATACCTGAACAGGCGAGAGAGGGACTGGATAAGATTCGCGGTGTTATCCGCATGTTCGAACAGCGCCGTCCGGGCAATGGTATTCAGGGTGTTGAACAGGAAGTGAGGGTTAATCTGCGACTGCAGCCCCAGGAATTGAGCTTCCTGCAGCGACTGTTCCATTCGCACAATGGTTATCTCCTCTTCGTGGAGCCGCCGTTCCAGGACAGCCTTCTCCTTCAGATCTCCTACCATCTCGCGTATGCTCTGGCTCATGGCGTTGAAACTGGCCGACAGCACGCCAATTTCGTCCTGGGAATCCACAGACATGTCCCCGACGTCAAGGTTCCCCGCGGCAATCCGTGAAGAAAGGTCTGCCAGAGTCCGAACGGGACGTGCAACATAGTTTGCAAAGAGAATACCGAAGATGATAGAAATGATCCCGAGACCGAGCAGTGCGACGAACGACAGGAGCCGTACGCCCAGTGCGTGATTGAGCAGCGTCTGGTACGTTCTGCTCCCGTCGGAGAGCCGAACGTTCAGAAGCAGTGAAATGTAGCCGCTCACATAATCGAGTATCCGGGCCGCCTGGACGTAGGTTGCATAGTAGTCACCCGCGCTCGAATTCCGTTTCTGGATGGCCAGTTTCCCCAGCCGGAAATAGGCATCGAGTCCGCGTTGAGTTGCCTGAATCTGGAAGTGGGATTCGAGATTGGTGTTGGATTCCTGCTCGATTGTTCCAATGAGCTGCCAGACGCGGGGAACGAGTTCGTAGTACTGATCCATGTATGTCGAATTCTTGTCCCGCAGGTAACGCTCGAGGGATTCACGACTCGTCTCGAGAGTGAGCTGCAGCTGGTGGATGTTGAAGTAACTCTTCAGATTTTCATTGAACACCTGCATGGAATTGAATGCGGTGTAACCGGTCACGACATTTATGAGCACGATGATGGAAATCATGACCGTATAGAAGGACAGGAGTTTGTCGCGGAGTCTCATGGACTTCCATCGCCCGCGCAGAGATCCGGATTGGAAGAGGAAAGGGAACGTGTGCAACGGGAGCCTCGTTGTCCGTCGGATTACGAGGCTCATTATACTGCGGGTTCATCGGCAACGCAAACTGCAGGCTCGAAGCGGTGCGCCCCGGTCTGCAGCCCACGCCACCGATTACCGGCGGAAATCAGGCATGGGGTACCGATGCCTCGGCAAGTTTTTCTGACGCCTGCGCATCCGACTCCAGATCCGCCAGGTAGTGTTCGGCCTCCAGCGCCGCCATGCAGCCGGATCCGGCAGCAGTCACGGCCTGACGGTACACCTTGTCCTTCACGTCACCACAGGCAAATACTCCCGGCAGTGCGGTTGCCGTCGAATCCGGTCGGGCAATGAGATACCCGGTCTCGTCGGTCGGAAGTTGATTCCGCAGAAAATCGGTATTCGGGGTATGGCCAATTGCGTAGAACAGGCCACTTGCGTCGATAACCGACTCGTTCCCGTTCTTCACGTCTTTGACTCGAACCCCGGAGAGCAGCTTCTCTCCCTCGACATCTACCGCTACGGTGTTCCAGTGAATCTGGATCTTGGAATTGTTCATGACCCGATTCTGCATTGCCTTGCTTGCGCGCAGCACATCGCGACGTACCAGCATGTGTATCGTGCTCGCGTATTTCGAAAGGAAGCTTGCCTCCTCACACGCAGTGTCTCCTCCACCGATCACAACCAGAGGCTTGTCGCGAAAGATGGGAAGAGCCCCGTCACAGACTGCGCATGCGGAAATGCCCCGCTGCCAGAGGCGTTCCTCATTCGGGAGGTGAAGACGCTTCGCCGTAGCCCCGGTTGCTATAATCACCGCTTTGGAAAAATGCTCCCCGGTTGCGGTCTTCACAACATAGGGCTGCGATGAGAAATCCACATCTACCACATTGTCGGTCACAACCGTGGCGCCGTGGTGGACGCTCTGTGCACGCATGTTGTCCATCAGATCGGGCCCGGAAACGCCTTCCGGAAAACCGGGATAGTTTTCCACCTCGGTGGTTGTTGTCAACTGTCCGCCCGCGGCAACGCCACCGGCCATGAATCCCTCGAACATGAGCGGCTTGAGCTCGGCGCGCGCCGCATAGATGGCCGCTGTATGGCCGGCTGGCCCTGAACCTATGATAATAACGTTTTCTACTTTACGATCCGACATGAAATGAACCTCCGTTCTGTTCGGGTCAACATATACTAAAATTACTATATAGTAAATATAGCATTTATTTCGTTTCCCGCCAAGCCCTTTGCTCTCACTATGTGTCGGAAAAGGCTTGCAGAAAACGCAGTACCGCCTCCCCCGCAACTTCAGGATTCCCAATCTCCTCCTGAATCACCAGCGTCGGCAGTTTCAACGCACCAATCATCCTCCCTGCTTCGGAGTACACCGTGGTCGGGAGACTCAATCCCTGAAGCATCCCTGCCGCAGATCCGGCAACCGGTTGCGATGAGAGATCCGCCCCGAGAGAGACAATGAGCGTTCCCGGACGCGTACGCTTCACGTCTGATATCGCATTGCGGAGTGCGGCAAGGAAGCGCTTCTCCTCCAGCGGCAGACCCACCGGATAGTTCCGGATCGAACCACGGCCCTTACCGTCTCCTTTCTGATCCGCGTATCCGGAGAAGTACGGGTAGGCGATGTCCGGATCTACGTGCACCGAAGCAAACGGAACTTCCCTGAAACCGGAGAATATATCCTGCGTCCCACTCCCATGGTGATAGGACATCTCGATCACCGCAGTTCGACTCCGTTTGGACAACTGCATGACCGCGCCAGCCGCGTTGTTCAGATAGCTGCCGCCGCCAAAGAAATCCCGCCCTGCGTGATGTCCCGCCGGACGGGCCAGCACGTAGACCACCCGTTCACCGGAAAGCACCAGGTCCGCCCCGGCTATTGTCGCGGAGAGACTCCCGCAGGCAGCCGCCCAGGTACCGGTGCAGATCGGCGTACGAACATCGGTGCAGAACCAGCCCAGCCTCCCGTCGAGCGATTTCGGCTGCCGATCCAGCCGCCGAACCGCGAATGCTCCCGGAACAAGAGGGGATTCGAGAAATCCGGAGCTCAGACCAGAATCCACCTCGCGGTAGAACGAAATGAGGTCCCCGGAATGAACGCCGAAATAGGACTCGAGATTGTAGTCACCACTCTCCCGGATGACCGGCCAGGACAGGTCGGCAAGCGCCTGCAGCACGACATCCACCAATTCCGGTCTATCCGGATGTGGCGCAAGCTCATGCAGGTGCGGGTCGTAGACCGCTGGAGGGACGAATTTCAGGTGTTCGGGCGAATAGATGATTTTCGGCATTTGGATCTCCGCGTTGTTACTAACAATATAATCATTCCGGGCAAGTTCGCAACCTTGCCGAAACCGGGCTCCGCTGGTACCTTACTGCAGGAGAAAAACATTGGCCGATGAGATATTCATTCCGCCCGAGGGGCCGCCACGAACGCAGACGCCGAGCGCGGTAGTGTACCAGCAGATGGGGCAGGATAACATACGCAGGATGATCCAGGATCTCTACCGGGAGCTCGAACGTTCATCAATCAGGGACATGTTCCCGACCGATATGGAGAGAAGCGCGGAAAAGAGCGCACTGTTCTTCATCGGGTTCCTCGGCGGGCCGCCCCTGTATCAGGAGACGTACGGTCCGCCTATGCTCAGAAAGCGCCACTTCCCGTTTGCAATCACCGAGGAGGCGCGTCAGGTCTGGTTATCCTGTTTCGACCGCATCCTCGACAACGCCGCGGAACAATACGATTTCCCCCCTGATCAGGTGCCGGTATTCCGGGACTTCCTCCACGCATTCTCCGGCTGGATGGTCAACCGACAGTCCTAACCCAGCGAAGCCCACACATCGAGTTTTGTCTTGATCCGCCGGATCACATCGTTTGTGAAGTCCGTCGTGGAAGCGCTGCCACCGAGGTCCGAAGTACGAATACCATCGTGAATAGTCTCGAGAGTCGCCTCGTAGACCGCACGGGATGCGCGCTTGGAGACCGGATCCTCCACGTATGAAAGAAGGGCAGCTGAGGCAAGGATCATGGCCATGGGATTGGCGACGTTTCTCCCCTCGAGCGCGGGCGCAGTGCCGTGCGGCGCTTCGGCCATTACCGACCGAATCTCGCCCGACTCTCCCATCGATATGACGAGCGATTCGGAGCCGGCAATGCTGCCGAACATCTGGAGCACCATGTCCGACAGAAGATCGCCATCCCGGTTCAGTGAGGGAATAACGAGCGGCTCACCGCTGGTTGCCAGGAGCAGTGCGAATGTCGCATCGATGAGCTGAGGTTCATACTTCACATCCGGATACTGACCCGCGGCACGGTCGAGCTCTTCCTTGAACATGCCCTCGTACACCGGGCTCACGGTAAACTTCGGACCGCCGAATACCTTGGAACCCGACTTTCGCGCGTGCTGGAATGCGTACTCGGCAACCGATCGGCAGACACGACGCGAAATCTTCTCCGTCCTGTACGCCATCTCGTCGAGAGCACCGTCGCTCCCTTCGCGCCACTCTTTTGCACCATAGGCATCGTCCCGCGCCATGCGAACAACGCTGATCGGCGCATACACACCCGCTATCGGGCGTACGCCGGGAATTCGTCTGCCCGTCCGCAGGATAACCTGCGCATCCATTTCCTCGCGAAGAATCTTGTTGGGGCTGCCGACGCCGTCTTTGGCTTCCGGAGTAATGGTGGCCGCCTTCAACGACAGACGGTGCTGACGGATCGCAGCTCCGGCATCGTAGACGACCTTGTTCCGGGTCGCGATTCGGTTCTTCAGGCTGAGATCGAACCTCAAGAGCTCGATTTCAGCACGGATAACACCGGGATCGAGCACCCGCAGCGCCTCTTCAAGAAGCTCCTGCCCGGTCTGATCCCCTTCCAGTACAACAACCGTTTGCGACATGCAAACCTCCTGCAGGCCAATGTACCATGGCGCGGTTATTCCTGAACAGCAGGGGTCAGGGCTGAGGATCGCTGGAAACGATGCGAATTGGAAACGGTTCCGTTGCCGAGCCCGCGTAGATGCTCCGGTGCGGAAACGGTATTTCAATTCCGGCTTCGTCGAACCGCTTCTTGATATCAATCATGATAGAATTCTTCAGATTCAGATAATCGGCCTTTGCAAACCAGAGGCCAAAGAGAATCTCGAGTGCCGAGTCTCCGAAGTTGGTAAAGATGAACAATGGTTCCGGTTCAACGAGCGCATACCGGTTCCTGTCCGCAACATCGAGGAGGATATCCCGGACCCGTTCCATATCTTCCTTGTACGCAACGCCGAGTTTGATATCGAGACGTCGGATGGGATAGCGGGTGATGTTTGTCAACTCGCTTGTTATGATTTTCTCGTTCGGAATACGGACAAACTGATTATCGAATTTCCGTATCTTTATTGAAAGCAAATCGACCGATTCGACAATTCCGGTTGTTGTCCCGACGCTGATGACGTCTCCAAGTGCGAATGGTTTCTCGGAGATGAGAAACAGACCGCTTATCAGGTTGGACATACTTGTCTGGGATGCGAAACCTATGGCAATACCGACGATTCCCGCCGCACCGAGCAGTGCGCCGAGCTGGAATCCGAACGCCTGGAGGACGTTCATCACTATGATGGTCAGCCCTACATAGAGAATTCCCCGTCTGACCAGCATTGAGTTCTGGGGCGTCAAACGCTTCCTCACCAGCCGGTATGCGAGCCGCGCAACTATCTGAACCACGAAGAATCCGACGACCAGGATGATCGCCGCGCGCGCAAGGGACGCCATGCGGTCCGGTGTAAAAATCTTGGAAAAATCGAATTGAAGCAGTTTCTGCATCTTAGTCTCCGGTAAGAGATCGCAGTACCTGGAAGGTACGCTTCATGAAACTCGGCTCTGACGGCGCACGTGCCTGCTGAATGAGCGTGCACCCCGGCTCAATGTCAGGGGCGGTTTTTGCAAGCTCGATCTGGCTCAGCTGTTCTTCGCCCCGAAAGGTGACCTTCACATTGTTGGTGTACAGCCGGTTCTGCCCCTCATAGAGCCGCAGGAACTCTCCGTGAACGGACAAGCGCAGGAGATCCAGCTCGTTCGGGGTGTTATTGTGAATGTGGACCGGGCACGTGGCGCGGTGCAGGAGCACCTCCGACACATCGACATCCCGGGTTGCCCGGGTCATCAGCGAATAACACAATTCGCCACTCGTTACGCTTCCAAACCACGAGTTCGAAAGCACTGCCGACGGGACTTCGGTAAGCGTTATCTCCTGCGGATATCCGACCGAAACACGAAACCAGAGGGGAATTGAGACAAAAAAAAGTGCTCTGCGGCCGGCAGGAATCTTTATTTCCGAGTCAGGCTTCACGACCAGCGGGCGGTCGGGTAGCAGCGGCGAAACGCGTACGTTCAACAACTCCTTCGCCGATGTCCAGCGGCGCCACTGTACCATATCGGGTATTTCGGAGAGGGTTTCAGTTCCAACACGATACAGACGGACTCCGTCATTCCGCAGATGATCGCCGACGTACCAATCGTGGTCTGCATATCGGATCCAGATCGTCAGTGGCCCAATGTCGTACCGAAGGCACATTTTGGGATCAAGGTCCCTCTGCTTCCACAGTTCCTCCGAAAGCTGAGATTCGCTCACTCCTGACCGCTCCTTCGTGTCACGTTTGCGCGAAAAGAGACATTTCCCGCTATTCTTAGAATCGGGTCCTGTGTGATAGACTTGAGAGAAGATGAAACCGCTGGTCATGATTCGGGAAACCCTGACGGATCTCCCCACGGTGAACGTCCCGGCCGGATACTCAATCCGCGGCTTTGTTCCCGGGGACGAGTACTCCTGGGA
Organism: uncultured Spirochaetales bacterium; assembly: GCA_964553615.1. GTDB lineage: Bacteria > Spirochaetota > Spirochaetia > DSM-27196 > DATKUC01 > DATKUC01. Next base: position 32,881 of record CAZKMA010000012.1, on the reverse strand, counting down.
ACGCATTGTCGCCGCATCTTTTGAGACCCCGCGCTCCTTCCAGGCAATCATGCGGGAGGACCCGAGCTTCGTCCAGGAGCGAATCCTCTTTGTTGTGAAGGACAACGTGCCCGTGGGTACCGCGGCAGCATGGTACCATCCGCTCTGGGGGGCTCAGTACGGTTATCTGCATTTTGTCGGTGTAGAGCCACGGCACCGGGGAAAGAGGCTCGGATACTGGGTAAGCCTTGCTGCGCTCTATCGCTTTGTCACCGAAGGGAGAACCATGGCGGTTCTCGAGACCGAAGATTTTCGCGTTCCGGCAATACGCACCTACCTGAGACTCGGATTCAGGCCACAGCTGACCGGACAGAGCATGGATGCGTGGACACGCCTTGCTCAATCGGTTCCGAACTGGCCGGAATACCCGGACGACTCCTGGATCAACGATATTACCGATCAACAATAACGGTTCCGGTTTTCCGGCATTGGATCCTGGTTCCACAGCAATCCCAGCCTGCACTCTTCAGAGTCAGCTCACGTTCGCCATCCTGGTGGAGAATGACGCCCTTGAACTCATCGTAAACGACAAACTGGAGATCGAATGGTCTGAAGCCGATGCCGGCCCTGGAAACATCGATATGGAGGACACTCTGCTCGACCCATGCGCGCAGTTCCACAGTTGAACGGACGCCGTTCAGGTAGTCGTAGCTTATCCCGTCGTCGGCAATAATGGGAGCAGAAGCCGCGGACCCTGCGCGGGAAATTCCGCTTCGTGACAGAAAGAGGTGAATCTCGAGATTACTGAAATCGCTTGATTCACTCTTCGGCTCGCCACAGAGCATGGGCACAATGGTGCCGTCGCGAAAATAGAGCGGGGTCGTCTCCTGCCCGGCCATTACCGGTATTCTGCGTCCGCCCTTGATCCATCGGGAAGTACCTGGATCGAACCAGCTCCCAGGAGGAAGTTCGACAGTCCGCTTTTCCTGCGCCTCGTTCACGAACGGCGCCTGCATGACTGCGGGGCCGACCATGAACTGATCCGCCACGCGGGTGAGGTCCCTCCCGCCGCTTTCGGGAAACTCGAGAAACAACGGTCGAAGAATAGGATCTCCACTGTTTTCCTGGGCCACAAACAGCGAATACAGATACGGAAGCATCTTGTAACGCAGTCGTACGTACCGCGCAATGGTCTTTCGTGGCCCGGCACCCATGGCCCATGGTTCCTGACGACGTGTGCCCTTGCAGCTGTGGTTCCGGAACACCGGAAAGAGGAACACGGCCTTGTACCAGTCGGTCAGCAACTGTGGAGTTGCATCTCCGTCGAAGCCGCCCACGTCTCCGCCGACGAAGGGGATACCGGAAAGCGCCAGATTCAGACACACGGGTATAATCTGGCGCAGATAGGCGTAGTTCGAAACACTGTCGCCGGTCCATATGGCAGCATACCGGCTGGTGGAGATGAAGCCGCTTCGGGAAAGCACGAACGGCCGCTCATTCGGTCGAGCCTGAAGGAACCCCTCACGCGTGGCCATCTGCATGCCGAGCGCATACTGGTTGTGGTATGTTTCGTGGGGAAACTTACCACCGCCAAACCGCATATCCTCAAAGTCCGCAGAACCGGTGGACGGATCGTTCATGTCGACCCAGACACCGGAGACACCGGTATCGGCGAACGTCTTCACGTGCGCTGCCCACCATTCGCGGGTTTTCGGCAATGAGAAATCCGGGAAAACTGTCCGTCCGGGCCAGACGAACCCGACATAGGGCCTGCCTTCGCTGTTCATGCACAGCAGCCCCTGATCAACCGCCTCGGTGTAGATCGCATATTTCGGGTCCACCTTTACGCCGGGATCCAGAATCGGACAGACCCGACCGATTCCGGCAAGCGACTTGAGCTCTTTCGACGGGTTTTTAAAGCTTTCTCTGTCGAACGTAAAGACTCGATAACCATCCATGTAGTCGATGTCGAGCCAGAGTCCGTCGTTTGGTATTGAATGCTTTCGAAACTGATCCCCTATCTCCCTCAGATCCTCCGCGCTGCGATATCCCCATCTGCTCTGGTGATGTCCCAAAGCCCAGACGGGCGGCAACGGTGTTCGGCCGCACAACCGCTGGAGTTTTCGTGTTACCGCAAGCGGTGTTTCACCCGTTATGAAGTAGAGTACCGGACGGCCGTCAGGAGCGCCGATATAGGTCCGTGGCGCTGTAGCCTCCTCGGGAAGCTGCGTAACACCCTCGGGTGCGGCGACGCTCATGAACGAGGCAAAAGGGTTGTCCAGAAGAATTCCAACGGCGCCCTCGGGGCGCACAATGAGCAAATAGGGAATAGTGACGTAGAGGGGATCAACCTCGGCGTCGGCAACGGCCTTTGGGGCGAAATCCGCCATGACATCCGTGTTCCAGAAGCGGGTTCTCACCCCGGTCTTCTCGAGACCGTTGAACTTTTCCCCCATCCCGTAAAAGCGCAACTTCGGACTGTAGTCAAAGACCATCATCCACCGGCTGCCTGATACCCCGAAACCCATTCCCGGAACAGTGGAAATGATCGGATCATCACCATGGCTCACCGACACTCCGCCGTCCTCTTTCAGCCCCACGCCCAGAACCGGCGGTGCCGAACGGAGGAACACATCCGCCTCCAGAACTGCCTGTGAATAGTTCGACTTCCAGAGACTGCTGCGCACTTCGTATCGGAACACACCCTCGCCCAGATGAGAGAGACCGGGGGTAACATCTTCCCTTCTGTCGGAGCCAAAACTGAAATTTTCCGGTGTATCAATTTTGTGGAGAAACACGATGCCCTCTTCGCGGATAAACAGGATCCTGCAACTATACCGGCTGCATTTCAGAAGATCAATGATCGCTCTTTTCCAGAACAAAGAGCACCGGATGAAGCCCCGCCATGTCGAGCGCACGCGCGTGAACAATCCGAAAACCGCCGACATGGGAGAGCGCACGCCGGAACAGGTGACGGTTTCGCGCAACCAGCAACGACATGCGTCCACCGCCTCGCAGCAGCTCCTGGGCGACAACCAGCACGTTCCGATACAAGTGATAGAAATCGATATTTTTCCCGAGGCGAACGCCGAAGGGTGGATCAGTTATTATGTAGTCGACGCTTCCGGATTCGAACCGCTCGGTGAGTTCCCGTGCATCGCGATTCTCCACCGTTATTTGCGCAGACATGCCCGCCGCGTGTACGTTCGCCATTGAACCGGCCACCGCGGCCTCTTCCCGGTCGAACGCATATACCTGTGACCGAGGAAAAAGCGAGGCTATCTCCAGAGGGATGATTCCCGACCCGCAAAACGGGTCCACGAAGACTCTTGGCAAGTTGGTACCGGACAGACCGGTTGCAAGGATCACCAGCGCATACGCAACAGGTGTCCGAAGTGAGATTCGCGGATGATAAATCCTCGGAAACCGGAGGTCTATCCGGTCCCGGTTGAGCTGCTCACCGAGGAGCCACACGTCATCATGAATGTCAATCCGGACGTGGCAGCGAAAAGCCGTCAGGTCCACCGGCGAACCGTACCGTTCCTGGACCACAGCGCCTACGGAGCGTTCTATCTCGGGGCTCCGGAAGGAATGATTTCCTCTGCGTACACACGTAACACGAAAACTTGTCTCCCCGGTGAGGGACGGGATATGGCCGGACTCACGAAGATCAGTCAGTATTCCGCCAACCGGATCTTCCTGTGAAAGGCGAAAGATGCCGAAATGGCGAATGACATCTGAGACGCTGTGCATTTGAGAAACCGAGAGAAGGACCTCTTCGGGACTGGAATCGGTTCGGAAAACTACCTGTCCGGGACACGGTAACGGAGCCTGGCGTGAAGGCTCAACACGCAGATGAGCATCCAGTTCGGACCGCGCAAGATCCTCGAGGCCGGGAATGGTAACCAGGCGAAAATCGGTCGATGGAATGTCCATGGTGAGCGAGGAATTCATACCACTGGGCGACGTAAAAATGCAACCACATCGTGGCAGAAGAATCGTATCTGCGTTACACTGAACTCGGAAAGGATGTAAATGAGTACGACTGCAATTCAAATCAGAAAGACCATCCTGCTTCGCAGTGTGGCCTTCACATGCATTCTGCTGTCGGGAATTTTGATTCCCGGATCGGCATTCGCTCGAAACGGATCCGACGGTCACGCCATCGATTTCGGCAGACCGTACAAGCTCACCGTGGACAGTGGACCGGTAGCGGTCAAAATCAGCGGCAGGAATACTGCAAATGTCCGGATGACAGAGAGCGGAATCCCTGCAGTGTACAAGGTGAAATACACCGAGGCGGGAGGGGTGCTCCGCATCACGGTGGAGACTTCGGATTCCACAACTCCGAACACATCAGCTGACAAGCCTCCGGCTGCAAAGGCGCCGGCAGCAGTGCCGGGAGAGATTATACTGACGGTTCCGCGCTATGAGTTCATATATGCGAAGGCGACTACCGGGAACATCCATGTCGACAACATGAGTACGGAGCATCTTACACTCGAGACCGCGGGGGGAGGAATTGCTGTTTCCGGAACCAACGCGGTCCTTGTGGCAACGAGCGACACGGGATCCCAGGACTACCGGCACATTTACGGCTCTATAACCGCCACCTCACACAGCGGCGCAATCAGCGTTGACCACGAGGTTGGTCTGATGCATCTGACAACCGAAAGCGGCACTATCAAGGGAACCAACATCCTGCTCCAGACAACCTCGTCGTTCATGGCCAGGTCCGGCACAATCTCCGTCTCGCTCTGGAACAATCTCCACGGCTGCAAATTTCAGCTGAGTTCCGAGAGCGGGAGTCTCCGGGTTGGACAGCTCAAACGATCCGGGACGCTCGATTGGGGGGACGGGAGCGTCCTGATTACGGGGAAAAGCACAAGCGGTTCATTGGACTTCCAGTAAAACTCCACTGGTACAATAGTGCAAAGCTGCCAGCATTTTGCATTGAGGTGACACTGCATGTTCGCGTTCGCTCGAAAGGTGTTTGACGAACCTCTTTCGATAATCCGCGGGTTTGAACCAAATGCCAAAGGGTGCCTCATGGTCGAGCCGATGTGGGGCATACCGTACAACCTGTACGCTCCATACGTCGGACTCTACATGCTTGCTCTCGGATGTTCCGACATGCAGATCGGCCTTATTGCTGCGGTCAGTCTGATTTTCCAGATGTTCTTTGCCCTGGTAAGCGGGTACATAACCGACCGCATCGGACGCCGGCGAACGTCAATCATCTTCGACCTTCTCGGGTGGAGCATTCCCACCATTATCTGGGCCGCAGCCTGGGGATTCGAGGCCTTCCTGATTGCGGGCATGGTCAACTCGATCTTTCGGGTTACTCACACTTCCTGGAACTGCCTGTTGATCGAAGACACACCCCCGAAACAGCGGGTCCATGTCTACACTTATGTCTACATTGCGGGAATTCTCGCCGGCTTCTTTGCACCCCTTGCCGGGCTCATGGTTCGTTCCTGGACTCTCGTTCCCGCGATGCGCGTCCTCTATCTGGTTGCGTTCGTATCGATGACCGCCATGTTTATCATCCGGAACTCGGTAACTCACGAGACACGGATCGGAAAAATCAAGATCGAAGAAGCAAAACTCGTGCCGTTCAGGTCTGTGTTTGAAGACTATGGGCGAATCCTCAGGATCATCATACGGAGCCCAACCATCATCATCGCGTTTCTCATGGTGCTCGCTGCGAACATACAGATGGTCCTCAAGACGAACTTCCTTGCAATCATGCTGAGCAGATCGCTGGGCTTCCCCGACGCGAGCATTGCGCTCTTCCCTGCGGTGCAATCTCTGGTCATGCTCGGTGTCTTTCTCTTTGTAATTCCACGAATTGGTGGCAAGGACCCGGTGAGGCCCCTTGTATACGGAAACACTCTGGTGGTTGCCGGGTATCTGCTGCTCGTCCTTATTCCCGGGACGAATTACGTGCTGGTAATCTTGAGCACCATTATTACCGCGCTTGGAACCGCGGTCGTGTCCCCGATGGTGGATTCGTTCATGGCGAACGCAGTGAACGACGAAGATCGCGCAAAGCTCACCTCTATCCTCTACGTATTTCTGTTCGGTCTGTCTGCGCCGTTCAGCTACCTCGGCGGTGCCCTCACCTCGGTATCGCCGCGCCTGACCTTCCTTCTGGTATCCTCAACCGCCGCGCTCGGCGCAATCCTGTCGCTTTCCCTGCGCAAGGTTCGCAAACACAATCCGCATCCGGCCGACTGATCGCCGGAAACGGACACCCGCGGATTGCCCGGGATCCCTGGAGCCCGAGAGCCGACCGACATTTTTTTCCCATTTTGGCGTTGAGGGTATTTTTTTCCCGTCGGCGATCGCCAGGAAGCCGAAAAACAGCCCGTTCGGTCGGATCAGACCCGTATTTCTGGCACGCTTTTTGCTTTTTTGAAGGCATATTCACAGAATTGAAGGGAGCCTCTATGGGAATTCAGAAAAGCGACCGGCGTCAGCAGCGCCTGTTTCGAACTCTCCGTTTGGCGGTGCTCGTTTTCTTGCTTCTCCTGTCGACTGCACTCGGCATTCTTCATCAGTATTCAGCCATACGACCCGTTGGAGTGGACGCGCTCGATCCGTTCGGCGGAATTGAGTCTGCAATTACCGTTGCGATATCCGGGCAACTTGTCGAAAAAATCGCATGGACCAGCTTTGTCCTCCTCGCGGCAACCATTCTGGTCGCGCTCCTGTACCGGCGGGTCTTCTGCGGTCATATATGCGCATTCGGTGCGTTGCAGGAACTTTTCGCCCGGCTGGGGAAAAAGATCTTCAAAAAGCGATTCGTGATGCCACGGGCCATCGATCGTCCTGCGCGCTTCCTGAAATATATCGGACTCGTGGCAATCGTTGTGCTTACCGCAGCTACCGCAGAGCTGATTATCCGTCCGTACGACCCCTGGGCAGCATACCACCACATCTTTTCCGCCGAGCTCATCAGCGGCTTCCTCATCGGCCTCGTTCTTCTCATCGTGAGCGTCGCAGGATCGATGTTCTACGATCGGTTTTTCTGCAAATACCTCTGTCCCATGGGCGCCTTTCTCGGGTTGATCAATCGGATTGGCTACTTCCGGGTGAAGAGAAACGACGAAACCTGTACGCATTGCATGCTCTGTGACCGCGCATGTCCTATGAATATCAAGATCGAATCGGTTCCCCAGGTACAGTCCTCCGAGTGCATCAACTGCAACCTTTGCGTCGTTGCGTGCCCGGTGAAAGACACGCTCGTTATTGCCGGCCCGAAGAAGCACCGCACATCGCCCTTTGTTGTTCTCGGCGCAACCGCAGCGATCTTCCTTGTCGTGATCGGGGCAAGCAATGCCATCAGCTCGGTCGAATGGACCGTCAAGCCCCTCGCTGAAACCGTGGTAGAGACAAAGGTTCTCGATCCGGCCAACATTAAGGGAACCGACACCTTTCAGGAGGTCTCGCGGCTGTCCGGCATTCCGAAAGCCGAATTTATCAATGAATTCAAACTGACCGAGGAGGCGTACATGGCCCCCATCAAGGATTCAGCGCACAAGCCCGGGTCCACATTCGATACCGATGCGGTTCGCGAGTTTGTCGCCGCGCGAATGAAGAAATAGCCTACTCCGGCCGAAGGGCATCGGCCGATCGGTTCCGACCGAACGGCTCCGGCCGGCACTGTTTTCACGTTCGGCGCTATCCGGTACTATCTGCGGCGGAGGAATTGATGAAAGACTACTCCTACCGCTTCGAGATGGATGTCAGAGACTACGAATGCGATATGCAGGGAATTGTGAACAACTCGGTGTATCAGAACTATCTTGAGCATGCGCGCCACAACTACCTGAAGAGCATCGGAGTCGACTTCAAGAATTACACGGAACGGGGAATCATCCTCGTGGTGGTTCGTGCGGAACTCGACTACCGGTCACCGCTTCGGAGCGGAGACCGGTTCTGGATCGGCATCAACCTCGTCCGCGAATCCCGGCTCAAGTTTGCATTTTACCAGGACATCTACACCATTCCCGAAGACAGACTCGTGCTGGAAGGCAGAATTGTGGGCACCGCACTCAACCGCCAGGGCCGGCCAAGTCTTCCGGAAGAATTGGTGGAGGCAATGGAACGCGAAACCGGGAACGCCGCCACCGGTTGAATTCCCATCCGCTATAATCCCTTGGGAACTTTTCCCAGCACCAAGACCGGCTGGACAAGGACTAAAGAGGGTGAAAAACGCGGCGTCGCAGGAGAATCGGACGATGTTATACTGACGACGATGGAGGACCGGGATGGTAAAGAAGTCAATAATCTTACTCTGTTTCGCACAGATTTTTCTTCCTGCAGCCGTGTACGCCCAAGGCTCAAACCAGGACCTGGAAAAACTCCTGTCCGGCTCCGGGCTGGAGGAACAGATCGCTCAGATTGTCCCGGTCATGCGCTCCGGCATCGAGCAGGCCGCCGCAAGTAAATCGATGTCGCAGTCGGAAACTGAGAACATGCTCCGGGAGGTGGAGATACTTTTTGCTCCGGGACGAATCCGATCGGATGTTCTGAGAAATCTTGACGGTACTCTGACCAGGGAAGAAATCTCCGCGGTACTTGCCTGGCTCCAATCCGAAACCGGACGGAAAATTACGCGCCTTGAAGTACTGGATAGCACTCCGGAGGCAATAGCAGACACAGGAGAAAACGGAGCATCAATCTTCAGCAATCTCGAGGGCAGGAGAAAGAACGCAATAGTTCGCCTTGCGGACTCGGTAAAAGCCGCGGAAATGTCCGCATCCGTTGCCATCGATACGGGAATTGCAATGGCATACGGCCTGAATCTCGCTATGCCGGACAGTCCGGGCTATTCGCTTGCGCAAATCCGGGAACTCGTTGAGCAAAATCGGCCGCAAATAATCAAGCGTTACGAGTCGCGCGTCCTTGCATCATTCGCTCATACCTATCGGAGTCTGTCCGACACAGAACTCGATGCGTACATAAACTTCGTGGAATCGAAAGCGGGCCGCAGTTACAATAGCGCTCTGTATGCGGCGTTGGACAAGGCGATATCTTCGGCCAGCCAGGAGCTGGGAAATCACCTTGCCCCAAGAGAGCGGTCCCTTCATAACGGGTGATCTCCGGGAAGTATCAACAACCGTGTTGATACTTCCCGGCTGAAAAAGGAAATATCAGCGCCCCCAGTCCGCGTCTTTTTCCGATTCGAGGGAAGTGCATGCCGCGAAATCTTGCCACAAGAAACGCACTCCCGCGGCGCAAGGAAACCTGCCTCGGTTCATCAACACGCTCAATGACACCACAAGACTTGACCAAAATACGTTGGATAGTGATATTTGTGTCTCGCGAGGAAATCAACACGTGCAGACACCTACAGACCTGAAACAGCCGACAGAAGAGCGCATTTCCATACTCAAGCAGCCGACCGCGGTATGGGCGGTTGCATTCGCCTGCGTCGTCGCCTTCATGGGCCTTGGACTCGTCGACCCGATACTTCCCGCAATTGCGGGACAGCTCAACGCAACACAAAGCCAGGTGGAGCTCCTGTTCACAAGCTACATGCTCGTTACTGGTATTGCCATGCTCATAACCGGTTTCGTCGCGAGCCGCATTGGGCCGAAGTTGACCCTCCTGGCCGGCCTCTCACTCATTGTCGCGTTTTCGGCGCTGGCAGGTTCGTCCCACAGCATTTCGGAGATTGTGGGATTTCGTGCGGGATGGGGCCTCGGCAACGCTCTCTTCATAGCAACGGCACTCGCGGTGATAGTAGGCGTTGCAAGCGGCGGCACGGAGAGCGCGGTTATCCTGTACGAGGCTGCGCTCGGGCTCGGTATTTCTGTCGGTCCGCTTGTCGGTGGAATGCTCGGTTCCATCAGCTGGCGAGGCCCGTTCTTTGGTGTCGCGGTACTGATGTCCATCGGCTTCGCTGCCGTTGCTCTCTTCCTCCGCGATGTGGAAAGGCCGGCGCACCATTCGCGAATCCTCGATCCAATACGGGCTCTCAGTCACGGTGGACTGCTCACCATGGGCCTCATGTCGCTGTGCTACAACTTCGGCTTCTTCACCCTGCTTGCGTACACGCCATTCGTGCTCAAGTTGGACGCCCATGGGCTTGGATTTGTCTTCTTCGGTTGGGGCGTCCTGCTTGCAGTGTCTTCCGTTTTTATTGCTCCCAGAATCCAGGCGAAGTTCGGAACGGTGCGCACCATTTTTGCAATGCTTTCGGCACTCGCCGCAGTGCTCCTGATCATCGGCATCTTCACCGCGGTGCAGGCCGTCGTCGTGGTAGCGGTAATTGTTGCCGGTGCATTCCTTGGGGTTAACAATACGCTCGTGACTACGGTGGTCATGGAAGTTGCACCGGTTGAACGCTCAGTTGCATCTGCGGGATACAGCTTCGTGCGTTTTGTCGGGGGTGCAATTGCACCGTGGCTCGCCGGGGTCCTCGCAGAGCGGTACAGCCCGCATGTGCCGTACTACGTCGGAACCGGTGCGCTTGTCATCGCCATGATCGTGCTTGCCTCGGGCCGGAAATATCTGAAACAGGTGTAAGCTGGTCAAGGACAGGATTCACGAACCACTATTTCCGGGTCGAGCTGCCGTTCCTCTTCCGGTGTGAGTGTTCCGTCGTCAGAACGACCTTCGATAAGATCGATCAGGACTCGCGCGGCAATTCCGCCCTGTTTGTATGCGGGATTGCACTGTGCATCAACACTCGAATTCTCTCACCGGGCCCTCGCGCAGCTCTGGTTCACGCCGCAGACGGTCGCGGCAGGGAAGAGCCGGTTCGCCTGTACACCTTTTCCACGTTGACGGCCGTGCGGTGACACGGTCACTGCCGCTCCGCCTCTATATTGGGAAGGAAGGCCGCAATAATACCGATGAGGGGAAGAAACGCGCAGATCTGAAATACGAAGTACAGACTCGTTCGGTCCGCAAGCATACCGAGTACAGCCGATCCAATACCTCCCATGCCGAAAGCGAATCCAAAAAAGAGGCCGGAAACCATGCCGATCCTCCCGGGCATGAGTTCCTGCGCATACACGAGTATCGCCGAGAAGGCCGATGAGAGAATGACTCCGGCAAGGACGCTCAATATAGTCGTCCAGAACAGATTTGCGTAGGGCAACATAAGCGTGAATGGCGCTGCGCCCAGGATTGATCCCCAGATTACGTACTTCCGACCAAATCGATCACCGAGCGGCCCGCCAATGACGGTTCCTGCGGCAACGGCGAGCAGGAATATGAAGAGATGAATCTGAGAGGTGGCAATAGACACTCCAAACCTGTTCATGAGGTAGAACGTAAAATAGCTGCCCATTCCGGCCAGATAGAAGTACTTCGAAAAGATCAGTACCAGCAGGATGGTCAATGCGGATCCGACCGCCCGGCGTGAAAGAGGAGAGTCCGCGGGAGATGGAATCGGAGAGTGGGTGCGGCTCACGCCGCGTTCGGTATTTCGCGCATACCATCCGCCCACTCGCCAGAGGAGGACGATGGCGGCAAGGGCAACGATGGTAAACCATGCGATTCGAGAATGGCCCCGCCCGGTAATGACAAGTGCAGCGAGCAGCGGTCCAACGGACGATCCAGCGTTCCCGCCAACCTGGAAGACCGACTGCGCGAGACCTCGCCGGTGTCCGGCGGCCATGTGAGCGACCCGCGACGACTCCGGATGAAAAACTGCAGACCCCATGCCAACAAGCGCCACCGACAGAAGTACCATAACATAGGTGTTCGCCAGGGCAAGCAGTCCGAGTCCGGTCATGGTGAATATCATGCCGACCGCAAGTGAATAGGGCATCGGTCTACGGTCAGCGAGAGAGCCAACCACGGGTTGCAGAATCGACGCGACAATCTGATATGTCAGCGTAATGAGTCCGACCTGCGCGTAACTCAGGGAGAGCGAGCTCCTCACAAGAGGGTAGATTGCCGGGATGAGTGACTGGAGCGTGTCATTGAGAAAGTGCGCTGCACTGATAGCGACGAGGATGGGTGTGGTCATGCGCGCCAGATTACGAACAGAATCATCCCGGGTCGACAGGGCCGATGAGTTCATGTTGGAGGACCTCAGGGTCAGATAGTGCCCGACACGCCGATCTCATGCAAGGGCCTGCCGGGCGCACGTAACCCTGTGAATGCTCGTGTTTTTTTCTGGGGGAACAGGAGTAGACAACCGGAGGCGCGCGCTTATTCTCATTGACAGGCTGATAGAGGAGATCCTGGCTCAGGCTTGATTTCCGTTGATCGTGATGCACCACCCTTTGACAGCACCCGCCCGGATCCAGCGCAGTGGGGCCGAAGCGGCACGCTCCGGCCATTGACGATGCTGCTCCAGGGATTCCAGAGAAGGTGTTCCATGAGCGGGCGAACATCGCCGAGAGAACCGGTGACCAGGAAGGTTATCGGTCCGGTTCGGCTCATTTCACCTTCATGACGGTGGCACCGTTCCAGGCCTCCGGTGGCGGATCGTGGATGAATGCGTGACACCGCTCGATAAACAACGCCGTCGGGGTATCCTGTGGCAGGGTCTCGTGAACCTGCTGAAAGAGCCGGAGCGAGCCGGTAAAGTCCCGGGAGAAGTATCGCGCGAGAGCCTGATCATACACATCCCACGCATTTGTCTCCGCGGGGCTCAAGTGTTCCCGTGCAGTGTACAGACCAATGGCGGTCGATTTCCCCTGGACGATCACCCGCTCGAGCAACCTGCAGCGATATTCGCCCTGGACCTTTCGTGCGACGGACTCGGAAAAGACCAGCTCCTGGTGATATACCTTGCACAGGCCCTCCAGGCGGGAGGCGAGATTCACCATGTCGCCGATCACGGTATAATCCATCTTTTTTTCCGACCCGATGTTGCCGACAGTCACCAGTCCGTAGTTGATTCCGATGCCGATTCTGAACTCAGGGTATCCCCGATTCCGCTGCCAGACGTTAAACTCCCGCAGCGCGGCAAGCATCTCAAATGCAGAGTAGACCGCCTGCTGCGCCTCGTCGCCCCGACGCACCGGAGCACCGTAGAATGCCATTATTGCGTCGCCGATATATTTGTCGACAACACCGTTCCTGTTCACTATGACATCCACCATCCGGCTGAAATATGCGTTCAGCGACTCCACAACCTCATCGGGTCTCATCTTCTCCGATATTGACGTGAACCCGCGAATGTCGGAAAAAAGCACGGCGAGTATCCGATCGTCCCCGATCAGCATCTTCTCCGGATTTGTGAAGAACTCATCTATCACGTTCTTCGGGACGTATTTCTGAAAAATGTTGCGGATCTTCTGCTCTTTGTGCTGGGCGACGACCGCCTGGAGCGCGTAAGATTTAACCAGATCGCTCGAGCGTTCAAGCTGCGTCGTCATCAGGTTGAACGTATGGCCGAGGTCACCAATTTCGTCCAGGTACCGAATCTCGACCCGACGGGAAAGATCGTTCGTCTCAATTATCGCCCGCATGGCGGCCCGAAGTTGCTTCAGAGGCTTGATGAGAAGCGAGGCGAACAGGATGAGAAGGATGGTTGCGGTAACAAGGGACAGGGCAAGGATCCATCCGGATTGAACATACATCTGTCGGACAACCGCATAGAACGCATCACGCCTGTCGGTTACAAGAATGAACCATCCGAAAGGCTTGAACAAGGCGACCTGACTTACACGCGTTATCCCGCCGATCCTGAGCGTGTGAAATCCTGTCGGTTCTCTGCGAAGGACATCGGCAAGCGACGAACGTTCATCGTCTGAAAGATGAACGGGACCGGTCGACATGAGCACGTGAGCGTCGGCGTCTACTGCCATGATGAGCTCGCTCGAGGACCGTATGGTGTTCCGCGCAAAAGATTCCACCGCGGCTTGTGTGGCACTTACAAAACGGGGATTTCCCGAAAGACCGTTGTCCACAAGAAGTCCCCACTGGCTGGTTGCATAAGAAACAATCTCCTCCTGCTTGAACCGGAGCAGGCCGATAACCGCATTGGTAATGCCGTTTCGGGCGGAAAGCGAGGCCACATAGCCCGTAACCAGAAGCGGCGCAATGATCAGGGGAAGCACGATCATGATGATTTTGTTTCTTATACTCATCTGTCTATAGAAATGATCGTTTATTCGGCAGGAAAACTGGAATGGATTCTGCGCGGGAGACGCCGATAATTGTAAGGACTTGCAGGTTAGGGTGGCTATGGGTGGACTGTACCGTCGCGCGCTTGAAATCTATCACAAATACTCAATACCGCGCCCGGTCCCGGCCGGCGGCGATGGATCCTCCATGGACGACATACCGGAGGCGGATCGGGAAAGCGTTCGAAATCAGATTGACCGAATTATTGAAAAAAATCGACTCCAGATCGAACCGGAAGGATTCAGGCCCGTGGCCGCTTCTTCCGGCATACTGCTCCCGGTAGCGGCAAATGCGGCAATTGCCCTCGTTGCAGCCGTGCTGATCGTTTTTTTCTCACTGCGCCTGAATCGGGAAGAGCGCAGAATCCAGTCCGGCGAATCCGCAATTCAGACGGCGGAGAGCCTTGTCGTGCAGGCGGTCCGGCAGGAATCCGCGGAACAACTGCAGAAGAAAGACACCGAAATTCTCGGGATCCAGCAGAAACTGGAGCAGGCGTCCCGTGAGCGGGATGCAATCCGGAGCGAAACTGAGCGGACTATCCAGCAGCGCGAACAGGAGTTCGCAGGCAAGCTCGAAACGGCGCTCACTGCCGAGAGAAACAGGCTTGCAAAAATGCATCTTTCCCGGGCGCAGATCGAACAGCAACTGACCGACTACGAAACAAGGCTGCGCTCCGACTACCAGCAACAATTCGAGCAATACCGCGCGCAGGCAGAAGCGCAGGCCACGGAGAGAGAAGCCGCCCTGACCGGCCGCATCTCCACCTATGAGACGAGTCTGAAGCAGAGTCAGGATGACCGGAAGAGACTTGAGCAGGAATATGCCAATCGTGAGGCACAGCTTGCGCAGCAGGCAACCGAACGGTCACAGAAGCTCGAGCTGGACAGAACCCAGGCACAAGCCGAACTCGCGCGGCTCCAGGATGCACAGGCACAACAGACGCTTCTTTCCGCACAGATCCTTGCTTCGTACTCCCGTGCCCGCTCACAGATCGCTGCCCCGGATTACCCGGGGGCGCTCAAAACACTCGAAGCACTTCGGTCATCGTTCGACAGCGAGCCTGCTCTGTCGTCGCACGCCATTCAGGAGCGGCGACCGGTGGACATGTTTATTATCGGTTCGCTTGAAGAGCTCATTCGCTCCCGGGAAGACCAGGCACCGACGCCGGCAAAAGCGGCTTCTCCGGTTCCATCACCGGAGGCAGAAGCCCGGATTGCCGCCGGACGGAAGTCCTACGATGCGGGTTCGTGGCAGGCGACGCTTGAACAGTACCGGCAGGCACTGGATATCCTCCTCGACAACCCGGATACCGCCGATCAGCTTGTCTCCCAGGTAGCCGACGCAGGTTACCGAATACGGACCGCCGGAGAGGCGGATCGGCACGCCATAGAGGCTGCCGCGCTTTCCCGTCTGAGCGATCTGTCGACAAGGATAGGAACGCTCCGCTCACGTGTTGGAACCATGGCTCCGGAGAACGGCCATGCGCCGATGTCTTCCGAAGAGCTCACATCATTGCTCCAGGCAAAACTGCTGGTATGGCAGATTATCGGTACCGATCCGGTAAAATCGAAATACCCGCAGCTCTACGATACCATGCAGCGCTACTTCGACACGTTTGCAGCGCAGCAGGAGGAGGCCGGTCGAAGAGCGGGGCTGCAGAGCGTCCTGTCCCTGCTCGATGCACTGGATGGAAACCCGCAGGCTCTTGCCGCGGCCCCGCAGCCTCAGACGGACGACGACCGCGCACTGCTCATCCAGATTCTTGACCATATGTCGAGTCTGACTCGACCGGATGTCAGAACGCGGAAACAATGAGCGTGTATGCGCCCAGGTTCGATCCTCCGGTATTTTCGAAGTCAACCCAGCACTGCGCAGTGTCCACCGTCCACTGCAGAGCAAGGTCGGTGGCCGTAATGCCGACCCCGTTTCCAAAAGACGCCGCCGGACCGTTGAAAATGTAGAGGCTGATACTCTTCGCCGGCCCGCCATACGAAATTGAAGCAACCACTACTGTGGCGGATCCGGTATCGAACTGAAAAACATCATCCACGTCGGAGGGATTCATTGAGCCGGATATGTGGATGCTCATACCGGGCTTCAGCGTGACACCGGGAATGTCGATCTGCGCCGGGGCGAGGGTGTTCCAGTCGTCGTTTGGCTCCGATTCGGCAAAATAGCCTACTGAATAGGTTGCCGCGGATGCCGCGACGTTGTCGGTTGCGTTGGTGTCTTCAGCCGCCGATACACGGATGAGGATAGAGTAGACGCCGAAGTCGAGCGGCCACACGCCGTTCCAGGCAATGTTTCCCGACGTATTCCCTGCATTAAGCGCGCTCAAGCCTGTCCCCGAGGCTATGAGGGTGTCGCTTCCATCAATCGTTGCGTTCAGTGATGCGTACACCTCCCAGCTTACTGTCTGAGCTGCCTGACCGTTGCTCGTGCCACTATTCTGGTACTGGAAGTCCCCGGAAATGCCCTGGTCCGGCATGAGCGTCCCCGGAGTTATGTTCATGCTGCTGACATGGTAGTTCACGTTCGGCGGTCCGACGGCGATTGCTGCGGATGCAGCCGTGCCGGAAACCGGATCGTCCGCTGCCTGAACCACAACAACGACGAAATACGAGCCGGCAGTACCGGGCCACACGCCGTTATAGGGAGGCGAGTTGTTGAGTCCCGTCCCGAGCGCGCCAATGGTCCCCGAAGCTATGAGTATGTCTCCAGAATTGTAGACCGCGTCCCCGAGCGAGGCGTAGGCGTACCAGTTCACCGGGCTCGCGCCGGCAGCGGTACCATTATTCTGAACGGTGAAGGTTCCGCTTACGCTCATGCCTGCTGTTGTTCCTGCCGGTACCGGCACCGAGGTTACCACGTAGTCCGGTGTACCCGCAACGGCCGCGGTAACGGGAACAGCAAGTGCCGAACCGGTCACGTTGTTTGCCGTCACCAGATCGTCCGCCGCGCTCACCTGGACCACCAGATAGTAAGAACCGGCCGGAACCGACCAGGTTCCCGAATAGGCTACGGGTTGAGACGACAATCCGGCGACGGCGGCGTGGCTTCCCGATGCAATCAGGATATCTCCGGGATCGCCGACAGTCTGGTTCCCCGGAGATGCATAAACCGCCCAGTTCACCGCGGATGTACCGGTCTGGGTTCCGGCGTTCTGGAGCATGAAACTCTCGTTGATCGAATTGCCGACCACCGCGGACACCGGTGCTGTAATCGCTGAAGGCAGATAGTTCACGTCCGGGAGGGACAGGTTGATACCTGCGCTCGCCACTACGTTGTCTGTTGTGTTGCCGTCGTCTACCGCGGACACGCGCGCAATGAGATAGGCAACGCCTGCGGACATCGGCCAGGTGGCCGAGACTGTCGGGCTCGCGCTTGCCCCCGCACCAAGAGCCGGGGCCGAGCCTGAGCCGATGAGCTGATCGCCCACATCTATTGTCGTGTTCGGTGAGTAATACACCTCCCAGGTAACCGGTGTCGTCCCCGCTGAAGTACTGCTGTTCGTGTAGGTTATCGGCACTGAAAGAGCAGAACCACCGACCGCAGACGGTGGTGTAGCGACCGAAACCATCTGGTAGTCCGGCGCAGGAACACCGCTTACCGCAGTGGACGCGCTCGCGAACGTGTTGTTGGCGACACTCACTTCGTCGGAGGCTGAAACAGCGATAATCAGATAGTAGTTGCCCCCTGCAGCCGGCCAGGCCCCGTTGAATGACACAGATGAGGACACGGCCCCGGGAGCAAGAGGAGCGATAGACCCGGAGTCCACCACGAGATCTCCGGCTCCAATGGCGGCGTCCGCAGATACATACACGGACCACAGGACGCTCATTGTGCCCGGGTCTGCAGCAATGTTTTCCACAGAAAATGATCCGGAAAAGGAAGACCCGCCGGCACCGGGTCCAGGGAACACTACGGCGGGCAGTGCGGAAATCCGGTAATCCGGGTTGGATGCACCGGTCGCGGTTATGGTAACCTGCGCCTCAGCAGAGGATCCACGGCTATCCTGAACCCGCACATGCTCGATTCCAGGCGTGAACGAAGCGTGGTAGGTTCCCGAGCCCGGGTCAATGGTGCCGGTGCCAGACACAACAGAAAAGACATAACCGCCCGCACCACCGGTTGCCGTGAAGGTGACCGGTGTTCCTGCGATAACGGAAACTGCGGCCGGATGAACGCTGAGAGCTCCCGCCCACGCGGATCCGTCCGAACCCTCGAGCAGGGGCCGAAGCAACGGACCGGAACAGGATAAGACGAGCAATCCGGAAAGCATGAGAAATAGAGCCGCCGTCAATCCGATGACGCGCGAACGCAGAACACGTATCATCATCTTCGTACTCCAATGGGAAAACTTATCTCTATGCCCGGGTTGAAACCAGCAATGAGATCGGTTCCATCCAGGAAAACCGAGGAAAGGAGATCGAGCGATATCGCGGCGTTTCCGTCAAACGTGTATGCCAGACCAATCCCGCCCCCGAAGACGGGCAGAAAGGACGTTCTGCTCCCAGCCGTTCCGGTATTCACGTAGAAAAGGGCTGCACCGCCAATGAGACGCAGGTATCCACTGAAGGTTCGAGGACGCTGAGGTCCGCTCAAGCGGATCTCCACAGCGAGCGGTGCGAAAACTCCGGTTGCTGAATCGAGGGGTCCCTCCGCCTGGAAAACTACGGACGCCGCGAGCACGCCAATGGCAAAGTCCATGGATTCGCCCGGGAAGCGATAGGCAAGTCGCGTCTCTGCAATACCGGACAATCGGAAAAATGCGCTCAGGCTGCCCGCGGCAATGAAGGGAGCGACCGCAATGCCCAGCTCAAGACCGCCATGAGGGGCAGGAACCGGGGAATTGTCCCTGCGAACCGGGACGCTCGGGGCAGACGACGGGGGACCGGCATTGTCTTTATCTTCATGCGTGCCGGAATCGGCGCCTGGAGGAGCGCCGACATCCGGTATCGGCACGGAAACCGGCGGGACCGATGGTGTCGGGGTCGATTCAATCTTCTCCGTGCGTTCAGTCGGTGCCGGACGCTCGATCGGCCCGACCCGTCCAACAAGGTCGCGGAGCGCCAAGAACGCGGTTCGGTCAAGGGTCAGATCTGCCGGCCCCTCCCGCTCGGCTGTGGCAGTAATCGTACCCGCCACTTCGTCAGACCAGGAAAGACGTATCAGGATCCGGGATCCGGCCCTCTTCGTGTCCACGGAAAGCGCATATCGCGGAACGGACTGCGCCGAACCGGAAGACCGATCCGTGAGCTCTCGGGTCTCCGGGGCACTCCCGGCGACAACCAGCCGGGGCTCGAATCCACGACGGACAAGATCCTGCCTCAATGCGTCCACAATGACTGCAGTAAGCGGGTCCGTGGCATTCGCCAGGTCCGCGGCAGTGGCCGGCACCACGAGATTAATCGGTATTCTGGCTGCAGCAGATGATTCCTGCGATTGCAGTTCTGTCAGGGCAAATGCACCCAACGACAACGCGAACAGGAACGCGCGCCGTATTCCATTCATATGTCTGTCCTGTGGAGATGAAAAGCGGGGGTGCCGAAGCGCGTTTATTTTATTGATCTACTCAAGTTATCATACCGCATATCCGGAGGTTGTACAGGTGTAGGAATTCTATCTGTGCATTCCGGCAAGCCGGGCAAGATGCGAGAGCATGGCGGAACCGATCCCCTTGCCTCGCATTTCAGGTCTGACGAAGAGATCTTCCAGATAGATACCCGGGAGGCCCAGAAATGTGGAAAAGTTGTGGAAAAACAGTGCAAAACTCACCGGCCTATTGTCATATTCTCCAATAATCACTTCCGCAGCATGACGAACGAAGAGCCCTTCACGGATGCTCTCCTCGGTTGCGACGACTTCATGGGATAGTCGCTCGTAGCTGGCGAGTTCGTGGATGAACTCAAGAATCAGGGGCGAATCCTCGGCAATCGCCGGTCGCAGAATAAGTCCGGAGGCATCTGTTTCAGTGTGGACACTCATTGTGGGCAAATAGTGCCGGGAACCGCGAGGATTGTACAGTGGATCTTTCGAATTTCGCGTGGGAAGTAGTACCTTAGACAGAATCGCATGAATCGCAACAAACGCACTGAAATTATCATTGTGCTGGGATCGCTCGCAGCACTCGGACCGTTCTCTATCGACATGTACCTTCCTGGTTTCTCCGCCATCGCATCCGATCTGAAGACAACCATCGCGGCGGTAGGGTACTCGCTGACGAGCTACTTTATTGGCATCTCAGTTGGTCAGCTCGTGTACGGTCCGTTGACCGATCGGTACGGACGAAAGCGCCCCCTCATCGTGGGCCTTTCCATCTACATTGTCACGGCGGTTGGCTGCTCGCTCTCACCGTCCATCGAATGGCTTATAACTCTGCGTCTGTTGATGGCTCTCGGTGCCTGCGTGGGAATTGTGGTAAGTCGCGCGGTCGTCCGGGACCTTTTCCCGGTAAACGAAATTGCAGGGGTTTTTTCTACTTTCATGCTCATCATCGCGGTTTCACCAATGCTCGCTCCAAGCATTGGTGGATATGTAACCAAGAATCTGGGTTGGCAGGTAATCTTTTTCATCCTGGCAGGCTTCTCGGCACTTCTCCTCCTGGTTACTATCCGCTGGCTCCCCGAAAGTAAGAAACCGGATGAATCGGTGTCCCTTCGGCCGGTAAAGATGTTCCGGCAATATGCAGAGGTTGCCCGAGACCGGCAGTTCCTGGCGTATGCAATTATCGGCGGGCTCGGATCCGCCGGACTCTTTGCCTACATATCCGGATCTTCGTTCGTATTCATGGAACTCTTCGGCCTGAGTCAGACACAATTCGGCTGGGTGTTTGCACTCAATGCGGGCGGGCTCATTGTCGGCAGCCAGGT
This sequence comes from uncultured Spirochaetales bacterium, assembly GCA_964553615.1. Classification (GTDB taxonomy): domain Bacteria; phylum Spirochaetota; class Spirochaetia; order DSM-27196; family DATKUC01; genus DATKUC01. Next base: position 11,927 of record CAZKMA010000012.1, on the reverse strand, counting down.
AAATCGGCTGCTTCTACGAAGACACACCAGTGCTCAAATTGTTTCCTTCTTTGTACGGGCGCAGGTACTCATCGGTGCCGTGCTCGTCGCGGTCTTTCTGGTGGGAATTGCGAAGGTCGGAGTCGTTGTTCCGTTACTCATCGTATTTCTCTTCTGCACCGGGGTGTCCAACCCGAACACCGCCGCCCTCGCACTCGAGCCATTCACTGCCAACGCAGGAAGCGCCTCGGCACTGCTTGGCAGTATACAGATGGCGGTAGGTGCCCTGGCAACGGCAATTGTGAGCTCACTTGCGAACGGCACAGCGCTCCCGATGGTACTGACCATATGGGGAAGTGCTGTTGCAGGACTTCTGGCGCTTTCCCTGGCGCGGCGCGGAGTCGAGGACCGCGCACGGCAAACTGTTACCTGATAGATTATCGCTTCAGAAAAACGCAACCAACTTCTCTTTCTCCGGGTATACAGAGATGAACACCACTACGGAGAAGGAGATAGACGTGAAAAAGGTAATGATGATGATTGCAGTCGTTGCACTCGTGGCAACAGCGGTATTTGCGAACGGAAATGCGGAGCGGGTGAGCACAGTCGAAGGAAACGTGGCATTGATGTCCGAAGCGGGCCAGCAAACGCAGCTCATGCTGCGAACCAGAACCGGCGAAGAGTTCTTGATTGATGTCCCGACCGGCGAAATGGCACAGCTTCAGCAGCGGCTGGAACTCCAGAACCAGATGACAGTTCGCGTGAGCGGCGTCCTCGTGGATCCGCCGGCAGGTCAGCAGACTCAGACCAGACTCATGCTGCGTACAATGGCCGCGAACGGAAATGACTATCAGGTTGAAGAACCCGTCCGCCTGACACAACAGGAGCGTACACGGGTACGCCTGTATCAGGAAGATGGAACGGGTACTCAAACACGGACAGAGTCCCAGACCGGTTCAAGCTCCTCCGGATCGGGTTCAGCAGGTTCTTCGATGAAGAAGTAGGTCCCCCAACGTCCCATGCCCCGGGAAGCACAATGCCTCCCGGGGCTCTTTTTTGCCCGGTCTCTACACGCGCCCGCGTCCGGGTTCCGATCTCTTCGGTGTTGCCAGAACTGACTCACGGGAATCGTCCTGATCGCTCCTGTCCCGGCTCCTTTCGTACACAACCTTGCCGCCCACTATGGTCATCTCCACGGTGATGTCGCGAATTCGTTCCGGGTCCACGGATGTCGGATCATCCGACAGGATGGTCAGGTCTGCCAGCTTACCCGCTTCTATCGTTCCTTTTCGGTCTTCTCTGAATTCCGCATGCGCACTTCCCGCGGTGTAACAGAAGAGGGCTTCCTCAGCGGAAATTGCCTCAGGACCTTCCCGGTTGACCACCAGATGAACGCCAAGCAGAGGATCATATGTCCCTTCGCCGGGGAAATCGGAACCAAATGCAAGTGGCACACCGGCATCGAGAAGCGACCGATAGGGATAAGCTCCCCGTGCACGTTCCACTCCGAGCAGTCTCCGATCCTTCTGAGGATCAGTCAGCGCATGGGCCTGCGCAGACACTACGACACCCAACCGTGCCATGCGTTCGATGTCCTCGTGCCGGATTATCTGACCGTGTTCGACCCGCCACCGCATTTCCCGAACACGCGGATGCTTGCGCGACACCTCCTCCACCCCGTCACAAAACTGCATGGTGGCCCGATCCCCAATGGAATGGCACGCAATCTGCCGCCCCGTTCGGGCGGCGGGAACCATGAGGTGTCGAATCTCCTCCATGCTCATTCCCTTGCCGATGGTACCCGGATTGTCTTCGTAAGGATCCATGAGGTAGGCAGTGCGACTTGAGAATGCGCCATCCAGAAAGAATTTTCGGGGTCCAAGATGATACCAATCCGGATCGAACTTTGCGTGCTCAAATTGGTATCGCAGCGGTCGGGAGAGATCACCAAGCGACCAGCACGATACCCTCATATTCAGTTTCTCCGAACTCCGAAGCTCACGATACGCTTTCAGACCTGCCATGGCCCAGGTGTTGTCCTGAACCGAGGTAAATCCGTACGATGAGAGAACCTTCAATGCCGCCGGGATCCCGGCCATTATTCTTTCGGGGTCAAACTGGCGACGCCGGAACAGCTTCCGATACTTTCCGTGCCCGTACGGCTCCCGCACAATGCCGGTCAGCCGGCCGGATTCGTCCCGTTCCGCACCACCTGAGGGCCAGTCCGGTGTTGCCTCGCTTATCCCGACAAGATTGAGTGCAGCGCTGTTTGCCCACACCGCATGGCCCGAATACTGGGTGAGCACAACGGGAGTAGATCCGAAAGCCCGGTCCAGATCCTCCCGATGCGGATCAGGACAATGGGTATAGTCCCACTGGACTCCGACGATCATGTCAGACGGCTTCGGATCTGCATAGCACTCCAGCAGGTAGGTGATGATCTCGGATTTCGTCATCCCGTGCAGATTCGGCGTGGTGAAGTGGTTCCCCATTGCGGCAACGTGGATGTGATTGTCATTGAACCCGGGGATGACAGTTCTGCCGGAAAGATCTATCCGCCGTGCATCCGTTCGTGCCGTGCCGAGAATTTTCTGATCGCTTCCGACGGCAACAATCTTCCCGTCACGCACCAGCACGGCGGTTGCCCGCGCGCCAATGCGGGATAGCGGAATAACGATTCCATTGAATAATACAGTGTCTGCCATCGCCAGGTCCCACCTTCTGATACGTACATTACTTTGCGACTCAAGTTTACGCCACTTGAATGCAGAAGACAAGGAGGTGATATCGACGCTGCATGCGCGGTGAAACCGCTTTGCTACTGTATCGAGTATCCGCCGTCAATAACCAGATTCGCCCCGTTCACCAGGTCCGCCGCCTGGCTGCACAGGTATAGCGCCGCCGCCGCAATCTCTTCCGGATATCCAAACCGGCCAACCGGGATCTTCTTCTTCATTGCCTCTCCGACCTCTCCGGCCCACGCCTTCTTTCCGAGCTCGGTCAGCACCACCGTCGGTGATATGCTGTTTACGGTAATATTGAACTCAGCCCACTCCATTGCAAGCACCTTCGTCATGCCTACAATACCCGCCTTACTCGTGCAGTAGGCCACATGCTTGTCCAGCGCAATGACCGCAGCCTGCGACGCCATGTTCACAATCTTCCCGCCACGGCCGGCGCGGATCATCTCCTGCCCGACGCGCTGCGCGAGCATGAAGGGCGCCTTCAGGTTCACCGCCATGGTCTTGTCCCAGTAACTTTCGGACAATTTCTCCGCGTCCTCGAGGAAAACTACTCCCGCATTGTTCACGAGGATGTCCACCCCCCCGAACTCTTTGACCGCCTCATCGACAAACCGGTTTATGTCCACGCTCTTCGTCAGATCTCCGGTCAATGCGAGCGTACGCCTGCCCTTCTTCTCGATCTCCCGGGCAAACTCCTTCACGTCATCCTGGAGATCCACGAGAACAAGATCCGCCCCTTTCTCTGCAAATAACTGTGCTATGGCCCGGCCAATACCCTGTGCCGCTCCGGTTATCAGTGCAACCTTCCCGTCCAGGCCGAAGCTCTTGTCGTAACCTCGATATTCCATTGCCTTCTCCTGTGATTATCCGGGTCGTGTAGAATGGACCGGGCGTCCGGCACTCATCAAATAGACCAGACGCCCGCGACAATCGTCTCTTTGAACTCTATCGGGTGGTCAGCTCTTTTCGGGTTGCCAGCAACTGATCGACATTGTCAGCAGTTACCGGGACCCAGGGTACATTATACGCCTTCTGAGTTCCGTCGTCCCACTGCATCTTCTGCCAGATTTCCGCCTGCGGCTTGTAGCTTGCACCGATAATTGCCCGAAGCACGAGATCGAGTGCGCCCTGGGCCTGACCTGTCGCGTCCTGCAGTATGCTGGTCATCTCTCCATTCTTTACCGCGTGAAGAGCATCAGTAACACCGTCGATACCGGCAATGGAAAAGTCCTTCACGTTCAGTCCGGCCTGCTTGATAGCCTGTATGGCACCCAGCGCCATCTCGTCATTCTGGCCAATTACTCCGTTGATTTTCCCAGGATAGGCACTGAGCCAGTTCTGCATGAGGTTCAGAGCCTCTGCCCGCGACCAGTTCGCTGTCTTCATTTCGAGGAGCTTCACATTTGGGTTCTCTTTCAAAACCTCAAGATTGCCCTTGCGCCGCTCAATCTGAGCCGACTGGCCAATCGGACCTTCAATGTCAACGACATTCCCTTTCCCGCCCATCTTGTCAATGACTGCCTGGGCTTCCATACGTCCAGACTTTACATCGTCCGAACCCACGTACGAGTAGAGTTTGTCGCTATTCACCCGGGTATTGGACCCGACCACCGGAATCTTCGCATTTGCGGCAAGATCTACCGCGGCAGCACCTGCATTCACATCGATCGGTACGAAAATGATTCCGTCATAACCTTGTGTAACCATCGTCTGAAACTGGTTCACCTGAACTGATGCATCGTAGTTTCCGTCGAAGACGGTAATCTTGACCATACCGCTCTTCACGGCGGGATGCCGTTCAAGTGCGGTCGTCCACAGCCGCATATACTCGGCCTTGAGTCCATACACCGCGGCGCCGATTCGATAAACCTTCTTGCCTGACGCCGCTTCAGTCGATCCGCTGGCAAATACCGCAACGGTCATCGTCGTAGCAATGAGAACCGCCGCCAGAATACTGAATAATCTTCGTTTCATTACACTGCCTCCTTGGCCTTTTGCCGAAATGGTGTTCGACACACTCCAACTCCGTACCGCTTTCTCCCCATACATTTCTTCGCGATGCGCCCTCCTTCGTTTCATTTGCAGGAATACCAAACAAGCAGGTGTCAGTCTTCCTTCTTTCGCAACGAATCCAGTAACACGGCTCCGATGATGATGATTCCCTTTATGACCTGCTGGTAGTACGAAGAGACGTGAAGAAGGTCCAGGCCATTGTTGATTACTCCGATAATCAGCGCGCCGAACAGCGTGCCAACCAGTTTCCCCTGCCCGCCAGCGAGGCTTGCGCCGCCAATGACAACCGCCGCAATGGCGTCCAGTTCGTAGGACTGTCCCGCCTGCGGCAACCCGGCAGTCGTCCGTGCAGTCAGGATGATCCCGCCGACGGCGGCAAGAAGACCGCTGATGCCGTAGACGATAAACATGATAAGCCGCGTGTTCACGCCCGAGATGCGGGCACTCTTCTCGTTTCCTCCAACTGCATACACGTAGCGCCCGAACCGTGTGCGATACAGGATGACCCACGCAAGAAAGAAGACCCCGGCAAAGATGATTACCGCGAATGGTATTCGCAGTACGAACCCCTGCCCGAAGAAAAGGAACTGCTGCTCAATATTGGGAATGGGCATTCCATTTGTGTATATGTAGGTGAGTCCCCGGGCAATGCTGAGCATTCCCAGAGTAACCACGAACGCCGGCACGCGCCATTTGGCCACCAGTACTCCGTTGATCATGCCCAGCGTGAGCCCGGCAAGCAGTCCAAAGAGCACAGCCACAATTGCCGGGGATGCAACACCAAAGTTCGCCGAGCTGGCAAAACTTGCCGACACTACTCCGGAGAATGCGAGTATTGACCCAACCGAAAGATCGATGCCGCCGGTGAGTATGACAAAGGTCATGCCTATGGCCAGAAGCCCATTAACGGATGTCTGCTGCAGGACGTTCAGAAGATTGTCGGTCTTGAGAAAGTATGGACTGGCAAGGGCAAGAACTACGCACAGCAGCACGAACGCAACCACAATACCGTACTCGCTCATTGCAAGACTCAATACATTTCGTAAACCGGTTCTTTTGCCCGCCGAAGCAGGTTCACCCGGGACTTTTGTTTCATTCTTCGCTTCATTCGACATGACGAACATCGCCTCCTTTACTGAGCTCGCTCATGACGCAAGGTGCATGAGCGATTCCTGGGTTGCATCCGCGGCGTTCACCTCACCGGTCAGTCTTCCCTCGCGGAATACCAGGATTCGGTGACTCAACGCGAGTATCTCGGGCATTTCCGAAGAGACAACGATGATCGCGTATCCTGATTGAGCAAAGCTCGAGATCAATGAATAAATCTCCCGCTTTGCTCCGACATCGATGCCCCTTGTTGGTTCATCGAGTATGAGTATCTTTGGTTCGGCAAAGAGCCACTTTGCAAGGACAACTTTCTGCTGGTTTCCGCCGCTCAGATTCTTCGCGAGCTGTCTTGCTGAGGACGCCTTTATGCTCAGACTGCGAATCAGCGCCTGAACCGCGACTTTTTCCCTCCGCATGCTGAGGAATCCACGCCGGAGGACTTTCGCCAGGGCCGTAATAGTAACGTTTTCGCGAACCGAGCTCGTCAGCACCAGGCCGCTGTTTTTGCGGTCCTCGGTAACGTATGCAATGCCGAGTCGTTTTGCATCCGCCGGATGCCTGATCTGCACCAGCTTGCCCTCGATCTCCACCTCCCCGCTGGCAGGAAGATTGATACCGTATAGTGAGTTCAAAAACTCACTTCGTCCCGAACCCATCAAACCGAAAATCCCGAGTATCTCGCCGCGGTGAAGATCAAAAGTAATGTCTTCGAACTCGTCTCCCCGTGAAAAACCGCGCACCGCAAGTACCCGTTCCTGTGTCGGAAGGGAGTCTTTCTTAATGGAATCTTCCAGCTGTCTCCCTACCATCATGCTGATGAGTTTTGCACGATCGAGGTTCGAAGCTGGTTCCGTTCCAACGTACTTACCGTCTCTGAGTACCGTTATCGTGTCGGAGATCTGAAAAATCTCATCCAGTTTGTGCGAAACATAGATGATTCCCTTGTTCCGGGATCGTAGAGTTTCGATTACGGCGAAGAGCCTCTCGACCTCGCGCTCGCCGAGTGCGGACGTCGGTTCGTCCATGATAATTATGTCCGAGTCATGCGAAAGAGCCCGGGCAATCTCAAACAGCTGGATTTGAGCAAGACTCAGCGCCTTGATGCGCAACCGCGGATCCAGATCCAGCCCAACCCGACTCAGATACTCGGCGGTCCAGGCATTCAACTTGACACGATCGATGAACGGCGCAGGCTTTTCCGGTTCGCGGCCAAGAAACATGTTCTCCGCGATGGTCATTTCCGGAACAACGTTCAGCTCCTGGTCGATGATACTGATTCCCATGTGCAGAGCTTCCCGCGGCGAATTGAGATCTACGCGATGCCCCCGGACAAAGATCTCTCCTTCGTCCTTACGATAAATCCCCATCAGGATATTCATGAGAGTGGACTTTCCGGCTCCATTTTCGCCACAAAGAGCATGGAGGCTCCCCTCTCGCAGAGTGAGTTCCACCCTGTCCAGCGCCTGAACCCCGGGAAAATGTTTCGATATTCCTGTTGCTTCAAGCAAAATGTTCTCTGTCATCTATGTTCGTCTCCAACATCACAGAAGCAAAGACCGTGCCAGAGATGAGCAGGGGCAACTACCGCCTCGCGACTGCACCTATTATTCTTTGCGGGAATTGAAAGTACGAGTTCGTGTGATTAATTGTTTGACACCGGCACGAGGTGGGCCTACACTGAACAATATGTGTAAATATTATACACAGTGTGTAAAGGGGTAACACCGTGCCGGCCGATCGCACCGTTCTCATCATCGACGACAACGCGCGACTATGCGAAAGTCTGTCCCGCAATTTCGAAACCTACGGCTTCGCGAGCCGCTCCGCAACGAACTCTACGGACGCGCTAAACGAGTTCAGGAACCGGAAATTCTCCGCCGTGCTCCTGGACATCATGCTCGGAGAGGATAGCGGAATCGACGTGCTCATCGACGTGAAAAAGATCGATCCAAATGTTCCAATTGTCATGATTACCGGATATGCAACGGTGGAAACCGCAGTCCAATCGCTCAAACTCGGCGCGGCCGACTATGTCAAGAAACCTCTGGACTTTGAGATGCTCTTCCGTGTGGTTGAGAACGCCATGCGTGTGTCCCGGCTCTCACTGGAAAATCGCACGCTGAAACAACGGCTCGCAGAACATTCACCCAGACCCGCCGGCAGGAATCCGGCAATGCAGCAGCTCTTCCAAAAAGTACGCAAGCTCGCAGCAACCGATCTCCCCATCCTCATTGCCGGAGAAAACGGCACGGGGAAGGAGCTCATTGCGGATGCAATTCACTCGGAGTCACGACGGGCATTCGAAAAGGTTGTGAAAGTCAATTGCGCGGCGTTTCCAGAAACGCTCCTGGATAACGAACTATTCGGCCACGAACGCGGAGCATTCACCGGTGCAGATAGCGTCTACAAAGGAGTCTTCGAACAGGCTACCGCCGGTACTCTGTTTCTTGACGAAATTGGAGATATGCCCCTCACGATTCAGGCGAAGATATTGAGAACACTTCAGAACAATGAAATTCGGCGGATCGGCGGTACGAGGACAATCAGCATTGATGTTCGCTTCGTCGCCGCGACCAACCAGCAACTGGAAGAGCTCATAGCGAAAAACCGCTTCCGCGAAGACCTCTACTATCGTCTGAGCGGGGCGGTCATAACCGTGCCCCCGCTTCGTGACCGTCTGGAGGACATCCCGGATCTCAGCGAGACATTCGTGCGCGAATACTGCCTTTCCAACTCACTCGCCCTCAAGACAATGGATCGTGAGGTAATAGAGCTTTTCCTGGCCTACCCGTGGCCCGGAAATGTGCGGGAACTCAAGAACGCAATCAACTACGCATGTGCAATTTCGTCGGGCCCGACCCTTTCGATAGATGACCTGCCTCCCGCGCTACAAAGCGCACTTCGCACTCGCGACAGGCATGCAGCAACCGGTGGACTGAACGTCCGTGAACAGACCGAAAAGGAGATAATCGTAAAGACCCTTCAAAAGACGAATTACAACAAAAAGGCAACCGCAGGGCTTCTCTCGATGAGCAGAAAGACACTGTACAACAAGATAGCCCGATATCAGATCGGGACGGATTCGGAACATGGAATCAACTGATCTCCTTGTGCTCGAGAATATCTCTCGCGACTACGGAACGCTCGAGGCCGTTCGGGGAGTCAATCTGCGAATGGGACGGGGAGAAATTCATGCACTGGTTGGAGAGCACGGCGCGGGAAAGTCAACGCTTGCAATGATAATCAGTGGGATGCTCAGCCCAAAAACCGGAGGAATAGAGTTTCGAGATAGAAAATACAGTCAGGTGAACCTGAAGTTGTCCAACAGACTCGGCATCAAGATGGTCTATCAGCAGGTCTACCTGAACGACTATTTCACGGTTGCAGAAAACCTGTTCTACACGGACCCGAGAGTAACGCATTTCGGCTGGTATTCGAACGCAAAGATGAAGCGGGCTGCCGAGGCTCTTCTTACGGCCCACGAGCTCGATATTGATCCAACCGCCAGACTCAAGGGATTGAGTCTTTCGGATCGGACCGTGGTCGATATCCTCAAACAGGTATCTAAGAATCCAGTCCTGCTCATTCTCGATGAGTCACTCGAGAAGCTCTCCGCTCAGGCGCTCAACAAGATTGTCCCCATGCTGCTCAAACGGAAAGCGGAAGGCATGTCTATCCTTTTTATTACCCACCGCATCGACGACATCTACAACTTTGCGGAGCGGGTATCCATAATGCGAGCGGGTCAGATCGTATTTACCGGAACAACCAGCGACATCGACAAGATCAACCTGGTCCGGCTTGCGTACACCCAGATATCGTCTCAAATTACATTCGGCGCTGCAGAAACGGAGTTCTCGCGATTTCTCAAGTATAACGAAGCAATTCTGGAACACCTCCCCATCAGCCTCCTTGTGACGGATACGGAAAATCGGATCAAGCTCGCCAATGACTACTTCAAGAGCGCATTCACTCTCGCCGACAGAGACTATCTGAACAAACCTATAATGAATCTGCTGTCGGGCCTGAGCGATGAGGCAGTTGATGAGCTCAAACGCGCGCTGAGCCACAAAGGCGACCACGAAATCTACAATGTCGCGCTGAGCCTGAACAATCGGATCACCCTCAACAATTTCAAGACACTTCCGGTTTACGACAACGGATTTCACATCGGGAACATTCTAGTAATCGAAGACATAACCGAATACGACAAGTTGCAGAAACAAGTCATCCTGACGGAGAAGCTTGCATCCGTCGGATTACTCGCAGCCGGCGTGGCTCATGAGATCAACAACCCCCTTGAAATTATATACAACTACCTCTCCTATCTCCGATATCGATCGGTCGCACAGGATACTCGCGAGACTGTGGAAAAACTTCGAGAAGAGATATCGTATATTTCGAACATCGTGAGTAATCTCCTCAATCTCGCCGACACAAACCGAATAGCAAAAGAGGAAATCAATCTCAACGAGGTGGTCGTCAAGATGCTCGACCTCCTTCAGCACAGTGCCAAATCGCGGAACATAACGATGAGTTTTCACCCTGCCTCCGATGTCCGAGCAATAGCAAACGCCAATGAAGTAAAACAGGTTCTTCTCAATCTCATCAAAAACGGCTTTGAAGCGATACCGGACGGCGGAACCATTACCGTCTCCACTGAAGAGGTGATGCATGACGGCGTTGCCAGCGCGCAGGTGACCGTCTGGGACAGCGGACCCGGTATAAATGCCAAGAATCCAAACGATGTCTTTCTACCATTTTATTCAACAAAGAAGGGAAAGACCGCCAATCTCGGGCTGGGGCTCTCTGTGAGCTATGCAATTCTGGAACGGTATCAGGGCAAACTGACTGCAGAAAATGTTCCCGATGGAGGCTGTCGCTTCATCATGACCATTCCTCAGCATCCGCAGAGTCCGGATACAGATCAAGACGATGAATGATCCGCACGGAAAGTCGTGGGGGGAGGACACGCCGCTCAGAAGCGATTCGCCGCTCAGAAGCGATTCGCCGCTCAGAAGCGATTCGCCGCTCAGAAGCGATTC